>JAJTID010000192.1 GCA_021300155.1 Pirellula sp.
ACGGGTACTTTTGGACGGGGATCAGTTTGTGATCGATGGCGTTACCTATCAGATCACGACGAATGCTTCGCCAGGTGTCATACCTGGAGTAACGACAGTATTCTACAGCCCAACGATGACAAACGCACAGTTTGTTGCATCTCTGAAACAAGCGGTTCCTTCAACGATCCAAGTTGGATTCGATGGCAATCGCGTTAATTTCAGCGGGGCAGTAACCGGCTCTTTCAACATCTTGAGCACTCGAGGAGTTGCACAAGATCTTGGTTCGACTGGCAATGTTGGTAGCGGACGAATCGCGGTGGATTTCTTGGCTGAAGACACTGCGGAGACGATGGCACTACGCTTAGCACAAGCTCTAAACTCCGCTGGGTTTGCAGGTCTATCGGCAGTAGCAGTCAACAATGAAGTGCAATTGGTTAACGCACAAGTAACGGCCGCAACCGGCAGTGCTCGACGCGTTGGCATTGCTCCGGGTGGAGCTGTCACTGGGATTGCACAAGTGAACGGTGACCTGTTCGCGGTAAGCGATCAGGGAGGACTATATCGCGTTTCCTCAAATAGATTGACATCGAACTTCGCTGGCAATATCGCCGATTACGTTTCCTCGTCATACAATCTAACAGGTATCCGATTTACAGGTTTGTCTGCGGGCCCTCGCCACGTCGGTGGTGGACAATACCAAGACATTCTATTCGGTACAGACGTATTCGGGAACATTCATGCGTTCGATACGAACGGTGTTCCTCAAGGAGTATTTGCAAACGGGGAGTCTGTCGTATCCACAGGAGTGTTTGGCCTTTCGGGCATTGCGTTCTCGAACTTGGACTACAACCTATGGCACCAATCTGGTCGTCGAGGCAACGATCCGGGGCATAACCTCAATGCACCGAACGACCGAAGTGATGTTTCGACATCAGGTGGTGGAAGCTGGTACTTTGGTTTTGAGAACCGATTCTTCAACAACAATGTGAACCTTAATAGCTTCTCAGATCCCCTGGCACAGCCTCGCGCCTTAGGTACGCCTTTAGCGAACACCTACAACTTCCCGGGCGGTGCAGCAGGTGTGCTCGAGAGTCAACCGTTCTCGCTGGCCGGTATGTCTTCTGCCGACAAGCCTACATTGTACTTCAATTATTTCTTGAGCACCGAGGATGCGAATTCTTCGCAAACCAACCCGATCCGCGATTCGTTCCGAGTCTATGGACAGGGAGACGATGGCGTTTGGAGATTGTTGGTAACCAACAATAGTTCGACACAAGAGGCCCCAGTAGAGCGTGCAATCGACAATGATCTAACCGCTGGACAAACAGCTCCCGGTGTTGCATGGCGTCAAGCACGTGTCGATATCGGCCAACTCGCGGGTAGTCGTGAAGTGCGGCTCCGTTTCGAATTTAGCACCGCTGGCGGTATGGGAGACACATTTGCCGGCGGTCGCGGACCTGAAATGCGAGTGGTTGCGGGTAATCAATTGACCGACGGCCAGACATTCAACGTCAATGGAAGACAATTCGAAATCGAAATGGGTTCCACGCTTACGATTCCGAGCGGCAATAGCATCCGAAACCTGGATCTGCTGTCGGTTTATGGCACAAGCTTTGTCTTCTGGGATGGATCCGGAACGGCGCCTGCTGGCAACTTGATTCGGTTCAATATTACGGACACCCCCACTGAACTAGCCCTAAAGATCCATGATGCGTTGAGAGCAGCAACTTATTCTAAGTTGAATCGAGCGGTTGCTTTTAACGAGCCACTTGGTGGAACCGATACTTTGAGCAGGGCTCTCGATGTGGGAGTTCGCAGTGAATTTTTTGTCTTCAACGGTGAGGGAGCGATTGGCGACAATACTTCGCTAGCACCCACTTTGGATAGAGATGTGGATCTCGTTCGAATGAATCTTGAGGCGGGTACGCAGATTGTTGTGACGGCAAACGCTACAACGATTGGCTCTTTCCTTGATCCATTCTTGAGGATCTTTGATAGCGAGGGTCGTCAGTTAAGTTTCAACAATGACTTTGGTGGAAGCCGCGATTCTCGAATCGAATTCACAGTACCATCTGATGGAGTCTATTTCGTCGGTGTTTCGGCCTCGGCGAACAACAGTTACAGTGCATCGGTTGCCAACAGCACCACCAACGGCGGTTCTCAAGGTAAATACGATTTGACAATTGATGTTACGCCTCGCTTGAACGTCAGTGTTCTCAACAACCGAATTCAAATCGACGGTGGCAAGAACATCGTCCCGCCCGCTAATTCTCCTGTATTGCTAAACGGCGCTACAGGGCTAATCGATAGCAGCGCAGTTCCGGTCTACATTTCACAAGGAATGACAGCGGAGCAGGTTGCTGCAGAAGTGAAGCGAGCGATGGAGGGAGCGCTGGCTCCAAACAGCTCTGATACGTTTGCACGCCGGGGAATATTCATTGATATGACCGGTGCCATGGTTGCGTCACCTGGACCATTCACGGTATCCACATCCCGTCCAGAAGATGATCTGTCGGAATGGGGAACCAATGGCCAAGGATTCAATCGACCTGCGTTACGTGCGAGGAACAATGCGTTCGAAGGTCTGTATCTCGACGACTTTATCATCGGCTTGGCAGAGCGCGGTGAACAAGTGACGGGATCGCGGTCGGACACTACATTTGTCTCCGCCGGTCCAACGACGGGTCCACAAGGCGGAACGTACCAACTTGAGATTCGACAAGGCACAGAGTACGGTGCTCCTCGAATCATTACATCACCGCCGAGCGCCGTCCAACTCGATTTGGTCAGGTCTTTCGGACCAAACGAAGGGCAATCGAACTATCAATCGGTTCGATTCAATAATGCTACGCAGATCGCTGACGGACAGACCATGACGATTAGCGACGGTGTGAATTCGATGGTATTCGAATTCGATGATACCACATTGCCAGTGAACTCACCGGCACGAGGAGTCCGCGCTGGGCACGTTCGCGTTCCTTTCAATCCCGTGATTGGAGAGTCCGCACCGATCATTGCATCCCGTGTTCGTGATTTGATCAATTCGAACGTTGTACAAAACGTATTGCGAATCGGTGCGATTTCGGCTGACGGGAGCACGACCGGTACGAATTCCGACGAGATTGTTTTCGTCGGTTCTGTCACCGTGACTGTTCCTGCGAATATAGGTGATACTGAATCGTTCTCCGGCACGGGTGACAAGAACACACCGCGAGAACAGGGCCAGGTCGTCGTTGAGAACTCCAGAATTTCCAATTCCTCTGGATTTGGTATCGTCCTTCAGGCAGATGCTCGCGACGCCGGTTCTAACGCTCCGAGTCCAGGTTCTGCACGAAACACCATCGTATTGAATAACTCCAGGTTGGCTCCGGGAGCTGTCGTTGTGAACAATGAATTGTCCTTCAACACTGCTGGTGGCATCAATGTTGTTGGCGACGCTTCGACTGGCGATTTGCCATTGGCTTCCGTACCTTTTGCGAGAGTAGTCAACAACACCATTCTTGGCGGAAGTGTAACACGAGTGGCGGCGGCCCCGGCTACATCCTTCGAAGGAGATTTCTACTCTATCGGTAGTGTCGCATTCGCCGATCGAGTCGAGCGATACACTCCGACGGCGGGTGGAGGTCCATTGCCGATCGCTGGATTGCAACTTCCAGACAATGCTGTTGGGGTACCGAACTATTCAGGTATCGGTGAACCATTGGCGAACCAAGGAGTTGTGTCACTGGGACGAGGAGGAGTGTTAGTACTACAGTTCACAGACAACATATTAACAGGATCCGACGATTCGCGTCCGGATCTCGCGGTTTATGAAGTTGGTAACTCGGAAAATATTCGCGTTGAAGTTAGTAGCGACAACGTGACCTATATTCCGGTCGGTACCGCGTCCTTTAACAGTCGGTTGATCGACCTCGACGCATTCGGATTCAACGCGCGCAGTCAATTGCACTTCGTTCGTCTAACCGATGAATTCAATCAAGGTGCGATCAGTGGTGATTCCGTTGGCGCGGATATAGACGCCGTTGGCGCACTTTCCAGCAGACCTGCGAATGTATTCACTGCAGCTGGTACAGGGATTCGCGTCGGAGCAAATGCAAGCCCTACGTTGATGAACAATATAGTTGCGAATAATGACCAAGGGATTTTTGTTGATCCATCGAGCACATCAGCTGTGGTAGGTGGAACGTTATTCCATCGCAATAGTCAGGATGTTGCTGGTTCTGCAACGCTTGGGCAATTTCCGATCGTTGCAC
The DNA here is from genome assembly GCA_021300155.1 of Pirellula sp. Classification (GTDB taxonomy): domain Bacteria; phylum Planctomycetota; class Planctomycetia; order Pirellulales; family Pirellulaceae; genus JBKCUI01. The sequence goes on from JAJTID010000192.1 coordinate 4,236, forward strand.
CTTCAACATCGGCCTTGTTCACGGACGCTTCGACAGGCAATCTCTATCCTCAGCCAGGATCTCGATCGATCGATGCTTCGTTGGATTCGTTGCCCGATCGTGCCTCACTGCTGTCGGTTAAACAGCCTTTAGGATTGTTGCCTTCGCCGATCATTGCTCCAGCTTCCGACATCACAGGCCAATTGCGAGTGGACGACCCGTCGGTCACTGCTCCTCCAGGATTGGGTGAATCGGTATTCAAGGATCGAGGTGCTGCAGATCGGTCCGATTTCGTCGGACCAATTGCGATCGCAATCAACCCACGTGACAATGATGCACTTGGGACCGACAATAACCCCGCTGTAGGGACGGTGGAAGTCGTCACCAAGAGCTTGAGCCACTTTGACATCCAAGTTCTGGATACATCTGCCTTGGGCAATTTCTCCCAAGGGACCGGTATCGATCGAACGACCGTATCACCCAACGCAGTCTTGCTCTTGAAGAACGGGAAAATTCTGGTCGAAGGATTGGATTATCGATTCGGATACGATTCCACAAGCAACATCATTCGCTTAACACCGCTCGCGGGAATCTGGGAAAGCGAATCTGTCTACCAAGTGCGATTTGTCAACCGAAATGAATCGCTGATCTCCTTCAGCGATCCGTTGGTGATCAATGATGCTGCAACCTACACGATTGTAGATTCGCAGAATGTCACGCACTATTTTGAGCTCGAATCTGGAATAACACTTCGAATGCCTCGCGATGCGAGCGGATTTACGAACCAAGCAATTGACGGAACTATTTTCCGAATCGATGACGGTTTCCGAAGAATCACTTTTGAATTCGACAACAACCAAACGACCAGCCCGACAAACATCGCTGTCCCATTCTTGAGCCAAGACCCACCATCGGTTCTTGCAGAAAAAGTTGTTGCAGCGGTACTTGCAAGCGGTCTCCTTGTTCGCATGCAGTCGCTCGGCAACGGTTCAATTCAATTGTTCGGTAGCAACTTGATTAGTGTGATTCCGGAATCGAGCGGAATTACTCAGTCGGGAAGTACCGGTGTTCAACCAACCTATGGATTCCGAATTCCAACCGCGAACGGTCTGCCTCTTGGATTCACCGATGGTCAAACGTTCTCAATTCAACGCGGAAACTCCACCTTTGTGTTCGAGTTCGATAGCAACGGCACTATTGGTGCGAACAACATTCGAGTTGGTTTCTCCAACACGACAGACGGATTGGCCGCAGCGATCGTTACTGCCATCAATAGTGCAGGACTGGGACTGACAGCTAGTTCTACTCCAGGCGGTTTTATCGCTGTAGGTGCTCAAAGCGATCTCCGACTTCAGTCGACAAATACCGTTCTCCAAGTCGTGGGTTCGCCGGGCCGTGCTGCTGCAATTCCGATCGAAGTGGATGCGATGCAAATTCAGTCTGGTTCTCAAATGGCTACTTTGCTTGCGAACTCTATCACGGCTGCAAACTTGACTGGCATTCAAGTCATTCAACTTGGTTCGCAGTTGGTGATCGAAGGGGCCAAGGGTGTTGGAGGTCCAGGTGCACAAACATTGTTTGGCATCCGAGACTTGGCCGGTAATCCGATGAGAGCTACAGAGTTGGACGGCACTTCTCAAGTCACCATCTTCCTCGGTGAAGGTCTTGACTACGGCGACGCGCCAGATCCTCTGTATGCATCGAAGAAGGAGAATAACGGCCCTCGCCACCGCGTAGTCAGCGGATTTTCACTCGGTCCAACGATAACGTCGGATGCAGATGCGAAGATACCTGACCTCGATTCTGACGATGGTGTCCATAGCATTTCGCTAACAGCCGCATATTCCGGTTCGTTTGTCGCGAACGTGCAGGGGGCAGATGGACCAGTATTCATCAACGCTTGGGTCGATTACAACGGCAACGGTGTTTTCGAAAACTCGGAGAAGATTCAAATTCAGGGTCAAATCCGAAATGGGGATAACCCGATTCCGATCACTAAAGTTCCTTCGAGTGCCGTGACCAATAGAGACGTTGCACTTCGAGTTCGGCTTAGCACAACCCAGACTCTTCAAGCCACCGGCTATGCAGACGACGGCGAAGTTGAAGACTACATGATCCGTATCCGATCAAATCCGAATCAAAATCCATCCAACCGTTTGGATGTGAACAATGACGGATCCGTTTCGGCAATTGATGTTCTCGCTCTCGTCAACTTCATCAACACATTCGGAAGTGGAATTCTTCCGCCTAATTTGGCAACTCCTCCATTCCTGGATGTAAACGGTGATAGTGCAGTGAGTGTGCTGGACGTTCTGGCTGTCGTCAACTTCCTTAATGGTGCGAGCCCTGGCATTGAGAGTGAAGGCGAAGGCGAATCGAGTGACATGTGGATGCCTGCTAGCGATGTTTTGTCTCGCAGTCGATCCTCAACAGTCGAATCGACAAATGGAACGGTAAACGCTCCTGTTGTTCAATCGTCCGCAACTCGCCTCGATGACTACTTGGCTTCGCTCGGTAGTGAGATGGGTCCATCCATCGAAAGCGACGACCTCGATTGGGCTTTCTTCGGACAGCCTGAGGAAGAGAAAGAGGACGATGTATTCGGAAGCTCACTCGATGAACTGTTGAACTAGAGCGTTGTTCACTTAGAGTTCTAGAAGCCCGCGAAAGTCCCGCTACAATAAGCGGGAAACTGGGGCTAATGATAGGTTAGGAAATCCGATTGCGTATCGATCAAGAGAGTGCTTTCGAGCAAATACGGAAAAGCATTCTGGATCACGCTCTGGTCCATGCTGTACTGAGCAGTCCAAAGACTTCGGAGTCCGAAACAAGGCGTGTCGATGTTCGACCTGTTTTGGTACAAGCCTCGACATTGTTTCTTTTTACCTACCAAACGTCTACGCAACATCGTCACGAAAACTTGGCAGCTCCGGAAGCTGCCGAAAAGCTGACTACTCTGGTAAAGTCCGACTTTTGCAATCTAATTCTTCACGAGACGAACCAGCAATTAGAGATCAAACAAAGTAAAAAGGGAAAGTTTTTTGCTTCCTGGACTCGTAAGCAACCTTCGCTGGAAAAGTCTGCATCGCACGTTTCGAAACCGCTAGCCTCTCATAATCGATCCAAGAACCATCTGATTCCAGAGGGAACACCATGCCCGTTTCTCCTCGAAACAGGTGTTATGAATGAGGCGGGCAAAGTACTAGCGAGCCACTCGAAAAAATTTCGGCAGATCAATCGATTCACCGAATTCATCCTAGATGTCGTGCGTGATCTCAAGCCTAGCTCGAAGATTCGTATCATCGATTTTGGATGCGGCAAAAGTTACCTCACGTTCGCGACCCACTATTTGTTAACGCATTTACTAAAACTCGAATGCGACATTGTGGGGCTCGATTTACGAGCCGATGTCATCGCCACTTGCACCAGCATAGTAGAAAAATTGCATTTGAAGGGGATTCGATTTCAAATCGGCGACATTGAGCATTTTCAATCGACGGATTCTGTTGATATGGTTGTTTCATTGCATGCATGCAATATCGCGACAGACAGTGCATTGTTGAAAGCCATTCAATGGAAGAGTCAAGCGATTTTGGCTGTACCGTGCTGCCAACACGAATTGAATGGCCAACTCGAAAAAGGCTCCGTACCTGTATTGGCCTCGTATGGTATCCTCAAAGAACGCATGTCTGCATTGGCTACGGACGGAATGAGAGCCAAACTTTTGGAAGCGGTCGGCTATAGAACTCAAATGCTTGAGTTTATCGAAACCGAACACACACCAAAGAACTTGCTGATCCGAGCCGTACTCCCAACATCTAACACTACCGGTTCTAAGTCGAAGCAGGTCGAAGCCTTACAGGAAGTACTCTCCATTCGAAAAGCCTGGGGAATTCAGCCTTTGTTTTTGGAAAGGCGTTTGTCGGAGCTAAAGATACTTGACCATGATAAGCGTTAAGTGCACGAGACTATTCAATACAGTAGAGCGCCTCGAAGGTGCGTAGATAGATTCGATTGTTAATGAAAACAGGGGTGGCGACCGCTTGGCCATCGAGCTTGTTTTGCGAAATCACTTTGCCGGCTTCGCCAGATACGTCGATCACAAATGTGGTCGCATCTTCACGAACACAGTACAGGTGATCACCTGCCAAGATAGGGGAACTGCTAAAGGCTCGATTGCTTTTGGGAAGTTGCTCTTGCCAGACGACACTGCCGTCTTTCGCTCGCAAGCACGACACGAGCCCTTTATCTCCAAGCGTATAAATGGAATCGCCACGAACCGTTGGCGTCGGAACATCGCTGCCAAGGGCAATCGACCATGCAACTCGCTTGGATGGTTCGACACTTGGAGCAAGATGCACCGCAGTCAAAGAGTTGCCGCGAGCGTAAGGGCAGATCGCAAGCTCGCCAATCACGACAGGTGAAGAAATGGATCGAAAATACGGATCGTTCTTGGGATTCAGCCCACCGACTCTCCAGAGTTCTTTCCCGTCCTTGCTATGATGACTGGTAATGTGATCAGCCCCAACGGTAATGATCGTGTCACCATGCAATACCGGCGTTGTATAAGATTGATTGGACTCTTGATTGACATCCAGCCAACGATCCGATTTCCATAGTTCGTTTCCAGTCTTCTTATCGAGTGCGACCAGAAAACTCGGTCCCGAGTGCATGACGGCGATAACGAGCGCATCGTTGGTCAGAATTGGGGATGTCCCAAGATCCCACCACAACGTATTCTCACCATACTTCTCTTGCAAGTTCAGGGACCACACTTTGGTTCCATCCATCGAAGCACAACCGACATCGCCACTCTTAAAGTAAACGAATACATTCTTTCCGTCGGTGATTGGTGATGAGTTGGCTTCGCTCGCTTTGGCATTCTTTCCAGCCACCGCTTTACCGAAGACCGCTTCCCAATTCTTTTTGCCCGACATGTCCACCGACCAAAGCGTGTTTACTCCCTCGTTGCCAAGAGTGAATAGAATTTGTTGATCGACAACGATCGGTGATGAAGCACCTCGGCCAGGCAGGTCTAGTTTCCACCGAATCCCTTCGGACGAGGACCATTCTGTTGGGTACTTGCCACTGGCTGCTGTTCCATTCCCATTCGGACCACGCCAACTCGGCCATGGTGAATTAGATGGCGATTCCGCTTGCATGGGAGCGGCGAATTGAGAAAAAGAAAGAACCAATAGAGCTACTGTGGTTTTGACTAGACGCATAGGTAATTTGATTTGGTCGAAGGAGAGGTGCAAGTAGGTTTCGGGTTCATTATTGAACGCATGGAGTGGAAGGTTCGCAAAAGTATACTTTGTCGCGTGAGTAGAATTCAATCGATCGCTCCAAAGCAACAGTCACTATCACGAAATGTCAGGGTTCCAGCGGCGCATCCAAAGTTCGAACATGAGCAAGTTCCAAAGTCGATACGCTTGATTTTCTTTGCCCGACATATGGGCATCGATCAAAGAACGAATAGCCTCGGGCCGAAAAAAAGCGTGACAACGTGTATCTGTCGAAGCTAAAGCGTCGTAGGTTCGATCTCTTAGCGAGGTACGAAACCACTTGGCGATCGGGACCCCAAAGCCCATTTTCGGTCGAGTCCAAATTTCTTTCGGCAAGAGTTCACTGAACGTTTGTCGAAGAAGATACTTCCCTTGATTGCCTCGTAATTTGAGATGGCTCGGCAATGAAGCAGCCCATTCGACTAGTCGGTAGTCCAACAGTGGCTGTCGCGCCTCCAATGAATGTGCCATCGAAGCAATATCAACCTTGGTCATCAAATCGCAAGGCATATAGGTTTGTAGATCTGCTGCAGTCGCGCAGCTAACGAGATCCCGCTTGCCTGATTTACTCCATGCTTCTTGAAGAAATCGAGTCGGGTTGTAGTTAGGTAGTTTCTGGATAAACGATTCGTCATACAAATCGAGTCGCTGAGCTTCTCCGAATATCTGAATCCAGTTCATGTAACGCTCGACAGGCGGTTGCCCCAACGCTTCACAGAAACGACGAACGCGGCGAAAGAACGAACGCCTCGCACTGGAGTCCGGCAACCGGTTTAGAATTCCTGACTGTTTAAGCCAATCCAATGGCAGCCATCGTTGCAGACGTTGACTGAGCATCAATGCCCTGTAACGCTCGTATCCACCAAAAAGTTCATCGCCACCATCGCCACTCAAAGCGACGGTCACATGCTTACGGGTCAGTTCACAAAGGTACCAAGTCGGTACTGCAGAAGAATCGCTAAAGGGCTCGTCGTATTGATACGAAAGTTTATCGACGATGTCCAACGCATCAGGCGTTACTTCAAAGCGTTCGTGTTTCGTTCCGACGTGATTCGCAACCAATTGTGCGTATCGCGTTTCATCAAAGTCCGCTTCTGAAAATCCAATCGCAAATGTTTGGATGGGTTGTTCCAGTTCGCGTTGTGCAAGAGCGACAACCAAAGAGGAGTCGATACCGCCCGACAAAAAAGCCCCCAGCGGCACATCGCTTCGCAACCGAATTCGAATTGCATCGATAAGGAGCATCCGCAGTTGCTCTCCTGCCGATGCCAAATCGGTTGGAGCTTCGCGTGACCAATCAACTTTCCAAAATGGCTTTACCGTCAGTTCACTCTCTATAAATGTCGCGTAGTGCCCCGGTGGAAGTTTTTGTATATCTCGATAGATCGAATGAGGATGCGGAACGTATTGATACGTCAAGTAGAGATCAATGGCACCGGGATTTATCGCCTTGGAGGTTCCTTCGATTTGTAGAAGGCTCTTCAACTCGCTCGCAAAGAAAAGTTGGTTTCCGATCTGCGTATAGAAGAGTGGTTTCTTTCCCAGTCGATCGCGAGCTAATATCAATTGATCGCGTTTGCCGTCCCAGATAGCAATGGAAAACATCCCGTTGAGATGTTCAAAACAATCGACACCCAAATCTTCGTAAAGATGGACTATCGTCTCGGTGTCAGAGTTTGTCTTGAATTGATGGCCAGAACCTTCGAGGCGATGGCGAAGTTCGCGGTAGTTATAGATCTCTCCGTTGAAGACAATCTGGATCGAGCCATCTTCATTGCCAAGGGGTTGATGTCCCGTAGATAGATCGATAATGGAGAGACGGCGAAATCCAAGTGCAACACCCGGCGATGGGCGTTGGTCTTGATGAAACGCGTTGAATCGCGAATCTCGAAACCAATGCCCAGCGTCATCAGGACCACGATGTTCGAGCGCGTTCGTCATTCGCTGCAGGGTAGCGGCATCGAGACCTGGGGCACCGTGTTGCCAAACGCCTCCTGCGATTCCGCACATGGACTTGCCTCACTGAAGGTTTCAATAAACGAAACACGAACGAATCGAACGAGCGGACAAGGGAAACAACAGGTGCGGGAAGCGACTAAGTTGCCGACTGGAAATGGCCTGCCAAGAACGCTTGCGCCATCGCTTTCGGAACTTCGCTTTCTGCCAAAACGAGATTGGAGCGATTTTCGGCGACTTTGGCTTTCATTACTTGCTCTTGAGCGATCGCCTCGGCACGGCGTTGTTCGGCTTGGGCTCGCGCCATTCGCACGTCCGCTTCAGCTTGATCCGCACGAAGCCGGGCACCGATGTTTTGGCCAACTTCGATGTGAGCAATGTCGATGGAGACGATGGTAAAAGCCGTTTGATTGTCCAGCCCACGCTTGAGCACGGTGCGGGTGATCAAGTTCGGATTCTCGAGAACGCTCAAGTGGCTTTCCGATGAACCGATCGAACTGATAATACTTTCACCAACTCGAGCAATAACGGTTTCTTCGGTAGCGCCGCCGATCAGTTGAAGCAAATTCGTTCGGACCGTTACCCGAGCCTTCACTTTCAACTCAATCCCATTCCGAGCGATCGCGGATAGGAAACCAGTTCCGCTATGTCGAGGATCAGGACAATCGATTACACGTGGGTGCACCGAAGTCTTCACTGCGTCCAAAACATCGCGGCCAGCCAAGTCGATGGCGGCAGCACGATCAAAGTCCAAGTCGATTCCAGCACGTTGAGCAGCGATGATCGCGTTGATCACGTTCATCACGTTCCCTTCGGCGAGGTAGTGTGCTTCCAGCCGTTGGGTACTGATTCCATTTCGGCGATCGATATCGAGTCCGGCTTGGGCAGCCATGATCTTCCCATTGACGATGACCTGAGGCCGAACTTGGCGAAAGTACATGCCGACCAAGCTAGCCATGGAGATATCGGCACCGCTCGTTTTCGCTTGAAGCCAGACGCTCCCGAAATTCCAAAAGACGACCAAGCAAATAATGCCTAGAACCAAGGAGCCAATTAGAAGAGCAACAAACACGATACTCTTAAAGTCTATTTGGACATTATTTTGGGCGAACAACAACAAATCCATGGTGCATCTCGGAATTCAGAATCAGAGGGTAGTGACCGCCAACTTAGAACGTTACAGGCGGATTATAGCATGGATTCCACTGAGCAAACGGCATCTTTCGAGCCATGTCGTGGTCGCAGAGTCGCGACGACTCCCAAAGAGGCGAGGATAGAAACGGCTGGTACACATACCGCTCGCATTCGCATATTGCTCCAGAAAACGGAATGAACCATGGAAACGCTCAAAATCAGCGTCAGCAATGGAAGCCAATAACGAGTCGTGTTAGGAGTGGACCGGAAAGTACGTATTAAGTTCGCAAACCCTACAACCGCTGCTGCATAAACGGCAAAATACCATGCTCCAATCCCGGCTCGAGTGAAGACTCCCCCTTGATTGGGCCAAGGGGCCCAAAGCCAGACCAAGCGAGCAACGCAACTCTTCGCAAATGATAACGGTCTCTCGCGAATGGTTTTGAAGGCCATGTTGCGAGCAAGCAGATCTTGTTCGATCTCGCTTCCTGCGGCCGAGGATTGCCGGTTCCAATCCGCAGAAAAAGAGGATTCATCCCAATTTCGCGACCAACTGTGAGCGAGATGATCGTACAAGGAAGGGTTGTTTGCTAAGAGCAGTGTGTATCCGCCGTGGGTTGTCGTGAGGACAAATTTACCGCAGAACTTCGAGTTGCGAATGCCCCAGGGCACGACGCAGACAGCAAACCCCAAAACCAGGCAAAAGATGGTTCGAGAAGGAAATTGAAGGTGTCTTGATAGCAATACGACGCAGACGAGAACCAATGCCAGCCAGGCGATTGCGGTCGGTCTGCATAAAGAATTAAGGCCGAAGGCCAATCCCGTGCCGATGGCCCAAAGAAGATGCGCCTGTTGACTTTGCGCTTGTAGAAAACGAAGGCAACAGACCAATGAGACAACTGACAAAAAGGTAGCCAGGGTCTCCGTCATGATGAGTTGCGATTGGCGGATCAGTATTGGATCGATAGCCACGATCCATGTTGACGCGAAAACTCCAACGATCCAGAGAGAGCGGCTGACTTGGGGCAACGTCATCTTGAGCAAGAAATGGAAAAGATAGGCTGTTCCAAAGCAAGTAGCGACTCCGAGAACGGAGTGAATGCCAGCTAGGAAGACGAAGCTTAGCGTTCGATTGTCTTCATTAACACCGAACGACAGCAACCAGGGATAGAGTGGCGGTCGAAAAGCGGTTGGCATGATCGGTGAACCGACCGAATTTCCAAAGACACCCGATGTTTTCAATCCGACAGCGAGAGACCGATAGGCGTCGGGATCATTCACAAAAGAATCGCGAGAAAGAAACAAAATGGCGATTCGGAGAATCAACACAATCCCCATGCCAGCGATCGCCGACAATAGGCAAGTTCGCGATTTTTTGGGCGAATGAGTACGGTTGTTATTCTCGATAGAAGGCAATGGACTACGGTTTCTCCGACATTGGGCAATCACACGCTAACTTTTTGCAACCAGGGCATCCGCTACCGTATTTCGAGGTTATAGCGGCGCTAAGATCGACTCCAGCGACGTTCGCGATGGTGGTTAGCCATGCCACAACATCAGCAAATTCTTCTTCCAAGTTGGCGCGGTCATGGTTGGAGCGGAGTGCCGAAGCGAGTTCACCCATTTCCTCCATCAACCACATAAAGGTTCCTGAAACGCCTCGTTCCGCATCCTTTTCATAGTACATCGCACGGATCAATTTTTGGAAATCTCGCAGGGATATGTCTGGTTGACTCAAGATAAAAGTCCATGCAATTAGGAAAGCGAAGACGCGAGAAGTTAGCGAACCAACGACGAGTTTGAAGGCTCTTTCCGATATTTGGAGCAATCGCCAGGGAAAGAGCAACAGGAAATTTCGTTTGCAACCGAAAAAATACAGGCATCGCGACCCAAAGTGGCCGCAAAATTCATCTTGCAGCGAAAATGCCCATCTGTACACTAGTGCGACTCTGAACCCGCCCAAACACGGTTCAGGTCGTGTTTCTAGCAAAACAGCATGGGGACTCGAGGTTTGCCGGTGTAGCTCAGTTGGTAGAGCAGCTGATTTGTAATCAGCATGTCGGGGGTTCAAGTCCCTTCGCCGGCTCTGGATAGTGTGTCGAATTAGCCCAAGAGTGCCTTCAGTGGCCGTTTGAGTCAATTCGGCGAGAAAAAGGGGAGGTTGCCCGAGTGGTTAAAGGGGACGGACTGTAAATCCGTTGGCTTACGCCTACGTAGGTTCGAATCCTACACCTCCCATTATGTTCTAATCGCAATGCGTTCGGCAGCGGACGTTTTTGGGTGTGTTGCTGGGGTTGGAAGCCAGCAAAATCGCGAGACGAGCTGTTTTTGCGGGTGTAGCTCAATGGTAGAGCAGCAGCCTTCCAAGCTGAATACGAGGGTTCGATTCCCTTCACCCGCTTTCCTAGAAGATCGGTTGGGCCTAAAAGACGGGACGGGCCTTACCAACCAGTGCGAAACTGAGCTTTCCCAGCTTGATTTCAAAATTGGATGGTGAAATGCTGCTGTAGCTCAGTGGTAGAGCACTTCCTTGGTAAGGAAGAGGTCATGGGTTCAAGTCCCATCAGCAGCTCTGTCGACACTGGCCTAGTTTGTTGGAATCGTTATATTCAGCAAATGGTTTGGTGGCGGTCGCGACACGGAGAGTCGCCAACGGATCTTTCGACGGAGCGGTAGTCAACTTAATGGTTGCGCAGTGAAGCCTTCAGTGCATGGTCTGGAGGCAAGTAACCACGGCGCAGTGTTCGAGAATTTTATTTGTTTAGGTGTTGTGAGTTAATAATGGCCAAAGAGCAATTTGAGCGTAAAAAGCCCCACTGCAACGTAGGAACGATCGGTCACATCGACCATGGAAAGACAACAACTACAGGTGCGTTGTTGGCTGTTCAGGCAGCAAAGGGATTGGCACAAGCGAAGACATATGCTGATATCGCCAAAGGCGGTACAGTGCGGGATGCAACCAAGACGGTTACGATCGCAGCATCGCACGTCGAGTACGAGTCGGAAAACCGTCACTATGCTCACATCGACTGCCCTGGTCACGCCGACTTTATCAAAAACATGATCACCGGTGCCGCACAGATGGACGGCGCGATCTTGGTTGTTAGCGCAGCCGACGGGCCAATGCCTCAAACCAAGGAGCACGTTTTGCTCGCACGTCAGGTTGACGTTCCAGCCGTCGTTGTTTTCTTGAACAAATGCGATTTGGTTGACGACGAAGAGTTGCTTGAGTTGGTTGAGTTGGAAATTCGTGAATTGCTCAGCAAGTACGGATTCCCAGGCGAAGACACCCCAATCGTTCGAGGTAACGCAAAGGCTGCTTACGATAAGCCAGCTGACCCGGTCGCTAGCAAATGCATTTCGGATCTCATTGCAGCCATCGATAGCTTCATTCCACAGCCAACACGCGAAGAAGACAAGCCGTTCTTGATGGCGATCGAAGACGTGTTCTCGATCGAAGGACGCGGTACGGTTGCGACTGGTCGTATCGAGCGAGGCATGATCAAGGTTGGTGAAGAAGTCGAAATCATCGGCTTGATGGACGAGAAGAAAAAGACGACCGTTACTGGCGTTGAGCAGTTCCGCAAGGAAATGAAAGAAGGCAAGGCTGGCGATAACGTCGGTTGCCTCCTACGTGGTGTGAAGCGGGAAGAAATCGAGCGTGGCCAAGTTTTGGCAAAACCAAACTCGATTACCCCGCACAAGAAGTTCGAAGCGGAAGTTTATTGCTTGAGCAAAGACGAAGGCGGACGCCACACTCCATTCTTCTCGGGTTACCGACCACAGTTTTACTTCCGAACTACAGACGTTACAGGCTCTGCAAACTTGATCGGTGCAGAAATGTGCATGCCTGGCGATAACGTTCGCGTGACAGTTGAACTGCAAAAAACGGTTGCAATTGACGAAGGCGTTCGCTTTGCTATCCGCGAAGGTGGCAAGACGGTAGGTTCGGGCGTTGTTACAAAGATCGTTGAGTAGTTTCGAGGCGGCATGTTGGTGGCAACATGCCGAGATTGCTAACTGCATAAGTAGCCGGGGCACATGGCTGACCTGGCTTACAGAACTGCCGCAGAGGAGATCTGCGGCAGATTCTCGTTAGGGGTGTAGCTCAATTGGCAGAGCACCGGTTTCCAAAACCGGGGGTTGCGGGTTCGATTCCCTCCGCCCCTGCTAACGTATCACGTCGCATGGCGCAAAAGGCATTATGGCATCAATTCCAGAAGATTCTTTATCGTCGCGGTCTCTTATGACCGAATTGTTTGCTGGCACGATCTACAAAGGTCGCCAGGGACGAATCGTCAGGCAAGTGACTGGTTTGGCGATATGGCTGACGTTCTGGATGGGTGCTTGGCAACTCTACGAAGCCCTGAGGGCGGGCTTCTTTGAGTCCTTGAAGAGTTCCACCTATGGCCCCACGTTTACTATAGCGGCTCCTCTTTTAATGGCCGCTTTGGGTACCTGGTTCGGATTTCGACTGGTCAACTGGCCGAAGTTTGCCGATTTCTTGATCAGCGTCGAAGCGGAAATGACAAAGGTTTCGTGGCCGACAAAAACTGAGCTTTACAGAGCATCGTTGGTTGTTATATTCACGATGGCATTAATGGCAGTTGTATTGTTTGTTTTTGACTTGGTCTGGCAGGCGATTTTCGACTGGTTACGTGTTAGCTAAGCCGCGTGCTAGCTAAATTTGAATTTAATGGTTTACGATGTGCATTTGACGGTGACGTCACATGTTGCGTCGCAATAGCCAGGAGATTGGGTGGGTATCGGGCGTGCTTTGAGGGTCGATGATCCTAGGAGGTGCAGTCAAGGTAGTCCCTTAATCGTCAGTACTGGCGCAAGGTTTTCGAGTGAACAGTTCCGCATCAACACAAACTGAATCGACCGACGCAGGTGATATGCGTTGGTATATTCTAAAGGTTCAGTTCAATCGCGAAGATACAATTCGCGAAGCATTGGAAAAGCGTATTCGCTTGTCCAATCTAAAATCATCTTTCGGCGAGATTCTTGTGCCGACCGAGGATGTTGTGGAGTTTACGCGAGCCGGCAAGCGCCGCGTGGTAAAGAAGAAACTTTACCCTGGATACTTGGTGATTCGAATGATCATCAATGACGACACGTGGTTTCTCGTCCGCGAGACGACCGGTGTTGGGGATTTCACAGGTTCCTATGGTAAGCCGACTCCGATGACGGACGGCGATGTCGAGAGAATCTTGAAGCTTGCTTATCCAGACGCAGACGAAGAAGCGACTCCAAAGACAGCGATTCCATTCAGACCTGGGGATCGTGTTCGAGTGAAGGAAGGGAACTTCCAAAGTCTCGAGGGCGATGTCGATCGGATCGACGAAGCGAACGGTCGTGTGACGGTGATCATCAATATTTTTGGTCGCAGCACACCGGTCGTTTTGGATCACTGGCAAATCGAATCGCTTTAGTACTGGATTGATCGAGCGGCGGTCTTGGGCCGTCTGTTTCATTGCACCAGTCTTAGCGAAGCAATTTAATGTATTTTGACACGAATATTTGACACTCAGGCAAGCGACACAAGGTTCACGAACACATGGCCAAGCAAGTCGTAGGACAAGGCAAGTTTCAGGTACCAGGAGGGAAGGCGACGCCAGCACCTCCGGTCGGTACCTCGCTCGGTAAGTTCGGTATCAACTTAGGGCAATTCGTTTCGCAGTTTAATGAGCGCACACGCGAGTTCAACGGCACTCCGATTCCTGTAGTGGTAACGGTTTACTCAGATCGTAGTTTTGAATTTGTAACCAAGAGCCCACCGGCTTCTGCGTTGCTCAAAATAGCTGCTGGCATCGCTAGCGGTTCAGGTGAGCCACACAAGACAAAGGTCGGTAAGGTTTCGAAGGCTCAAGTAGAAGACATCTGCAAAAAGAAGATGGCTGACTTGAACGCGCGGGACATCGAGCATGCGAAGCGCATGATCGAGGGTACCGCTCGAAGCATGGGCATCGAGATCGTAGGATAGTAAAGGAGCAAGCACAGAATGGTGAAACCAACCAAAGCAATGAAGGCTATGCTTGCGAAGACTCCGGGAAAAAATCCGGTTCCTTTGCAACAAGCCGTCGATCTACTAAAGCAGTTTGCGGGACGTAAGTTCGATCAAACTGTTGAAATTCATATGAACCTCGGAATCGATCCTGCCCAGGCAGATCAGATCGTTCGGGGATCCGTTGTGTTGCCGCACGGCATCGGAAAAGTGCAACGCGTCGTCGTTTTTGCAAAGGGTGACTTGGCAAAGCTGGCGACCGAAGCTGGCGCTGATGCTGTCGGTGCGGAAGATTTGTCCAAGCGAATCAAAGAAGGCTTTTTGGACTTCGATGTCTGTATCGCTACGCCGGACATGATGGGTCTGGTCGGTCCACTCGGTAAGGTGTTGGGCCCACGCGGTTTGATGCCGTCCCCGAGAGCAGGAACCGTGACTGCCGATGTGTCGCGAGTCGTGAAGGAATACAAAGCCGGTAAGGTCGAGTTCCGAAACGACAAAGGCTCGAACGTTCATGCGGTGATCGGAAAGATGAGCTTCGATGCAACGAAGCTTGCTGAAAACCTCACAGCATTTATATCGTTTGTGCAGTCCCTCAAGCCGAACTCGGTCAAGGGAACGTATATCAAGTCGATCGCGATCTGCGCGACAATGTCTCCTAGCATCCGCGTATCCGCGTAAGAAAGGCTGCCATGAGTAAAGTCGTCAAAAAGCTTGTTTCCAGAGATATCTCCAGTCGACTCAAGGGTGTCAACGATGCAATCGTTGCAAACATCGTTGGGATGACTGGCGAAGAAAACTATAACATTCGTAAAACGCTTCGTGATCAAGGGATCGGGCTGATGGTCGTGAAACGAACCATGGCCGCTCGTGCAACCGATGGCACATCGCTTCGGCCAGCTTTTGATAAGCAAGCTGGAAGTATGGCAGTGATTTGGGGATGCGAGGATTTCGTCTCTTTGACTCGAACGATTACGAAGTTGGTCAATTCTGGCCAGTTTCCAAAGCTGGAGATCAAGGGCGGGGTGATGGATGGGGATGCCCTCACCGCAGACCAAGTCAAAAAGGTCAGCAAGTGGCCAAGCCGACAAGAACAAATATCATTGCTGGTTGGACAAATCCTATCGCCAGGAGCTACACTCTCTGGTCAATTGGTCGGTCCTGCTCGCAAGATCGCTGGTCAGGTCAAGAAGTTGATCGAGAACCAGGAGGAAACTGGCGAGTAATCGCGAGTTCAAAGTATCGTACGTGTTGAAACAGCCGGTTCCAATTTCTCGCCGGTGAGTTTGTTAGTTAGTTCTTTCCATTTTGAGGATTAGTAAGATTATGTCCGAGACAGCAACCGCTTTCGCGGAAGAGATCAAGACCCTAGGCGAGAAGATCGTCGGCCTGACGCTCAAGCAAGCCAAGGAATTGAGTGATTATTTGAAGGAAGTCCATGGCATCGAAGCTGCTTCTGGCGGCGCTGTGATGATGGCAGCTCCAGCGGAAGCTGGTCCTGCTGCAGCAGCAGTCGTTCAGACCGAGTTTGATGTTGTCATGACTTCGTTCGGTGACAAGAAGTTGGACGTTGTGAAGGTGGTAAAGAACCTTACAGGTCTTTCTTTGATGGATGCCAAGAAGTTGGTCGAAGGCGTTCCTGCCAAGATCAAAGAACAAGTTTCGAAAGAAGATGCCGAGAAGGTCAAGGCTGAACTTACCGAAGCTGGCGCAACGGTAGAACTCAAGTAGTTTTCCAACGTATTCGTTTTAGTCGGTTTCGAAACAGGCTGATTTCGACATACAATTCACTTTCGCAAGATTGGATGCTTCGCGACTGATGGCTTTGTGCTGAATAAATTGTGTCGATGCCAATTAGCAACCCAAGAACCCGCAGTTTCACTGCGGGTTTTTTTATGGTCGTAAGTGCCAACCAGCGAATGACCCGAAGACCGCGATTGGACGGGTGTGTCCATTCCCATCGGCGATCGCGGTGGAAGACGAGAAAGCGGGTGATCCATCCGACGTAGGCTTCTTCGGTGCGTTTCGCGATGTGTAGGGTTCGTGCAAGGCGTCGCACTTGGTTGATCAAGCTAGCATTTTTCGACTGTGGATTTTGTTCTGAGTCGTGCAAAATGGAATTTGATATATCCTGGAAAGGGCAAATTCAACATATTCCTGAAAACCCAAATGCAATATATCGTGGCAGCTGGGCTTCCAACAGATGGGGGCAAGGATGAGGAAATTCGAAATACTCGACTCTTTGTCAGAGCCATATTGCGAACGCTAGATGGAATCTGGTGAATTGGTCCTGTCCAGTTTATGGTAAATTCCGTACACCATTTGTTCTGCCATGGAAATGTAAGCCCAGTGTGGAAGCATCAACCTCCGGCACATGAAAAGCAAATGAGCGTATTGAAGGAGGTGTTTCTGCTGACGATTGGCTGGATCTTGCTTGGTGTCCTTGGGGCGCTCCGGACTTTATTGTCACTCCCTCAATTTGCTCTAATCGCCCTCGCTTCAATTGGTATCATTGCGTCTTTGCGGGGATTCGGCGGTTGCGAGATGCTGTTGACGATTATATTTGCGTCGATAGTAGGTGGGCTACTAATGCACTTCTCCACCTAGGCGTGGATTGCTCCTTTTGTTCCTGGCGGCTTCATGCTCTCGGTCGCAATGGAGGCCGCAATTTCCATGCCTTCGATAGACTGAATAACCCTATCTCCGTCAACCATTGCGTGGTCATGGCCATCGAGATAGCCAAGCTCCGTGACATACGCCACGGGCCTTTGCGGCTGTTGCCATGACTGATCGCTTCTTCAGGCCGAACACCAAGTTGCTTCAGGTTCCGGATGCGGGTGCTTGGGAGACGCCATTGCTTCCAGATACATACTCGCGTACGGCGGCGAAGCCATTTGTCGAGCTCCTCAAACACACTCTTGCTCTCTTCCAAAACGAAGTAGTTGACCCAACCCCGAAGATACCTTCTAAGCTCTCCAAGTCGCTGTGTAGTCGATTTGCCGTGGTTACGGTTCAGGATCTCACGACAGCGTTTCTTGAATCTTGAGAGACTCTTCGGACTTACTTCTATGTAGCCACTGTAGCCATCGAATCGATAGCTTAAGAACTCCACTCCTTTGGTTGAGCAAACGCGACTCTTGTCGCGGTTGACGATCAACTTTAGTTTCGAAGTAAGGTACCTCTCCACACTTCGGAAGACTCGTTCGGCGGCGATCCTGGTCTTGGTAAAGATCAGAAAGTCGTCCGCATAACGCACAAACAGTAGACCTCGTTTCTCTAGTTCCTTATCGAGGTCATCCAAGAGGATGTTCGATAGCAGCGGAGACAGAGGACTACCTTGCATGACTCCTTCGTGGGAGGGTTGGTGTTGACGTTCGACCATCACGCCTGCACGCAGAAAGTTTCCGATCACCCTCAAGAGGCGTTTATCATCGATCTTGCGCGCCACTCTTGCGAGCAACGCGTCATGTTGGCACCTATCGAAGAATTTCGACAAGTCCATATCGATGCATTGGCGGTATCCTGAGCGGATCGTACGCTGTATCTGCTTGATCGCTCCAGAGGCAGAGCGTTTCGGTCGATACCCGTAGCTCGATTCCGAGAAGCCGGGGTCGAAGATCGGGGTAAGGATTTGAGAGATGGCTTGCGCAATGAGTCGTTCCATTACGTTTGGTATGCCGAGTAAACGTTCACCGCCATCTTTCTTGGGGATGGTCTTACGTCGAGCGGCGCTCGGTTGATAAGTACCATCCAAAAGTTGCTGCCATATCTTGGGCCAATGCTGATAAAAGTATGCTGGAAACTCCTTGACGTGGATCCCGTCGGGACCTGGGGCCCCTTGGTTTCTGCGTACTGCCTTCCAAGCCTTTTGCATATTGCCCCAGTGGACAACTTGTTCCATCAAATTCAAGGTTTCTGAGCCTAAGGCTGTCTTCTCCATGTCCGCCATACTCGATTGGCCTCGCTGAGGTTCCGATACGAAGCAATCCCGAAGAGCTTCATGGCTGAAGTCGATTTGGGTTGAGTCGTCTTTCGGACGATATGAGGTCATGGATGGTTCTTCCTTATCAATGAAACGTTTGGTCCTTCCCGCCTTGGCTGGATTGCC
>JAJTID010000123.1 GCA_021300155.1 Pirellula sp.
ACTGTGAGCAGTCGAGTATCCATCACCAATCTGAAGAGGAGAGGTTAGGAAATGAGTATGGGAAGTCGGAAGACTGCATAGTACCGATGAAACCGGGTAACTCTGGTGGAGGGAAGGCGGTCGAGCGGTGATGGCGTTCGTTTGCGAGCATCTTCTGGACACAGCGCCAGGCTTGCGATGATAATTTGCGGCGAGCGCAGAACAGGTCAGTCTTCTGACATGGGATGGTCACCGTGGGGAGCCGGATGCGTTAACGGCGCACGTCCGGTTCTGGGAGGGGGCGAAGCTCAATCGATTAAGTCGATGCTTTATGCTAAACTTGAAAGCGCGCTACTCACCGCGAGTTGCGGGTCGGCCGTTTTTTCAAAGCAAGCATCACCTGCCGCGGCCGCGGTGATGCGTGGCGTTCTGACATTAAGCAACAGGAGGACAAGCCGTGTACTGGTACAAGGTGCGTGTAAGACAAGGTAACGGTGAGGACTATTCTTATTTTGGGTCTATGGAAATTGCGCCAGATGAATTGGCTGCGAGATTGTCGTCAGGTGGATGGATTCGAATTAACACCTTGCTTCAATGGGACGGTAGTGAGTTCCACGATTGGGAAAACTGGGATTCTGCCGTGGAACCTGTGCTCTATTTGAGCCCTCAGATCGTCGTTGCATTTATGCAGCTGAAAAACGATCCCCGGCTTATGTCAGCAGAGCAGCTAGGCCATTCAAAAAAAGGTATACTGAGCGGAATCTTCAACCGCAACTAAGCAGAGTCAGAACAAAAGCGTGCACCCAAGTCGCGGGTCGGGTGCCTTGACTTTTAGAGACGTTACTTTCCGCGACTGGGTGACGATAGTCGTTCGTTGCGGTAGAATGGTGACATGGATACCGTATACATAGAAACTTCGATTGTCAGTCACGCGACTGCTTGGCCGAGCAAAAATCCCGCGATCGCGGCCTTGCAGGATCAGGCAAAGCAATGGCTCGAATTCGAGGCTCCAAAATTCCGCCTAGTTACCTCTCAGTTCGTGATCGACGAGGCGTCGCGTGGTGATCCTGACGCCGCCAAGCGTCGGCTGGCAGCCCTGGAAAACGTCGGGCTTTTATTACCCGACCCGGAAGTGGAATCACTCGCCGATAAAATCGTAACCGGTTGCATGATGCCTCAGAAAGCTCGATTGGACGCGTTGCATGTTGCCTCTGCCGTGCTTGCAGGGGTAGAATACCTATTGACGCAAAATTGTCGCCACATCGCGAACGCAACCGAGCTTCCTCGACTCTATCGTTTACTGGAAGATCTGCAACTGCCACGAATTTTGGTCTGCACACCTATTCAGTTTTTGGGAGACCCTGACAATGACATCTAATCCAATTTTGGACGAGATTCACGCTACACGCGAAAAGCTGCTGGCCGAACACGGTGGTGATCTGCATGCATATATTGAAGCGGCCCGGAAGCGTGCCCTTGAATCGGGGCGTCCTATCTACCAACCGAAGCAACGAACAAAGCATTGCATCGAAGTCGCCGATCAGCCGCTTCCTGATGGTGGCTCTACCCCGGCGACTCGCTGAATTTGGTCGTTATTTGCAAAGGAAGGCAACCATGGAAACGGCATCTGCGCAATCCAAGAGTCGAATGACTTTTAGTGTAAGCCGATTGCTTGCGTGGACGATGTATGTCGCGATTCCACTCGCGTTTTTTCGGGTTTATGTCACGCGAGTTACCAATACAGTCGATGGCACCACTGTTCCACTTTGGAACGCGTCTGGCATAGCGATTCTGTTTCTGTTGCTTGGTCTCCTGTCGCTGGCAGTCATCTGCTTGACTATGCTTTGGAAACGTCAATACATTTCGGCAATAGCTGCTGTATTGATTGCGTCGACGGCGTCTATCTTTGGGTATCCAGCCCTCGATAGGCATTTGCTTAACCCCAAGCAAGGTAGTTCGATCGCCCATCGCAACAATGACGCTGCCATGATAGCGGCTACGGCTTGTCGTGCGTTTTATGAACGCACGAACACGTGGCCACGTTCTTGGACTGACTTGGAATCCGAACTGAATATTGCTACAAAGGCACTATCTACTTCTCGAATGAAACAGGTCAATGCTGATCCGAATAGCTTGACTTCACCACTGAAACCTGACGACATTCACGATTGCGTAGAAATTGATTTCTCTGCCGATCCAAAGATTCTTGCGACGCAGTCGTGGACTCATTTCACTGGAATAGTACCACGGCGTCCATGCTACAATCTATATCGTGAACCGTTTGCCGAGTTGATTGCTGCGTTGTCCGGCTCCCAGCAGAACAGCAAATAACAATCCCATGCACCTAAGCCCCCGGCGGTGCTTTACAAACTTTAGAGACATCTCTTGCGGGGGCTAGGTGATGGGTGTCGTTCTGATTTGCCAGTGCTCGATGACGTGTTGTGTTTTATTAGTGGAGATTAGTGCCAATTAGTGTTCCGACCTTCGTTGCATGAGCACAGAGAGTTTTGGAACACTAATTAAAGACAAAATTGACACTAATAACTTTCCCGTTTCGCCAGGTTCGTTTTGATTGCAGGGGTGATTGATGGAGACAGCAATTCATTCCAGTACGCCAGGGCCAAGTCGTGGATTGCATTATCATGCATCCACGCAGACCTCGCGTGCCGTTGTGTTGCAGTGCGACAACCAAGACCATACAATGGACGACACCAGTACTCGTTGTACTGACATCCTGATCGGCCAGTGCAAGATCGAATCAGAGCTAACAAACCAAGAAGAAATCAGAACAAAGCGATGGATCTAAGTCGCGGGTCCGCCGTCACTTGATGGAAACCTTCAGTCCGCGACTAGATCATCGCGGTCGTTCGCCACAATACCGACTAGACACGTCCTTATGCCAAAGCAGAAGCCTTCCTACCTCAAGTGCGAGCAACACGGCAAGAAGATCACTGCAGTTGTTTGCTGTCACATGATCGACGCGGTCGATCCGGTTGGCTTCGTTGAGAACAGTTCCGATCCTGAAGACCTCCAAGCGTGGTGCGAAGAATGCGAGCAGTTCTTTGTGTCAGAAAAGGACATGACAGAGGCGTTCGTGGCATTCAACGATTTTGCAGTTGTCTGTTGCGATTGCTACCACGACTTCAAAGAACAGCACTCCCGAAAGCGTAAAGGCAGAACGAAAAGTGCTCGCCGAAAACTCGAATGACGGTTTCGGGAATGGCGACATCAATGACTGTTGCCACGGACACATGAGAGGCTCCGCCGGGCATTTGCAAAATGATGGCGAACATATAAAGGTTTAGATTCTGCGTCGTTGTTTTAGGGACGGATGCGGGCTGGACTGCGGGTGATTGCCCGATCTATGGTGAGGGGCTAAAGAGGTTAGCCAGAATCTAAACCCATGTTCGAGAAGCCCAAGCGGCAGTTCTTGATCCGCTAGGGATGCCACTCACCGCGACAGCGTGGCTGATCAGAAGCTTGTTGGTACCCGGCTTGCTTAAGGGGTTTGCTTCCTGCTATCCCGCTTCCATTGGCTCGTGGATGTGTGATCGATCGCGTCTTAGAATCGACAGACGAGTGTGCATGTAGTTCAATCGCTCCAATCTCGTCGATGTTGGGCTCGCTTGCAAGGTTGTTTTGGTCACGAGCAAGCCGATTAGTGAGTCAGTTTCAATTTCGGTACAGTCCTTCCACGCAGAACGAACTTCACGTCGTTCAAAATTGGTCAGTTGTTACGAAACATCTCTTTGTGTCTAGCTCGTGTCGAACTCTGGCAATCGGCGTGGTGCGCTTGGTACGAATCCGAGGCAGACCAACGCACCGCCACACTCTGGGCATTTCAACGTTGGCTTCTCGATCGGTGGTTTGGCCGCTACGGTCAAGACGTACAACATGTTCAATGTCACCGTCACCAACATCGACAACCATTCCCAATTCGTCTTGGCTCGTGGATGAGCGAAGCCAAAGTGACGCACCTTTTGAAGACCGCTCGGAAGCACATGCTGCAAGAACCGACGAATGAACTCTTCGGCACTTACGGTCATCGGTTTGTAAATACTCGTACCACTGCGGCGGTAAGTGAACGTCACTTTCCCGGTGCCATCGGCACCTGGCTCGACCTTGACGATCCGACTGTTGCTGATCGCAACTCGGAATACGTAGGGTGCGAGATACCGAAGTGCCAATCGACCATCACCCACAGGCTTGCAATTCACATTCCAAGCCTTGTCCCAAACCTCAGGTGCGATATTTGGCAACAAGCCCAATCGATCCATGATCGCTTTGTACTTGGCCCTGAAGAGAACCGAAGCGGCAAGGACTGGGATCAAGAAGTCGACGCGACTGCTCAACCAACTCTTGCCATCGAGCCCGATCGCTCCGCCAGGCACGATGAAGTGCAAGTGCGGATGATAGTTCAGGTCGCGGCCCCAAGTGTGAAGCACTGCAGTTGCACCGATGTTCGGAGAGCCGATGTACTTCGGTTCTTTCGCCAACGCAACGAGCGTTTCCTTAGCGGCCTTGAACAACGCTTTATAGCATTCGCGGGGATGCGAACGCATAAAGGATCGAAACTCAGCCGGGACGGTAAACGTCAACATGAAGTAAGCGCAGGGCAGTAATTGCCCAAGCTGGTTTTGCAACCAAGCTTTGGCCTTACCACCCTGACAGACAGGGCAATGCCTGTTCCCACACGATTTTCTCACGTGATGAAGTTTCTGGCACTGCGAGCACCGATAGACGACGCTTCCCGAATCTGGCGTTCGGCAACGCATGATCGCGACCAAGGCTTTGATTTGATCCGATGGCATTTGGTCACCGAACTTCTTCAAGTAGGCTGGTCCATAGCTTCGGAAGATATCGCCGATCGTTGGAGAGCACTTTGCAACGGTTTGCTCGTTGCTCATGACTTTCGTTTCATGACCGAATTGATCTTTGCGATCGCATTCTCTTCCCCCACGGTAGTAACGTGGAGGTAGATCATGGTAGTCGTCAAGTGAGCATGCCCCAGGTACTTTTGAATCGACTTGATACTGACACCCGCTTCGAGAAGATGGGTTGCGTAGCAATGCCGAAGCGTATGTGTGCTGATTTTCCGTTGGTCCCAATTGAGTTGCTTGAGAACCGCCTTGATGACACCTTGAACAGAAGACTCGCTCATGGGCTCTTCGGCCGTCGGAGCTAGCAAGTGATTTCTGCCTTCGGCAGGAAAGATCCAATTCTTATTGCGATGGGATTTGTAGTAATCCCTCAAGATGTGCAAAGCGGGTTCTGGCAACGGGACCATTCGATCCTTGGCCCCTTTGCCTCGGTGGATATGTACCAACATGCGTTTGGAGTCGATGTCAGAAACTTGTAGATGCAGAGCTTCTTGGAGTCTTAGCCCCAACGAGTAGACGGTGGTGAAGAAGCACAGCATGGAGGGCTTCTCGATCAGCTTGAGAATTGTGTGGACTTCACCGATCGTGATGACGACGGGAATCTTGAACTCTCCGCGGGATCGTACGAGCTTGAGCGTGGGCCATTCTCTCGGGCAGGTGAGGGTGAAGAACTTCTTGAGAGCTTGTTGCGCGACGTTGATGGTACTAGCCGACCAGTGTCGATCGTTTTTGATGAAGAGGAGATAGTTTCGCAGGTCGTCTTCGGAGGCGGAATCGGGCTCGCGTTGGAGGAATTCCGCGAACTTGCGAACATTGCGGACATAGGATTGTTGCGTGCGCTCGCCACGGCGGTTAAGTTGAAGATCTTGTTGGAAGCGAACGAGGATGGGAGACAAAGGTTCTTTGTCGATAGACATCATGAAACTCCATGAAGTAATGCCACCGACCGAGGACGATTCG
>JAJTID010000113.1 GCA_021300155.1 Pirellula sp.
GAGTCATTGCTGGCAGAGCTCAAGGGACGCGCGGAAAACGAGAAATTCTACAAAGAACTCTTGGCGGCATATGAAGCGGCCCCCATCGCAACAGCAGAAGCAAAAAAGCGAAAAGACAATCCTTCTCCAAAAATAATCTTCTCGGAAGACCTGCTCCCCTCCGCCAGCATCGAGACATTACAGTCCTTTCAGCTCGAGTTGCAAGCGCAACTTCAAGGAGCGATCGACGGGCGAGCCCGAATTGAAGCTGCAACCGTAAGTCGCGATGCGCAGAAGAAAGAACTGCCTCGACTAATCCTCGAATCAAAGGCTTCAACAAACAAGATCAATGAGGAACTCAATGCTCCTGCAACAGAAGGCTCAGACCCTCGTCTACGTGAAGCAACCATGCTGCTCCTTCGAGCTCGATTGGTCTCGTTGAATGAACGCGTTCGACGGATGGAACAAGAGCAGCGAACGTATGATGCCGAGAACGAATTGCTGTCACTCCAGAAAGCGATTTTCATCTCGGACGAAAAGTACTATCAATCCAAAATCAAAGAGGTTACCGAGGAGCTAAACAAACGGCGAGAAATCCTCATTGCAAACCAAAAGAGACTCGCTGAACGACTTGCCCAACAATCGGTCCCGGAGTGCAAATCGCAAGCGGATCAAATCGTGAAACGCACGGACAGTTGGCTGACTCTTGCCAAACAGAATTCGCAACTCCGCGTCGTATCCGATGCTTCGAAATTAGAATTGAAACTGTGGTCAGACCGGTTTCGTATCATGACAGAAAGGATCTCGCCCGACAGCGCGAAGCATGTAACCAATTTTAATAGTTGGGTCGGCTTGATGCTGCGAAAGCAAAGGAACGAGCTTCCCGATGTCGGTGAATTGCAACAGAAGCTATATGATTACCAGCAGAAGATTTTTGCGACCGAGACATTGATCCTCGAATTAGATGACTGGAAAACCGCATCAAACGCCCCCAACGAACCGAGCAACCTGAACTCGGAAGCCATCAGTCAATTCGCCAACTCGAACTACCGCGATCAAGTTCGATTGCTGGACACCATCGAGCACAAAGTGGTGGACGAATTTCGAGTCGATGCCAATAGCCACTTTGATTCGCTCTTCAACTTGGCCGAGACAACACAGCAGACAATAGACCAGGTCAAAAAGTACCGGGCCTTTATCGATGAACACGTTCTCTGGATTCGTTCCAGCGAAGCGATGGCCGCTAGTGACGCCAAACAAATCTGGCCCAGCCTGCAATGGTTGTTTCATATCCACAATTGGTCGGAAATTCCGCGTATCCTTGCCAATGATGCTCAAAAGCATGCTTGGATTTACGGAATCGGAACCATTGTCTTTTTGGTGATGGTTTTCAATCTTCGCCTCATTAAGAATGAAGAATATCGCCAAGGAGAGTTGGCAACTCGACCAAATTGCATGACCTTTAGCCCAACGCTCAAGACGATCATCGCTTGTTTGATACTCTCAACACCGCTAGCACTGCTTCATCTCGTAGCGGGCTGGCGACTTCATAATGCATCCGATGGCAAGTCCTTTGCAGAAGCGATCGGCATGGGGCTGCTAGTCAGTGCCAGATACTTTTTCCCTCTAGAACTCTTGCGACAGATCTGTCGAGCAGGCGGACTTGCTGAGAATCATTTCAACTGGTCCCCAACATCGACTCAGCTACTTCGGAAGAATCTTCGTTGGTTTATCGACTTGGCAATCCCCTGCGTGTGCGTTGTTGGAGTCCTCTCGCACTTTGGCGAGAGCAAATTTGAGAACTCGCTCGGACGAGTCACTTATTGCGTCCTCATGGGTTTGTGTACCGTCTTTCTATCGATAACACTCCATCCGCATCGAGGCGTGTTTCGCGAGTTTCTGCTTCGCAACGCCAATGGATGGATCGATCGGCTCAAGTACTTGTGGTACGTCAGTCTTGCAGGAAGTCCTGTTGCGCTGATCGCCATGAGCCTGTTAGGCTACCACTATACGTCGATCCGATTATCAATGCATTTGCACACGACATTTGTCACGTTGATCGGCATATTGCTCCTTTCAAACATTATCCACCGCTGGTTGCTTCTCCGTCGGCGGCAGATTCTGGTATCGCAAGCAAAGCAACGGATCGAAGATGCAAGAAAACGGGACCCCGACAGTGTTCCAATGAACATACTGGTCTTGGATAATCAAACGGACCTCAGCGAGATCAATGCGCAAACCATGCGTCTCGTGTCCAGCACTCTGATCTTTGCATCCATCGCTGCCATCGCATTCATTTGGTCCACTGTTCTGCCGGCAGTCGGTGTTCTTGATACCGTGAAACTGGGATGGTCCGTAGAAGGAGCAAGTCCCAATCAACAGATTCCTATTACCTTGACTCACTTATTGATTGCGATTCCAACCTTCGTGATGACGGTAGTAGCTGCCCGAAATCTACCGGGGCTCTTGGAGATTGCCTTGTTGCAACATCTTCCTTTGGAGAACGCCGTTCGTTACGCCATCTCTTCTATTTCGAGATACGCCATCTTGATCCTGGGACTGCTGATGACATTCAATAGTATCGGTGTTCGATGGTCTAGCATTCAATGGTTGGTGGCTGCTCTGGGTGTGGGCTTGGGCTTCGGTTTGCAAGAGATCTTCGCCAACTTTGTATCGGGTCTGATACTGCTTTTCGAACAACCGGTACGCGTCGGCGATGTGATCACGCTAGGAGAAACTACGGGGACTGTTTCGCGAATTCGTATGCGAGCCACGACAGTCACCAATTTCGACCAACAAGAGCTCATTATCCCAAACAAGGACTTAGTCACAGGCAGACTATTGAATTGGACTCTTTCGGATTCGACCAACAGAATCGTGATCCAAGTTGGAATAGCCTACGAATCCGACCCAGAGCTAGCATGCTCGCTCATTCGAGAGGTTTGTCTCAGTCATCCGAACGTGATGCAAGAACCAGCACCGACTGCGTTCTTCGAACAATTTGGAGATAGCACGCTCAATATCAATGTTCGCTTCTTCTTGGCAAAGCTCGATTTGCGACTACCGACCAGGCATGAACTGTTGGTAAGCATTCGGAACAGATTCGCTGAATCTGGAATCGAAATAGCATTCCCACAAAGGGATTTGCACATCAAATCGATCCCACCCTCGTTTGCTGCAGCGCTTCAAACAAACAACACTACGCCAAATGCTCCGGATCAAACCGAGAGCAGACAATCCGATGAGCGAGTTGCCTAAGCCGGTACCGGTCGATAACGACTCTGTAGGGTGAAGGCTTGTTACCTTCACCCCAACCCAAAGCGCAATCGAGGGACTCTTGTAGGATTCTCCATCCCTCGCTCACGTGCTTGTTGATTTAATCCTAACCCGACGTGTAAGCGAGGGATACTTTCGGATTGTACGCCCCTCGGCTCACGCTTCGGGCTGGGATGGTTCCTTTACCAGCGGCAAATCCATTACATCAACAAACCGTTACACTTCGGTTCGGGACAGGTCCTTTGCTGTTCGGTAGATCCGTGAGAGAAATTTGCTGCGATTCGGGAATTGGGCTGCAATGCCAGCCAAAAGAAAACAGGGTTAGTCTTGTTGACCAACCCTATTCGCGTTTCTTCAGTCTTTCTCGCCTGGTGAATTTCTAGTTCGGACGGCGATCACCACCGCGTCCACCGCCAGGTCCACCGAACTGAGGGCGGGGGAATTCGAACTTCTCACCCTTGATTTCTTCAAACTTCTTCTTTTGAGTCTCATTCAGAGCGCCGAAGGCTTTCTCTTCAGATTCCTTTCGAATTTCGCCCATCTTGGTCATGTTCTCGGGATTAAATCCTCCCGACATCAGTTCTCGGAATTTTGCACCGGCCGCTTCTTCGGCGTCCTTCATTTTCGTTTCTTGCTCTTCCGTTATCGGGCAGTTTGCTGCCTTCATTTTTTCCGCGACAAGGCGATGCCGAATCGCTTGCATAGGGTTCTGTTGGGCGAACAAACCGACTAAGCGATCAAATTGTGTTGGATCCAGAATCGCGCTGATTTTGTCCTCGGTGTTTTTGTTGAACTCCTCCATCTTTTTTCGCATTTCATCGGTCATCCCACCGAACCCGCCACGTCCCCCCTGGCGTCCACCACCTGCATCTCCACCTCCACCACCGCCGGCTGGACGCATACCTTCAAATAGCTTACGCATTTCGTCGCCCATGGATTGCTGAACATCTTTCAGTTCGTTCTTCTGAGTTTCGTCTAACTTCAAGTGCTCAACCACTTCAGGAACTCGTAGAAGGCCAGCAACTCCGCCCATCCCCCCCATGCCGCCACCCATCATCCCACCGCGACCACCGCCACCTGGAGGTTGTGCCATGGCAAGAGGAGAAAACGTGGCAGCGATAAAGGTCGACGCCAGGGAAAGAACACTTAAGAAAGCTCGCGATCGCATTTTCGAACCTCAGGGAGAAGAGTAAATAGTTTGAACACCTAATGGTACAAGTTTCTGGCCATTGGTGTGATAACACTCCCAGAATTAGATCGTTTCGATTCCCGCTCGTTTTTTTTAAGATTCTTTTAAATATTTATCGACAAAAGTGAGGATGCCAATTATTGACTGTTTCCGCCACTGCTTGCCGTTCCCGATTGACTCGCATTCGGAGCGACTGTCGTAGATGGCGGCGCATTGACGCCAGAGAATGCCCCAAGTCTTGGGGTTGGCGTGGTGGTGATGAGGGCCCGCTGAACGGTCGTTTGATAAACACCGGACGAGGTGTTCGGCTCAATGTGTGTGACCAGGATTTGAGGCAACGGCCCAACAGGAACCAGCCTAGAAACCGCCAATTGTGTACTTTCAACTCTAGCGTCGGTTTCTTCTTTGCGAATCGACGACTTCACATAAATGATTTGCTGGCTCGAAGGCGACTGAGTCAAGATCTGCTCAATTTTCAGATTTCCCGCTTCGCTCAAAACATTTTCTTTGGTGAAAACGGCAGAACCCAATGTGTTGCATTCCCGCCATCCATTGTTCCGCATGACTTCGAAGGGAGCGACTACGGAGTTTGCATCGGCAGCTCGAAATGGTTGTGGCCAACTGTTGTTTCTTGTTGCAACCACACTGCTCTTGTGTTTCCATGGCCAGTCCGCATGTGCATGGCTAGAGATCATCCCGAGCCCAACCGCCAAAACACCAGGAACAAGTCTGCGCATTGTAAATCCCTTTACTTTTATTGCTGGCCCTGCGGCTTCGCATTCCATGCGATTTTTCACCTGAGCTGCATCCTCAAGGGTTGGTATCGGACGTTGAAGGGCTTTTTGATGGAGGTTGAATCGCGGATGCCCAAAACCGGCAAAATCGGAAAACTCGATGCGACTTTGCTCCACCCCGGCTAAATGGCAGCATTCGCCATGCCGTTAAATTCAACCAGCTTTACTCAATTTCCGCATCCGGAAGAGCCGATTCAATTGATACGAATCCTTTAATCATCAAAGTCCACGCGATTTCCCGCTGAGGCCAAAATGTCACCAGCCAAGATTTTTCTTCGTATCCAGTTTGCATCTATGCTGGCTTCCTCCCTGCTTTTTGCTGGTCCGGGATTCGCGCAAGAAAGCCCCAATCGATCCAATGTTCCACCGAATAACATAAAGCGGGGAACGACACCCGCGCCATCCAGCAAGCCAAAGGCCTCGCCGAACAACGGGCGCAAAGCGACTGTCGCTCAGCCTTCACGAACTCAGCCGGCGAGGGTTTCGACTGCGCAACGAGCTCCGATGAAAATCGATTCCGTCCCTCAAGACTCCGAAGATGAAGTCGTACAGGCTTCGTGCAAGAACTGCGCGGCGGTTCAGATCGCCGCCACCCCAATTGCAATGGAGCATGAGGAGCCTGTTTCAGTCCTCAATCCATCGCTGAAAGATCCAGAGACCCTTCGATTTCAAGGAAACAACTGCCATACCTGCAGCCCTTGTGGCCTCCATCAAATCGCCCCATTCAGCATCTTTGGCGGTATGCTTAGAAACATGCAACTTAGAGTCGAAGCCGCAACCTTTTGGGGTGATGGCCAAGTGCTCCAACCTTTGGTCACGACACGGAGACCTGCAAACGATCCTGCAACCGACGGCTTGATTGGCAGAGCGGACACGATTGCCCTTTTCGGTGGCCGAGAGCAATTGGCCGATTCCCAGCAAGGAATACGTGGAGAGCTCGGATTGTTTTTTGATCCTTGCCAATCGCGAGGTCTGCTTTTTCGTTACTTTGATGTCTCTACCGAAGTGGACAGGTTTAACAGCGCAGGATCGATTGACCCCGTGGTGATGCGACCATTTTTTAGCACGGCCGACAATGCGCAGTCCACCATCGCAATCAATTACCCAAATAGTACATCGGGTTCCGTGAATGCTTCACTTTCGAGTGATGTTTACGGAGGCGATATTCTGTTTCAGAAATTGTTGCGAAGCGATTGCTCTAGCAAAGTAGAGTTCTTGGCTGGCTACCAAATGGCGAGACTCGAAGAGCAATTAACGATTGCTTCGACAACAACCGCACTGACAAACACCCCAGCACCCGCCGGAACGGTCTCTCAACTTACTGACGAGTTCACAACCTCCAACAGACTGCACGCGACCGCATTCGGCCTGAATACGATGCTTCGTGAAGGTTGTTGGAGCCTTAATGGCATGTTCAAATTGGGCTTTGGAAACCTGGAGCGGCAAGTCCATATCCGAGGAAGCTCGCTGGTAACCGTTCCCGGAACTCCGCCAACGACGAATGCAACTACGAACGGATTACTGGCTCGAAGCACGAACGATGGCCGCTACCAATTGGACACCTTTGTCGTTTCTCCTGAGGTAGCACTGACGCTGGGATATCGTTTTACCAGAAATTTGGATGCTACGCTGAGTTACACTTATTTGGGTATTCCCAAGGTCGCACGAGCCGGGGAGCAGCTTGATCCGCAACTCGCATCCAACCTGAGTGCACCCCTCAATGGCCAACTCACCCCAAGATTTTCCCTAGCGGAATCCAATTTCTCGCTGCATAGCCTGAGTTATGGTTTGCAGTGGCAATACTGATCAGTCAATCGCTTTGACTTTTCCGATGGAACGAATGCCAACGGCCCTCGATGGCATTTGGAAAGGTACTTTTTCACAAATCGACGGTTCGCACTTGCGGCAGTCCAAGGGATTTCTATAATCCCGTCTCTTCAACTGTCTAGTTGATTCCTCTCGGAGTCGGTGGACGCTTGAGAATTTGGTAAATCGCATCGGGCACGACTTGACAGAGTCCATGCGGGTGTAGCTCAGTTGGTAGAGCACAACGTTGCCAACGTTGTTGTCGTGGGTTCGAATCCCATCACCCGCTCTTGCTGTCATTTTGTGCCCTTTTTTCATCTTCGATAGGACGTTTGCAGACATGTCAGTCGTTGACGCACAGGCAACAGATTCAAAAATTCAATTGACGGTCAAGGTTGACAAGCCATCTAGCTGTCTTCGACACGTCGTGGTCACGATTCCTCGCGTCGAGATCGATCGTTACTTCCGCAAAACGTTTGATGAGATCGCTCCTCGAGCAGACCTTCCCGGCTTCCGTGCGGGCAAAGTGCCTCGAAAGCTTTTGGAAAGCCGATTCCGACAAACCGCCCAGGATCAAGTAAAGAGCAGCTTGGTCATGGATTCGCTCCAGCAAATCACAGAAGGTGGTGAATTCTCGGCAATTTCTGAGCCCGATATGGATTACGGAGCTGTTGAAATCCCGGCGACGGGTGATTTTACCTACGAATTCAAAATCGAAGTCCGTCCGGAATTCGAGTCCCCCAATTGGAAGGGACTAGACATTACCAAGACAGAGTTCGAACTTACGGACGAAGAAGTTGAAACACAACTGACCCGCACGCTCGAGCGAGTCACCCAAGGTGAAGCCTGCGACGGCGAAGCTCGAATCGGCGACCGATTGGTCGTAACCATTAAATTCTCTCACGATGGACGGCAAGTTAGCACCATCGAGGAACAACTGGTAACTTTGAGGCAAAAGCTCAGTCTGGCTGATTCCTTCATTGAAGATTTCGGCGCGCAACTAGTCGGCGCGAAAGAGGGTGACGTCCGGACCACCAAGGTTAAGGTTTTGGACACCTCTCTGAATGAATCGTACCGCGGTGTTGAAGTCGATGCCGAAGTGAAGATCATTGAGATTCGCCGAGTAAATCCCGAGGGATTGAGCCAAAGCGTTCTTGAATCTCTCGGATTTGATACCCCAGAAGAATTGAAGAACTTCGTACGTGAAGAACTTCAACGTCAGTGCGAATACCATCAAAATCAATTGATTCGCGAACAAGTCACTTCGAAATTGACCGAAGGAGCAGATTGGGAACTTCCTCAGGCCCTCGTTCGACGCCAAGCAGATCGAGAGCTACACCGTCGAGTCCTGGAATTGCGACGAAGCGGCTTCACAGACGACCAAATTCGCTCTGTGATCAACAATGTTCGTAGAAATATCGAATCGGAAACTCAGGTTGCTCTCCGACAGCACTTCGTGCTGGAAAAGATCGCTGAAGATCTTTCAATCGAACCTACCGAAGCAGAGTATGATGCCGAAATCGAACTCATCGCCCAACAAGGAGACCTGACCGTTCGACAAGTTCGCACGAAACTCGAACGCGGCGGGCAAATGGATGCACTTCGAAACCAGATCTTGGAAAGAAGAGTGATCGAGCAAATAGTTGCCGAAGCCAAGGTTTCCTCGATCAAAGGCGGTTCCATTCTCAAAGCAGAACCAGATGAATACGCTATCGAATTCTTAGTAGCCCCCGTATCACAAGTCTTGCCTGAAGCGAAGTACGACGAAAAGCCTGAGGATGGTTCACAAGACAAAACGGTAAAGCCTAGTTAATTGGATAGTCAAAGCAGTCTGGGGCTATAGTCCGGGACAGAATTGCTTCGCAAATCACCAGAAACTCGGGATGATAGTGCCAAGCTACATAATAGGGGGCTCAAGCGACTGAAAAGCCTTGGAGTGGTTAAAGAGATTTTCTCTGTATCCGCTTCAGGGCTTTTTGCTTGAATGCGCTCGATTTGCGAAAAAGGAAAAGGGGCCATTTGGGTGTTTTTTACCCTTTCTATCCGTTTCGGCAGAGAAGAAAGCGAACTTGGAAGCCGATAACAACGACCGTAGCGCATAAGCGACCGGAACTCAATCTGAGGATTTTTCTAGGTTAGCGAGGGCGATTGCAGCGTAGCAAGATAAAATGGCAACAAGTCCTTTTTCTTGACCGCGTACGAGTTTGGTTACCGACTTTCTCCTCGTTCGTTGTCTTCCCTGTATATGATTGCACTGAGTTTCAGCGCGATGCCAAAGACGCAAAGCGATACCAGCCTGCTGCGCGCTAGACAGCGACTAGGCAAGTATCGAATCGAACGAAGAATAGCGCAAGGAGGATTTGCGCACGTCTACCAAGCGCTCGATACTATCGAGGGTGTTCGCGTCGCGCTTAAAATGCCTCACCAATACAATGTGACCGCGAGCATGCTCGACACATTTCAACGTGAAGCGCGACTGGTTGCCAAACTGGACCATCCAAACATCTTGCCACTAAAAGATGCCAGCTTCATCGATGGCCGCTTCGTCATTGCTTGCAAACTCGGTGAAAAGACGCTCTCGGATCGACTTAGAAATCGAGTCTCGTTCGAAACTGCCCTGTATTTGATCGAGCAAATGATCGACGGTGTTGGATATGCGCACCGAAACAAAATCATTCATTGCGATATCAAGCCTGACAACATGATTTTGTTGCCAGACGGTCGGTTGCAGCTGATGGACTTTGGTATTGCAAAGGTGGCACAACACACCATCGTAAAGACGATGATCGCGAGCGGTTCCGGGACCGTCGGATACATGGCACCTGAACAAGCGATGGGGCGTCCGAGCGCACGATCCGATGTGTTCGCGCTCGGACTCATCATGTACAGAATCCTGACCGGCACTCTCCCGGAATGGCCGTTTGATTGGCCACCAGCCGGGTACACTACCCTTCGGCGCAAAGCTCACCCTGATTTGATCGGTGTGATTCGCAAGTCGCTCGAACTGCGACCTTCGAAACGATACCGAGATGCCAATGAACTCTATCGCGCCTTCAAAGTCGTGAAGGCTAGGTCACTCAAGTTTGCTTCTAAGAAGCGTGCGCGAGGCGCTGTGACTTGAACCGGCGAAGCAACCGAGCGCGATTACAAGTTGTTTGTTGGTTGCCATTGTATCTTTGGGTTAGTCCATGGACAGTTGCTGTTTCGGTCCTCTTGATACCAAGATTAGGCAGACGAAACATTAGGTTCCATCGGGATCTTTGCCCCGGTGTTGAAAAGCTAATGAACGTAAACCCGGTCGATATCACCTGGACAAACGATTCGAAGAGCAAGCCCGCAAATACGAGACTACGATTTGATCTCGAAGATTGCTTCGACTTCGACCGCCGAATTCGTAGGAATCTGAGCGAAGCCCAAGGCGCTACGCGTATGGTATCCGTCGGTTGTTTTACCAAACACCTCGTGCAACAGATCGCTACAACCATTGATGACCAAATGTTGCTCATGAAATTCCAAGGTGGAATTCACACACCCCAAGACCTTTAATACTCGTAGCCCATCCAGCGTACCATGGGCATTCCATATGGAGTTTAGAATCTTAACCGCGCATTCTCGGGCAGCCGCTTTGCCCTCGTCTAGGGAAACTCCTGCACCCACCTTCCCCTTGATGTCGCTTACATGGCCTGAGGTGATGAGCAAGTTTCCCGTCTTGACGACCATCGCGAGGTAACCAGGCTCTTGTTTCGAAAACTTGATGCCGAGAGACTCGGCTTTCTTTTGTGCTGACATGTTGGTCCTAGGGGAAATGGAGTGAGACGAACGGTATGTAAAATCGTACTGTATTCTGAATCGTACTGTAGTCTGGGACCAGCGCCCCGGACCGAGGAGCTAATTCTTTCTCAGCAACATTCCGTGCACCATTGGTAAACCGTTCTTTGAAACCAATCGCACGACCACTTCGTCGCTGGCTTTGATCTGCTCGATCTTCCGAACATATGGAGCTATCGTTTCTTGGGTTATCTCGATTCCCTCTTCAATAAGCTGCCCTTGGACATACAAATCGAACACAACCGACCTTGAATCTCCATTTGCCGCTCCTGCGTTGTCGGGGCCAATTCCCGCATCCATTCGGTCCGTACCCGCGGAGAGAAACAACTCGATGTCATAGCGATGTACTGGTCGAATAGGCTTTGGTACTGCTGCTTCAGCGACTTGCAGTTTGCTTGTTCCACCCCCAGCATCCTCCTTAGGTATTGCTACCTTCTTGTCCTTCTTTCCATCGTCATCATCGTCTTTTTTGCTGACGACTTCTTTCTTGACTTCGATCGTATAGAGGCCGACCTTCAGTTCGCTCAAGTTCTTGAAGCCCGAGGA
The DNA here is from genome assembly GCA_021300155.1 of Pirellula sp. Classification (GTDB taxonomy): domain Bacteria; phylum Planctomycetota; class Planctomycetia; order Pirellulales; family Pirellulaceae; genus JBKCUI01. The sequence goes on from JAJTID010000113.1 coordinate 11,419, forward strand.
CAGCAACCAATTCTTGTCGTTGCCCCCAAAAGCTGAAACATGCCGTCGAACCGCTTTCGCTTGCTCGTTCGTTTGAATCGAAATCGGTGCAGGATCTCCGGCTAACGATGGGTACTCGATCCAGAGCTCGCCACTGGCATCGCGGCGATCTCCCGGCGCACCAAAGTTCACGGCCAAATTCTCCACCAACGAATCCTTGGGAATCGAATTCGTGCTTGGGTGAACACTCCACAACTCAACTTCTGGCATGTGAATCAGTGCAATCGACGTCTGATTCTGATACGAACAACTGCATGTCCGCGTGTAATCGGGCGCATTCAGAACCCCTCCCGCAGCGATTAGGTTCGCAGTGCAGCCCGATCGGAATCCACCTAAATTCCCAGTCCCTGAGTCCGTATTCAAATCATAGTAGGCTGCGGCTCCAGAACGAAACGTTAACATGTTCTCGCTGGCGATAATGCTGTTGCAACCATATGACCGAGTGATTTTCCAAGGTTGCATTTGGCCCGTGATCGGGTTTTGTGTCATCTTTTGTTCGCCCGTCAAAAGATCGAATGCACCTGCAGATTCTGTATACGAATTGACATTCGTGATAATGAAATCGCGATGCAAGATGCAGGGACCAGAGTACTTGAGCGTGTCTCTTTCCCAAGATAACATGCCGTCCTTTCCGTGATAGACCCGCATCCCTGTACCGATTTCATCGACTAATCGATCGCTCGCTTGCGAACCCGCTTGCAGAAGCAAATCGTGCTTCTCACAATAGCTTAGCCAGGTACCGAATATCTTTTCCTTGACTTCCCAAAGCTCTTTGCCAGTCGCTGCATCGAAAGAGACGATTCTGTAGGTGGCTGGCGTTTTGATCCCGCGTCGCTTCATAGCTTCTGCAACTGAGTTTGGATCGCGATCCAAGCAATAAACACGTCCTCCTCCCGCGACGATCCCGTTGTGCCAAAAACTATGCTTCGCATCCATTCGCCATAGTTCTTTTCCCGAGTGTCGATCAAAAACAACAATCGCTTTGCTCGCTGCTTTGTCCAAGCTCTTTGAACCAAATCCTTTTTTGGAATTGCTCAATAACTTATCGGCAGGGAAGTCGATACCTCGACTCTCGCGGTAGTTTGCGAAACCAACGCCGCCCAGAAGATAACGATCATAAACACCAATGAAGCCCCACTCCGGTTTGCTTCCATCTGCGTTTGCAGGTAGTTCAATCATCCCTTTATCATTACCAGTCGCTGGATCCAGCATCATACATTGGTCTCCAACGACCAAGTAAATACACTCGGGCGTAACCACGTAGTTGGTGCCGCGCCCATTTGCTCCTGGAATGTGCACTTGGTTGTACTTCGGATCTAGCGGAGTATCCTCGTAAGTATTGTCAAAGTAGACGTCGAAAGTCCCTAAGTCACCGAACTCACGCTTCCATAGAAGCCTCCCTGTATACACGTCGCGAGCACTTAAACTGCTCATACCTTCAATGAACACGCGACCATTCACGATCTGCTCCGGTGGGCCATGACCGTGGCGTGGAAGCACATCAAGGTTGCTTGTTCCACCAAACCACAATACTCCCAACGGAAGCTTGACACGTTTGTCATTCGACTTCATCGTGTTTGCGATGTCTCCATACTGATGCGTCCAATCCGCAGCACCAGGCAACGCACCTTCGCGACGCACGAGGACACCTTCGGGAACGCTCTCAACTTTCGCTTGTTCCAAATTCATGGCTCGAATGGATTCCGCCAACTTCTCTTGATCCGAACTGAGCAAAAGCATCGCTCCACCATACGGTCGAACTGCTCCATACATCGACAGCACATCATTCGCTGTTGCGCTCTGCGAGATCTCGTTCGCAACGAACACCATATTGGCAACATACTGCGGCGGACGAAACATCAAAGGAGTGCTTACATGGCAAGTTGCTTCGCCATACACACCGACTTCATCCAAGCCATTTCGCAACTGATTGACTCTCTGTACATCGTTGTCGACGATCGCCAACTGCTCAAACGATCTGCTCTCAGCTAGCGCAATCGCCACGGAAGCTTCGCAAGGCCCAAACCAAAAAGCATAGCCACATGCATCGCCGTACGATAACAACTTGCGTGCAACATCCGTGTTATCCGCTTGCCGATCGTCTCTACCTTTTTCTTGCTTCAACCTGGCGGATCTCTTGGATGAGGCTTCGATTGTACTTTTCCCAAAAGCGGTGATGCTTCCATTTTCCGAAATACAAAAGAGCTTTCGATTTGCAACCAGTACACGTCCAATGGGCGATTCTGTCGGGATGGTTGAAACCACTTGTCCACCAGTCATGGTGCCAGCATCGAAGTTGGGACGGCGAATGACGCTTAGTGTTTTGCTACCAGCGGCGATCAAATGATCACCCGCTAATATCAGATCGTTGGTTCCATCCGCATCGATAGACCAGAGTGGCTCTCTAGCTTTGTCATCCTCCAACGATGCGGGATAAGCTCGGATGACGGCCCGACCGTTAGCCATTTCCGCAGAAAACAAGTAGTCGCCAACGATAACCGGTTCGTTGGGTGTAAATGCTGTCTTGAGCCCGGTCCCCAAATGAAACGCGCGCGTCCCTTTCAAACGTGTGTGAACGTAGAAATGGGTTGCATCTGCCGTAATAAACGCACCTCCGTTTCCTTTGCCTCCCGCGTTCAACTCAAAGTACTTCATCTCCCCATTCGCACGGTCAAACACAGCAGGAACACTCCGTCCGCCTGGCACGATCAACAGTCGGTCGGTCGCTACCAAGGCTCCTTGTGGTGCTACGCCTGCAAACGCGGGTGCGCTGTGCGGCTGCTTCATATACTGAGAACCAGTGTTGTCATTCACCCATTTGATTCTTCCCGATTCTGCATCCAATGCGTAAAGAAATGTTCCCATAAAGGGCCAAATACTCGCAGCATAATAAACAGTATCGCCCTTGATTACCGGGCCACCTCGCGCGGGCCATGCAGAAGTCAAACGACGATTCCCAATCGCATGCTGACTATTCGGTGCGCCCTGGTGCTTCCATACAACTTTGCCGTCGGACGCATTCAAGCAATAAAGGTATCCGTCATCGCTACAAACGAAGACTCGATCTCTCCACCCAACGGGCGCCAGTCGAATCGGGGCTTCAGCAAAGAAAGCCCACAGGTTCTCCCCGGAATTCGTATCCATGGCGATCAGTTTATCTTGATCGTTGAAACCCACAATCAACCGGTTTCCCAAAACAATCGGTTCGAAGAGACGATCGTAGGACATCAAATCTTGGTTAAGCGGATCGTCCCAGACCGGCATCCTTGGAGAAAATGTTCGCGTCCACAATGGCGTTATCGATTCGGGGATCTTGTTCGGTGATGCAGCAGACCTAGACGCATCGTAACGCCACATCGGCCAGTCTTCTCCGCCGAATAAGCGAGAGTCCTGCAAAAGCAGAGATACGCCGATCAATCCGACAAACAAAACTCGCGACCGTAACAACACTTTTCGTAAAACGTTCATGCATTCATCTCAAGAGAATCATCACGCAGCAGCTAGAAAAGACTCGACTACGTGTTCAGAAACAGAGTCTAGTTTTTATCAGTCTTCGCTTTGCTTCCTGGCGGTATTGTCAGAAGCTTTGGAGCTGCACCGGTGCCCGGTATCGGTTGGCTAATCAAAGTGTCACCCACCGCGCGATCCCAATCAAAATCCAAAAGCAAATCGAAACCAGGGTTTTGCTCTTTCACTTGGCACGAACAAGGCCCCGCGATGAACGACGATGCTGCCCGTATGGTATCGGAAGCGATCCCTTTGCCAACCAATCCGTACAGCACTAGCCCTCGACCAAAGACAGGAAACGCCATAGGTTCATCGTATTCACGAAGATCAGGTTCGCTTCCCAACAAACTTTGAACTAGTAGTTGCTCCTTCGGATCATCTCGCTTCACGCGCAACACGGAAAACTTGATCTGAAGCCTTATTTTGACGCGTTCGAGCACGTCCGCTTTGACTTCAAGCTCCTCAGGCGTTGGGACCTTTAGCCATGGTGCGTCCATAGCCAATTGATGCTCTAGCGATTGAAACGCTTCCTCATCTTTTGCCTTATTCCCAGACTCTAGCAGAATCCATACCGCAGAATCACCACTAGACAGGCGTGTGGCAATCTCATTTCTCGCTGGTGATGTGATCAGAAACTGGCTCGACTCTTTGGTCAGTGGAGCAACATAAGCAACTTGATCCCGCAAAGCCGTAGCCTTCGAGGGGTAAAGTGCAATTGCAAGCGGATGATTCCCCGATCGTTTCGTTGACCACAACTGTTTGAGTCGATCATCTTTCACTTTCGCCATATCGACATACTCGACATCCACGCGGCTCGTCGTGTTCGTGCTTGATTGCAAAGGCTTGACCAACTGTCGGACTTCGTCCCCCGCTTCGCTCTCGGTTAGAACGAGCAGTTTGTAGCGATCCGGATTCCATCTCTCGAGCGCGTATCGAAAAACGGGAACCTGACATGCGATGGCTGTCGAAGTAAACGCAACGGCAATGCAAACTGCATACACCGTGGATCGATTCCAGTGTGATGTCCTAGTTTTCATGGGATCTTCGCTGACGCATCCTCGCGTGTAATTTCGATGGCGGCTAAGGTAGGAAGTGTGCCGACGGTGGGTTGGAATTCCAATACTAGATTATTCTCCACAGGCACAGATGAAAAGGTTCGACTGACAACGGTTGTCACAGAATCGGCATTTACATTCGCCTTTTGGGTCAAACTATCCAACGTCTGGCCATTCAATCGAATCGTAACTCCAGCAACTTGCTCGGGAGTCATTTCCGAAAAGAGGAGCTTGACGCTGTAGTTTGCTGGCCTGTCGTCTTTTCCTAGCAAAGGAATTGAACAGTACTCTAGCCCCTTCGAGCCCGATGCTACAATCCAATCCATCTCTTTCGAGCCCGTTTGAAGCGAGTCTGGATTGCGGCTGTACCAACCACCACCCTCGACAAATCGCGCCTGAATATCGAATACGAACTCAAGCCGCTCTACAGCCTTGGGTCTTGGATACCCCAACCACTCTTGACGAGCAGCGTCTTTCCGGTCCCCGGGTGCACCTAGATTGATGCCCATCCGCTTCACTGGAGTCGGATCCCCCACAGCACTGAAGATTCCCCAGGATTTGCTCTCGGACTTTGGCTCGAGCACAACCGTCGATGCGATTGAAAATTGACATACGCATCCTGCACTCGCTTCCGGAATCATGACCAACCCATTGCCTGGAATCGCATTGACCCAACATCCCAAACGCTGACCAGCAAAGTGCTTGGTCCCGCTGTCTTGATAGATATCGTAGTATCCGATGAAACCCGATCGAAAGAACATCATGTTCGGCGTCGCGGTCACAATACCACAGTGGTGGCCAGGTCGGCTGAATCTCCAATCGCTCTCCTCTGCGGTCAGTGGATGCGGTCGTTTGATCGTCTCGCCTGTTGTTAACTCAAAAGCCCACGGCTCCGCAAAGACCTTTCCTTCGACGATCGTTGGCCGGTTCATGTAATTTGCATTTTTTGTCCAAAGCTGTTTTCCATCGGTCGCATCGAGAACCAATAACTTACGCTTCTCGAACTCACCAGCAAGAAACTGTTTCCAATAGTGGCCATTCGCATTGGCCCCGCACAACAGCAACTTGCCATCAGCATACATCACGGTCAAACTGCCACCACCCGCACTGACATTCGTTGTGTCGGTGACATCCACAGGACGTTCCCAAACTTTTTCTCCGGTCTTGCGATCCAAAGCGACCGCCAATCGGACATCCAACGCCTTCATCTCTCGCTCTGCCTTCAATGCGTCGGCTTCCGAAAGATTCTTTAACTCCCCTTTGTCTCGTCGATAAAGTTCTTGTCTCGCTTCGGGGGTAATCGAACTATCGATAAAGTAAACATGCTCGGGCCCCAAGGCGATCGTCGTGTGCAAAACATTTTTGCCACGATACGTCCACAACAATTCATGAGTTGTCGTGTCGTATGCAAAGATGCCGTCGGTTTGACTCGTGACAGTCAACCCGCGACGACGCATCTTCTCCTCCAACTCTTGTCGGATCGTGCTGGTTCCAAACAATTGATTCCGATCGCAGGCGACGTAAGCCCAGTTGCGCTCAATTCCATCCGGTGACGAAGGAGTTGTGTACTCGTGAACAAGCTTACCACTGGCTCCATCCAACGCTTGGCATACCTTTCCGATCGCCATGAAGAGAACGTCATCTGTGGCTGCTAGATTATGCGTTTCGCGATTATTGAATACACCCGTTCGAATCGCGCCAGGGTTCTTCACATCCCACAGGAAATTGCCGTTGTAAGCATCGTAAGCCATGATGCTGTCGGTCCCCTGAATAAACATCCTTCCGTTCGTCGAGAGTGGAGCACCAGCGGCTTCGTGTCGGTTGATCATCGCACTTGGCCCTGGATCGCCATACCATAGAACACCCAACCCATCGCGGATGCGTTGATCGTTAGCAAAGGAAGTGTTCGCGGCATTGCCGTATTGATGCGTCCATTCGCCAGCCCCAGGCAATTTGCCTCGCCGTTGCAGCTTCCAGCCTTGCACCGAGCTGACTTCCCCTTCATGCAAACGATACAAACGGTCTATCCAATCGGCCGTCGCATTTTGATTCATGGGTCTTTGCACTTTGGTGCTAGAGGGTTGCCCCAACATGGCAACTCCGCCGCATGGCTTCAGAAAACGAGCCACGAATTCAGCATCACATGGCACTTCACCCGTTGTCAAATGCGTGTCCGAGACGATTAGATTTGCGAAATAGTTCGAGAAAGGCAATTGATCGAACTGACAATGAACGATAGTCGCTTCGGTTGCATGCAACCCAGCTCTCTCGAGTGCGAGCCGAGATGATCGAACCTTCTCCGCGTTTGCCTCGACCCCAATGACCATAAGATCACTTTGTTTTGCTAGTTCGTAAGCGAGTCGCCCATCCTCGCTACCGAGGACCAAACAATAGCCTGTGCGTTGTCCAGAAACACGGAGAATTTCTTGGACCGTTTGTTGATAGTACTCCGACACCTCGTCCTTCGCAAATGCTTCGGTGAATGGCAACGGCCATTGCTTCGACTCGTTAACGCCCTTCGAAGAGAAACAATAAATGTATCCCTCGTCGGTGCTGACGGTTAGGTATTCATTGGTAGCAGCGAGCCCCATCGCGTTCCCTTGAACCTGCATCTCGAAGACCAACTCGCCACTGTTGCGATCGATCGCTAACACTTTGTCTTTACCGCCGACAACAACTAAATTCTCTGTAGCAATCATGGTGCCATCCAGCTCGCATGGGTACTCCCAAAGGACTCCGACGCCTGCATACTCCCTCATCTTGCCTTGAGCTTCAGCCAATTGATTAGGATCTTTTGCGACTTCCCTCGCTTTCAAAAACCATTCTTGTTTCTTCTTGCTTGCCTCGGCGTGTTCTGCTCGATTGACACTAAAAACTTTGGTGCCATCCAATAGAAATGCATTGCTGTCCGCCAAAACCATGAGCCGACCGCCAATGTAGCCTGCACCAAGGCTGCCATCGTTTTCGTCCATTGCAAGGAAATGGTGAGGTCCGCCCGCGTAAACTTGACCGTCACCCAAAACAGCCTTGGTGCCACCCACCACACCACCAGCGTCTGTCCGCCAAGAATATTTGCGTTGGAATACGATCTCTCCCGTTTCTTTCGAGAAAGCGACCGGAAGCGATCGCCCTGATGGAACATACAGATGCTTGTCATTGCCTAGCAAGTAACCTTGGGGAGAAAGATCATTCCTCCCAGCATCTTCTTGACTGATGCGGTCATTCTTCCAATACAGCTTTCCAGTCAAGGCATCGGCCGCGCAGAGATACACCGACTCGTGCGGAAATACACCGGCCCCGAAATAAGCAGTGTTTCCGTCGATGAGCACGCCGGTGCGAACGGGCCAACGCGAGATCATTTCGCCTCGCGAAAGCAATCGATCGTCTTTCGGGCCGACTCGCATACTCCAACGCAGCGCACCGTCAATCGCGTTCAAGCAATAGACATAACCGTCGTCTGAACCAATGTAGACGTTTCCGTGCGCAAGTGTCGGTGCCAACCGTATCGGACCGTCTGTGTAAAATGACCAAACGGGTGTTCCTGTTGCTGCATCGAAGCAATGCAATTTGTGATCGACGGTACTTCCGAAGTAGACTTTATCCTTGGAGATAATCAATTGGGGAGAAGCGTCGAAGGTGACGCGTGGCAACATGATGTGCCCCTCGATGGGAGCTGTTCGCGAACCAGACCAGGCTTTCTCAGGCTTGGCTTGCGATCGATAGGTCCATGCCAATTTCAAGTCTTTTGGCAACGCCGCTTTTGTCGCCCCAGCTCGATCACTTCCGTTCAAGTACGAAGTCCATTCCGCCCCTGTCGAGTCGGTGCCATACGAACGACGCTGAAAAAAACACGAACCTGCTCCAACGAACAGCAATAGGGCAATCCGAGTCCAGTGTGTGGTTACCATGAGCATTCCATTATCAAATAGGGAGGCTAGAATACCTGGGCGGGGAGATACAATCCAATTTGCTTCCAATCGAACCTGATCTCTTTCCGGATTTTACCAGATCGAAACGCCCTAATGGTGAACCTGTATCCATGTTCACTAAGAATTCACATCTCGCAGTTCGACTGGATCGCTGCAGCAGAACCGCTCCCAATACCGCTCCCGCTTCCAAGACATAGGACATTACTATTTCCATGCAGATGACAAGGAATGTTAGTGATTACTGCGGCCGCATCGTATTTTCGCTCTCGATCATCTTGACGTCCCATGGTATACCATCAGCACTGTTGCTCGCTCAAGAGAGGTCGCAAAAGCGATTTGAGTATTCTGCTCCATCGATGGGTTCGAATCTGGATATCGTTGTCTACGCGTCCAGCGAGGAACAAGCGACGCAAGCGATCATGACATCGCTGAAGAAGCTGGAAGACCTCTCTGCGCCCCTCAATAACTATGACCCCACTAGCGAAGTGTCGAAGCTTGCTTCGTTGCCTGCAAACAAGCGAGTAAAACTAAGCCAACCATTATCTAACGTTTTGATCGAATCCGAACGATGGCTGGAGCTTAGCAATGGTAGGTTTGACATAACCAACGGCCGATTGATAGCTACATGGCGATCAGCGAGGAAAAGGAAATCGCTTCCGACAGAGTCCGAGACGACTGAGGCTAGGTCGATGTCTGGTTGGGCCAATGTTGACCTCCGTGTCGATGGCGACAACGGTCCATCTATTGCGTTTCGTCAATCCGGAATCGTATTGGATGTTGCAGGAATCGCTACTGGATATTTGCTCGATCGGATGATGGAAGTGTTGGTCGCCAACGGAATCCAGAGTGCTCTCATCGACGCAGGTGGGGACGTACTTGTCAGCGATCCACCACCGGGAAGAACCGGCTGGTCCATTGACGTTGCTGGAATTTCCAAGAAAGCTCCACCACTTTTGCGACTGTCGCTTCGAAACTGTGCGGTCACCACTTCGGGGGATTTGTATCAGTTCGTCGAAATCGAAGGGCGACGCTACAGCCATTTGATGGATCCAACGCGAGGGACACCTGTCGAGGGAAGGCAGAGCGTGACAGTGATCGCTAAAAACGCGATTGATGCTGATGCTGGTGCGACAGCACTTGCAATCCTGGGTGCAGATACTTCATTCCATCATTGGTCTTCACTCCCAATCGATCAAGCGATATTCCTCACACATCCTGCCGATTCGGAGTTCCCCATCTACCGAAGCCTTAGTCGGTAGACAACGGTGTGTTAGCTCAGCACATGGATGCACTTTTCAATTCAAGAGTAGTCTTGTTCAGGCTCAGCCCAGACTTCTGAGCCTCCATTGTCGTCGAATTGTACGTGAACAATGTTGGCGCGACAGCACACAGGACAGTCTTCCACGTACGATTGTGTCGATCCTTGCGTGAAATCAATTGGAATAACGATCTCTTCGCCACACGCATCGCAAATGTAGCTACCTTCGTCCGAGGTTGCGGATTGACCGTCGTCGCGTGGGAGGAATGACCGTTTCGGGCCTTCGTCGATTATCGGTATCTTCTCACCTGAACGAAGCAAATCGCAAGCCCACAGCATCACAGCGAGTGAGGACTCATCCGCGAGTCGATGGTCCCGTCCGACATCCAGAAGCGTTTCCGACGGCAATTCGCTGTTGGACAGGAGTTCAACGGAATCTTCAAAGGGAATGACGTCATCTAGAGGCGAGTGCAGAATCAGAGCATTGGACTTGAGCTTTGTCACCTTTCCCCATTTTTTCCAAGCGGGACATAGCAACACCAAAGGCGTGTCTCCAGATTCGATATTCATCGCGACAGCACCACCACGAGAGCTTCCGACAACGACGTCGGGTTTGTGGAGATCGTAGGCTGCTTGACCGGTACGAACCGCATCATCAAAGTTATCGTTATCAAGTGGAGGGTCGATGACTACATAACCGTGGTTCTTCAGGTACGTCGGCTTTACCCCACCCACCACGCTATTCCATCCGTGAAGAAACAATAGTTTCAAGCGTTCGCCTTTGCAAAAAACAGCGATAGAATTTGCTTCACAACGTCTCATATCATTCACTCGTCCGCATTACTGTGTAAATCGTAACAGGTCTATGAAGAACTCCAGCGATCACGATAAAAAATTTGCCGCGATGACCTTCTCTTCCGTTTACCCTTATTATGTTGCCAAAGTCGAGAGAAAAGGCCGAACCAAGGAAGAGTTGCATCAGGTCATCGAATGGCTGACAGGTTTCAAGGAAGCGAATTTAACGGAACTCATCGATACAAAAGCGACTTTTCTGCAATTCTTCCAAAAGGCCAAGCTGAATCCGAACGCACATCTCATCACAGGAGTAATTTGCGGTTACCGCGTGGAAGAGATCGAGAATCCATTGACCCAGCGGGTACGGTATCTTGATAAGCTTGTTGATGAATTGGCAAAAGGACGAAAAATGGAAAAGATCCTTCGGTCTGAGTAGTCGCGCTGCCAATTTCCGTTGGAATCAAGGACTGTCTTGAGAAAGCCACCCAAGAGCAACAGAAGTCGAGATAAGCCTGTTCGCCTTGCTACAATTCGGGTAAAACCAGTGGAAGTTCAGTGAACGAGGAGGTGCATCACCTCTTCCCCATTTGTTTTCCCATTTCGTCGAGCGGATTCCCCCCTTAGAACGACTTTCATGAGCAACGTTGAAAATTGTGTGATCATCGGTAGTGGACCAGCAGGTTGGTCTGCGGCAATCTATGCTGCACGAGCAAATTTGAAACCGCTTCTCTTCGAAGGTGCTATGACCGAGGAAAATCGTGTCAACGGTCGTTATCCTATGGGGCAACTGGCTCAAACCACGGAGGTCGAAAACTACGCTGGCTTTCCATCAGGTAATCTTAAGCAGTTTTTGGAGTCTGCGATCTCGACCGATCGCCAGTATATGCTCCCACCGATTGAGGAGCACGCGCACGCAGTGACAGGTCCTGAACTGATGGAACTTATGCGACAACAAGCAGTCAATTTCGGTACTCGCGTCATTACGGATGACGTTACAAGTGTCGATTTCAGTGGCTCCCCACTCAAGCTTACAACGTCCGAGAATGGACCGTTTGAAACACACACGGTCATTCTTGCAACCGGTGCGAGTGCCAATTACCTCGGATTACCGAGCGAAGAAAAGTTTAAAAACAAAGGCGTCAGTGCCTGTGCGGTTTGCGATGGTGCATTGCCACGTTTCCGTAACAAACCGCTTGTTGTTGTCGGCGGGGGCGACTCTGCGGTCGAAGAGGCGAGTTATTTAACGAAGTATGCATCCAAAGTTTATTTGATCCTGCGTCGTGGAGAGATGCGTGCTTCCAAGATCATGCAGGACCGTGCGTTTTCTAACCCAAAGATCGAGCTAGTGAAATTTTCGGTTGTCGACGAAGTCCTCGGCAATGCAGAAGACATGCGTGTGGGTGTGACAGGTGTTCGGCTTGCGAATGTAACAACTGGCGAGAAAACAGAACTGGAAGCCTCTGGCTTGTTTTTGGCGATCGGCCATACCCCGAATACTAAATTCCTTGGTGGGCAAGTGGAGACACATGCCAACGGATATATTCGTTGGACACAGCCGTATCGTACGATCACCAGCGTTCCCGGAGTTTTCGCCGCAGGCGATGTGGCAGACGACTACTACCGACAAGCGATCACATCTGCTGGTACCGGCTGTATGGCTGCACTCGATGCAGAGCGTTACCTCGGATCCGCCGGCATCCACTAATCACTAGCAAGGCAAAAAGGATTGGTCACAAGAGATCTGCCGATCGTTGTTCGTGGAGCGCGCGAGCACAATCTTCAAAACGTAGATCTAACGCTCCAGCGTAACCAGCTCATTTGCTTCACCGGTGTTTCGGGGAGCGGTAAGAGCTCGCTGGCCTTTGACACCCTTTACGCGGAAGGCCAGCGCCGCTACCTCGAAAGTTTGTCCACCTACGCAAGACAATTCGTTGGACAACTCCCAAAGCCCGATGTGGATTTCCTTTCCGGTCTCAGTCCATCGATTTCGATCAGTCAAAAGTCGACGGGTAACAATCCGCGATCTACAGTGGGGACAATTACCGAGATCCATGACTTTCTTCGTGTTCTCTTCGCGCGGATCGGTACCGGTTTTTGTCCCGCTTGCCAATGTGAGATCACATCGCAAACACGCGATCAGATGGTCGAGAAGATTCAACAACTTCCCAATCAACAGACATACCTTTTCCTGGCACCAATTGTTCGTGAGCAAAAAGGGGAACACAAAGACCTGTTTGAGGATCTTCGCAAACAGGGTTTCAACCGAGCTCGTGTCGATGGCACTGTCTACTTGCTAAGCGAACCACCAGCCTTGGAACGGCTTATCAAACACAACATTGAACTCGTGGTTGATCGCATCCCGATCGAAACATCGAGTCGCCAACGGATTGCAGAAGCCGTCGATATGGCGATGAAGTTTGGGGATGGCATGATGCTACTGTCTCCCAGCACGGATCAACCTGCAACCTCAGTAACGAAGAAGAAAACTGCGACGAAGAAAGCAGCCCCCAAGCCAACCAAGAAAAAAAAATCGGCGTCCCTTGATCCTTTCGATGATGGCTCGGAGACAGAGAAAGCATTGATCGATGCGGACTCCGTCGATGGTGATTCGGCAACCGATTTCAATGGAGATGTATCGGGAAATGGGGCGACAGGCGATATCGTCTTCTCCTCGACTTATGCGTGCGCCAGTTGTGGGGTTTCTTATCCTCCGCCAACGCCGCAATTGTTAAGCTTCAACTCACCGCAAGGTGCATGCGCGACATGCGAAGGTCTGGGGGAGTCGTTCACTTTCGTCCCCGAGTTGCTCGTCACATTACCGGACAAGTCGATACGCAATGGAGCGATCGGGCTTATCGGTAAGCAGACGGAGATGACACGTTGGTATCGTCGCTCGATCACGTTGTTTTGTAGTGTCGTTGAGAACTATTGTGGATTGCCGTTGGGCCATTTGCTTTCAACACCTTGGAGCAAATTGAACACGAAGGAGCAGGAGTGGCTTCTTTATGGTTACCAGGGGATCACGGTAAAGGCCAAAGGTCGAGCTTCGCATGGTGAAGATTTTGGCGGGATCATCAAGGAGCTATTGAGCACCTATCGAGCGAGCAAAAATCCGCTGATGCGGAAACAATACGAGAAGTACATGGAGGTAAGCCAGTGTAGCGAATGCCGCGGCTCTCGACTCAATGGCCAAGCGAGAGCGTTAAGGCTTCGCACGAGAGCCAAACGTTTTCAGGATTCGCCATGGCTATCCATCGATGGCGTATCCAATTTATCGATCGAAGAATGTGCGGCATTTTTTGAGGCCCTAGAGCTTTCCCCTTTGCAATGGCAAATCGGTGGCGAAGCGATCAAAGAAATCCGCGCGAGGCTTCAGTTCTTGTTGGATGTCGGGTTGGGATATCTTTCGCTCGATCGAACGGCACCTACATTGTCAGGTGGCGAATCGCAGCGAATTCGACTCGCGAGCCAAATTGGTTCTGGATTGGTAGGAGTTCTGTATGTGCTCGACGAGCCGAGTATCGGATTGCATCCGCGAGACAACGATCGGCTCTTGGGTTCGTTGATTCGTCTTCGCGATCTTGGCAATACGCTCATCGTGGTGGAGCACGATGAAGATACGATGCGAGTCGCGGATACGATTGTCGATTTCGGTCCAGGCCCAGGGGTGCGCGGAGGGCGACTCCTTTCCTCGGGAAGCATGGAGGAGATTACCGAGAATGCCGAAAGCATCACCGGTGGTTTTCTCAATCGCACTCGCACCATTCGCCGACCGGAAGTGCGTCGTAAAGGAAATGGCAAGAAGCTGCGCATCGTTGGAGCGGAGCATAACAATCTCAAGAATCTAACCGTGGATATTCCACTCGGTTGTTTCGTGGCGGTGACGGGTGTTAGCGGCAGTGGCAAGAGCTCTCTCATCTCGGATATCGTGTCCCCCGCTCTGCGCAATGCATTGAACAAAGCGGAAGATAAGCCGGGCAAGCACAAACGAATCGAGGGCCTGGAATATCTCGACAAACTCATCGATATCGATCAAAGCCCGATCGGCCGAACGCCGCGAAGCAACCCAGCAACATACGTAAAATTGTTCGATGAGATTCGAGACTTATTCGCAGAGCTTCCTGAAGCGAAACGCCGTGGCTTCACCGCAGGGACGTTTAGTTTCAACACAGAACAGGGGCGTTGTTCCGCATGTGACGGACATGGTGCCGTTCGACTGGATATGGAGTTCTTGGCAGACCTTTGGGTCCCATGCGCGGTGTGTGAAGGAAAGCGATACGCGCGGCCGACGTTGCAAGTGGAATTCAAGGGAAAGTCGATCGCAGATTGCCTCAACCTGGACGTACAGCAAGCGATAGAGCACTTTAATGCCTTTCCGAAGATTGCGGAGAAGCTACAAACGCTCAGCGATGTCGGCTTGGATTACCTGAAAATTGGGCAACCATCCCCGACCCTTTCCGGAGGCGAAGCGCAACGCATCAAATTGTCGAAAGAGCTAAGTCGACGTTCGACAGGCAAGACGGTATACGTCTTGGATGAGCCAACGACAGGTCTTCATTTTTACGATATCGATCTTTTGTTAGGCGTTTTGCAAAGCCTAGTCGATCGAGGCAATACAGTCATTGTGGTCGAACATAATCTCGACCTCATCCAGGCGGCCGACTGGGTCATCGACCTTGGCCCTGAAGGTGGCATGGCAGGAGGGAATGTTCTATGCAGTGGAACTCCAGAACAAGTCGCTGCACATAAGCAGTCGCACACCGGCAAGGCTCTCGCAAAATATTTTGAGACGCATCAGCCGGAAGGAGCTAAGAAAAAGAAAACCAAAGTTAAACAGAAACCAACAAAGACAAGTGTCCCCAAGACGCTAGAAGATATTCGGGTAACCGGAGCCCAGTTGCATAACTTGAAGAAAGTTGACTTGACATTGCAACGCAATCAAATGACCGTTTTTTGTGGTCAGAGCGGCAGTGGCAAGTCATCGATGGCAATGGATACGATCTACGCAGAAGGTCAACGCCGTTTCGTTGAAAGCCTGAGTCCGTACGTTCGTCAGTTTGTGGGACAGATGCCCAAGGCGATTGTAGAGAGGGTCGAGGGATTAAGCCCTTCGGTCGCCATCGAGCAACGCAATCTTTCACACACCCCGCGAAGCACTGTCGGCACCGTTACTGAGGTATATGACTATTTCCGTGTGCTATTCGCTAGGCTGGGAGAGATGCATTGCACTCAGTGCGATGCCGTAGTCACCACGCAAACGAGCGACCAGATTGTAAGTCGATTGCTAGACCTTGCTGGATCGGAAGGGAAATCGGGGAACGGGGATAAAGAATCGCGAAGAACGGGGCGAGCTTTGTTGCTAGCACCAGTCGCTCCCGCGATGAGTCAAACACAATCGCAATTCTTGACAGGCCTCAAACAGCAAGGGTTCGTTCGTGTTCGCCTCAATGGCAAGACATATAACATTGATGAAACGCCTTCGCTGCAAAGCAAAAGCAAGAACGAGTTGCAGTTGGTGATTGATCGATTGCAATGGAACACGATCGAGCGCAAACGGTTGAGCGACAGCGTAAGTACTGCACTCACCATGGGCAACGGTGTTATTCAGATTGCACATGTGGACGAAGCGCGATCAGAGGTCCATTGGGATGTCGAGACTTATTCGTTGCAGTTGGCATGCAATGCATGCGGCATATCGTTTCAGCCACTGACTCCACATAGCTTTTCCTTCAACACAGGAGTTGGGTGGTGTGAGAGTTGCGAAGGGTTAGGCATACAGTCCGGCACCGACCCGTCCGCGGTTTTGGACGACACAAAAACACTCGAGCAAGGTGGCCTTTTGATTTGGCCCGCGTTAGATCTTCCGTTGGCTTTAGCCATGTTGAAGGCGTTTTGTCGAGAGACAGGACTGCCGATCGATCGCCCCATAGGTCAATTCACGTTGGGGCAACGTTCCATGCTTCTTCACGGACTGCCGAACCGCGAAATTGTTGTCTTTCGAAGCGATTTGCCTTCGGAAGAGGGGAATGGAAAAAAACAAGAGACTGGTGTCTTGATGTCGTTCCAGTACCGTGGCATTTACCCTGCGTTGGAGCTGGCGTCCAATTCCAACATTGGAGTCCGAATGCGACTGGCTAAGTACCTCACCAAGGGCCCATGCACAGTGTGTGGCGGATCGCGAGTGCGAGCCGAGGCGGCCCATACTCGGTTTAGAGAACTGACCATATCAGACATTGTGCGTATGCCAATCGGCGAATTGTTCGCCACGGTTAAGAGCTGGACTTTGGCCAAACGAGAACAGAAAGTCGCTTCGGAATTGCATCGCGAGATTATTCAGCGACTTCAGTTTTTGAACGATGTCGGATTGGAGTATCTGTCGCTCGATCGTGGTGCCCATACCCTGAGTGGCGGTGAATCGCAACGGATTCGATTGGCGAGCCAATTAGGTAGTGGATTAAGTGGTGTGCTTTATGTTTTGGACGAACCGACAATCGGATTGCATCCACGCGATAACCAGCGATTGATTCGTGCGATGAAGTCCCTTCGCGACCTTGGGAATACATTACTCATTGTCGAACATGATCGCGAAGTTATTGCTAGTAGCGACCAGCTCTGTGACTTTGGTCCAGGCTCTGGGCCTTTAGGGGGACAAGTGGTCGCGCAAGGATCGCCAGCCCAGATCAAGAAATCGAAGACGTCGATCACTGGACCGTTCTTGAGTGGTAAGCGAGGAATCTTGACTCCGAAGGAGAGACGGGTTCGCATTGTCGACGAATCCAGCAATAGTACCAACAATTGGACGGATAAAGCAGAACCACCGAAAGGTTGGTTAACGATTCGCGGAGCACGAGCGAATACACTTCGTAATCTCGATGTATCGATACCGCTCGGTTGTTTTACTGCCGTCACCGGTCCGAGCGGAAGTGGTAAGAGCAGTCTTATCAATGGCATCTTGTATCCAGCATTGGCCAGACAATTCTTCCGTGTCGAAGGTCCCCCGGGCCCACACGATCGGATCGAAGGCTTGAAGCAGATCAATAAAGTGCTGCGCGTAGATCAATCGCCGTTAGGGATGTCCCCGTCCAGCAATCCCGCTACCTACATCGGAGTCTTTGACCATATTCGATCGTTGTTCGCCAAGATGCCAGAAGCGAAGACACGCGGCATGTCGGCTGGATTCTTCAGTTTCAATATAGGGGGTGGGCGTTGTGAGAAGTGTGAAGGGCTAGGCCAGCAATGCATCCAAATGCATTTCTTGCCAGATGTTTGGATTCAATGCGACGCGTGTCATGGCAAACGCTATTCCGAAGAAGTGTTGGCCGTAAAGTACCGAGGGTATTCGATCAATGATGTATTGAATATGTCGATCGGGCAGGTTCGCGATTTGATGAGCGAGATCCCCAAGGTGCACCACATGCTCACGACGCTTTGTAATGTGGGTCTCGATTATCTCGCACTGGGACAAAGCGCACCGACCTTGAGCGGTGGTGAGGCGCAGCGAGTCAAGTTAGCCGCGGAGTTGTGTCGGCCTTCGACGGGCAATACGCTTTACTTGTTGGATGAGCCGACGACTGGGCTTCATTTCGAAGACATTATGAAGCTACTTGGTGTTTTGGATTCCTTGGTGAATGCCGGGAACTCAGTGGTGGTGATCGAGCACAATTTGGATGTGATCAAGTGCGCGGACTGGGTCATCGATATGGGGCCCGAAGCGGGTAAAGACGGCGGGCAATTGGTCTTTGCGGGAACGCCTGAGTTGCTCGTACAATACGCCTCCAATCGCGACTACGAAGCCCCCGCAAGCCAGCCGATGATAGTAGCGGAGCCGCAAAAGCGAACGCGAAAGAAAGCTACGACGAGCAAGGACACACGACCAGTTTCTGCTTCAACGCTGATTTCGCCGCGCAGTTACACGGGAGAAGCATTGAAAGACTTGCTTTAGCCCCGGCTTGTCGTTGAATAAATACGTTTTTCGAGCTACTCTTTAGAGGAGCTAAGTCGAGAATCAGTTTCTCAACCTGGAAAGCAATGTCTTATGCTTTAAGGCATCTGTCGCAGGCAAAAGGTCCATCCCAACCCGAAGCGTGAGCGAGGGACGGGCCATTCCTCGCTCACGCTTCGGGTTGGGATGGGAACGACAGACCTTCACACCGTAAGGGCTGCGGTTTCCAGTTGCCTCTCGCTTTAGCGGTATGAACATTAGTCTGCCCGTTCTTCCAAACCACCATATCAATGAAAAAAACATTCGGATTCGCGATAGCCTGTGGGTTGATTTTTCTTAACACAGGACTTGCACAAGAAAAGACTGCTCAGCCCGCCCCATCGACTCTGGGGATGAGCGCAACAAAACCGGAGTCAGGGCCGTTTGTACAGGTGGTTGATGGATTTATGGTTCCATATCTCCACAAATTCGAGAACACCAATATCTCGTTTGAAATGATTCCTGTTCCGGGTGGCGAAGTAACAATCGGCTCGCCCGCAGGAGAAACGGGACGAACGGAGGATGAAGGGCCACAATTCACCGTGGTACTTGAGCCGTTTTGGATGGCAAAAACCGAGCTAACTTGGGGTGAGTACAAGACGTTTATGCGGACATACGATGTCTTCAAGAAACTTGGGGACAAGAAAATTCGCGTTGTGACCGAATCGAATAAAGCGGACGCGATTACTGTACCAACTCCCCTGTATGAACCCAGTCATACGTTCGAGCATGGCGATGACAATAAACAACCTGCCGTGACGATGACTCAGTATGCTGCAAAGCAGTATACGAAATGGTTGAGCGGGATGAGCCAAGTTCAATATCGCTTACCGACCGAAGCCGAGTGGGAACATGCAGCTCGCGCTGGCTCGAAGAGTGCGTATGCATTCGGAGACGATCCTGCTGAACTGGAAAAATTTGCAACGTTTTCCGACAACGCACCGGATGGCGCATCGAAAGTAGGAACGAAGCTGCCGAACGCTTTTGGGCTTCATGATATGCATGGAAACGTTTGGGAATGGACGATCGATCAGTTTGATGCTAAAGGATTTGGCGATCGTGGAGGCAAGAAGTTAGCATGGAACGATGCCGTAGGTTGGCCGACGAAGTCTGAGTCTCGTTGCGTTCGTGGAGGAGGATGGCAGGATTCTGCGGATCGATTACGATCTGCAGCGAGGATGGGATCTGCCGACGAAGATTGGAAAGAAGAAGATCCAAACGTTCCGTTGAGCCCATGGTGGTACACTTCGGATCCTTCTCGAATGGTGGGAATGAGACTGGTTCGTTCCAGTACACCGCTTTCAAAAGAGATGATTGCGAAGTTTTGGGAGTATGATCACGAGAGCATCGAGCAGGATGTCAGCTTCAGACTCCGCGAGGGGCGAGGCGCAACCGGGATTCCGGTTCCTGAGTTGATTGAGGATCTTCGACGACGGCGCTAGACCAGGAATGCAAGAGGTGTCACATGCCTTCATGGAAAGATTGGGCTCAACTCGCTCGTATTCCGAATACGCTCACAGCTTGCGCAGATGCCCTGGCTGGCTTTGCGTTAGGAGCTGGCGTTTGGTCATCCGAGTATTCGATTGCTCTTGTTCTGATTAGTCTCGCATCGATTAGTCTTTACTGGGCCGGAATGGTACTGAACGATGTGAATGACATTGATCAAGACACGAAAGATCGCCGACGAGGGCCACTCGTAGAGGAGCGAATCGACTGGAAGCTAGCACGACGCGTTGGGTGGGGGTTATTGATTGCTGGCGTGCTCTCTGCGATGTTTGCAGGATTTGTTCTCGGTCAAACGGCAAGCCCAGGGCGAGCAATGTTGCCCGGGTTGATGGCATTCGGCTTGGCTGTTGCGATTGTTGCTTACGATAGTCCGCTAAAGAAAACGGTCCTCGGTCCGTGGATTATGGGACTTTGCCGAGCATTGAACCTTTGCATGGGTGTTGCTCTGGCAACGGTACTACTCCCAGACTCGACCATGATGTTCGATCGGCTTACCCACGCGATTTGGATCATTCCGTTAGGGCATGGACTTTTTGTCGTCGGGCTGACGTTGGCGGCACGAAAAGAAAGCAAACTGATGCAGTCCGGTTTCCGGCTTGCAATCGCATGGGCTGTCGGTGTTATTGGGATTGTTTGCATCGCAGCTTCGGTTCGGTTCGTTCCGGAGTTGACACCGTTGCGATTAGAACGAGGAACGATGTTTCCGATATTGGTTGGATTGCTTGCGACGCCCTGGGCTATCCGTGCGATTCGATCTGTGCGCGAGCGATCTGCGTTTTCGCTAGTCATGGCGATCAAACAAGCGATATTGACGATCCTTTTCCTCGATGCAGCGATTGCATTGCAGTTCGCCGGAAACGTAGCTGGCTTGGTTGTATGTGCGATGGCTATCCCGACATTTGCACTCGGTCGCTGGTTTCGGATGACATAAAGCTCAGAGCCTTCGCTGTTACTTCTTGCCACCGTAGATTTCATGCTTGGGATTTCCACCGGACTTCAGGTAGGCGAGCAGGTCGACGACTTCGTCAGAAGACAGCGTATCCAACAACCCAGTAGGCATCATCGAGACTTTACTGGCACGCATCTCTGCTATATCCCCCCGTTTGATGTTGGTGAAGTTACCTGGATCCAACATGTTGGTGGAAACCATGAGTACATCACCATTCAAATTGGCAACTCGTCCTACGATTACAGTATCATCTTCGAGTCGAAACTGGGTTGCTTCATATTGATCGCTGATCTCTTTGGCTGGATCAACAATGGCAACGAGCATATCGCGGGTGCCGAATCGACCAGATGCAGCGGTAAGGTCCGGCCCCTGGATTCCCCCCTGTCCACCGAAACGATGGCATTTGTAACATTGTGCAACAGCAAACATTTGTTTGCCTCTTTCGAAATTGAAGTCTGATTTCTTTGTGTTCACCGCAGCATCAAGCTCGTCGACCGTCCATTGCTTGACCATTTTTCGGGGAGCAAGATCAGCCAACGGATCCTTGGCCGCAGGAGGTGCACCGACTAGTTCACCTAGAGAAGCTTTCTCTTGGTCTGTTAGCCCCTTGATTGCCACCTGTCGAATGTTCTCGATGAACCCGCCGAAGGAAGCACCACCTCGGGCTGTCGCCACGTCATAGAACCATTGGAAATAACTCTTTCTTGTCGAGTCGGTCCAACCATTCTTCACCGCCCGCAGACAAAAAGCATAATGAATCTGTTCGTCCGCAGCGCCCGTAGACTTCATTCGAGCAACGCAACGGTCCACGATGCCAGGTGCCTCGAGATAGATCAATAATCTGGCCAACTCCCGGTCGACTAAACCATCTTCGTTCGAAGTAGGGAAACTCGAATCCAAGTGAGCGATGATTTTCTTGCGTAGCTCTGCCTTCCCTTCCCCCAGTCGTAGGAAACTCAACTGGTAGGCTCGCAACAACTCCAGTTTTTCAACTTGATTGAGTTTGCTCCAATCGAGCGTTAGCAACGACTCTTGGACCATCGACTGATCTTCTGACGTTCCTTTCCTGCAAAGTGCTACTGCTAAAGTAATCGTAGCTTGGGAATTTTGAGCCTTTGACAATTGATCACGCCATAGCTTTGCATCATGATGTTCTAATGCAATGCGAGCCGCGGTTCGGAGTGCTCGATCGGGACTTCCCACTGCGAGCATCGCAGAATTCAAATTCAATTCACCGCGATGCATTTTTTCTAGCTCTCGACGATTCGCACGCATTCGAGATGCTTCCGGAGAATCCGGATAGGTTGCGGGGGAAATGCTTTCAGTTCCGATATATCGAATACGGTACAAAGCCGATTGAACTTTTCGACCGCCGATCGCTAAGTAAATACAACCCTCTTTGGGATCGACAACGAGATCCGTGACCGGCATCGGAGAGGCGCTCACGAATGGCTCGACCGTCGCTTCGTACGATGCTCCGCTCGGCTTCATGGAAACAGCATAAACAACACCATAACTCCAATCGCTGATCAAAAGTGCGTTCTGGTATTTCGCAGGAAACTTTGCACCTGTTCCGAAAGCGATGCCGGTCGGCGAACCATAGCCGATATTGGCAACGGAACCGAAGCTATCTGCAAAGTACTCAGGCCATTTTCCTGTGCCGTTTCTCCAGCCAAATTCTGAGCCGCTGATAACATGATTCACACGCGTGGGACGATACCAAGGTGTACCGACATCCCATTCCATGTCGGCATCATAGGTGAACAAATCTCCATGCGGATTGAAAGCGATATCATACTCGTTACGAAATCCAGTCGAGACGATCTCAATATCACTGCCATCGGGGTTGAAACTTAACACGAACCCTCCTGGCGCCAGTACATTCGCCATAAAACCGCGAGCATCTGGCATGCGACCTAGCATATGATCTTCCGACCAGTGTCGTGGAACTCGAGAAGCATCGATCTTTGCTGGGAGTGCTGTTTGGTTGCCCGCACACAAGTAAAGTCTGCCATCCGGGCCAGAAATGATCGCATGCGGCCCATGTTCCGCTCCTCCACTCAGTGGAATCAAGTGCTCCGATTTTTCAAATTTGTCGTCACCATCGAGATCTTGGAATCGGTACAGTCCACCACCTTCCTTTGCATTAACATCTACATACAAACCATCCTTCGTATGCAGAAGCCCTTGTGCCATTCCAATCGAAATGTCGATCGGCTCGACTTTCGTTTGCTTTGAATCCGAACCAACGGGAGCGGGTTGCACACGATAAACCTTGCCATATTGATCGGATGCTAGGATCCTGCCCTTCGGATCGATCGTCAAGCAAACCCAAGACCCTTGTTCCTGTAGGGGCACTTCGTAAACCAAGTCGACTTGAAAGCCCGCGGGAACTCGAAACGCAGAGGGGGAAGTCGCCCCGACATCAGCGTGCACTTGCACACCGAGAAGTGAAACGACGGCTAACGCACAGAAGGAAAAAAAGTCAAAAGAACGACGCATGGTTTTCTCAATGTCGAAGTGAATGGACAGGTCAGTTCATAATAACTGAAGCAGGAAAGGGAAGGGGAATCTTAACGAACTCATACGGTGCCCCCCCAAGTTTCGTAAATGGCCACGAAGAGACATTATATCAAACGAAATCCTCAGGAGAGCACCAAATCAAAATGAGAGCGATGCCTCCATTGATTGTACTTCTTCTCTGGATCGCAATTTGTTATTCTACACAGCGTCAAGAATACTGGGCTGGCGAATTTATGTTCCGATTCAGACGATTCCACGTATCAACTAAGTCAACCTCTACTAAGTCAACCTGCGATGAAACCTATAGTTCAAATATCTCTCGATTTGACCAACATTGATGAAGCTCTCGAAACTGCAGAAATGGCGATGCGTGCGGGAGTGGACTGGCTAGAGGCAGGAACACCGTTGATTTTGGCGGAGGGACTCCACGGGATCAAAGCGTTACGCGCCCGATTTCCCGATACACCAATAGTTGCCGACCTAAAGACGATGGACGGCGGATATTTGGAAGCCGAGATGATGGCAAAGGCTGGTGCAACGCATGTGGTAGTGATGGCACGCGCTCATGAGGAAACCATTCGTTGCGTTGTCAAAGCAGGCAAAGAGTTTGGGGCGAAAGTGATGGGTGACAACATGATTTGCCCGGATATGGTCGCAGGGGCCAAATGGCTCGAAGATTTGGGGTGCGACTTTGTTATCCATCATATCGGTTACGATGAACGCCGAGGCATCGCGGCCCGTGGTCATCGAATGCCAAGCCCTCTGGATCAATTGCGGGAAGTGGTCAAGGCTGTGAAAATCCCAGTACAAGCGGTTGGCGGTCTTTCACTAGAGCAGGCCATCGCATGTCCATCGTATGGTGCTCCTCTCGTTGTATTGGGAGCCCCTCTGACGATCGATGCCGATTCCTTCAAGACTGCCAGCGGTGATCTCGAAAGCTCTCTTCGTTTAATCTGCGAAAAAATTCATAGCCAATCGGTTGTTGTCTAGTTTTCGCTTTTCGTAGCGAGTTAATCTCGCAACGCACGAATGACTGTCAATCGCGCGTTGCCGTCGATGTTTCGATCGCGGGACGTCAGTCCATTTCAACATGCGGGATCTTCAGCTTTGCAGTGGCCCCCGTTCGAATCGAAACTTGATTCTTTCGCACCCCAAAATGTCCCGCGACCATTTCAATCAACCGAGGATTTCCGTCGGACGGTCTTCACTACAAACCGCCAAAGCGGCGATGCCTTCGACTATAGTCTGCAATGGCTTCCAGCATGTCTTCGCGGCCGAATTCAGGCCAAGCACGATTGGTGATCCAGATTTCACTGTAGCTGATTTGCCACAGCAAATAGTTACTTATGCGAAATTCTCCACTCGTTCGAATCAGCAAATCTGGGTCGGGTATCGCTGACGTATACAAATGCTGCGAAATCGTTTCTTCATTAATCTGATCCGGATCAATGAGCCCAGACTTTGCTAGGTTGGCAATTTGCCGAACGGCATCGGTGATTTCTTGCCGACTGCCGTAATTGATAGCAAGGCATAGATGAAGACCCGTCATCTCCTTGCTCTTATGGACGGCAATATCCATTTCTTGCAAAACATCTTCGGGCAATCCGTCGCGCCGGCCGATGATGGAAAGTCGAATATTCTTTTCGATCAGAGTTTTACTCTCGCTCACAAGAAATTGCTTCAGCAATCCCATCAAGAACTCGAGTTCTTCCTTCGGACGCTTCCAATTCTCATTGGAGAAACAATAAAGAGTCAAATGTTTAACCCCGAACTCAACGCACGATTCACAAGCTCTGCGAACGGATTTTGCCCCTTGACGATGCCCTTCGATACGTGGCATGCCACGCTTCTGAGCCCATCTCCCATTTCCATCCATGATGATGGCAACATGATTCGGGGTGAGCAAGTCGGACGGTGCTATTTTTTTCTTGCGACGAAAGAGAGGCATGCAATCGACCGTTATGGGAATTGAACATCGAGCCAGACCAAATGGTGGTCCGACGCATTCGATATGTCAATCTTGAATGCGCGTAGCTCTGCTTCGGTGGGCCAAAAGACTCCGCCGTCAACGACCTTGAGCTCTTTCGATGGAATCACAAAATCCACTCGCAAGTTTCCAGGCTCGCGATCGTTAAAGTCACCGGTGTCATAAGCAGGATCCGCACGATGTGACTGGTTTGCTTTTCCTTGCTTTTCAGATGCTTCGACCGCACCTTTGCTCGACGGTTTGAACGATGCATTCACACGAGCCGAGCCAAGTAAATTGGTGATTCCTGTAGGATTGCCGTTTCCGTCGGTTGGATCCGAATTCAAATCTCCGAGGATGACAAAGCGATCAATACTAGAAAGGCCCCCGCGAACGCCTTGATCGTCAACCATGTAGTCTCTGCCTTCAACATAGTCCTGTATCAATCGGATTTCGTCATTGTTCCGGCAACCGTTTCGGTCTTCAGGACCGTCGAATACTGGCGGCGTTGGATGCGAAGCGATCACATGCAAAACAGATTCTCCAATCTGAATTGGCACGTCCCAATGGGACTTCGAGCTAAGCCTCAATTGGTTCCAAACGGATTCGGAGTAGTAGGGTTTCCAGTTTCCAACGGACTTGTCACCTGAACCTGGCTGAAGTGCGTTTGGCATATCTTTCCAAAGAAAATGTTGAAACGTCCTAGCCTTGGTCGCGACGATCGGGAAGCGACTGAAGACGGCCATGCCGTACTGCCCCGGAAAGGTACCAAAGCCCCAAGCATCTTCAGGATCGGTCGTTCGGCCATTTCCATTGAGATCGAGGCCCGAGGGAACCCCTGTGTTGACTTCCTTCACGTACTGGAAATCGAAAAGACTTCGCGCTTCGGTCCCCAAGAGTTTCCCGACGTTGAGATATTTGGATCGAAGCAGCGTTGCAGACGTGCCGTTGTCATAGTCGACTTCATTGGCTAACAAGATGTCGGGGCGGACCCATTGAACAATTGCTGCAATTTTCTCCGCTTGCGTATCCCCTCGCTCAAGGTCTCGAGAGAGTCTGCCTCTTTCCTTTCGATTCAATGCCATGTTGAACGTAGCGATTCGAATGCAGCCTTCCTTGGGAGGGTCGATCGCCAAGCTCGACTGAATGGAGCTCATAGTTGAAACCGCCAGCAAACAAATGATTCGAACTAGAATGAGACTGCTCCCGATCGGCTGCAATCGACTGACGCAACCGATGAGGTTGCTGCGATTTCCAATGAAGATTTAGAAAACAAAGGTATAAAAAGAACCAGGCTTCGACGAACACTCGCCGAAGCCTGGCCTAAGATTCAAACCGCTCGAGGCGAACGCGAGATCGGCTAACCGTCACATGTTCGCAATCGAGTGGGGCAGAGGCTGCATGTCGTTAGCAGCCCGCCGGCAACGCTAGGACGCCTCACCCCCACGGCCAGTACAGATTAAATTCACTAGTCACCTCCTTTCAAAAGCAGCCAGACCATCCGAATCACTTAGCCAAGAAGCGGACTCGAATGGTACGGAAACATGCAGCTACGACGCGTTTCGCAGCACTACCCTCATTTTATTTCGAATCCCCCCAAGAAATCAACTGCGGGTTGGGCTATCATCTGAATTCCTCGAATATTTCTCTCCCTGTTCGTTGGTAAAGGTTCTGAACCTCTGTTAGTTTCCGTACCATCCGTATTTTTCCAACTTCCGCACCAGCTATTGCCAAAAGCTAGATAGTCTATTCGTTTCTATGGGAATTCGAGTCTCGCTGAATCATCGCACGGAGTACGAGTATGACCGTGACGTGCAATTAGGGCCGCAGATTGTTCGATTGCGGCCCGCTCCTCACTGCCGAACCCCTATCCTCAGTTATTCGATGAAGGTGGTGCCTGAGGACCATTTTTGCAATTGGCAACAGGATCCGCAGGGGAACTACATCGCAAGACTGGTCTTTCCGAAGACCACCAAGAAATTCTCGATCACCATTGATCTAGTCGCGGACATGACGTCAATCAATCCGTTCGACTTCTTTATGGAAAGCTATGCGGAGAAGTTTCCGTTTCAATACGAATCCTGGCTGCTAAACGAGCTTGCACCGTATTTGGTGTTGAGCGATCTACCAGCGGACTTGAAAGAGATCGATAAACTCTTGTCAGATATCCCATTGGATGGTGTCCGAACCATCGATGCTGTTACCGAAATCAATCGCCGACTCCAACAGCATATTCGTTATGAAATTCGAATGGAGCCCGGAGTTCAAAAACCGAGCGAGACACTTAGTCGCCGCGCCGGTTCATGCCGAGACTCCGCGTGGTTATTGGTGCATATGCTTCGGCGATTGGGCTTGGCTGCTCGCTTTGCCTCCGGTTACCTCTTGCAGCTCACTTCCGATGTAAAGTCACTCGATGGCCCGTCCGGACCGGAAGCGGACTTTACTGATCTTCATGCATGGGCCGAAGTCTATTTGCCAGGAGCTGGGTGGATTGGCTTGGATCCCACGAGTGGGCTGTTATGTGGTGAAGGGCATTTGCCAGTCGCTTGTACTCCCGATCCGTTTACAGCCGCTCCGGTAACCGGTATGGTCGAGCCCGCCGAATGTAAATTTCATTTTGAAATGTCTATCAAGCGACTGGTCGAAGATCCGCGAACAACCAAACCCTATACGTCGGACCAATGGAGTCGCATCCATGCGCTCGGCTTGCGAGTGGATGAGCAATTACAACAGGATGATGTACGTCTGACCTTCGGCGGAGAACCAACCTTCGTCTCAATGGACGACATGGATGGCCCCGAATGGAATTCGGATGCAGTTGGTCCGAACAAGCGTGTGTTGTCAGGCAAATTGATCAAGCGATTGCGTGATAAATTTGCTCCCGGCGCCTTTCTCCATTACGGACAAGGCAAGTGGTACCCAGGCGAGTCCTTGCCTCGATGGGCGTTGACTTGCATGTGGCGTCTCGATGGCAAACCAATTTGGCAAAATGCGGATTGGATCGCAGATGAGTCGCGAAACTACTGCTTCACCTTTAAGCATGCGAGATTGTTTGCAGAAAACGTCTCAGATCTGCTGGGAGTGGATTCGAAGTGGTTGATGCCTGCCTATGAGGACACCTATTACTACATGTGGCGAGAGCAACGGCTACCCATCAATGTGAAGCCGTGGGACTCAAAACTCGAAGATGCGGAAGAGCGCGCCAGGCTTGCAAAAGTGTTTACGAACGGCATCAACAAACCTGCAGGCATCGTCATGCCAATTCGACGCCAATGGTGGCAGGGAAATGCTCGGTGGCAAAGCGGTCCATGGCCCATTCGTCCAGAAAAGCTCTTCTTGTTGCCTGGGGATTCCGCTATCGGTCTGAGGCTTCCATTAGACACTCTCCCATTCTCCACCAATCTCGCTAACAACGCCGTTGTGCCCGCAGACCCTTTTTCTCAACGTCCTCCCTTGCCAACGCCATCTCCTATCGTTCGGCAGAAATCGAGCGATCCGCTCCCTGCGTCGCGCCCTAATGTACTGGGATGGGGATCCGTTGTTCCGATCGATCTCGATGATGAAGTGTCGTGGTCTGAAAGACAGGCCGCACTGAGGCGCAAAGAAGAAATAGATCCGAACTCAACGATCCGAACTGCGATGTGTGTCGAACCACGAGAGGGTAGGCTCTATGTCTTTATGCCACCAACGGAGACACTTGAGGACTATCTCGATCTACTTTGGGCGATAGAACAAACGGCTATCGATTTGAACATGCCTATCGTAGTGGAAGGTTATTTGCCCCCACGAGACCATCGACTTCAAATGATCAAGGTCACACCTGATCCTGGTGTCATTGAAGTGAATATCCACCCTTGCTCCACTTGGAGTGATTTAGTTCAGAATACGACAGTTCTTTATGAGGAGGCACGGCAATGTCGGTTGGCGACTGAAAAATTCGACTTGGATGGTAAGCATACGGGAACCGGTGGCGGCAACCATATCGTCATGGGAGGCTCAACGCCTTGGGATAGCCCATTCCTGCGAAGCCCCCATGTATTGAAGTCCATGATTGCATTTTGGATCAATCATCCATCTATGAGCTATCTCTTTAGCAATCGCTTTATCGGCCCGACCAGCCAAGCTCCAAGAGCCGACGAAGGGAGACACGATGCAATTTACGAATTGCAAACAGCTCTTGAGTTACTGCCGGGACGCGGACAAGACTGCCCGCCATGGCTGGTCGATAGAATATTGCGAAATCTTTTGATCGACCTGACCGGAAACACACACCGCGCAGAGATTTGCATCGATAAACTCTATTCGCCCGATAGTTCCACCGGGCGCCTTGGTTTGGTCGAGCTTCGTGGCTTCGAAATGCCACCACATGCTCAAATGAGTTTATCCACCCAACTGCTCGTTCGATGTTTGATTGCTTCCTTTTGGCGACAGGAATACAAACAACCGTTGCAACGATGGGGGAACGATCTGCACGATAGATTCATGCTACCCCATTTTGTATGGCAAGACTTCCGTTCGGTTCTGTACTACTTGCAGCAAACAGGCTGGGAATGGGAAGAGCCATGGTTCGCATCTCATTTCGAATTCCGATTTCCGGTCATTGGAGCAGTCGAATATGACAATGTTCAAATCCAGCTGAGAACCGCCATCGAACCCTGGTACGTGATGGGTGAAGAGTCTGGCGGGGGTGGCACGGTACGCTATGTGGACTCGAGCGTCGAGCGAATGGAAGTTAAGGTCGAAGGTCTAGATCCGTTGCGGCATCGCGTTCTGTGCAATGGTGTTCTGTTGCCTTTGCAGTCTGCTGGGGCACCCTCTACATTTGTTAGCGGTGTACGTTACCGGGCATGGCAACCCGCGAGTTGCTTGCATCCAACAATTCCAGTACATACCCCTCTCGTCGTTGAATTGTGGGACAACGCCGCAGGTCGATCGCTAGGAGGTTGCACCTACCATGTAGGCCATCCAGGTGGAAGAAACTACGCAACATTCCCAGTCAATGCACTTGAAGCAGAGGCGCGGCGAACGGCAAGGTTCCTCAAGTTCGGTCATACACCGGGTAGGTTGCATCCAAAAATGCCTCGCTCAAATCCAGAGTTCCCATGCACCCTCGATCTCCGTCGCGAGTTTTGAGATTGCCGGTCCTTATACCCAAAACTGATGCCAGCGTCTCAATCCTTTGTCGAATCCATTCCTTTCTTTAGGAATAGACCTCCTTTGCCGCCATCCTACCGTCCCTGCCTCCAGCAGCAAGCGTCTGGTACTTATTGATCTGGTACTTATTGATCCTTACTAACGAATCTTCGATCACGCGTAGGATGCCCAACTATACTTTATCCAGGGATTCGAGCACTTTGTCAGTAATCGCGATCGTGCCGAGGGTTGGAGTTCCTTTGGGGGCAAGGTCCGCAGTACGGCACCCTTGGGCTAGTACCTTTTTGACAGCCGTTTCGATGGCGGCGGCTTCTGTTTCTAAACTCAACGAATGCCGCAAGAGCATGGCTGCTGCCAAAATCGTCGCCAAAGGATTCGCAATTCCTGTGCCTGCGATGTCTGGGGCGCTTCCGTGAATAGGCTCGTACAGGCCAGGTCCATTGCTACCCAAAGACGCGCTCGGAAGCATGCCTAGCGACCCCGGCAACATGGAAGCCTCGTCGGTGAGAATGTCTCCAAACATATTGCTCGTCACCACGACGTCGAAGCTCTTGGGTCTGCTTAGAAGGTGCATAGCCATCGAATCTACCAAGACCACTTCGTATTCGAGATCTGGGAACTCCTCCTTCATAATACGAGCGCTGGTTCGACGCCAAAGCCTTGACGCTTCGAGCACGTTGGCTTTGTCGACCATCGTGAGTTTTCTTCGGCGTTTGCGAGCCGCCTCAGCCGCCATGCGCACAATCCGCTCAACTTCGGAGGTGGTATAGACTGCCGTGCTATAAGCTCGCTGTTGTCCGTCGGGCAAATCTTCTGTTCCTGACGGTCCGAAATAAAGGCCGCCGGTCAGTTCACGAAAGAACAAGATATCTGTCCCTTCGATGATTTCTCTTTTTAGCGGGGATGCATCAACTAACTCTGTGAATGTCACAATCGGGCGAAGATTTGCGAAGAGACCTAGCTCCTTTCGAATCTTGAGCAGCCCGGCCTCGGGCCTTGTCTTTGCGTTTGGATCATCCCACTTGGGGCCACCAACAGCTCCGAGCAATATCGCATCGCTCTTTTTGCAAGCGTCCGTTGTATCTTGAGGCAACGCATCGCCTGTTTCATCGATAGCGATACCACCGATCTTCTTGGATAGGAAAACGAAGTCGTGTCCAAACTTTCTGGCAATACTCTCTAGTACACGAACCGCTTGTGCGGTCACTTCAGGCCCGATGCCATCACCGGGCAACAAAACGATATTGGCTTTCACAACGTTCGATTTCTACTCTAGAGGAGGCAATTAGGATCAGCGACTATCTGTATCGGAAGCATCCAAAGCACAGGCTGGCGGCCTATGCAACGTCCAGGTGTTCCGCTCATCGTTCACCCATAGATTTGCGATACTACTTGCGGCAACGAGGATGATTCATCGGCAACCAGCCACCGTTGGCGGAGCTGCTCGCAACGCACTGTTGGATGAAGTACATGCCTTCGACACCGTCGTGAACATTAGGATAGACGGTGTTGGTCCGTTCGATCTGTTTACCAGACTCGACATCGATCATCGCATCAAAAGCAGCACAATAAATGTTCGCAAAGGCTTCGAAGAAAGCTTCCGGGTGCCCACTGGGCAGTCGGCATGCGGCTCGTCCGCTGGAGTTCATGAACGGTGCGTTTGGATCGCGAGTGTAGAGTCGATGCGGTTGCCCATTTTGACGAACGACCATCACGTTTGGCTCTTCTTGTCTCCACGAAAGTGAGCCTTTCGTTCCATCGATTTCGATGGAAAGATCGTTTTCACGACCATGACTGATTTGGCTAGCAGTCACTGTACCCAAGCCGCCGTTTTGGTAGCGAACGATTGCCGTTCCGTAGTCATCTAGTTTTCTGCCTGGCTCAAAGGCTTTCAAGTGGCAACTGATTTCTGCGGGGAGCAATCCAGTCATGTATCGACCGAGGTTATAGGCATGGGTCGCGATATCCCCAAAGCATCCGGCGGCTCCACTCTGTTTCGGATCGGTCCGCCATGCCGCCTGCTTTTGATTATCTGCCTCCAGACGCGTTCGCAACCAACCTTGGATGTAACACGCTCGAACGGCTTGGATTTCGCCAAGCTCACCGCTAAGAATCATTTCTCGCGCCTGTCGCACTAATGGATAGCCTGTGTAATTGTGAGTCACAGCAAATACAGATTTCGTTGCATCGACGAGCTTCGCAAGCTCTTCGGCTTGTGCCAAGTCGAATGTCATGGGTTTGTCGCAGACCACATGGAAGCCTGCTTGCAAAGCCGCCTTGGCAACATCAAAGTGCATATGATTGGGAGTTGCAACAGAAACAAAGTCGATTCGCTCGCCCTTTGGCTTCTTTGACTCTGTATCCAACATCGATTGGAAAGATGCATAAGCGCGATCTTCAGCCACGTCGTAGTCGGGTGCTGACGACTTGGAACGTTCTGCATTACTACTAAAGGCACCAGCAACCATCGTCGCGCGATTATCTAAGCATGCGGCAATCGAATGAACCTTTCCGATGAACGAACCTTGTCCGCCACCCACGAGTCCCATCTTTAATTTTCGATTGAGCGGTCCGTTGGTCATGCTGGCTGACTCCATAGAAGAGAGGTAATGGGAAACGGTGGAGCAGC
Organism: Pirellula sp.; assembly: GCA_021300155.1. Lineage (GTDB taxonomy): Bacteria > Planctomycetota > Planctomycetia > Pirellulales > Pirellulaceae > JBKCUI01. Next base: position 44,710 of record JAJTID010000113.1, read on the forward strand.
ACAGTCTACCAAAGTTCGGATCGATTTCCAGTCTGCGCAGAGTGTCGCTCAACAACGACTTCGAATTGTTCCATTCTATGATTGACAGAGGAAGTTTGTTGGAGACAATCCCCATACTGAGGGAGCAGATTTGGCGGCAGGATGCCGCATTCTCTAGGCAGGTTTTTCTCTATGCAGTTTCTTCTCGATACTGCCTGCGAATTGCAAGGATTGCCTACGTCTGGCGAAGTCAAAAAAAACGCAATTCGTTCTTTGCGAAACAAAGAATCGCAGTTGCAATGATATAAAGCGTATTCACATTGGTGATGTCGACTTGGTGTCAGCAAGTGATCCTAGAACGATCGTAAAGCTACCGGAGAGGATCGTTTCTCCAGTTTTTTTGGTTGAATCAATCGGTGTCTTTTCCAACGTTGTAGTAACAGCGTCGCGTTGTCCAATGTTTAATGACATATAGATGTTGTCTTTTCGATTCAGCTCTTCAAGATGAGCGAAGTATAGTTGTGTTACTAGCTCGGGACGATCTTTGGAGACAACTCGGAAATGGATATGCGGCGTTCGTCCTGGGTACTTTCCGGGGAGAATGGTTTTGAAACGAAACTTGGCATCTTCACCCGTTACGACTCGCCCCCAGTACTGAAAGTTTGGATCGATGGGTCGATTATTCTTGTCTTGAGAATGGTTGTAACGACCGGTTTCGCACGCTTGCCAAACTTCGACGACAGATCCTCCAAGCGGTCGTTCCGAATGCGATATGACGCTTCCCTCGATTGAGATCAATTCCCCAAGAGCCACTGGAGAATCTGCGCTTTTTCGAGTCAGATCGAAATCGAAATGTTGCTGTTTTCCAATCTCAGGAACAGGATAAAACGGCCCTTTGGTTTGACTCGGAGTATTCAATCGATCATGCCCAAAAGCAACGCTTCGACTCAAAACACTCAGTAAACCGCAACTCGAGGCGGCGTAAAGAAACAATCTTCGTGGTGCGTTAGACATTGAGCTATTCCTTGAAATATGATTGGGAACTTAGAAAGCTGGCGAAAAGCACATTAAACTAACTTATCGACCGTAAGCGATAACAAAATATTCGTATTGTAGTGAATTTTCCGAAACGATCGCAAATTCCCCGAGTTGCCGCTTGGCGTCGGCGCTCCCAATCATCGAATTTTGGTTTAATCTTACAAGCTAGCCCGATTATATTTAGAGGAATCCTGAGTGCGCCCAAGCTCCAACCAAAAAGAAACGCCTGATGGTTCGATGCCTTCCGAAGATCGGCTGAAGCTTTCCTGGCAGTGGGTTGCTGCATCTAGCCGCCGGGAGCGATGTTTCGAAGGTTTGCTTTTGGGTTGTGCTGTCGGCGAGGCATTATCTGTTGCTAGAAATCGACTTTCCCGACGAAGAGCACTCCGCATGTTCGGAAGAAAGCCGTTAAGGTATCAGTTCGCTGCAGGTAGCGGAATCCCTTCGGATCGAACGCATGCTTTGTTGCTCACGGTTCAGGCGATTTTGCAGTCGCGTGCAGATCATCGTTCGTTTGGCCGACATTTGCGTAAACGAGTAAGTTGGTATCGATTGGGCACACCCTTTCGTAGCTTGATCAGAGGGTTCGCCGACATTCGATCCAGTTCCCAAATAGTTTCGATGCCCCAGCAACTGACGGCTGATCCATTGATTCGTGCTGCCGCCATAAGCTTGATGATTCAAGGCAACCAGCACGCGAATCGCTGGATTGAGACAAGCACCAAGCAGTGTTCCACCAATGAGGTGGCAACCGAATTAGCGATGCTCGTCGGCAATGCGATTCAAATTGCTCAGCGTTTGGATTCGTCCGAATCAAACATCTCTCCAATGTCCGCCCTGGAGTGTTTGATCGCTGAAACCGAGTCCCAACAACTGAAGGATCAATTAGCGAAACTGCGGCCCGCGTTAGGAAAAAGCAAAAGCATTGCCTCAACCGCTAAGTCGTTTGGATGGATTGACGGTGTTCCTTCAAGTATGGATGCGATTGCAATCATGGCAATCTATGCTTGGCTCAGGCACTTCTCGCGGTTGCGACTAGCAATTGAGCATGCCGTCCTTTTGGGTGGAGAATGCAGTGCAGTTGCTGCACTGACAGGAGCCTTGAGCGGCGCAACTCTGGGGAAACGTGCGATCCCGCCGGAATGGTTAGATAAATTGACTTTCTTTCCACATGACAAGTCTTGGAGAAGGAGTCTCATGTCTCGCGTCAAGGATTGGCCGCATGGTGTCGAGGATATCCAACAAGCAAACGCTCAGCCTTCACAATTGGCCGGACAAATTGCTCGCAATTGTGTTTTTGGATGCTTCTCCGCGTTGCACTTTTTGCTTCGTATCCCAACATACTTCATGCCGCTTCCGCCGCGCAAGATGTCCCGTGGATGACGAATTGCCATCACTCGGCAAAATAGGTAACATGGGCAAGGTTCGAGGTTTCTGCAAGAAAGTCTCGGATTACCGTTTGCATTGGACCGAACTTCTAGGACGGCAATATTGATAATCGCGATTGTCACTCGATCGCATCCTCTTGCTCGAACCACACCACATGGCGTCGGACTTTAGACTTAAAGAACAACTGCCTCGGCTCACCGATGCGATTGTACGTACCTATACGCCAACCGATCGCATCAACCATCTGGGGCATTGCCCGCTCCCCAAATACGAAGTCATTCTCGATATTCTCGAAGACTTGAAGGATATCTTGTACCCAGGCTTTCGAAAGCGAGAAGGCTTGCACGCTGGTAATGTCAGCTATCACGTGGGTGATCTCATCGACCGACTGCATGATCGGCTCACCACACAGATTGCCAGAGCATTGTTGCATGCCGATCGCGTGGAGAGCAAAGCGACACGCTCCAATCCATGCGATGAAAAAGTCGACTACGAAGCCAAGGGTCAGAGAATTGCCATCGCGTTCTTGGAAAGAATCCCAGTGCTCCGCGCAATGCTTTCCAAAGATGTCGACGCCGCCTACGATGGCGACCCGAGCGTCACCAATCGCGACGAAATTATTTTCTGCTTCCCAGGCCTGGAAGCCGTAACGATTTATCGCATTGCGCATGAATTGGTCCATTTCGGCGTGCCCTTCATTCCTCGAATGATGACGGAATGGGC
>JAJTID010000111.1 GCA_021300155.1 Pirellula sp.
CATGGAAGATAATGAAACAACCCTGCGCAACCCGGCGCACTTACGAAAATCCCAATGTTTTTGAAGGTTTTTGAACATGGTTCGATTACTCAATTTCATCCATTTCTGCGACTGAAATGCCCTCGAATACACGCTTGTTTCGAAGGCGTCCGAACGTGCGTATTGCGCACACAAACCGCGCTTGCATCGCGGTCGAAAAACGGGTCTGCGACTGCTCGCCACCCCATTGCCTGTAGGCGTGATAGAGGTCGCTGGAAACGACCACTAGCTCGGGCGAGACGTTGCAGCAGTCGTCGATGAAGCGACCGATCTCGTCTGATTTGCCGCGATAGGTTTGCGTCTCGCTGACGACCGATTGCGGCTCGATGAAGCCGTTGGCTCGCCAGTCTTTGAAGCCATCCAGGAGCCAATTCAGGATCCCAGGACCTTCCTCGCCAACCAGCAGTTTGTGGTAGTCAGGGATGGGCTCGGTAACCTTCCGGAGGTCAACGCGGAACGGAATCAGCTTGATGCGACGCCAAATGCCTTCGTCGGTGCCATTGATCTGAGGCAGGTGGTTTGTGCTGAGCCAGAACTTATGCGTCCGCCGAAAGCTCCAGTAATCCTCTCGCATCCGCCGAGCGGTGATTTGCTCGTCACCAGTTAACTCTTTGACCCGAGCCTCTCGCAACTTTGAACCTTCATCCGGCTCACTGATGGCTACTAAACGCCGTTGGTAGAGCGACGCGATGACTGTGTCGTGTTCATTCGTCGTGCCCAGTAGAAGCTTGCTAGGAGCCAGCATGGCATAGTCGCCAAGCAGCTCGACTATCGCGTTCCACAGGGTTGATTTGCCGTTGGCACCTGAACCGTAGCAGATTGGCAGGATGTGTTCGCCGACATCGCCAGAGCAGGAATAACCCAGCAACGCCTGGATGTAGCGTTTGGCTTCATCGTCGCTTCCGAAAATCAGATCGATGAACGCCCGCCAATTAGGACATTCCGCTTTGGGATCGTACGCAACGTTTGCAATCTGCGTGATCGAGTCCGTCTGGCGATGATCGCGGAACTCCCATGTGGACAAATCGAGAGTTCCGTTTTGCAAATTCAGAAAGTACGTGTTCTGATTCAACAACTCGTGATCAATCGTCGTCCTTGCATCGCATCGGGCGAGCGATACGAAATTCTCGATCGTGGTCTTGCGATTGGCCCACCGACAAAAATCGGCCCACTCCTTCTGTTGCTTCTCTAATTGAATGGCTAGTAATCGGTCCCAGTAGTTGCGGACTAGCCTCCGCGCCAAACGAGTCGTTCGACTTTGATCGATGTCGACCTTCCATCGCTTCCCGTCCCAGGCCAGCCATTTCTTCCACGATGGCACATAACGCAGTTTGGCTTGGTTGCCGTCGATGAACTCGACTGCCATGGCGTTTTCGGTCTGATCACTCTTGAAATCCCAGTCGATGGCGGCCTTCGGGAAGCCAAGGTTGGCTGGAGGCTGACTTCTCTGCGAATTAGGTCGCTTTTTCTTCGGCGTGTATTGCTTGGTGACCTTACTGAGCGCCTTCGAAATCGTTGTCGCGCCGTAGGTTTCGCTGCCATGCAGCTGATCCCACTTGGCTCGCATTAGCTTCGATTGTCGAAAGATGCGATCAATCTGTGCCGCATCTTTGGTGTAATAGGCCAAGGTGAATACGACCGAAGAGTCTGCTTCGCTGGCCGAGTTGTAATGATCATTCCAGTTGCCATCCCACAACGATCGAAACTTATCGCCGGTACGAGGCTTCATGCAAGCGAGCTCGATAATCTCGCTATCGCTCAGCGCGACCGAGGCTCTGTCGTCGGTTGGAGATGATGGTCCACTATTGCTCGATACAGCGGCACCTGGTTTATCGCCTCCGAAGACGGATGCATAAACAAGCTCTAGCGACTGTTGACGGAGATTGATGTCTGATGGATAGTTTGGTAGTCGTTCACCCGTAACCGTGAAAAAGCGATCGCGATCGTAGATCTCGATGCCGCCATCGTGGTAAGCCTTACGACACCTCTTGCCTGGCTTGTTGGCCTTGATAAAGACCTTGAGCCCTCGGTTCGAGGGACTGATCTCGGCGTAGCTATCCAGCTTGGCCAGTAGGTCCACAGCCCAAGGTTTAATGTTGCCGTCGGCGTCAATACTGTCATCGAGATCAACGCCACAGTAGGGATCGTCAGCCGTGAATACAAAACCGACGCCAGCAAGCGAGCTATCACCCTGACATGCTTCGACGGCGTCGTCGAACGTTCCCCAGGTCTTGGGCGAGGTAGAATCAGCGAGACTACCGTCATGAGGTGAGACTGGCGCTTTGGTTTGCTTGCCATCGCGCGTGATGTATCGCCACGCTACCCACTGCGGAGTCGATCGCAACGATAGCGGGATCTGTTCAAGCTTGAGACTGGAAGGTACGTTGGTCATTGCTTGGGAGCGACCTCGCTTCCTTCGCTGGCGATGGTCGCACCAAGAGCCTTCAGAACTCGTAGTCCATCTTTGACCTCGCACGCTTTGACTACCGGCATCGAGTCATCAGACAGAGACGCGAGCTGAGCCCAAGTGACGTTCTTCCATTTGCGGCAGCGATACGCGCGGACGGAAATGCCCGAATCATCGAAACGGAGAACGAGGTTAAGACTGGGCAGATGCCGAACGATGGGCCGACTGAAACGGGTGAGTTGCGACATGGCTAAGCGATCTCCATTGCAGGAGAAAGCGTTTGTGATTCTGCATCAGCAATCTGCACTTTGATCTGGCCCTTTGGTTTGGATTCATGCTTGATGGAAAGGAGCCAAACAACCTGCGAGTCGTCCCAGAAAACGCCGGCATGCTGCAATGCATCGAGAACAGCCTTTTGCACGTTGTCACAGTCGCGACGCCGATCATCAGGCGGAGCGATATCAATGCGGATCGCAATTGGCCCCATCAGCGGCTTGATGTTTTTGGTGATTGCAATGCGGCGAACTTGATGTCGATAGGTGCGTGCATCTTTGGAGAGAACAGGACGCCCCTGGTAATAGCTGAAGTAATGATTGACCGAGGGCGGATAAGGGAGATAAAACTCGGTAACCATCATTGCTTCCTTTCACTGAAATAGAAAAGCTGGGACGGGAGCCAATGGTCGATTCACTGACGCATTTGCTTGTTCCGTCCCAGCCGCACCCGTGCGAGCTCGAACCATTGCGAATCAGAACGGCATACCTTCGATTGGAGTTTCTCCATTCGATGCAGCCGCGATTCGAATGCGTCGATTGAAGTAGACGTTGGTGTAGTCACCTCGCGTCCGCTTCGTGACTTCCAAGGTCACATCGAGCAGTTCTTCAAGTCGCCCGGACAATTCGCTGAATTTGGAAAGCTCCAGACCCAGCGTCTTCAGATCTCCCTTCACATAAGGGATCGATGCTTGTGTGATGACCGAGTTCTTGAAGATGTGACGACCGGCATGTGAGCCAGACAGCACTTCCAAATCGAACTTGATCATCGGGTCGCCTTTTTGACTGCTCTCAAGCTTCACGGACTCGATGCGAGCCTGATACTTGCCGTCGGGAACCTCGTCATACTCTGGTGCTTCCGCTGTTGCGAAATCATCATCGAACGAGGTGAGATCGACGGATTGGTGGGTGGTTTCGTATTCTTCGTAATCGCTCATTGCTTAACAGCCTTTCCTGCTGGGATGCTGCCCGGATTGGAAGAAGATGCAGCAGGGCCTTTGCCGGGCGCAGGGCTCTGTGCGGTTGAATTCAAAGCGGTGCCGCTGAATGCAGAATTGAAGGCGGCATAGTCGAGTGGCAGCATCTCGGGCAAGCGACCAGTGCGATCGCCAGCCTCATAGGTTGGATGAGGTTTGGTTCGGAGCACGCGATCGACGACGAGGTTTCCCGCCGAGTCTTTACGAGAGACCGAGTCGCCATAAAGGATGATGGCGACCAGGCCTAACACGACGTTACGAGCACGATCAGGCAAGCTCGGAGTGGTCTTGGTGTATTCGCCCGTTCGCGTTTCGATTGTCTTGTCGACCGCATGCGAGATGAGGATCAAGCCGTATGGCAAACTGGCCAATCGAGTCAACACGCGATGCCATTCGTTCTTGACCAGAGCCCAGCCCTTGCCGTGGCCCATATCCCCTTCATACTCGATGCCGTGCTTGGCACAGACATAGTCCGAACACATCTTGAACGCGTTGTCGACCGTGTCGATAACCAGCGTCTTGAAGTTGTGATCGCCCTTGGCCAGTAGCTTGCACGCTTCCAAGAACGCTTCCCACGAGTAGGTCGGCACCTTGAACACTTCCAAGTGATTGAGACCTGGTTCGCACTCGAAGAACATGGCCTCCGGGAACTGCGACGCGAACGAGCTCTTGCCGAGCTTTGGCACGCCGTAAAGTAAGATCGATTGCTTGGCCAAGTCCGTAGTCGGTTTGGTCTTGGTGGTTGGTAGAGTCACTGTCATAAATGAGGTTTCCTTTCAAATCAGAACGAGGGTGCTTCAGAATCAACACGAGATAGCTCTTCGTTAGGGAGAGCGATCTCGTAAAGGTTGTCAGCGACGTTTGGATTGAATCCCGATTGGCAATACGCCAAGTACTCGCACGGTCGTTGGTACGAGAAACAGTTCGAGGTATTCAGCAGCCATTTGCCACGGCGACGGGCATCAAGGTATTGCTGCGTGATTTCCCACACCTCGTCTTGCAACATGGCCAGACGATCTTCGGAGAGATAAATGAATTCGCGATGGAATGCTTCGGGACGCGAATACCATTCAGTCAGTCGCGACTGAAACTCACCATCCGTCTCAGGCATCTGGCGTTTCGCAGTCGATTTACCGCTCTTGTTTTTGGCAGCAAGTTCCGCGTGGCGAAGCTCGTACTCCTCCTGCGTTTCGCCTTTGCCTTGCTTGAGCCGGCTCTTGAGCAGCACGTTGTAGATAACACCAACGATCGGATAGCCAAGTTCCCGCAGGTAGTAGCAGTACAAGGCGATTTGCGTGTCGGTCCACAGCTTGTCGAGATAACTCGCATCAACTGTTGATGCCGTCTTGTGCTCGAGCAGGTACAAACCATCATGGCAACGAACGATGCCATCAACCTTTCCAGCGATACGGAACGTTTGACTCTGCCGGCCAGTGTCGGGATTGCGAATCTCGCCAACGAACTCCTTTTCCACTTCGACGATTTCGAATTCTTCAGTTCCATAGCGTTCGGCGTAACCACGGATCATCGCCGTTGCCAAATGCCATTGAACCATCTGGTTGGAATCGACCACGCGATTTTCAAAGGCATTATCAATGTACGCGAGGACATCGCGAAGCCGCGATTCAGCATTTTGCGACCGATACCAAAGCTCGATCGCCGTATGAACCACGCTGCCAAACGACAACGCCTCAGCACGTTCACGCGGTCGAAGATTATCGAGATAGCGGTTCTTGTACTTGCGAGGGCAATTGCGAAACGTATTGAGCGCCGAATAAGTCAGCAACGTCTTATCGTTCGCTTCGGTTTGTGTAATAACTTGGGACATGGGTGCTTTTGTAAATCGCTGTTGTGACGAGTTCTATTGGTCAAAGAGATGCCTAGAAGCGGTTCATCTCGTAGGTGTCTTGTTCTTCGATCAGATTGCCATTGAGGCGTTTCTCGCCTCGTTCCCGAGCGAGCTGAGCTTTACTTACCTTCAGTGACGCATTGACTTGCGAGCACTTCTTGCAAATGCGGTTAGCTGCACTCTTGGAACGAAACGTTTTGTTGCATTTCAGGCACTTCCGATCACCGGGTTCATGAGGTAAAAGTCTTGTTGACATCGCCTGCGGATCTTTCAGCGAGGTGGTGAAGCGAGGAATGACAGGTTGCGAATCAAACCGTGTCGACGGACTCGACCTCGAAGTTGCCTTCGTTGTCGCTAGTCACCAGATAGTGCTGGTGCATGATGTTGGCGACGAAGCGGCTCTCACGAGGAAGTGCCTGCCGAATGATCTGGCAGGATTCGTTGAACTCGTTCGAGGCTGCTTCGAGGCGTTCGACCGCTCGCAGGTATCGCTGCAAGGCGAGTGAGACAGTGACGCGCTGTTCGATATTTATGGCGGGTGCGCTCATGCTGATTTCTCCATGTCGAATTCTTGGGTAGTTTGAAAATCGTTGTCCTCTCCAGTACTAGCTATGCAATTTGTCCGGACCTCGTCCCGAGAAAAATCTTTTTCTGCCCATTCAACGCCCGCAAAATGTTGGCGAATCACGTTCATTGCCTTGAAAATTCTTCGTCGCGACCAGCCGAGTCGAAAACCGGTTTCGGCTTGGTTGCACGTTTGCAGCAAGCGAGCAAATTTCCGATAACCCAGTGGTAAAGTGCGGATCTGATGTTCGATTGCGTCAGCCAGATCGAGGTCTTGAAGAGGGTTCCGAGAGACGGTTTGCCTGCGGCGGTCGTTGTCGGAAGTCGCGATTCCTTTTATCAGCGATTCGCTCTTTCGATTGGGACCTTCGACGATTTTGGAGAGCAACTGCAGTTCGACACCCTCAGGCGGATTGCAGCTCACCTTGTTCGACTCGCGGATCAGCTTCGCGACTGCGTTTTGCATCAATCGAGTTGTGAATGCCTCGATGTTTCCGCGACCTGAGTTAAAGCGGTCCATGTGCTCAATTACATAAACCATCAGTTCTTGAGCGATATCCTCGGGCTCCATGCCTTCGAGGTCCGAGCGGTGCTCCACGCGACAAACGACCTTCTCAGTCAACTTTGTGGCGTGGGCAAGGATTCTCTGGCGAATCTCCGGTGTGATCAAAGTACTTCCTCCGGCTGGGAGGACGATTCGTTCCAAAAAATCACCAGCGGAACCGTGCTGCGAGTTTATTTATTCGCAGAGAACACACGGGCCGGCAATTCTCGGACTTGGTCGCATCCGTCAGCCGGAGTCACGGCGACTCAAAGCATGAGTCATTGGCTCAAAGCGTGAGCCGAGAAGATTTTTTTAGAATTGCCAGCCTGGGTCTTGAGTCGGCCTGTAGCAAAGGGACTCTCCCTGAAAGGCCGTTCGAAGGTGGTCGGCCAACTCGGGGCAGAACTTGCTGATGCGGTCGATGTCGCGATTGATCTGTTGCCGAATATTCTTGCGAGCCCGCGATGCATCGGTTGAGACGCGTGCTTTGCCACCTTTGCCAGTAGCTTTCGAGATGTGGTCAATCAGCTTTTCCCGCTCCGACTGCAAACGCTCTATACTCGCTAGATCGTTGAATTGAGCGGCTTCCTCTAGCTCTTCGTCGATTTCGCGGAGCTTTCGTGCGTATTCTCGCTTGGCCTCAGCATCGAAAGATTCACCGGTCGAACTGTTCGAAGAGCGGCCGCGAACTCCAGTGCGTGCTGATTCAAGCTCAGCCGGATCAAACACCTGGTTGGGATGGCTCAACAATTCACGCAAATACCAAAGACCCACTGAGTTCGACAAAGTGAACAGTCGACCTGCGTAACGAATTTGATAATTTTCGCCCTCGAGACGAAATGAATTGGCATCAGCGGTATCTCCGATACCGAGGCGGTTTCGCAGTTCATCGAGCATATGCTGTTGGCAATGCCAACGCCCATCGCGCTCAACAATCAATTCATCAAGTGCAACGATGATCGCTTTGAATTGAGTTGCCAGAGCGTCAACATCGATGCTCGCATGAAGCAATGTCGGTACAAGGACTAAGACAAATGTGGAGCTTGCAAGTGAAGATGCTGTGGCAAGAAGTGGCTCGTCATTACCTCGAACACACAGGTGCATCGCAGCAGACGCAAGCTTAGGTGGCAGACGTCCGATGCGATGGACGTTGGCATTGGGTGAATTCAAATTGAAGTCGATCCGCCCCTCAAGAGTCTCCGTGATCTTCGCCGCGAGTGAGCGCAGATTTAATTTGCAGACGATTTGCGCGTCACGATTTACTGCGAACGCTTCACCAGCAACGCGATTGATGCCAACCATCGAACCATCACGATGCTGAATAACGTCGCAAGGTGTCACACCATCGCTGGCCAGCGTCCATGCCGCCAGCTCAGGAGTAGTCGTCAGTAGAGTCTGGCAATCCGCCCAGTGCTCACCCAGTTCTGCTCGCCACAGAAACATCGGGGCCCTTAGACTTGGGATTCGCGAGATGGCTCTCCAGAGGCGAAGAGGCTTGCATTCTGAGAGTTTCATGTTGCGGAACTCGGATACCGATATGAATCAACCAACGGTCGATAGCCGCAGTCCGTACTTGGCGGCTTAATCGAATCTTGTTGCCAGAGCAAACCGTCACGGTTACTTCATCCGTATCCTCGAGAACTACTCTGAACTTGGCGCTCAGTAACCTTCCGGTGGGCGTAAGTCGCTTGTTATGCTCGCGGATCGCATCAAAGATCGCTTCGCTCTTGAACGTTACATGCAGCGTCTTTTCACCCAGCAAAACTTCTTGTATTTCTACGAGAGTTACCCTCTTGATACCAAAGATCATGCCGGGCGATTGCACGTCCTCGCCAAGCCGATAGATGACATCAAGATTGAAGGTCTCGCCATGCTCAAAGAACTCGGGGTCGTCGAACAATTGCTCGCTGAACAAACGACAGTAGAACCGGCGTTCGCTGACTAGGTCGGCTCGAATTCGCAACTCACCTGTTTCACGGTTATAGACAACCAGGTCGTAGCCAACCGGACGACGGATGTCGGGCCGGCATTGATCGTTGTCCATGATTTCGTCACGTTTGAGTGAGCCTCCGAATCGAATCAGAAAAGCCACTTCGTTACCGAATTCATACATCCAAACCGCTGCGCCACCACCTCGTTGGCGATTGCGATTGAACTGGTTGGTACGTTCTTCAATTCTCTTCAGCACAACTTCAGCCGGCATTTCAAACAACGGCGCTTCGAGCGTGCGATTCATGAAACAATAGAACGACTGAAAACGAAGCACGATGCGTTCACAGTTTGCGCGACGCAACTGGTCGGGATCGTTCAACCAGATCAGCAGCGCGAGGTCGGCCGGTGTGAGATCGCCTACAGGCAAATCGATGCCGGTCTTGGAAGCGACCAACAACAGGGCTTCCATTCCCTGGTCGTTGGAAACCTCGCTGATGTGAAACAGCGATTCGATCATGTCGGCCGGCGTCGAACCGTCGTGTGCGTTGAAGATGCCGATCAGTCGCTGCAAGTGAGCGTCTGTAAATACTGCAGACTCAGGGATCGTGAATCCTTGGCTGCGTAGGTAGTTGTCGAATCGCAACAGAAATGTTCGGAAGCGATTAGGTTCGATCGATCGCAGAATTGCGATGTCATTGAAATGAGGAAGATGAAAACTTGGCATGAAATCCCTGATACAAAATGCGGCTCATTGTGTGCGTCCATGAAGTCAGAACTGCCGCCAGCGAGTGCTAGCTATTTTTCCTTTTGGCGATCTATCAGACGGCGAAGTGTTGACAACAGTGGTCACGCCAAGCCGGAAAATCGGAAAAATCGAAAAGGTCACGAGTGAGGATCGCACAGAAGCTAACTAGCTCCGGTTTGGGTGACCGGTGCGTTGCAGTGAGCCGGTCCTATGTTGAGGGGAGCGCTGAACCCGATGCAACCTCCACGCGCTGGATATCCAAATTGCCGATACGGCTAAGGGCCAGGCTTGCACCCTTGGGAAATTCGGGAGTGCCAATCGATGTGACTTCGTTTCGAGGCGGGAGCGGCTTGGCGGCGACTCTCCCTTGTTGACTCAGGACAGTTCGTCCTTGGTTGCGAATGAAACAGGCTTAGCATCATATAGATTGAAACCGCTCCAAAATTGACCAATACGCAATGATTTGGAATTACGCCATGAGGCGCTTCATGTCTCCCACACGAACGGAAGGTGCTTTATGCCGCTTGTTCGCATGTCGCTAAATCGCTTCGACGATCAAGGCCGTGACTTTGTTTGCAGCTCCTCGCACATGGTTGTTTGTTTGATCTCGGACTCTGAACTAGTCGTTGCCTCGTCGTTTTGACCAGTCACAGAGAGCGAGGAAACCGGACTAAACTCAAGCCGTTCGGGGTAGAGAGTCGGAGAGAATTTAGATGGCATTTTATGATCCAAACTCCTGCGGACTTGCTCGAAGCCATTCAGTAGCTTGCACTTCTGAGCGATTGACTCCCGAGATGCTCAGCGACTTGGACATGCTGATTCTTAAGTCACCAGAAGCGGTTTTTGATGCTGCAGAGTTAGTTGCGATTGAAACGTGGCTCACTAAGGGCGGTGTAGTGGTGCTTATTGTAGATCATACGGGCCTAATGGGAATGAACAGTAGGCTGAACGAATTGGCAAGGCCGAATGGAATCTCTTTCAATGCCGATGCTGTCAGCACACTCGCACAATACTTTTTGCCAAATTCTTATGAATTATTCGCTGAGAATTGGCCCAATCGACAGAGCACGCCCTAAAACCATGATTAAGTTGCTAAAATTCACCAAAAATGATTTTGCTTGAAAGTTAAGTAAAACACGCGAATGGACCAGTATGCAAAGGAAATCCAATGTATCAATCATTTCTTCGCCCAGGGCGTCAACAAAACTCGACACTTGTTTGTGTCGTTACTCTAGTATGGCTGAGTTTCACGGAGGTTGTTTTTTCACAATCAATGCTACGGGGTGGTTCTGGAACAATGGACGACCCATATTGGTGCAGAGAAAGGAGTGTTGAAGGGCTACTAATTTATGAGTCGTTCTTCGGGCAGACGATCGAAGATTTTTCCTTTGAAATTGCCGATTTGCGTATCGTAGACGTCAGGAAAAGGCAAAAATGGATGAAAATCAATAGAGACAGAGGCCCCGGTAATGGAAACGCTGTGTTAGAGTGGAGCGGAGGATATAAAGAAGAATGGGTCCTACAAGTCTACGATGATAGTGGATACGGGATCAAGATTGCCGACGGATCTATATTCATTACCTCTGAGGTAAAGGATTTTGCGAATTTATTTATTCCAGACGGAGCTCATACTGGAAAGTGGATCAATCGGAAAGTGCAGTATAACTATACAGCATCACAAGATACAGCATCACAAGACCTTGCAGTAAATGGAACTGGAACTGAAATCCACGATAGCGATTACACGGGCGTTCCAAATTATCAACTCGTTCTAGCTCCCGCCAGAAAGACTAATTTTAGTTTCTCAATGGATCCAGTAGGCGGCTGGTCCTTTTACTACAAGATGAACACAGACGATCTCACAGATCCGGGCTCGGAGGGTACCGTTACTTCTGTCGGTCCAGATTTGCCCCCACTCCAATCTTCGCCTCCGGGTAGTGGCCATTTGGATTGGGTACTTGGCGTTAGAGGAACCCAAACAAAAAATGCCATATTGGGTTTAATATGGCAATATACAGGTGATTTGTATAATCCAGATCCATTCGTTGCGTGGACCACCGTGAAACTCCAAGAGGATTACGATGATAAATTTGCAGGCGAGCCAACAAGTCCACTCACTATACCTTTCCCCGCTTTATAGAGAAAAGAGTATGCGACTACTTACATTTTGTATCTTTCTTTGTTGTCAAATTCCCCGCATGGTCAACGCGGAAGGGGACGATGTAGTCGTTAGGAGCCTAAGCATGTGGAGAATGTGCGAAGATCTTGAAAATAACTCGAACTTTCGGAAGAAACTGCAGTTGACAGGTTTACAAGTGAAAAAGGTCATTGCATTAATGTCCAGCAAGAGGTTTCATGATCGCCTTAAAGAACAGGACAGGCTCGCTCTTCTTCGATCAGAAGGGTCACGGGCAGATGGCAATCATGAAATCTACTGGACAATTGAAGAAGAAGTAGTTCAAGAAGTTAAGAGCTTCCTGAGCGAGAAGCAGATTCGAGATTTAAAAAGCTATTCGCTCGAAACGCGATGTAGTGGGGGACTAATGGCGTTTTACGATCGCGAGATTTGCGATGCGTGCGGGATTGCAATTGATGACGAGTTTCGGAAATTCCTACAGCAAAAGTCAGATTGGTTTTTAAAGCAGCAACAAGAACTAACGACAAAGGCCATTACATCCTACTTAAGGGAGTTCCCCGCATCTAATAGGGTACTTATGGCCCAATTCCTCGGCAACAAGTACCTGCCCGGCATATTGGCTCCGTCAAATCCTAATGCGGAGGTTGGAAAGGTACCTTTCATTGACGCTTCTTGGGCATTCCAAGAGCCAACTTTGAGAGAGTTAGTTGTTCCTAAATCCAGCTTGGCGTCACGGATTGGGATTACGAGTGAACAGGAAATGCAACTAGCCGACCTCAAACAAAGTGTTACCAATCGCACTGGTACAATGTCGCAACTGAAAACTTATTTTGACAAGCTGAAGAGCATTCTTTCCGCTAGCCAGATTGTTGAACTGGCTAGAATCAAGAATGCGGAACGTTTGTCTTCCGATTTTTCTTGGCCATTCCGTTCACCTGACATCAAGGCCTATCTCGGGCTGGATGATCAAGAAGCGAGAGATTGGCTGAGCTTTTCAGAAGACGAAGACAAGAACTTCAGAGAGCAACTTGCAGCATTGGAACGACGAATATTCCTGGAAGTTTGTGAAAAAGTCCCACAACCTGGAAGGCAAAGAATTCAGAAATTGTATGCTGAGGTTTGGTTGACAAATTAGACTTACAACCACCAAGGAAAAGGGGGCAACGACAGCCGTTTGACAGAATAAACTCCACTAGACCGTCACGCACTTCGGCAAGTTCGCAACAAGTTGAACAGGTGAAATTCCGAATTGCATATGCCGATGTGTTGAGTGGATGGTCGGGGGTGATTGCTCTTAGCAACAGATTCCAATCCAGTTTCCCATCGCGGCTCAGTTCGACGCGTTTTCGACAAGCCGCTCGTCCAATCGCTTGCCAATGTAGTGACAGCGAAGATGCAGTATCGATTCGGCGTGCTCCGCAAGCCAGAACATTCCATTGCTCTTCAGACGCATATTGATCACTCTGCGGACCGTTCTCTATCGCGCCGCCTGACTCTGGAGAATGTCGTTTCGTTTCTTCATGGGTGCAGTTCCAAATTGCGCACATTAAATCCCTGCATATTCGTTGATCAGGCCGATGTGTTGAGGGGATGGTCGGGGGTGATTTCTCTGGGCAGAAGATCCCAATCTAGTTTTCCGTTGCGAGTCAGTTCGACGCGTTTTTCTACCAGTCGTTCGTCCAATCGCTTGCTGATGTAGTGACAGCGAAGCTGCAGGATCGACTCGGCGTGCTCCGCAAGCCAGAACATCCCGTTGCTCTTCAGACGCATATTGATCACTCTGCGGATACCGCTCTCGATCGCTCCACTTCCCAATGGAATTCCCACCAACTTAAACGTCGGGTAATCCATCCGGCCCGCACTGCCATGGTGCCGAAGGTAATTGATCGAGCGGGTTATGAGTTGCCGAGTCGATTCAGAAAGCTCGCTATGCCGAGATAATCGCTTCTCTAAAGAACGTACAACCAATTTCCAGTCGCCATCGCGTATTTGTTTTCGATGGAGACGGCCAAGGCCTTTGAGCATCGTTTCGGATAAACTGAATTGCTTCAACGCGGCCTGCATTTGCCCGATGGCATGGCAGCAATCAAGTACCTTATGAATCGTCACGTTCGATGGGATCTTGGCCATTGCCAGTATCCCGTCGATGCGATCCCAAATCCATGGTGCGCCATCGGATGCGAAGGTGATCGATTGAGCTTGACCGGCACCGAGTCTAAACAGATGCATGGCGATGATCTCGGCCAAGGCATCTGGACCTTGCATTGTTCCGTCGATCCACGCCTTACTATTCTTCACTTGCTTTCCATTCTGGTCGATGATGAAGATCGTAACCAGTTTTGGTTCTCGCCATTCGGTTCGATAGGTTTTTCGACCACGCTTCTTCGCTTTAGCTCGTCCACCATCTTCGGGTAGCATCGCATTGTGTTCGATATCAGCGTCCGATTCGCTTTCCTTTGCCGTTTCACGGGTTTTAAACTCACTTCCCGTTCGGGCCGTTTTCTCATATCGGAACTTCATCCGACCTCCATCGCTTTGCACGACGACTCGGCAACCTGCCAGCTCACCAGATGAAATTAGTGTTCCTGCTCGTAGTCTCTCGATCTCTCGCTTGCGAAGCGTAAGAAGACCATTACCGCATTCATACGCGACTCGTCGAATCGCTTTGTAGCTCATAGATATGCCTTGGCGTTGGAGTTCATCAACCGCGAATTCAAAGCTATGAGTACCTGCCACTTGGCGAACGATCAGAGATTCCAAAGCAGGTGAGATACCGTTTGTAATTCCACACTGTGCCAAGCCGATGTAGATGCCAGGAACTTTTTCTGGATTGTTCTCACGGAACCATCGTCGACTGGGTTCGCAGTAGAGTGACCTGATCCAAATAACCAATCCTCCCAAAAGTCGTAGCTGAATCTGTCGAACACGCCCCCGAGTCAACGGAACGGCATATTGTTTGCGAGTCGATTCGGCAGCCGCATCAAAGGAGGCGACTGCATGTACCATGACTAGATACGCGGCCAAGACCATGTCAGCACCTTTTCGATACTCTTCATGGACTGCAAGTTCAAGCTCACCAAACTTGGCGGGATTGGACTCGATGGTACGTTTCCATTCTTGAATGCGTGACGCGACTTGTTGATAATGCATGCTTGCCATTTCAAGTGGCGAGCCAACTTTCAAATTGCCTTCTTTGTCCAACGATGCACCACTTTCCATTTTTGCCCCTCCGTGGACTCGATAAAATTGAAAGTTGCATTTTACAGATTCGTACGATCGGAAGAAACAATAGACGCTTCGCTAGCAATCTGCTGCGTCGGCAATTTGGAATCGCACCC
>JAJTID010000064.1 GCA_021300155.1 Pirellula sp.
CACAGCTCTTTCTCATTGTCAAGGTTTACTTGGGCAAGAAATACCAGGACAGACGTCTCCCGGCCAGGGAGGAAGCGAGGGAGGCAATGCCAATGGCCTGACAGTGACTGCGTCGCCGACCAATATTGCGTTGGGGCAAAGAGTTAACCTCACATTGTCTGGACAAGGCGAAGGCACTGAAATCAACTGGAGCCGAGCCTGTTCAAACGGTCCTGCGTTAGAACAGACAGCAGGAGAATGTGGCTGCACTCCGGCACCGTCTCCCGCGACTGGATTTCCACACATCCCTGCGATCTACGATTCGTGCGACTGGAAGTCGCTGTAACGGGGCGCCAGGATGGGAATTGAAGAAAGAGTACACCTTTGAATGGGTCGTCTCAGGTACTGGGGGATCGAAACGACTTGTCCAACAATTAAAGAAATAGACGAATTCCATTGGAGAAAATCATGAAGAACGAGTTTAAGAACAAAATTGTTAGTGCGTTGGTTCTGTTAGTGGTCACGATTAGCTGCGGAGGAATCCTTCAGTATTTGTGGACAAAATCGAAAAAGAATGAAAATGCGCCGGTAGTCGAAGTGGCTGCTCAGGACCCTGAATTTGATCCCGACGAACAGGATACGGAAGACATGATCTACGTTGGAACATTTCGACTGGAATCGCCCGAGGAATTCGTTGAAACGCCGGTCGCACCGCCTAACTTAGACGATACACCGTTTTATGTTTTCGATAATGATGGGTTTGGTGAAAACAAAGTACGTGGTCAATTGTATGGGACACAGGACAAGATCGGCATAGAACGCACGGTGTGGGTTTTGACTGAAAACCGCGTAGCTGATTTTGAGTTCATACGCGATCATTCTGCGGCGCGTGATGCGTTTGCGTTGCAGCATACCGGAATCGCTAGAACGAATTCGCGACACTGGAGGGTTGGCGTTTATGATCTTCGAAACGATCAAATCGAAGTACTAGCGTCTCGGGGATGCGATGACAATGCAGATGGGATTGGGCACGAAGACGCCATTTCTGAGCGATGGCAACTCAACGCGATCGGCACAAACCCAACACTCCTGGAGAGAACTTACGATAACGTAACCTTGCCATGAAGAACGAATTTAAGAACAAAAGCGGTCGGCATGGCACGACCGTTCAGGTGATTACATGGGTGGCACGTCCCTGAGTCGTGGACGTGTTGGGCTGCGCAATCTACGCCGTTGAAGTGTTTGGTGTTGTCGCATCCAATGCTGTTGGTGGATATATTGTTGTCTGCATTCGTCACCGTTAGTCCATTGCTAGGAACTTTTCCGGTTTCATCATTCGTCATCTTCCCAAACAGGTTCTTCCTCTTCAAAGTCGCCTACTGCGACTTCTTCTCGAGGGGCGGCTTTCTTTTTCTTTGACACCTTTGGTTTGGGAGCTTCGCTCCAGCCTTCATCGCGTCGAATTTTCTTGCCACGGCCTTTGCTGGCTGGTTCCGCATCGGCATCGGCTCGCATCACTTCCCATTGGTCGATCGTGATCGAGACCTCGCGCGCTTGCGAGCCATTGTATTCACCGACGATGCCATCTTCTGCCATAAAGTCGATCAATCTTGCGGCTCGCCCGTAGCCAATTCCCAAGGCTCGCTGGAGCAACGAGCAGCTACCTCTTCCTTCGCGAACCACAATATCGACAGCGGCTTCATAAAGATCATCGCGTCGTTTGAAGGAACCTGGTTTGGAGCCTCCCTCTTCATCGTCTTTATTGACTTTGAGTTGCACGAGCTCTTGAACAAAGTTCTGAACACCGCCCATGCTGCAATGATCGACGACTGCATTGATTTCGTCGTCACTCAAATAGGTTCCTTGACCTCGAAGGAGCTGGCTGGTGCCTGGCCATAGGAACAACATATCGCCGTTGCCCAACAATTTATCCGCTCCCATTTCGTCCAAGACGACCCGGCTATCGGTTCTACTGGCCACCTGGAAACTAATTCTCGCGGGAAGATTACTCTTGATCAAACCCGTGATCACATCGACCGTTGGCTTCTGCGTTGCGAGGATCAAGTGAATACCGACGGCCCGGCTCTTTTGTGCAAGTCGAATAATATGAGCTTCCACTTCTTTTCCGGATGTCATCATCAAGTCCGCCATTTCATCGACAACGATGACGATGAATGGCAAGTGATCGGGGATGAGTTCCGCTTCGTCTTCGTTCTCGGGCTTGAGTCGATCGAGTAGCTCTTCGCGTCCCAATTGGTTGTAATTGGTTAAGTGCCGGACGCCAGCTCGCGCTAAAAGTGCATAACGCTCTTCCATTTTGTCGACGGCCCAAGCGAGAATCGCTTCGGCTTTACGCATATCGATAACGACGGGGTGCATAAGGTGAGGGAGTCTGCCATAGCAGCTCAGTTCGACCATCTTTGGGTCGATCATCAGCATCCGAACTTCGTCGGGTCTTCGAGTCATCAGGATCGATGAGATGATCGAGTTCAAACAAACCGACTTACCCGTGCCCGTTCGACCTGCGATCAACAAGTGGGGCAAACTAGCAAGGTCCACGGTCAGAGATTTTCCAGAGACATCTTTGCCGAGGAACAGCGGGATCTTTTGCTTTTTGATCTGCGGTCCGCTCTCTTCGATCACTTCGCGCATCCGAACGATTTGTCGTTGCTCGTTTGGCACTTCGATGCCAACGCTATTCTTGCCAGGGATAGGAGCCACGATGCGAACACTGGGAACTCGAAGGGCAATTGCCAGGTCGTCAGCTAGGCCAGTGATTTTGCTCAATCGCAGGCCAGCCTCTAGTTCAATCTCGTATTGTGCAATGACAGGACCGGTTTCGATTTCTACGACGCGGACGTTGAAGCCAAAGTTCTTAAAAGTCTCTTCCAGTACTTTGGCTTTCCGTTTGACTTCTTCGGTCTGTTCATCGTAAGAGATATCATCCGACTCGGTAAGAAGATCCAATCCTGGCAACACATACTCTTCGCTTCCTTCTGGTAGTTTGGTGTCATCCATGTGTTGAAGGGATTCGGCGGGGTCTTCCTCCTCTTCTTTAGGAGCAACCTTCTTCGATTTGTTATTCTTGATTGTTGGAACACGTTCTTCCACGCGGGCTGCGTCGGATCGGACCGTTAAGTTCTTACCCTTCTTTGGTGGTTCTACAATCACTTCGTCGGGCTCTTCCTCTTCGCTATGGACTTCATCGTCCTCGTCATCATCCTCATAGCCCTCTTCGTCTTCGTAGGCGTCATCTTGGTCTACGTCGTACTCTTCATCGGCTTCTTCATATTCATCGTCTTCGTCTTCTGACCCACCTTCGAGGAGTTCATCTTCGATTGGTGGTATAGTTGGTTTACCGGCACCAAGCAGCGACGAAGCAACACTAGCTAATGGTGGATCCTTGGCTTTGGGAAAAGAAAGATCCGTACGAACAGAGTTTCTTGGTTCGGTTGCGAGATCGGCAGCGCTGATACTTGCAGTGGCACGTCGTCCGATTCGAATCGCAGGTCCGCCTTCGGTAGCAACCGACTCGGCACTCGTGTGGGAAGCTTCGCTTTCTGAAGATTCACTTGGCGCTGATTGGGTAATGGCACGTGTCACGGACTGAACTGCGGACCTAAGACTTGGAAATGCCATCCCTTGGTTTTGCTGTGGGTTGGCCAAGGGCTCTACCGTCGTTGAAATGGAAGTAGGGTCTTGCCTCATCGTGAGGGAATTAGGGAGATCTGCTCGTTTAGGTGAGAATGTTCCCGATAGAATTTCACGATGTCGGCGCAAAGACCAGTTTGGGACTCGGAAATAGTTGATAGCAAGCATGCTTCCGGTGGCGGCATATCCGAAATAGCGAAGCAGAGCGTACTCAGTACTTAACAACAGGCCGCCAATTAGCATGCTAAGTACCAGGATAACGGCACCTGCATGTGCAAGATGGTTATCCATCCAGACCTTGCAGAGTGCTCCGAGATATCCCCCACCGTCGATTGGAACTGAGATCTTCGGGTTCAAACCGAATCGCGACGGCAAACAGCAAACAGCGAGCAGAATGAGACTCCAACCGATAGACCGTCCCCAGGAGGAGGCCCATGGGAGTTGGCGTATCATGACAACACCGGAGAGGACCATGAGTCCAGCGATGAGGTAAGCACCGATGCCTGTCGCTTGTAGCAGTACATCACTCACGAGAGCACCAACATAACCGGCCCCGTTTTGTATTTTGGTGTTTAACGGAAATGCGGAATGCAATGGTTGGTAAATCGATGCTATACCAGGGGGCATCTGTCCTAGATTGTCGGCGGGGTCATGCGTCAAGAGGGAAAGCCAAACGAGCGCAGCGACCGCAAACATAACGACGGCCGCGACATCCCAACGAACTGAACGCTGTTTGTCCATGTCTCCCCCACTCCAAAAACTATGGCTACAATTTCCCATTGTCAGTCTTCGGCAAAAGTACCGAATTTCTGCAAAGTCCTCGCAATCGCCCGTCTTGGTCGTTACGTCTCTTACAGTTTATCTCTCTATGCTCGGCGTTCTAAATTTGCATAAACCATGTGGCCCGACGAGCCGAGATTGCGTGGCCAAGATTGAGAATTGCACATTTCCCTTCAAAGTAGGGCATGCGGGAACGCTTGACCCAATGGCGTCAGGGATCCTGCTGTTGTTAATCGGCCCTGCGGTGCGGCTGATGGACGACTTTCATTTGCTCGACAAAGAGTATGTAGCGACGTTTGAATTAGGGGTTACCAGTCCATCTGCGGATATGGAAACAAACGTACAGTTGGTAGAGAACGCACCTCAAATTCAATCCGATGCATTCTGCAAAGCGAGCGAAGCGTTTGTTGGGACGATTTCACAGACTCCCCCAGTGTTTTCTGCCGTTCGAATTGGGGGTCGCCGCGCACACAACCTAGCACGTTTGGGGAAGCGTGTAGAGATGCCATCGCGTGAAGTCGAAATTTCATCTATCGAAGTATTGAGTTTCCATTTTCCGCACGTCTCACTTCGAGTCGTATGTGGTACGGGGACTTATATTCGTTCGATTGGTCGAGACATTGCCCGGAGCCTCGGTAGCGATGCTGTGATGACTTCGCTGATACGAACACGCATCGGTCCATTTGGGCTCGTGGATTCTATAGCTCTCGATTCGCTTACCAGCAGAGAGACGATCCAGTCCGCAATACGCCCGGCTCAGCAAGGACTATGCTTCTTGCCTCAAGTAAGATTAGAAAACGGACTTCTGGAACGCTTTCGATTTGGGCAACATATAGAACTCGAAAGTGGCATGCATTCCGAATTGGTTCCGCATCGACGATTCATAGCCACCGATTCCACCGGCAAATTCCATGGCATTATTGAGTTTGACTACGCCAATGATGTTTGGAAAGCAGAAAAGTACTTGATGCAACCAAGTTATCTTCAGCAACTAGAGGCCAGCAGCCAACCTACGGGATCGGTAGCTCTGTAGCCTGGTACGGGAACTGGGAACGAAGAACCGGAGGTTGGGCTTCAAGAATACGGCAGATTAATAGTTCAAGCCAGCGTTTATGGCGAACTTGCTGACACCGGGCTTTGACATTCGTTCGTGCTTGGCGCAGAATCTGGGGGCTTTCCCCAGAGAGCATGCCGTGACTTTTTCCTCCCCATGTTGAGCTTGTTCAAATGTCTACCAGTCCCGCCGGAATCCGAAATGTTCTGAACGAAACACGAGTATTCCCACCCAGCGAGCAATTCGCGAGCAAGGCAGAATTTAACTCGATGGCAGCGTACGAATCGCTCTACAACGAGTCGACGGCAGACATCAATGCATTTTGGGAGAAGCAAGCGAGGGACCACATTCATTGGTTTGAGCCATTTCACACCACGTTCGAATGGAATGCTCCGTTCGCCAAGTGGTTTGTTGGCGGGAAAACGAATGTTGCCTTCAATTGCTTGGACGCGCACGTACTCGCAGGGCGGGGCGATCGCGTCGCCTTCCATTGGGAAGGCGAACCTGGAGACAAACGCACATTAAGTTACTCGGATGTACATCGAGAAGTCTGCAAATTTTCTAATGCGTTAAAGAAGCTTGGACTGAAGAAGGGAGATCGCGTCAGCATTTACATGCCGATGGTCCCCGAGTTGCCGATTGCGATGCTTGCATGTGCGAGGATCGGATTGATTCATTCGGTGATTTTCGGTGGCTTTAGCTCGGAAGCGATTGCGGACCGGAACAATGACGCCCAAGCGAAATTGCTCATCACTGCGGATGGCGGTTGGAGACGCGGCAAGGTATTGAATCTAAAGCAAACGGCCAATGAAGCGTTAGAGAAGAGCCCTTCCGTGGAGCACTGCATTGTGCTTCAAAGGACAAAAAACGAAGCTGCCATGAAAGAGGGGCGAGACGTTTGGTGGCATGATATTGTCGCCAACGAATCGAGCGATTGCCCTGCGGAACCGATGGATAGCGAAGACTCTCTTTTTATTCTTTACACGAGCGGATCGACTGGAAAACCCAAGGGGATTCGTCACACGACGGCGGGCTACAACCTCTACGCTAAACGAACATTTCAATGGGTTTTCGACCACAAAGATGAAGATATCTTTTGGTGTACGGCGGACTGCGGTTGGATAACGGGACATTCGTACATCGTTTATGGGCCGATGTCGGCTGGAGCGACACAGGTTCTCTACGAGGGGGCCCCCAATTGGCCGGAAGAGGACCGTTTCTGGGAAATTATCGAACGATACAAAGTATCGATTCTTTATACCGCACCCACGGCCATTCGCGCGTTTATCAAGTGGGGAGATCATCATGTCGACAAGCATGACTTGTCGTCGTTGCGGTTATTGGGAAGTGTTGGAGAAGGAATCAATCCAGAGGCATGGATGTGGTATTTCGAAAAGATCGGCGGAGGTCGTTGTCCTATCGTCGACACTTGGTGGCAAACGGAAACGGGCGGAATCATGATGTCACCTCTCCCCGGCGCAATCCCTTGTAAACCTGGCTCATGCACACGTCCACTTCCTGGCATCGTACCTGTTGCGTTGGGAGAGGACCTCCAAGAGGTCGGGGTGGATCACGGTGGGATGTTGTGTATTGCTAAGCCTTGGCCTGGTATGTTGCGAGGTATTTGGGGGGATGATGCTCGGTACCAAGAACAATATTGGACGCGTGTTCCGAATCACTATCTAACAGGTGATAACGCGCGAAAAGACGAAGATGGTTATTACTGGATCATGGGGCGAATCGATGATGTGATCAACGTATCTGGACATCGGCTTAGTACGATCGAAGTCGAAAGTGCTTTGGTAAGCCATCCCGCTGTTGCTGAAGCCGCAGCCGTTGGGCGACCAGACGAAATCAAAGGGCAAGCGATTGCCGTTTTCGTTACGCTCAAGAATCATCAACCCGATGAAGCCCTTCGTGAAGCACTCAAGAAGCACGTCCGGAAAGAGATTGGGGCTTTGGCTGTGCCGGATGACATACGCTTTACGTCGTCGCTTCCAAAAACGAGAAGTGGCAAAATCATGCGAAGACTCCTTCGAGATATCGCCTCTGGCAAGGAAGGTACGGGCGATACATCGACCCTGGAAGACTTTACGGTTTTGGCCAAGCTGCGAAGCGATGAAGAATCGTAGCGAATCGAGGCATTTCTCTTCAGGAAGAAGCCGTATTCAAGGAGAACCTCTCGCCGTACAATCAAGAAGACTGCGGTGAGCTAGTTGTTCACGCTGTCGCAACTCGAACGACCTACTTGTTCCGATGACTAGTGAATCCACGTTGACGGTCCCACCCCCAAGATCCTTGTTACTGCCGAAGATCCCAACCCACTGGGCGAATAAGCACCTTCTAGGGTTGGAGCATCTTTCCGCTAATGAAATATCGCTGATTCTTGATTTCGCAGAGGCGCTGCATGCGGTAACCAATCATGGCCGCACGAAGCTGGATCTTTTGAAAGGTCGAACTGTCGCCAATTTATTCTTTGAGAACAGCACACGAACCCGCAATAGTTTTTCACTGGCTGCGAAACGGTTAGGGGCAGACACGGTTGAGTTTTCCTCCAGCGGTTCTAGTGTTGCCAAGGGCGAAACATTTATCGATACGGCCAAAACCATTGAGGCGATGTTGGTGGATGCGATGGTGGTGCGACATAGCTCTCCTGGAACTCCTCACATGCTAGCCAAGCATCTTCAATGCAGTGTGATCAATGCAGGAGATGGACCGCACGAGCATCCAACCCAAGGGCTATTGGATATTCTGACGATTCGTCAACACCGCGGTTCGTTGGCCGGATTGACGGTTGCATTGGTTGGAGACATCGCTCACTCACGGACGGCTCGATCCAACATTTGGGGATTGCTCAAACTGGGAGCCAAAGTGATCGTATGCGGACCGGCAACCTTGGTTTCCAAGAATTGGGAGAAGCTCGGGGTCGAGGTTGCATACGATCTCGACAAGATATTACCGCGATGCGACGTGTTGAATCTGCTGAGGATCCAGTTCGAACGGCAGGCCATTCGCCCATTCCCTTCCGTTCATGAATATATGCTCTTGTATGCGATGAACAAGGAGCGAATACAACGAAGCAAGCCTGACATATTGATCATGGCTCCAGGTCCGATCAATCGCGGTGTGGAGTTAACACCCGAGGTTGCGGACGGGCCTCACTCTGTGATCCTTGAGCAAGTCACCAATGGCATCGCGATTCGCATGGCAACACTTTGGTTGCTGCTCGGCAGCAATACCGCTCATCAAGCTCAGCAACACTCTTCTTAAAACAAAGGCTCCTCGGTCGCTAATGGACTCCAATTGGTTAATTGAAAATGCACGGTTGATCGATCCGAGCAGCGGGATGGATCGAGTCGGTAGGTTACTGATTGTCGGCGGAAGATTTGCTGGCGTCGATTCCAGTGATGGAGACCTTCCAACTCAGCTTTCAAGAATCGACGCGCGAGGATTGATTGCGGCTCCTGGACTAGTCGATCTTGGAACGGAGTTTGGCGAGCCGGGACGAGAGGAAGACGAGACCATTCAAACTGGGACGCATGCGGCATTGGCCGGTGGCTACACTTCGGTGGCATTATCCACCAATACCCTTCCTCCGATCGACAGCGCAGCGAGTGTTGAGTTCATCCACCAAAAAGGGGCGAGAGCTGACAATTGCAGAGTCTACGCGCTCGGATGCGTCAGCAAAGAGCGCAAAGGAGAATCCCTAGCGGAGATCGGCTCACTGGTAGAAGCAGGTGCCGTTGCACTTTACGACGGGCCAAATCCTATTGAAAACACTGGTTTATTGCGGCGCGCGCTTGAATACTGCTCGATGTTTGATCGAGTCGTGTTCGATCATCCCGAAATCGCTTCCTTGTCGAGAGGAGGGGTCATGCATGAGGGGATGGAACAGTTGGTATTGGGTATGTCTCCGATGCCTGCTGAGGCCGAAGACCTTGCGACTTCTAGAGATATCCGGTTGGTAGAAGCGACGGGGGGACGCCTCCATTTGACGAGCATTAGCACGGCAGGGAGTGCTGAGCTTTGCCGAAGGGCTAAGTCGCGAGGGATCCACTTTACGGTCGGTTGCTATACGGCCAACTTCCACATGACAGACGAGATGCTTCGTTCGTTCGACTGCAATTGCAAAGTGAACCCGCCTCTTCGCTCGCGCGAGCATGTCGAGGCTATTGTGGAAGCATTGAGCGATGGAACGATCGACATCATCAGTAGCGGACATAAGCCATCTTCGTTAGAGAAAAAGATGGTCGAGATCGATACCGCTCCGTTTGGCATGATTGCATTGGAAACGGCCTTGTCGCAAGTCATCACCTATCTGATTCGTCCAGGCGTGTTGAATTGGCATCAAGCGATGGCAAAGATGAGTTTGAATCCGGCCAGACTTTTAGGATTGCCTGGAGGAACTTTGGAAATCGGCAAGCCGGCTGATCTCGTTCTGATCGATCCAGATCGAACTTGGAAAGTGGATGCCGACAATCTAAATAGCAAATCCTACAACACGCCGCTCGATGGGGTCGAACTCTACGGGGTCGCGACACATAGCTTTGTCCAAGGGAGATTGCGGTTCGAAGCTGCTGTTCGCTAAGGTGGAAAGCCTAGGCTTACCGCAGGCGGTGTAGGTGGCGAATAAAATCTTTGTCTATTTTGGTCAGATCGTCCCCGAAACAAGAGCGAAACAAATCCAGGCGGTCTTTAGCGGTAGATTGCATCCCGTAGTCGGTTTCGTGGATCAGTTGTAAATATTTCACCATGTCTTTTGATTTCGTTTGCAACAAGAAATGTGTAAGCCCCCAAGCTTCGGCGTAGCTATTGGTCATCGTATCACCGTTGCGAAGACGGTTGTCATCCGTAAGTAACAACCTGATAGAGTCGGCTGCACGGAGGGGCACGTAGCTGGCTAAGTTTTTGTAGTTGTGCTGATTGATCTTACCGATGCCCCCCCAGCCACCTTTGCTCCCGAGGTCGGGTGATTCAAAATAAGTCGCGATGCCTTCACTTAGCCACAAAGGATTTTGCCCCAATCGCTTTTGGAGTCCGGAATTAAATGCGATTTGGTGACACGCTTCATGAACGATGGTTGCAACTGTCCGCTCGGCTTCGGGGCGCGAGAGAATTTGGTTTACCAAAAGATCTTTCGTGACTTTCATTCCCGGCGGAATAATTCCTTCGATCCCAGTGAGATCGTAAGATGCCAATCGGTTCGTCCCTTGATGGTAGTATCCGAACGTGTTCTCGGAACCTTTGAACTCCTGGCTGGCATAGCGAACATAGTCAGCTTTTGTTTCGAAGACCATGGCAACCAAAGGAAAGCGAGGCTTGTGAAGCTCAAAGCCCTTTGACTTCCAGTATCGATGAAAGCCCTTGTAGAGGCGTTCGAATAGGTCAATATTCCATCGAGCGTATGCTTCACTCGTGTTGTAACAAACAACAAAGTGCTCCGAAGTAATGAACTTGCTTCCCGCTGGCATGCTTGGCAGAATTCTTTCTCCCATTTCCTTCGGCGTGACCGGAGCAAAGTGTTGCTGGATGGTTTCCATCTTGACGAAATCAATGGGCTCAATGGCAGTCAATGCACCGCATTCATCCAGGACCAAGTAGCCGAATCCCGCTCGTTGGGCAACGAGTTCTCCCAGCACTGACTTTTCTGTTCCATTGTCGTCGAAGAAGATCCGGACCAACTCACTGGCTACTTCTGGACTCCGCTCTTCGGAAGGCTTCTCTTGGCCAAAAGCTAAAGGAATCCAGGTGCAAAAAAGCAAGAGGCTCAAGCGAGAGGCAAGTTGAAAAAAAATGAGGCATGGAGGCATAGTAAAGCCAAGTGGCACAGTCGATACCAAAAAACCGTTGGAGAACTAAAGTTATGGTAGCACCCAAGCTGTCAAAATCACATCGACATAGGGACAACACGCCAAAAGAAGCCGCAGATTGCGTAGAGCGAACTACTTAGGCTGTTTCCCAGGAATTCCCGGCAGTGGCTAGAAGCTAGCTTTTCTGGCGGCTGGTTATTCCTAAGGCCGGTTATTCCTAGGGCCGGTTATTCCTAGGGCCGGTTATTCTGGCGGCTTGCGGCGGAAAACAGCAACAACATCCTCGACTGGGACTACGTAAAGCTGGTTGTCCGCTTCGAAGTCCACGGGGATGGCGTTTTTTGGATGAAAGAGAATTTTGTCGTACTGTTTCAGCGGGACATCGTCATCAAGCTCGATTTGCCGGCTAATGGTCACGATTCTCCCCGTGATCGTGGGGATCTCAGCCGCGTCAGGGAGAGCGATCCCACCTTTTGTTTCACGTTTGGGTTCATCCTTGAGAACCAAAACACGAGCCCCGACAGGTTCAATATAGTCAAAATTGGTAGTTTTCTTCGCCATGCGAACAGCATAGGCTACGAGCCAGAATCGACAAGTACATTTGCCCTTGCATCAGCAATCAATTTCGTCATACTGCTGGGCTTTCGCTGAATAAATGGAAAACCCACTACGGTGGGCCTCGGCGAGGAGGTAGGCTCGTGTTCAAGAATACATTTGGCTCTGGAACGGCATTGGAATGATTGAAACCATCGAAGTAACAAAGCGCGAAACTCTCGGATCGCGTGCAATGATTAAAATTAGAGAAAAAGGTTTGATTCCGGCGATCCTGTACGGGCACGGTGAAGAAAATCTTTGTTTAACGCTGCCTTTGGATACCGTCAACAAGCTGATCAAGCACGGCACGAAATTGGTGAACTTGACCGGTGCGGCTACCGACTCGGCTCTTTTGAGAGCTGTGCAGTGGAGCAGCTTGGGTGACCGCATAATTCACGTCGACTTTGCTCGCGTTTCGCAAACAGAGGCAGTAGATGTAACGATTCCGATTCATTTGCATGGCGAGGCGCCTGGCGCAGCGACTGCTGCTGGCCAGTTGCGATTCGTGGTCCATGAGGTTACGATTCATTGCCCTGCAGGGAAGATTCCTGAGTATTTGACTTGCGATATCAGTTCGCTGCAGATCGGGATGTCGATACACGTTAACGAATTGAAATTGCCTGAGGGTGCGACTCCGGTTACACCTGGCACTATTGTTGTTGCACAAGTTGTTTCGGTCGGCGCGGTTGCGGAAGCAGCGACGCCCGCGGCTAGCTAGTGTGAGTTGTGGAGCCTGCGTCGCGCGTAGTCATGGTAGTTGGGCTTGGGAATCCAGGAGCCAAATACGAATGGACACGACACAACATAGGTTTCGAAGCATTGAATCGGTTTTGGATGAATTTGGATACGTACTCGACTCCGTCAGTTGGATCAAAAACAGTTCAATCGAAATTCGAAGGTCAATTTGTCAAGACAAAGTGGAACGGTAACGACGTCTGCTTGGTCTGGCCATTAACATATATGAATTGCAGTGGACGGTGCGTTGCACAGTTTGCTCGGTTTTACCGCATAGAACCAGAAAACATCTTGGTGGTTTGCGATGACTTGAGTTTGCCGCTAGGCAAATTGAGAATTCGCAAATCGGGTTCAAGCGGCGGACAAAAGGGTTTGGAGAATATCCTTAGCTGTCTGGGAACTCAGGATGTACCTAGGCTTAGGATTGGGATAGATCCCACGCCCGAGCATTGGGAGACGGTCGATTATGTATTGGGAAAGTTCACCAGCGAAGAGTCGGTAACTGTCAAGTCGGCATTGGATCGCACATGTTCTGCGATTGAACGATGGCTTGTTGCAGGGGTTGATGTCGCGATGAATGAGTTCAATGCAAATCCGACCTTGAAAAAGCAAGAAAACAAGCGAAAACAAACCCCAGAGAGCGAATGATCGCTCCAATTTGATACGACTGATCAGTAAACAGTGTAGGAGCTATAAAGTTGGCCACCGGAATATACGAATGCCTTTTCTTGTTCGACAGCAATCACTACGCACGTGATCCGGGCGGAATAGCTGCCTCCGTGCAGAGCATGGTCACCGATTTCGGTGGCGAGATCTTGGTTAGCCGACTTTGGGCTGAACAGAGACTTGCTTTCCCGATCAAGGGACACAACAAGGGAACTTATTGGTTAGCCTATTTCAAGCTAGACACGCTTCGGCTGAAAGAACTGAATCGAACCTGCCAACTCAATGAGAGTTTGCTGCGGTTTATGTTTACAAAGATCGATCCAAAATTGGTGGATGCACTCGTCGCACACGCTCAAGAGAAAGTTGTGATTCCGATCGATGCGCTACAACGACAAGCCGTAACAGTCGGTGCGGATGCCGACGATGAAGAAGGGATAGAAGTCGAAGACGAATAGGAAGTTCAGATTCGTCTAGTTGCCGCAAATGAGGCATAGCGATCGGTCACACGCACCGAGGAGACAATCATGGCCAGCTACAATCGAGTTATTCTCTTAGGAAATTTGGTTCGAGATATCGAACTGCGTTACACGAATAGCAAATTGGCAGTTTGCCAGAATGCGATAGCCGTAAACGAACGTCGCAAGAATGCGGCGGGAGAGTGGGTAGATGAAACTTCTTTCGTGGACGTCACTTTTTTCGGACGCACTGCGGAGGTGGTTGCAGAGTATCTCGGCAAAGGATCTCCGATCTTTGTTGAGGGACGACTAAAGCAAGATACATGGGAAAAGGACGGACAAAAGAGAAGCAAGCTATATGTTATTGTGGATCGCATGCAACTCATTGGTGCACGCGGTGAAGGTAAAGGCACTCCGAGCGGCGCTCGGCCACAGAGCAATGGAGCTCGTTTTTCAAATTCGGATCAAGGCTCTCATAACGAGATGCATGTTTCGGAAGTCGGCGACGATGTGTTCGTCGAAGAAGATATGCCGTTTTAATTATTGGAATAATCCTTAACACTATTTCGAAACCGTTTGTGGTTGATTGATTTGCTATGACAACACGAAAAATGCGAACCCCGACCTTCCCGCGATTGCCGAAGGGGCCTAACGGCGGAATTCAGTTGATGTTGATCCAGAATGTCGAGTTCCTCGGAAAGTCAGGGGATGTCGTCGAGGTGAAGGCTGGCTACGCAAACAATTTCTTGCTGCCTCAGGGGCTAGCCATTGTTTCGACGGAGCATCACAAGCGAATGGTTGAGAAACACAAAGCGAAGTTGCTCGAAATCGAGAAACAACGTTTGGCTTCGTTGCGTACGTTAGCTGATCAACTATCCAAGCAATCGATCAACGTCGAAGC
Organism: Pirellula sp.; assembly: GCA_021300155.1. Classification (GTDB taxonomy): domain Bacteria; phylum Planctomycetota; class Planctomycetia; order Pirellulales; family Pirellulaceae; genus JBKCUI01. The sequence continues at coordinate 14,626 of JAJTID010000064.1, forward strand.
AAATGCCAACGACGAAGGGCATTTGTATGGTAGTGTTGGCGCTCAAGAAATCGTTTCGGCTTTGAAGTCGAATGGCTTCAGCATCACAACGGATCAGGTTCGGTTGGAAGGAGTTTTGAAGGAGTTGGGACTCTACACCGTCAAGGTGCAATTGCATCAAGAGATTTCGACAGAACTCAAAGTTTGGGTCGTCCCTGCAGCGAACGGCTAATCTCGCTTTAACTGGGTTGTATTGCAAAGCGAAAACATCGACGGAGAGTGAACAACTCTCCGTTTTTTGTTTTGAACGCCACTCTTTTCATGGCTCTGGTTTATTTAGTGGCTCTGAGTTTGAAGAATCGTGCCGATAGCATTCTCGAGGTCCACGTTTGCGAGATGCCAATCTAGCCATCGTTTAATCGTGTTTACTTCGCTCTGCAAAGCCTGAAGTCTCGCAGCCGACTGGTCCGCCATATTTCCCTTGAGCTCCTCGCCAATCTTTTCAAGCTGCAGAACGCGAGTCTCCCAGATTTTGCTTTGCTCCTTCGAATTCGCCCATCGCAAAGCAGCAATTCTTTTCGTTTCGTAAGCGACTTCCACTTCTTTGCGAATGTGGTTGGTTCGTTCCTCAATCAAGGTTTCGAGCCATTGTTTTCGATTTCGGATCTCTTGCTCAATTTCGTCTCGCAAGAGTAGACGCTTGATGCGACCAGCGACGCTGAGTGGTTTGGAACGCAGCGTGGGTACACCCGAGAGTGCGGCAGCGATGCTTTCCCAGAGCTCGATGGCTGACGCATTGATCGAATTACGCAATCCGCACAGTAATGCGATTTCATGGCGGCAACGCATCGCGGTCTGAAGATAATCACATACATCGATGTCGCTAGGATTTAGATTTAATTCAAAAATTGGATCATAGTTGCAGGCGATTTCGCTTCCGACTAGTTCCGACAATTGAATTCGTAGAGTCCTTTGTTTGGATTCATTTTCGAGAAGCTGGTCGTTCCAATCTACCAACAATCTGTCCGTAAGAAGTGGATCAGGAATTGGCACGCCTTTTTGAATCAGCTTGCTTTGGGCATTGGACTGCCGATCAAGTTCTTGTCGAGTGCGACTCAATAAATCTTGCGATTGTTTGCATGCTGCAAGACCGTAATGCAATTTCAAAGCGACGGTGGCAGCGTTCTCTCGAAAGCGCTGGGCCGTCGCTTGGCGAATCGATCGGATGGCTGTTTGCTCGACATCTTGGTCGCGACGACTTGAGGTGCTTACGGAGTTCTCGCGAATCACCAAATTCGCGGGACCACACTGTCGTGCCGCGATCATTGCGATTTCGGTAGCATAAAATGTTTTCTTGAGTGATATGGTCTCGGCAACGAAATAAGGCTCGCTCGGTCGAATTGCAAAAGGAGGTACATCATCTTCCGAGCAGAGAAGACTCTGACCAGACAACATGAAAGCCCATGCAAAAATACAATGTCGAGGCGACATACGTAATCGCTGGCTTCGGTGAGTTCCTGGCGAGTCATCCATCTTGGAGATCTTTATCGACGGAGCGAAAGCAGGCATCGATTATCGCCGAGTCGTTTGGCTGCTTCCCGTTGCCAAATAGCGTGTCGATTCTTCGTGGATCAGGTCGGTGTCGCTGCTGGCACTCTTGACTTCCGCTCGGAATCGATGAACACCAGCCGTCTTCGCTTCCGCCGCAACCTTCAGTGTTACTTTTTCCCCTGGGGCAATTGTCGGGATGGGGGCGAATATAGCTTGCCCTGGAACGATTCGCCCTGCGTGCCCCTCGAATCGGATAGGCTCGATCCCTTCGGAGAACTGAGCGATCACCTCGACTGCGTTCGCGGCTTTACGCCCTCGATTATTGATTTCAATTTCATAGTAGACAGGCTGCCCGATTGGTGCGGGAGCGATTGGATCTATGACTGTTAGCTTCAGATCTGCAATCGAGTCGACAATCGTCTTGATTTCAGTGCTCGGTGAAGAACCATTCTTCGTTTCTGCGGAGAAAGAGAACGTATTGATGCCTACATTTCCCAGCATTACGCTAAAGGGAATGGAGATCGACTCCTGAGGCATCAAGCGTTTGAGTTCCCACTGGACAACACTTCCCCTTTTCGTGGCACCGGCAGGTAAGCTTACGGGGTCAGCGCCGGGAGGTAACTTCACGATGCATGGGATATTTATCGCAGGGGCTTCTCCTTGATTGGTCAAGGTCAGTGAGTACTCTGCGACGCTACCTTGATAGAATTCCGATGGACCGACCCAATGAGCATTGATATCAGATTGCTTCACTCGGACATCGATAGAGTGTCTTGCTTGCAGTTTCGATACAGCACTGGTCGCAGTCGCAACAATAGGAATGACACCATGATGCTGGAACAACAACTCGACATCGACGATTCGCTCACTTCCAGGTTGGATGTCTCCGATAACTGACTGATTGCTGCCAAAGGTTTCGGCGGTGAGTATGATTTCGACCGCTTTGACTACTGCATTCCCAGGATTCTTGATTCGAAGGCGATAGTTCTGGGGCGTACCGAATTCTGCTTCGGACGGACCTTCTAGTGCTAGATCCAGTTTTGGCTGTTGAACGCTGATTTGTAGTTGGCTAGTGTTGGGCAGCGAGGTCCATTCAATTCCCATGGCAAAGTGTTCTGGATTTTGTGTTTGCAGAGTAAATCGAAGGTTTTTCTTGGCTCCTGCTTGTAGTTTATCGAATTCCCAACCAACAGCATGCTCGCCGTTTTCATTGTCGGGTTGGGCTGTGCCATCGGAGGCCACAATATTTGTCAACGCGATCGATGCAGGAACACTAACTCGTAAAAGTAGCCCAGAAAGGTCGTTCACTCCCTCGTTCTTGGCAACCACTTCGTAAACAGCTTCTTGTCCAACCAGCAAAGAATCTGGCCCATTTACCGAGACACGAACATTCGGCTGACTGAATTCAGTAATTGCACTGCTTCGACTCGCGGTTGTTTCCTGTTTCGAGGATCCGGTCTTTGAGACAGCATCTTGTTTGGGTTTTGATTCTGAACGAGTCCGGACACTAGACACCATTGGAGTAGCTGGTTCGCCAGGTCTCGAAATGTCTTCCGATGCAGAACCTTCTAACGCCGGTGATGTTGATTGTGCAGGTGCAGCGTTGCTCGACGAAGTCGTGCGGGTAGATTCTTGTGAGAATCGATTGGCAGGTTTGCTAGCGGGAAGCGTACCAGTTCTCGCCTGGGGACTGTTGCGGCCATCAGTGCTTAAGTCAAGCAACGTTGGTTCTGCGTTAGCTGGAGATTTTTTTAGACCGGTTGCGGTCCCCTGTGGTTCGACAGGTAAATCCCCCGTCTTACGCGAAGTGGAATTTACGCCCAAAGGCGGAACGATGGGGGCGACAGGACTTGAGTTCGGGATCGGTTTTTGGGCGGTCAATTTCGTGGACGAAGTTCCGAAAGAACTCTCGTTTAGAAAAACAGGTGCTGGTTGCGTTGCCGTAGACAGTTCAGGTGCTGCAGGGAAGTTTTGGACATCTGCTGGCGGTTTAGGTGTCTCTATGGCTTGGACACTAATGTCACTGGTGTACCGATCATCGCGCCGCTCGGCGATCCGGGGCCGCGGTAGATTTCGAAAAGGCTCTCGAATTGGTTTTGCCGGAAGGTTTTCAAGTTCCTCTGTCATTTCCGGCAACGGTTCTGCAGATTCATCGCCAGATCGGAAAACTCGGTTAGTGAACGATTTGAGAGGCATAAGCAAACCTCCACGATTAGACGTTGGCGTTGCCGGGATCGCCGGCTTTCCGGTTCGAGTTCCACTCAAGGAGGGTTTCGAACTTGAAGGGGATTTGACGCTTTTTGGGTCTGCTGCTGAGATCTCCTCCGAGGCGTCCTCCTTTTTTGAGAACATCTTGGAAAAAGGATTTGCAAAGGCCGGCTTCTTGACTGGTTCGGGATCTGTAGCGGCATCGTCACTTTGGCTGAAGCAACTCGATGAGGAAAAGCAAAACGACAAGCAAGCAATGGCCAAAAAGTTCGTTTTCAAAATGCTTTTCGAAAAACACATATCGCTCTCTCCGTCCGAGCATAAATCGAGCCACAAAATCTCCTATTGATTTATCGGATGGCAATGGATGTTGAAATAAATGGAATAGGGGGGATTTGCCGAATTTTCCTTGAATTCATTTTCTCCGTGTTCAATCCTGCACCTTCCAACGTTGTACGATGAAGCAAAAGACTACGCTCATTGCGTATGCAAACTCGTCTTGAGGGACAACTCCAGGAATTTTCTAGTGCGAAAAGTGATCTGCAGGATTTTTTGCTACTATTCCGTGGTTTTTGAGCGAATTGGAACGAAATGAGCAGTAGGTGAGTACGGATCGTGCTTAATTCAAGCTAAACCTACCTTTTCGAAGATGATAGTTGACGATTTGGACCGTTTTTTAATGGCAACTTAGGGCAGCTAGAAATACGATTAGGGTGTTACGAGTTAGTTTCCTTCTCATCTATTCGGGCCAATTTGGAGCGAATCGTTATGCGACTGTTTCCATGTGTTAGTCGAGCTTTTTTGACAGGACTGCTATTGAGCGTGCCTGCATTTGGTGACGAACCAAACTCACGTATGATCACTTATCAAGACGCTGATCAAACGTTGTTTGCTTTGAGTTTGAAGCCGTCAGCCGGTGCGCCGAACGCCGTTTCGGCGTCAAAAATTGCAATCATTGTCGATACTTCGGCAACTCAAAGCGGGCCCTATCGTTCCGACTCCCTAGAATTAGCTCGGCGCGTGCTTGAGGCGTTGCCTGAGAACTCACTGGCTTCGTTGATTGCCTCTGACGTGGAGTCGACAATTTTGGGTGTCGGTAAACCGAACGGAGCAGAGTTGCAGGATGGCTTGAAGAAACTGAGCAAAACGATCCCGCTTGGATCGACTGACCTTGTGGCTGCTATCCAGACGGCCCGTCAGTCATTGGGCGCTGAACCGGATTCTGTGATTTTGTACATAGGTGATGGGTTCCATCGTTGCAATCTGCTTGAGCCGAAAGGATTTGAAGGTCTAATAGACAAGCTGCGTGAAACTCGCACGACGATCCATTCCTTAGCCATCGGGCCTGAAGCGGATGTAGAGTTCCTGGCTACCTTAGCCAACCATACTGGCGGTGTGATCTACATCCACAAAAACATCGAGAACAGTTCCAATCAACAAATCGCAGCGGCGCTGGCAAAGAGTTGCGTTTCTCCAGTATTTTGGCCAACCGACTCCAAGTGGCCTGAGGGACTAGTCAGTCATTTTCCTAAAACAGTTCCGCCTATTCGAGTGGATCGCGATTCGATCGTCGTTGGAAAGCTTGCTAGCGCCGCATGGTCAGGAGAACTCAAAGTCGCTGGCAGTTGGAATGGCAACCAAGCGGTCATGTCTTGGAATGTATCGAGCGAGAAGTCCAACGAAGATTTAGGATTCTTGCCTGAGGTTATCGAAAGGGCCGAGTTGGACCAAGGACTACTTTTGCCGACACCGGGTTCCGAAGCATTGCTTGCTTTAGGCCGGATGTTGATGGATTCGTCCGAGATGCTGGTGAAGGATGCTCGTTTCGCGTTGCACTCCGGAGATCGCAAGGCGGCGATTGCCATTGCGAAAGAAGCCTTGAAGCGATCGCCAAACAATTTGAGCGCAAAGAGTATTTTGGAGACTGCGGAAACGGGCGAAAAGCCGATCAAGTCGAACAGCGCCAAGGCTCCGATCGTCAAGTTTATTACTGCACAGGTCGGTGGAGACGATCCATTTGGCGAACCACCCGCAACACAACCCGCTACGACACAGCAAGACCCCTTCGGTGACGATGCACCATCTGCACCTGTGGTCTCACCAACGGCTCCTGCGACTGCACCTGCGGCACCAAGCGCAGTGGCTTCTGGTTCTAGCATGTTGGATGGGGTTGGCTCGGGCCTCGGTTCTGCAAGTCCAATGTATGATGAACTGGCAAATGTTGGTGATCTTCTGGCTGAGGACGAAGCGCTTCGAAGAGTTTCTGCGCAGCAGCTTGAAGCACAGGTGAGAGCTGAGATTTCGGCTGTGCGAAAAGCAGAGATTCCCGGAGCAGCCAATACGGATCTGAGCTCGATGAAAATCTCGCTGAAATCGCTGTTAGACCAAGTTCGCCGAGCACCAGAATTGGACGCAGGGAGCCGAGTGCGATTGGAACGCATGGTTTCAGATGCTATTCAGAAAGCAGCGCGGGCTGAAGCGGCAAAACGTGAAGAGGTCGCTCGGCAAGAGGCTGTACGGTCTAGTCAATCCGTTACGCAACGCTTGCTTGCGGATTCGGAGCGACGTCAAGAAACAATCAAGCAACTTGTGGAACGATATGATTCGCTGATGCGACAACAGCTTTTTTCGGATGCGAACACTGAGGTCGCACCAGCAGTAACGGCCATTGATCGCGACTCGGTGATCGATATTGTCACCAACCGAGAATCCAACATTGCCGCAAACGCTCAATTAATTGAAGACGTTCTGAGCCAACGACGCAGGGCTTTTGTTGATGCATTGTACCTCAACGAACTCGCAACGGTTCCGTTCGTAGACGAGCCACCCGTACGCTATCCGCCTGCTGATGTTTGGCAGGCTCTGAGCGAACGTCGGTTGAAGCGTTACGGGTCGATCGATCTTTCCGGTGGCAATGCTGCAGAGAGAAAAATCTTCAACAGCCTTAGCAAGCCAGTGGAGGTCGACTTGCCAGGTATCGCTTTGTCTGCAGTTATGAAACGGTGGGCGGACCTTCCAGACATCAGTATTCCAATCGTCATTGACGAAAGGGCATTGGAAGAAGAAGCGATCTCATTGGACGAGCAGATTACCCTTCAATTGCAGTCTCCCGTTTCCTTCCGTTCGGCGCTCAAGCTTGTGCTAGAGCCACTGAATTTGACATACGTCATAGAAGATGAAGTTATGCGGATTACAACGAAAACGAATTCCGCGAACGTGACACGCGTCTATCCTGTTGGCGACCTTGTGGTTCCCAACATGGGTGGCATGGGTGGTGGTGGAATGATGGGTGGTATGGGCGGCATGGGAGGCATGGGAGGCATGGGCGGCGGCATGGGAGGCATGGGCGGCG
>JAJTID010000126.1 GCA_021300155.1 Pirellula sp.
CCTTGTGTTGTTTCAGCCACGATTCCTCTGCCTCGATGTCAATGATCTGTGGTTTGACCGAGGAAGATTTTTGCAAATCAAACTTATGTTCGCTCTTGTATTCTTTCAAATCACCGTCGGTTACCGTCAAACACGTTAACAACGCGTCTCGATGGATAACATCATTTGCATCGCAAGGCGAGAAGTAGGTATCCAAGAAGCGATCTCCAAAATCGATCCATCGCATATTGGTACCAAAACGGCGCAGAATATTCGCTCTCACAGGACTTTACGTTGGATGTGTCATGAAAAACAAGCTTTGGGCCAAATTGGATTCCGTTCTTAAGAGCCACATAGGACTTTACCGATTTGTCTTCAAAATAGTCTATTTCGAACTTTATCATCTCATCCCGATTCTTTAGCGTTCTCGGCAAGCGTCTTCATGGGTTCGAACCGAATTCGAACGATTGGGACGTAGCGCTACTTCGATCGATTGTTTTCGTTCCGACGGAGAGACGCTTGTCAATGGCAACTAACCCATCAAACCGTCAGCCGAGTGTCCTAGCTTCGGAGTATTGCTGAACAATCTCGATCGCTTGAAGCATCGCCTTTCGGTCGATCTCGTGAACTGAGATACAACCGCCCACTCCGCGTAACATTGTCACCGTCAATCGTCCTCCCAAGTGTTGACGGAACTCTTCGAGTCCATCGAACAAAGCATCAGAGGAAACGGCCGGATCGAAGATGGGTAGCCCCAACTCGGTCAAGACCTTGAGCGTGGCCATCATATCAGATCGTTCCAGTCCATGTACCAAATGCGAGTAGACCGTATCGATCGCGACACCGATCGACACTGCTTCTCCATGCCGAAGACGAAACCGTGTGAGATGCTCCAGTTTATGCGCCGACCAATGCCCAAAGTCTAAAGGACGCGACTCCTGCATCTCGAAAGGATCGCCGCCATGCGTGATGTGATGCAAGTGCATCAAGACGCTGGATCGAATGGCGACCATCACTGCATCCCAATCGCGTCGGGCAATCGAGGTAGCATGCTCGCAGAGAAATCGAAACGCTCCAGAACTTTTCAATAGAGATACCTTGACGGCCTCGGAAAAGCCTGCGACGAAGTCTCGATCCGAGAGTTGTGACAACAAGGACTGATCGTTGACTACGGCCCATGGCACAGCGAACGTCCCTTTCCAATTCTTCTTTCCATAGGCGTTGATCGCGTTTTTGACTCCAACCCCCGAATCGGCCTGCGCCAAGGTCGTCGTGGGAAATCGAATCAATCGAATACCGCGATGCGCGATAGCGGCTGCGTACCCCACGGCGTCAAGCAATGCACCGCCGCCGATCACGCAAACATAGCTTCGACGGTCTAATCCATCCGCATCAATCGCACGAAAAATTTCTTCGACCGATTGCTCTTGATTCTTGATCTGCTCACCACCCAGTACAAATCGCACGGGCGATGTCAGTTCTAGTCGGTCGCTCGATCCGATGAGTCGGCGTTGAAGTTCCTCGCCGATCGCCGGGTTGGCTTCGACTACGGCACGGTCCACCCAAAACTGGACACGCGCTTTTTGGTGGTCGGCATGGAAAAGAGATTGAACCTCATCCCAGTCGGATCCGAAACACTCTTTGGTGAAGCGGAGCCGCATGGTTTGCGGAACGGAAAAACTGACATCGAGCGCATCCTGTGCGACGGACCAAGGGAAGGATGTCATAGCAGATTGATGAAAACAGGCAGGAATGCAACATTGGCCACGGTGGGAAGGGAACTTCACGCCCCATGATAGTCTCATGGGAGCTTCGTTGCGAGGCGTTTCTGAGTCCAGCGATCCTATTCTTGGACGGCTCGGCCAGCTTCTTTCAGCAAATCGGACTGGGCAAAACCGATAGACACTCTCACCACTTGACGCGGCGTTGATTGTGTTACTTTGATGTTATACCTCCCGATTCCGATCTCCGTGCCCGTTTGCGGCAATGTTCTGGTCGCTCTGATCACCATTCCCGCAATGGTTTCGTATTCATCCGATTCCGGAAGCTCGAGGGACATTTGGCGGTTGGCGGCAGCGACTTCCATCGTACCAGCGATGCTAAAGCCCCCGGTCGGCTCTTCCATGTACAACGGCTTGGTTTCCTCTACATCGAGCTCGTCCGCAATTTCGCCAACGATTTCTTCGAGTGCATCTTCGATCGTGACGACCCCAATCGTTTGTTGAAATTCATCCACGACGATTGCCATATGGTTTCTTCGAACAAGAAAGTCCTTGAGCAGTTCGTCCACTTTGCGAGTACCGGGAATCAACCAGGCTTCTCGTAGAATACGTCGAAGCTGAGGTCCATCGAGTTGATTGTCTCCCTTGGAAAGGAGAGGCAGCAGATCCTTGACGAACAAGATGCCCACGATGTTGTCCAAGGACTCTTCATAACACGGGATTCTCGTGCGTCCAGACGATATGATACTCGTCAAGATATCTTCCCACGACAAGGAGACATCGATCGCGTCGACTTGACTTCGCGGTGTCATGATCTGAGACACTTGGCCTTCGTCGAGATTCATCACACTCGTAATCATGTCTCGCATGGAGCGGGTAACCAATCCATCGCGTTCCCCCACCATCACCATCTTGCGAATTTCATCCTCCAAGGATTCTTCTTCCCAAGCGCGATCGATACGACTATCGCTTAGACGATACCCAACGCTCAGAAAAAGATACTCGAGGGCTCGAAAGGGCTTAGCAATCATGCTGACCCCTTGCCACAGCCACCAAGTATGAAAGAGGAGTACGGAGGCGCTGTTGCGCACGAGGATTTTGGGGATCCATGAATACAGACTGGCTAAGATTCCGGTCGCGATCACTCCGACGGAAGTCAGTTGCCAAACGGAGATAGGGGTACTGGCGAGCGTTCCAGCGTCACCCCAATTCCATGCAAAACAGAGCCATGTGACCCCCGCAGTTAATGCGATGCTCGCTCCTAAGATGAAGAGATAATTCGTCGCAATCTGTGCATCTTCGCGTCCATCCAAGATTGATCCGAATCTTTCTCGGCGTCCTTTCATTCGAGAGTAGGCTTCGAGTGCTCGGCCACGGAAGTTCGATAGCAGATGGTTTCCCAGACCGCCCACGGCAGCAGCCACCAGTCCGGCTATTGATAGGATCATCCAATCCACATGAACCATCGTCTACAACTCAGTTTCCTCGGAGGAGCCACCACCGTGCGAATCACCGTGCAAATGACTGTGTGCTTCGCCGTGAGTTGGATGACGTTCCCAGCCATTCACTTGTAGCGCCTGCAAGTAGTGACATTCCTGGACTCGCATTTCATCGCGTTGCTCGGGCGTGTCGTCTTCGTAGCCCAGTAGGTGCAGCATGCCGTGGATTGCATACAAAAGCAATTCATCCTCGGATCGCCAACCGACCTCCGCCGCAACTCGCCTTGCCGTGTCTGCACCCAGCAATAGCTCTCCTTCGAGGAAATCGTCGTCGTCGCTCAGATTGAAACTGATCACATCCGTTTCATAGTCATGATCCAGATACTGTCGATTGAGTTCCTTCATTTCGGGATCTGACAGAATTGCAATAGAGATACGTCCCTGCTCTATTCCGACGTCCAATGCCATCATTCGAATAGCTTTGGTCAGTCGGGAAGCATCAATAGCTTCGGTTTGGTCGGAATGATGGATTTGAACCTGGAACTTCATGCATCTAGGCAATCTAAGGGGACTGTAATCATCAGTCGGATTATAACCACAGACGGCGATGGGCGGACTAGGAAAACTTTACGCAGGTAAGCGTGTGCAGAATCTTAGGATTCATCGCGATGGTCGTCAAAATTGGTAAAAACACTTCGTTCCTAGCTCGAAATTGCCGAAAGATAGGTTTGTATTCGCAAACCATGAGTCTGGTCATAGGAGGGGGCCTCTAAGACGAGCCATGACAATTCGCTACGAGCGAATTGTTCAATCGGTGCGTCGAAGAGATCTTTCGAATAGAGCTGGCGAGGAAGTTTGCAGGTGCTGAAGTTGACACACAGCTCCAAAGCGCCGTTTTTCCCGCAAAAAAAACCGTAGGAGGGTTTCCATGCGACGATATTTTATGGGCATGGCGATCGCCTCGCTGACCGCCGGTGCACCTATGACGGCGTTCGGTGGGGATCGCGAGATCGCCGATGCCATCATCACTCAGTTGAAGCAACAGCAGTCTACAGGCAGTCTCAAGGGATTTGATATCAACTTGAGCGTCGAAGAAGGTAAAGTTTTGGTCGACGGTGCCGTCGCCAACCAAAGCCAACTCGATTCGATTTTGAAGGTAGCATCCACCACTGCTGGCGTGACTCAGGTAGTGAACAACGTCAAAGTTCAGCAAACACCCATTGCTGCTCCTGCCGTTGAGCCATCTGTGGTTCCAGCATCTGCAAGTGACGAAGCTCCAGCTTTGTTGAACTTGCCAGCGACAGAGACTGCAGGTACAGAGACTGCAGCTACAGAGACTGCAAGCACTGTCCGACCGGAAGATGCGAACATTACTTCCGAAGTTCTATCGCGACTAGGCGCTGCTCAAAAGGCAGGTAGCCTGCGAAACTTCGATATCGATGTTTCGACCATTGAGAACGAAGTTTGGGTTCGTGGCCATGTCGCTTCCCAAGAACAGAAGAACTTGGTTCTCGGAACCGTACAACGCGTACCTGGCGTTACACGCGTGGTGGATGAAGTAACAGTTGGACAAACTGTCCGACCTGTTAGCAACCAAACAGCCGTGGCTGCTCCAGCTTCGTCGATGCCAGTGGTTGGAAACGGTGCACCACGTGCATTCGCCCCAAGCACTTTGGTAAACGGATCCTTTGCTCCAGCACCGATGCAAGCAATGGGCCCTGGCCCATCCGCTCCAGTGCCAATGCAAGGCGGTCCATCCTATGGTGGTGGCGTTCCTCGCTACGATCAACCTTCGATGCCAAACTACGCTTGGCCAAGCTACGCAGCTTACCCAAACTACTCTGCTGTAACGTATCCAAAACAATACAGCGCTTCGGCATGGCCCTACATCGGTCCATTCTACCCATACCCACAAGTGCCGTTGGGATGGAGAAAAGTAGCGTTGGAATGGGATGACGGAATGTGGTACCTGGACTTTACTCACAAGTAATCCAAGTCCTTAAAGTCCTTCTCCTATCGCCCCTCAAACACGGAAAGAGCCATCGAGTCATCGATGGCTCTTTGCGTTGAGGGAGGGTTACTTTCACGCGACTGGCCGTGTATTATTGGAAAGCCATGAAATTCCCTGTCCTGAAACACAATCTCCCTGCCATGAGCTGGCAACAGCGCGAGCATTTTCTTTTGGCGCCGTACGCCATGTTCAGCGTGCAAAGCCAGGGCCGAGAACACCCTGAAGAATCTCATTCTTATCGCAGTCCCTTTCAACGGGATCGGGATCGGGTATTGCATAGCGCTGCCTTTCGACGCCTGAGTGGCAAGATGCAGGTCTTTACGGGGGATATGGGTGACTATCACCGAACGCGTCTCACCCACACGAACGAAGTCTCGTCGTTGGCCAGAACGATCGGCCGAGCCGTTCAACTGAACGAAGATCTGATCGAAGCGCTCGCGCTGCTCCATGATGTTGGTCATCCGCCGTTTGGACATTGCGGAGAAGATGCATTGAATGAATGCACCCAGCATCTCGGAGGCTTCTCGCATAACCGATTCGCCCTAGAACTCGTGACTTTGGTCGAGCAACGCTACACCTCGTACAGTGGACTGAACCTCACTCGCGAAGTCCTAGCAGGCCAGGAGTTTCGCTCCGACAAAGATTCCGGGTTTGCCCCCATGCTCGAAATGCAAGTGGTCGATGCAGCGGATAGCATGGCCTATGACGCGCACGATGTCGATGACGCACTCAAGTTAGGTTTGTTAAGCTGGAAACAACTCGAAGGACTTGCGCTGGTCCAACGAGCCAAAAAGGTGGCACCACTCGATCAGTGCGGCCAAGGGAATCGACGGCAAATGCTGGTTCACGCGTTACTCGATGTCCAAATGGAAAACTTCTTGTCCTCTGCCTTCGAAACACTCGCAGACATTCGACAATTAGATTCTCAGTCGGTCCAAGAACTCGGCATACGTCTGGAAATGTCGGCTGAGTTTCAGTCGGACAAAGAAGAGTTAGAAGAGTTTCTCTTCGATCAGGTCTACCGTCATCCAAAGCTCGCTGAGATTCGTCAACGCGCAGCGACACGTATTCATCAACTCTTCCGCCTCCTCAAGGCATATCCCGAGCGATTGCCCGAACGCTTTCAATTATGGGCCACCCACTGGGGTGTCGAACGGGCTGTGGCTACGTACATCGCAGGCATGACGGACCGCTTCTGCGATGATCAGTACGTCAACATGGTGGAACTAGGTCGAAGCCAAGCGGCCGACTGGAGTTAAGAATTTGGAATTGGGCGACCTAGCGGCCCAAGTATGGCTGTCCGCCTGGAGCACCCGGAGCAGGTCCATAACCGGGTTGCGGATACGGTGCACCGGTCGGATATCCTTGCGGTGGTGCGGCAAAGGTCGTAGGCTGACCTGGCTGTCCCGGCATCACCGCCCCAGGATTCAGCGGGGTTCCCACCATCTGGCTGGGATAGACAGGCTGTTGGCCGGGTTGGCCTGCGTACGGATAACCATTGTACGGCCCATACGGTTGGTTCGGCATACAACTATTGCGATTGGCACACCCGATCCCAGCGAGCAACACCAAAGTTACTGCGAACAACGGCATACTCCGCAACGACAAGGATTTTTGTAAACGCGCTAGTTTCATGTTGATTCTGTCCTTGCGGCAATAAAGAAGAAGCGACGAGGACCTCTTCCGTGATAATTCCCGCAACCCTACAAAATCTTGCGACCCATGAACATAGCGGTTTTGCAGTTTCAACCATCACCTTCGGGCAATTCACGATTGTCTGTAATGCTTTGGTACAAATCTGTGTAGTACCGCGCTTCCTGCTGCCATGAGAACTCACTTTGAATCATCTTCACACAATTCTCTCGCATCGCGTCGAGACTCGATGATGCTAGCGTTCGTCGGATACAGTCTGCGAGAGAGAACGAGTCTTTCGAATGAGCTAGCCCACCCGTAACACCGGGACGGACAAAGTCTGGAACTCCACCCGTTTCGAAGGCCACCACTGGAGTTCCACATGCCATCGATTCCATACCCGTTTGCGGCAAGTTGTCTTCGATGGACGGCAGAACAAATAAATCACAAGCTGAATAGACAGCAGATAGCTCCTTACGATTCGAAAGATAACCACAGTAATGAATCGACAATCGCGTTGCGACCTCTGGATCGATTTGTCCGTTTCCGAACACGATCGCTCGGAGAGGAGTTGAAGGGCTTGGCTGTGTCTTGTGGAGCTCTTCCAGTGCTTCGATCATCAAATGGAATCCTTTCCTGCGATTGTCAAAACCATCAGCTCCAAAGCCTATGATCATTGCTTCGAGTGGAAGACCCAAATTGGCCCGTGCGACGGACTTCTCCATCCGCTGATAGTCCTCAACCATGAGGCCGTAAGGTATATGATGAAAACTTTTGACATGCTGAAATAGTGGACTTGCTTTCGCTTGTTCCAAGAGCCAGTGACTCGGTGCAACGACATGCAAATTGAGATTCGCCTTTAAGGCTCGGTGCTTCACCTGGAAGTACTTTTTTGAAAGATCATTCGGACCTTGAAGGACCAATTGTGGGCAGCCTCCACAACCCGTCCGAAATTTGCCACATCCGAAATCAAAGTGACATCCCCCTGTGAACGGAAACATATCGTGCAATGTCCACGCGATTGGTTGTTCTGGGGCTAAGGTATCGAAGAAGCGAGGGTAATCGATCAGCCGAGGAATCCAATGCAGATGAATGATCGAATCCTGAGGAGTTGTCTCTCGGGTCAGCGGAGCTTTACCATAGGGAAATGAGAATAGCTCATTGCCAGGTGTCCGACCGTGAAGCGATCGTTTCAATGCCCTCTTTTCGATTCGATACAGCAACAAAACCAACAGTTGTTTGTACCAGGTCAGTCCACTTTCGATGGGAGAGTAATCTGATCTGTCCGGATGCTTGGTTTTTCGCTCGCTCAAGTATCGAAAAGTACTATCAACTCCGACACGCAATAGAGATTCATGAAGCCGCCTCGATGCTTGCGCAGCACCACCCTCCAAACGTGTATTGAGATGGCAGACTCTCATGAGACGATCACCTTACTAGCCAGCCTCCAGCTTAAAAGATCGAACAATGCAGAGGGAAGAGGGAAATCCCAGATCGAAGCTATCACTCTGAAGTTACACATTTTGGAAGGCCGTAGACAAATACTTGTTCTGCTGCCCCCATTCTTCCGTCAACGGATCGAATCGGCCATGATCGCAGCTCAACTATTGCAAAGCAAAAAGGGCGAGTCAATCGACTCGCCCTTTTGAATGTCTTGAAGCGATTGGCAAGCTGTCCCGATCTAGATTCGGGACTGAACAGTGGTTTCGTGCTGCGACTGGTAATTTGCCGCACGCATTGCTGCTTGAATATCGACTTGCGAGGATATCGACGCAATGATCTTGATAACTGAATAGGTCGATTAGACCATGTCTTTTAGCTTCTTGAGAGCTCGGACCTTGACGGTAGTGGACGCTGGCTTTGGGTCTGCCCATTTCATTTCGCCAGTTTGCGGATTTCGCACTTGTCGCTTTGGAAGTGCCTTCTTTTGGTGGCGAAGAATCTTGCAGAGGTCAGGAATCACGAAAGCGCCAACGCCCTTTTTGCCAATCGAGTTGGCGATTTCAACCTTCAGCGCATCAAATACTTCTGCTATTTGCTTCTTGGTCAAGCCGGTTGCTTCGGCGATGTTGCTGAAAATCTGGACTTTTGTGAGTGGCTTTTCTGCTTTGGCAGCTGCTTTTGCCATGTGACGAATCCCTTTCAAACGATCACGGATGGGTTCCATGTCCGACAATGAACATGCGAGTTGGCTGAATTAAAGGATGCGGGGGGTAAAATGCAACCGGGAAACAAGCAAAACACGCAAAAAACCCTGGGAATTGAAGTATTTTGTCAAAAAAACATTGAAAAAATGAGCTGGCGGTTAGTCTAGACCGGATATTTCTGGGCATTCTTGACCATTTTCGCCTCCAAAGTGCTTGCCAAATCAATACCCATCACGCTGGCCAATCGCAACACATACGACAAAACGTCCGCGATTTCTTCGCCAATCTGCTGCCGTTGCTCCAAACTCAAAGTGGCGTCAGGTTCCAACCACTGAAAGTGCTCCATGATTTCCGCCGCTTCAATCGCAATCGACATCGCCAAATTCTTGGGCAAATGAAACTTGCCCCAATCCCGTTCGGTCGAGAATTCGTCCACCCAACGTTTGATTTCGGCAATCGTCGTTTTCGCGTCCGGTGCATTAGGGTTATCGATGCTATGCATGCTTTTGCCTTGACGAATGCCTAACATTCGAGAGTATGGAGGTTAGTTACTAGTTCTGGTCTTCGCAGGGATACCAGTCTACAAAGCGTATCGATCGCAGCGAATAAACAAAGAGATTCGGAGTAAAGCAAAATGGCAGTCTTGGTCACCAAACCCGCACCTGACTTCAAAGCACAAGCAGTCCTGAAGGACGGTTCCTTTGCAGAGGTTACCCTCAGTCAATTCAAGGGGAACAAGTATGTACTGCTGTTCTTTTACCCATTGGATTTCACCTTCGTTTGCCCAACGGAAATCATCGCCTTTTCTGACCGTGTCAAAGAATTCAACGACCTAGGAGTGGAGGTCATCGGTGTTTCCGTCGACAGCCATTTCTCGCATTTGGCCTGGAGAAATACGCCGCGAAATCAGGGTGGTATCGGACAGATCGATTACACGTTGGTCGCCGACCTGAACAAACAAATCTCCAGGGACTACGACGTCCTGATGGGAGACGCTGTCGCGCTCAGAGGTTTGTTCTTAATCGACAAAAATGGCTTTGTTCGCCACCAAGTCGTCAACGATTTGCCTCTCGGACGTAGCGTGGATGAAGCGTTGCGAATGGTCCAAGCTCTTCAATTCTTCGAAAAGAACGGCGAAGTCTGCCCAGCCAACTGGCAAGAAGGCAAGAGCACGATCAAGCCAACCGTCGACGGTAGCAAGTCATTCTTCAACGCGGAATACTCGGCGAAAGCTTAGATAGCCTGTTTCGCGTCCGACAAGAGTCTTGCTCAGACTGTAGCTTTGAACCTTTGCCCCGAGCGGATGGATTTTCCAGGGAGCTATGGATTTTCCAGGGAGTTAATGTCGGCCGGGACAGTTAATGTCGGCCGGGACAGTTAATGTCGGCCGGGACAATGGTCTCGGCCTACTTTTCACGCAGCGTTGGCTAGTTGGATCGCGAGCAACTAGTCTGCCCGACAATTATTTCCGCGATTCTTCCTTGGCCGGTTAAGTTCGAACTGCGTAAATCGGTCACCGACTAGGCCTTTATGGGAAACAGCGTTTCGAGTAGGTTCGAAGACCACCTCGCACCCTGGATCTCAAGGAAATATTGGCTATGTCGTCTTCATCCTCCAAACCTCCGACCAACACCGATTCCGAGACAATGACTCACGTCGATAAACGTGGGGCAGCTTGGATGGTCGACGTCGGAGCAAAGCCGATTTCGAAGAGAGTCGCAATCGCGTCCAGCAAAGTCGCGATGTCAGCCGAAGCGGCGAGTGCAATCCGAGCGAACGCACTCGCCAAAGGGGACTGTCTTCAGGTCGCGAGAATCGCTGCGATTCAAGGAACGAAGTGGACAAGCCATTTGATTCCACTATGCCACGCCATTCCAATCGATTCGGTAGAAGCACAATGTAATTGGCTCTCCGAAACGGAGTTGGAATGGAAAGTAACGGTAAAGTCGACTGGTAAGACGGGTGTTGAAATGGAAGCTCTCTCAGGAGCGAGCATCGCAGCACTCACCGTTTACGACATGTGCAAGGCGATCGATCGTTCCATTACCATTCGCGAAATTTGCTTGATCGAAAAGTCAGGCGGTGAACGCGGAGATTACGCGAGAGAAATTTCGTAACATGAATGCACCCGAAGCTGGTATCCGTTCCGCAATTGCAAACACATCGGTGCACCGAAGAAACGTTCCCGTCCGGCTCGTTCCGCCCGCTCGGTTCAAGGATGTGCGAACGGCACCTCAGCCCGAATTGGGCTACCGGCAAGTACTCGGGTCAGTCACCGCATCGATTCAATCCGAATTGAACGAAGTCGAGAAATGGATTTCGGATGGTCTCCGAGTTGCTAACCCATCCTTGCAGCCAATGTTAGACCACGTTCGTGATCTGGGTGGGAAACGTCTGAGACCTATCTTGACGTTGTTGAGTGCGAAAGCCTGCGGCAAGATTACCGAGGAGACGATCCGGCTAGCTGCAGTTGTAGAGTTGTTGCACACAGCGACACTGGTGCATGACGACGTGTTGGATGGAGCGGAAAAACGAAGACACCGACCGACGCTACATAACCTATGGGGCGTACCTGCCAGTGTATTGGTTGGCGATTGGTTATTCACTCATGCATACGGATTGGCGAACCAAGGGGAATCCACTCAGCCCGGCCGATGGATTGCAACCGCAGCCAAAATGGTTTGCGAAGGTGAGATACTACAAGGGCAAAGCGTTGGGAACTTTGATATTTCAGAAGATGAATACTTTGAGCTGCTGAAAGCAAAGACAGGTGCTTTGTGCAGCGTCAGTTGCCAATTGGGGGCTTGGTCTGCTGGAGTACCAGCCGATTGTCATGAACGGTTCGCTGAGTTTGGGATGACTTTAGGTCTGGCGTTTCAGATATACGACGATTGGTTAGATGTGTGGGGTGACGATTCCGTTGCTGGAAAGACGCTGGGTACAGATCTAGCGTCCTTCAAACCGACTCTTCCTGCGTTGCACGCGATAGCACTGAATCCTCGTTGCGAATCGGACCTAACACCCCGACTTCGAGCCAAGGATGCTCTCGCTAGTCTAGAGCTTCGCAACTTGATGGAACTCTCGGGTGCGTCGGGTTACACGCTGCAAAAAGCTCGATCGCTAGCATCAGACGCATGCAATTGTGTGGAAAGTGTTGGAATCCGCTTGGATCGGACCGTCGTCGAGCAACTGGGAAGATTGGCGGTTGCAGCAACTCACCGCCCTGGATAATGCAATAATTGACCCCGGTGGGTCTGTGGGGTATGCTAGATTTGTTCTCGGAGTGCGTCACACCCCAAGGCTGGAAGCAATTGGAACTATCCAAACCCGACGCGTAAGCGAGGGACTGTCCCTCACAGGCTATTCTCGTTGGGATGGTTTAACTGCATTCGCTACTGCCTGAACACCACACAACCCACCTAAATTATCAACATGGCTTGTCCCCGGAGCCATCTTTCGGACACGGTCTTTATATGTCGCTTGGATTTCATTGGCGATGGCTAGTTTCACTTGGCCTGATCGTCGCAACCACATGTTTGCTTGACGGACGGTTTGCTATCGCCGACTCAGGCGCAACGGTTAGTTTCTCGAAAGACATTTATCCAATTCTTCAAGCGAATTGCATGGGATGTCATCAACCCGCCAAGACACAGGGTGGCTACTTGATGACTGATTTTGAATCTCTATTGGCCAAAGGGGAGTCGGGAAATCCGGCCATCGTCCCTGGCAAATCGAGCGAGAGCTACCTGATTCACGAGATCGTCCCAGTCGATGGCAAGGCGGAGATGCCAAAGAATGGCAAACCGCTTCATGCCTCTGAAATCGAATTGATCCAACGTTGGATCGATCAAGGGGCGAAGAACGATTCGACACGCTCGGAACCGAAGTATAGTGCGAGCCGACCTCCGCAATATGTTCGACCTCCAACCATTTCCAGTTTGCGTTTCTCGCCGGACGGGTCCGAGTTAATTGCGACGGGCTTCCACGAAGCCTTGATCTTCAAAACGGAATCGTGGCAGCTCAGCAAGCGATTGGTCGGCATGAGTCCTCGGCTCGAATCGATTGCCTACTCACCGGATGGCAAATGGATAGCTATCGCTGCAGGTGAACCTGGCGTTCGCGGGGAGTTGCAGATTTGGAATAATGAGACGAAAGAACTGGAGGATAGTTATTCGATCGCGGCCGATACTCTTTTCGGTGTCAACTGGTCTCCCGATTCCGAGTTGATCTCGTTCGCTTGCAGCGACAATTCCGTGCGTGCCGTGAACCGACAAGGTGTTCAGAAACTATTCCAACGCGTTCACGAGGATTGGGCGCGATCGACAACCTTTACGGTGGATGGCAAGCATCTGGTTTCTGCCAGCCGCGATATGACGGTGAAGCTGACCGAAGTTGAAACAGAACGATTCATCGACAACATCACTTCGATTACGCCTGGTGCATTGCGCGGTGGCATGCAAGCAGTCGCGGTTCATCCAACGCGAAATGAGATCGTTGTCGGTGGCGCTGATGGTTCGCCAAAAATCTATCGAGTGTTTCGGCAGACCGCCCGAGTCATCGGTGACGATGCCAATCTCATTCGCCAACTAGAACCGATTCCGGGGCGTATTTTCGATGTTGCTATTAGCAAAGATAGTCGCTTCCTTGCCGCAGCATCGACTGTTGACAATCAAAGCACCATTCGTGTCTGGGCTTACGATGTTGATGCTCAATTGCCTGATGATATCAAAAAGATCCAATCCAAACGTAGCCAGCAACGAACGGAGGAAGAGAAGAAGAAACTAGAGACCTACGTCACCGCGCAGCCAGCAGTTCTCGCGACGTGGAACGTGGCGGATTCAGCGATCTACTCGATCGCTATCGATGACAAGGGTAGAGTTGCGTCGGGCGGATCCGATGGCAAAGTGCGAGTCTGGAACATCGCGGACCAACAATCGGTGGCTAGCTTTGACACGACCCCACCAAACTCGAATGCGACCGCGACCGCGGCGTCGATGTCCGAGGGGCGAACTGCTCGTCTTCAACAGATTGCCGCTTTGCATCAATCAGAACGAACCGCCCCCGAGTCGCTTCAGGAACTTCACCAGTTCCCGATATCCAAGTTGAGTGGGATTGAAGTCTCCCCCTCGGAAATCAAGATGAACGCTTGGAACGAATCGGTGCAGTTTGTTGTTGTGGCGAAACTTGACTCTGGCGAGTTGAGGGATATTACGAGGCTTGCTAAATACTCTAGCTCGAGCGCTGTCGTTTGGACCTCCGACCGTGGCTGGGTACAGCCGCTGGAGTCGGGCGAGTGCAAGATCATCGTCCAGTTTGCGAATCAAGCGATAACAGTACCTGTGACTGTCGATCTATCGAAGCCCCAGTCTGCAAACTTTATCCGCGATGTGAATCCGGTTCTTTCGCGTTTGGGTTGTAACTCGGGAACGTGTCACGGTGCGCAGGCTGGTAAGGGAGGATTCAAACTCTCGCTGCGCGGTTACGATCCCATATTTGATATTCGCTCTTTGGCTGACGATCTGGCTAGCCGCCGACTCAATACAGCTTCGCCACTCTCTAGCTTGATGATGACGAAACCGCTGGGCAAAGTTCCACACGTCGGCGGCAAGCTCTTTCAGGAGAGCGATTCGCATGCATTGATTATCAAACAATGGATCGCTGAAGGAGCTCGGGTAGACTTGACGACTCCGCGTGTTCAATCGATTGCGTTGAGCCCGACAAATCCCATTTCGCCAGATGCTGGTACGGTACAGCAGTTCCGGGTGATGGCAACCTACACCGACGGCACGACACGCGATGTGACTCGCGAAGCCTTCGTCGAATCGGGCAATGCAGAGGTTGCAGGCGTGCAAGAGGGTGCGAGGATTGTGGCAGTGCGTCGCGGTGAAGCTCCGATCTTGGCTCGTTACGAAGGTGCTTATG
Organism: Pirellula sp.; assembly: GCA_021300155.1. Taxonomy (GTDB): domain Bacteria; phylum Planctomycetota; class Planctomycetia; order Pirellulales; family Pirellulaceae; genus JBKCUI01. Next base: position 14,852 of record JAJTID010000126.1, read on the forward strand.
CCGCAACAACATTGACCGTGATGGGAGATCGAACCGGGTACGCTTGGAAACCATCGCCAGGTAGCAATGTGATCGACAACTTCGTCGCGACCAAGTTGGAGAGAATGAAGATCGAGCCGTCGAACCTCTGTACGGACAGCGAATTTTTGCGGCGAGCAACGATCGATTTGACAGGTTTGCCACCGACCGCAGATCGCGTTCGATCTTTCTTAGCCGATACGACTCCGTCGGCTCAAAAGCGAAACAATCTGGTTGACGAGTTGGTGAGTAGCGAAGCGTTCGTCGATCACTGGACCAATAAGTGGTCGGATCTGCTTCAAGTGAATTCCAAGTTTTTGGGTAAGGAAGGCGCGAGCGCTTTCCGGGATTGGATTCGGTCGAGCGTTGCGAGCAACAAACCGTATAACCAGTTTGTGCATGAGATCGTCAATGCGAGCGGATCGAACAAAGAGAACCCAGCTGCGTCTTACTACAAGATCTTGCGAAACCCTGAAGACACGGTGGAGAACACGACCCACCTGTTCCTCGGCGTGCGATTCAATTGCAATAAATGCCATGACCATCCCTTTGAACGATGGACCCAGGACCAATACTACCAAACGGCTGCTTACTTCACTCAAGTTACACTGAGCAAAGACGAAGCGTCTGGAGGCAAGACCATCGGTGGAACTGCAGTGGAAGGTGCAAAGCCCCTCTACGAAATCGTTGCTGATTCTGGCAAGGCGGAAATGAAGCATCAACGAACACAACAGAACGTTGCGCCGAAGCTCCCTTTCGATGCAGAGTATTCGGTACCCGAGGGTAGCTCGCGTCGCGCCGTGTTTGCTGCATGGCTGACGAGCTCGAAGAATCCTTACTTTGCCAAGAGCTTCGTTAATCGCATGTGGGGATACATGTTAGGCAAAGGACTGATTGAACCGATCGATGACATCCGTGCTGGCAATCCAGCTAGTATCCCAGAGTTGCTCGAGTTTTTAGAGAAGGATTTTGTTGCAAACAACTTCGATGTGCGACATATCCTGAAGACGATTTGCAAATCCGAAACGTATCAACGTTCGATCCAAACGAATTCTTGGAATGCAGACGACGATCGCAATTACTCGCACGCCATGCCACGTCGATTGCCCGCAGAAGTTCTCTTCGATGCGATACACATGGTAACAGGTTCGGAGATCAAATTGCCGGGCCTCAAGCCGGGGACTCGCGCTGCAGCGCTGGCAGACGCAGATGCCAATCTGCCAGATGGATTTCTGAACAATTTGGGACGACCACCCCGCGAAAGCGCTTGCGAGTGCGAACGATCGAGCGAACTGCGATTGGGGTCGGTCATGGCTCTCGTGAGTGGTCCTACGTTAGGGACAGCGATCGCGGATCAAGGGAACTCGATCGGCAGTCTCGTGGAACAGTTCCAAGAAGATCGGCAGTTGATCGGTGAATTGTTTATGAGGGTACTCAACAGGCCAGCCACCGAGAAAGAGGTGGATGCCTCGACGACGGTGATGGCATTTATCGAGGCGGATCATGCGAAGCTCGCCAAGAGCCTGGAAGAACGAGAAGCGTGGTGGGTCGAAGAGAAGCCCAAACGGCAAGCCCAATTGGATGCCGATAAAGCACAAGCGGAAAAAGATCTGATCGCGAGACAAGATGCGATTCGCGCTGACCGAGAGGCAGCCGAGAAAGCTCGCTTGGAGCGATTGGCGGCCGCAAAGACCAGTATGGAATCGTATGAGTCGAGTATTCAATCCAAACTGGACGAGTTTATTGCGAAAAGAAAAGATCAACCACAGTGGACAACATTGCTAGCCACCAAAGCGAAGTCTTCCAACAAGGCGAAGCTGATTCCACAAGCGGATCGATCGATCGTGGCTCAAGGTGCTGCGGACAAAGGAATTTATACGATCGACACCACAGTGCCGTTCGCGTTCAACTCGATTCGACTCGAAACATTGACGAGTCCCGAACTCAAGGGGAATGGACCTGGCCTTTCGGACGTGGGTAATTTTGTCATCACCGAGTTGGAGCTTTATGCAGGGAACCCAGCGAAGCCGAAAGAGATGCGAAAACTCAAGATCAAACGCGGTTTGACCGATTTTGACCAAGGTGGATTCTCGGCAGCAGCCGTTTATGATGACAAAACCAACGACCAGGGTGGTTGGGCTGTTTCGGGTGCTACGGGTGCGGAACACTGGGCGGTATTCGAATTGGCGGAACCAGCACAATTGGCCGCAGGCGAAACGCTTCAATGGCGAATCCATCAGTTTCATAACGCCGACAAACATCGCTTAGGACGCTTTCGGTTGAGTATCGCTAGCTTTACGGGCGAAGTACCGATCGGGCTTTCCGAAACGCTGACTGCCTTTGCGAACTTGCCGAATGAAGATCGAAACGAACAAACGACCAAAGATTCGCTAGCTTACTTCAAAGCTAGCTCCGGCGAATACCTGAAACTAAAAGGTGCTTTCGACAAAGAAAATCGTCCGCTACCTGAAGACGAACAAGTGGTTGCGCTGAAGAAGCGAATCGAAAGACTCTCTGCTCCGTTGGTCGACGATTCTCGATTGGTGCGATTGCGAAACGATGTGAAAGAGAGTGCAAGCCAGAAGGCCAAAGCCCGACTGACAGCCGCTGAAGACATCACTTGGGCACTGATCAACAGTCCAGCCTTTTTGTTCAATCACTAACCTGCCGTTGAGACGAAGCCCGCTCCTAACCTACTAACTTTTTGCTAACACCGAGGACAAAACATGTTTCGAATCATTGGACGACCTGGCCGAGACTTGTGCGATAATCACTTGAGCGTCTCGCGGCGAGATGTACTTCGCGTGGGAGCGTCGGGGCTCTTCGGACTTTCACTTCCGACGTTGTTGCAATTGCAAGCGGCTCAAGCGTCCGAGAAGTCAGCCACTGGCGGGCCAGGTTGGAACCGGGCCAAACGGATGATCATGGTTTACCTTCAGGGAGGTCCGAGCCATCTCGATCTATGGGATCCAAAGGAGAACGTGCCGGACAAAGTCAAAAGCGTTTTCCAACCGATCTCGACCAAGATACCGGGGATCCAATACACCGAGAATCTGCCAAAGCTCAGCCAGATCAACGACAAGTTTACGATGATCCGATCGATGAGCTACACCCCCAACGGGCTGTTCAATCACACCGCGGCCATCTATCAAATGATGACCGGTTATACGACGGACAAGGTCAGCGCATCAGGTCAGTTGGAGCCGCCATCTCCCAAGGATTTTCCAAACTTTGGCTCGAACATCATTCGATTGCGACCAGCCGATGAACCCATGTTACCGTTCGTAACATTGCCACGTCCATTGCAAGAGTCGAACGTTGTCGGAAAGGGTGGTTATGCTGGCTTCTTGGGCAAATCCTATGATCCGTATACGTTGTTTCCCGAGGGAGACGATTTGGATATGAACAAGATGGATCGGATCAATGTGAGCGATCTGCAATTGCGTCCAGAAGTGTTTGCCGTTCGACTGCAACGTCGCGCAGCCCTTCGCGATTTGATCAATGCTCAGATGCCAACGATCAACGCAGCGATCGAGAACCAACAGCTCGACGAGTACTTTAACCAAGCGTTGTCGTTGGTCGTGTCGGGCAAAGCTCGCGAAGCATTTGATCTTGGACAAGAGTCGGAGGCGGTTCGAGACTCATACGGTCGAAACACGTTCGGTCAAAGCTGCTTGCTAGCGCGGCGATTGATCGAAGCGGGAACGCGAGTGGTCGAAGTTATTTGGCCCAAGGTGGCGAACAGCGATAACCATTCTTGGGATCACCACGTCGATTTGTCGAAGCGAATGAAGAACCAATCGGCACCGATGCTGGACGCGGGTTTGACCGGTTTGATCAGCGACTTAGACAGCCGAGGGATGCTTGAAGATACGTTAGTGGTAGCGGTTGGTGAATTCGGTCGATCGCCTGAGAGAGGTGTGAGCACCAGTGGTAATGGAAACTCGGACGACGGACGAGATCACTGGCCGTACTGCTATACATCGGTCTTGGCAGGTGCGGGCATCAAACGTGGCTATGTACACGGCAAGAGCGACAAAACAGCGAGTTCCCCAGTCGATTCTCCGGTTCATCCAGCGCAGTTGTTAGCAACGATCTATCATGCATTTGGAATCGATCCAGAGACGATCGTTTACAATCACCTGAATCAACCCCGAGAGCTTGTCAAAGCGCAAGCCGTTTCAGAGCTCTTTGCTTAGATTTTAGATGCAATCCTCGAAGAATTACTTTACTCTTCGAAGCTTGAGACGATTGGCCCGAGCATGGATTGCTATCCGGGCAGTAACTGAAGCGACGTCGACGAACAAGTTATCGTGCAGCGAATGCGACTCTCAAAAGTTGATAGTACGCTTGACGAGGAACGACTCTACTTACGAACGCAAAATAGTCGTTCGCCGATTCGAAGTACAATGTTGCCATCCGCGATGGCAACCCCATAGACAGTCGGTCCTGAAAACATAGCAGCAGCTCGGCGACGTTCTTCGGTCGTTTCGTTTGCACCGGCGTTCTCTGGCGGCTTGATCGAATCAGGCTCCCACAGAACATTCTCGGCCAAGATTTTGAACGCAGGTCCAGCCGCAAGCACGGTAGTGATACCGTCCTTTCCAAAAAAGTAGACTCGATCGCCGATGCCAACGGGAGTTGCCCAACACGATTGTTTTGTGCGTTGCTTGTAGTTCAGTATGCCTGACTCCATATCGATACAATAAACGACTCCCACACGATTCACCCAGTAAGCGCAACCGGCATGCTGAATTGGCGATGCCCAACTCGGCGTTGCTTCATCGCTGAGCCACTTCGGTTTGGCTTGCCAGCCTGTCGCCGTCTTTTCGATCTGCATCAGCATGTTCGATTTCTTAGCGAGCTCGGTATTTTCTCCTTCTCGTCCAGCGGATGCAGCTACAAAGAATCTACCGTTTCCAAGATCAAATGGAGTGGTGGCTGTGTTGCCCCCCACGTCGGTATACGTCCACAACAATTCGCCATTTGTCTCATCGTATCCATCCACGGCACCAGCCGAGCTTACCACGATGTGGTTCTTGTCTCCTGCGCGAACGAAGCCAGGAGAACTCCAGCTCACCTTCTCTTTGCGATCTTTCTTCCAAACGGTATTGCCCGTCTTCTTATCGAGTGCGATGAGATAGCTAGGGCCTTCATCGTCGATGAGGATGAACACATGGTCTTTGTTCTGGATAAGTGAGCTACCAATTCCAAACTTGTTCTTGAACTTACCAATATCCTTGCTGATCGATCTTTTCCATTGTTCTTTCCCATCATGACTGAGGGATACGATATCGCCACTTTCGAAGAAGACGATCAATCGGGATTCATCTACGACGGGGGTTGGAGCTGCCCGACTGACATAGACGCTATTCTCGACTGGGTCGGACGAGTCGAGAGCATATTGCCATTGCTCTTTGCCATCCTTGAGCGAATAGGCGACGACGATGCATTTGTCCTTCTTCGGGCCGTCCACAGTGGAGACGAAGATGCGATCATTCCAAATAACGGGACTGGATTGACCATGCCCCACGATCGGGCTTTGCCAAGCTACTCCCATGGAAGGGGACCATTCGACAGCGACACTTTGCTCAGCGGGAGCGGTCGCGCCGATACCGAGAAATCCAGGCCAAACATCACCTGGAACAAAGGCGAGAAGGGCCCAAACTAGTAAACTCATCGTAGATAACTTTCTATTGAGATTGAAAAACCGTGTTTGATCTGAAGTCTAGGACTCTGTGTTGGTCAGACCAGAGCGTCGTAGCCACTTGACGATAATTGAATGGCAAATTGTCCATGGATTTCCAAATTACAGTGAGAACGACGCGACGAATCCACTGTTTTGTAACGTGTCCTGGATGCTCAAGCAAGCGCTTCGAAATGGCTTTGCAGAATCACGGATCGCCGTGCTCGTATTCAAAAAATGGTGCTCGTACTCATGCTCGAATCGGCACTCGGTTTCGACAACGTGCACAAACACTTTCTTAATCCACTTTCTGAAACGAGTGCGACATTTAATCTGGATGGTATTCAAAAAAAGATAATTATTGGCGATCTATTCCAATGAGACGCCTTGGCCCAGATCAGAGACTTACTTCTCTGCAGGCTGTGCAAGGCAATCGAGGCGTGGCACTGTTACCATATGCCGGCACTCGTCAATTGCTTTGTCACCTGTCCTGCCCAATCTTTGTTGGCTGCGGGCGATGCTGGACTGGGGTGAAGGATTCGTGAAATTTGTATCTCGGATTCTGAACCGAGAATTCTTTTTAAGCAGTCTTCAGCGTACCCACCTACCCCCACACCACGCATTGGTCCCAACACCTCGATTACTCTCCAAAGATATGAGTCGCAAACGTCTTGTAGCGCCTGTATGTCCGCTCGCTGAAGTTTGTCAGGAGTAACATTCCTGGCACCTTCATCCATAAAGACGAGAGGACAATAGTTGATTACAAAATGCTCTTCAAAGAAATTCTCTGGCTTCTCATATCTCTCCGCAAACAGTCCCCACAATCGCCTTCCTGACACTTCGGACTTCTTGCATGCAAATCCTTCAATGCGTCGCTTGGGATGCTCGCAGGCAGGTTTATCAACATCTTCATCAATGCCGAGCCAGTCACGAACGGCTGCGATCTCGCCAAATGGAACGCCGGTTTGTGCCATGCCAAAGGGACCTGGATTCATCCCCAAAAAAAGAACTTTGCATGTCGCCTTCGCATACTTTGTCAAATACGCATGGTGCGGTTTCCATGCATACTCCAAGGGGTTGTAGACGTATGCGACCGGCGGTTGAAAACGGAGTTTATCGACGGCACGACTCAACTCTTTCGCCAAAACAATGAGTTGAGCCGAAGTTGTCGATGAAACCGATTTGGAACTTGGCACGAAAAAACGCCTCGCTAATGTTGAGTTGCGCTAGCTAGTCGGTTTGAGGATTTTCCGACCGAGGGTCGGATTGTACGGTGTCCATCGATCCTTGGTGCGATCGGCAAGCACCATCGCACGAGCGGAACTCAATTTGGCATCCATTTCGTCTAAATAATGGAAGACGATCGCTTCCAATGTCATCGGTACCTTGGGACTACCATGCTCGAGGTAGCCATGATGACTAACGATGATATGCTGCAACTGTAAAACGGTTTCGGAGTCGACATGGATTCCGCGTGTCTTCAGCTCCAAAATGCGGCGATCAATCATCTGCACACCTTGTATGAGATGCCCCAGCAATTGCCCACTGTCGGTATAGCTCAATTCACCATCAAATGCTAACTCTTCGAGCTTTCCTATATCGTGCAGAAAGGCCCCAACCACCAGCATGTCTTCGTTCAAATCTAGATAATGATTGGCAACTCCGCGAGCTAACGACATCAAGGAGACAATATGCTCTAGCAACCCACCGGGGTAAGCATGATGCGCTTTGATTCCTGCGGGGGCCGTTCGCAACAAATCAGCTATGCTCGGATCCTCGTAAAACAACATTGCGATAGCTCGCAAACCGTCGTCCTTGAGCTCATGGAGCATCTCACCGACCTGTTTCCAAAGCTCATCCACATCCACGCGACTGGCTGATTCAAAATCCTCTTTCGAAATCTGCGATTCATCGACCAGCTGAAGCTGGTTAACGATGAGTTGCAATACGCCATTGTGAACTTGAGACGCAGCGTTGATCCTGACGTAGTTGCCTTTGTTGAATTTCTCCGCCATCTTCTCGTCTGCATTCCAACGCATGGCGGAGATGGTGCCTGTGTTATCCTGAAGCTGCAGCAGCAAATACAGGTTGCCCTGCCGATTGGCTCGCAATTGTCGATCGACAATGCGATACACCTCGTCGATTTGCATCTGAGGTTGAATGCTGGCAACAAACGTTCTTGTCATGGATGATATCAGTCGTATAGGTGTAGTTTGATTAGCTGCTGGCGCTCGAGTAACTTCTCAATGCACGATTGAAAACCCATCGACTTCCAACCAAGGCAACGAGTGTTGCCAGAATAGCAAAACCGGCGAGACCCCATTCCCAATTTTGGCGTGGCACCAGCGGCTGCGCTAGCAGTCGAGCGGGTACATTCACGACAACTAAAACAGGCACAATGAATGTGAAGGTGAACCACAAAGGTAGCCCCCACCCCCCCTGGTAAATCTCCATCGGATACCGCGAGAAATTGGTGATGTAAAACCAAAAGTCGTAGAGGCTTTGATTGCGTCCCAACCAAATACTCGTAGCTGCCAAGCATATCATCAGGCTGTACATCAACAGGACACCACAAGCGATATACATAAAATAAAGCGAGAGTCCTAGCCAGCTCCAATGCCAGACGGGATCCGTTCGGGATGCCAATTGGAACAACGCATATGTCAGTATGATCAACCCAAGCACAAAGTTACTCAGCGATGACCATTCCACCTTGCGAAATGAAATTAGGAATTGCGTATCGATGGGTTTGAGCAGAGCAAAGTCCAATCCACCCGTCCGTATGAGTTCGCTAAACTCCTGAGCATTGGGCATCAAAAACGCCTGAATGATGGAGTTGATCAGCCATGTGGTGGCAAGGAATACGAAGAACTCATTGCGTCCCCAGCCTGTCTCGACCCCGATCGACTTCACGTGATAGAAGACGATCAGATAGAATCCAAGATTCATTAACAACCAGGACAAACTGGAGATGCAGTCCAGAACAAAGTTGCTTCGAAACGTCATGTCGCGAATCAGACTATTGCGAGCAAACGTGAGGAATACTCGACTGTAGTTGGGACTACTCATGGGTCAGGCATTCTGGGTGTGCATCGAAGAACCAACTACGAAAAGAGGCCACGAGCATAAACTCATAGCCTCGAAGATTTTTTGATTTTTTGTCGGAACATCGTTCCAAACTTAACTATTCTGCCGCTGTTTCAAAAGCTGGCTTTGTAGCCTTCTTGGTTTCGCGATCATTTTTGCCGACGAATTCTAGAATCGCTCGTGTTCCATTATCACCAAGACGAGGTTTGGCCAATCTCATAATCCTGGTGTATCCACCCGTTCGGTCTGCGAAACGAGGAGCTACTCTGTCGAAAAGGATGCGTACCGCCTGTTTGTCCTTGATGATCGACAACACGCGTCGTCGCGCATTGACTCCGGGAGCGCGAGCAGCGGCCCATTTTTGCCAGTTGTCACTCTTCCGCCAGGCTTTCCATTCTTCACTACCGCGCTCGGCCGTAGTTGCAAACTCTGAAGCCTTTGCGTCTGCAAGGAGACCGTGCTTGGCAATCGTCACGCACTTTTCGACCAGCGGTCGAATTTCCTTGGCTTTTTCCAAGGTCGTGATGATGCGCCCAGGAACCTTGGGAGCGTTCGGATCGAGATCCGTAACTTCTCGTTCTGTCAAAAGAATTGCTGCTACAAGATTGGAGAACAACGCCTTGCGATGGGATGGGGCACGTCCAAGAACTCGCCCCTTTCGTAAGTGTCTCATGCTAACTATCCGATAAGTGATTAATTGATGTTAAATGAAGTAAGGAATCCGAACGCGTTCGGACTATCGCATCGAAGGAACTCGCATCCCAAGATGCAATCCCATCGCTCCGAGTCGTTCGCGGACTTCGTTGAGTGTGGTCTCACCAAAGTTGCGAACTTCGAGCAACTGATCTTCCGTTCGTTGCACGAGATCCCGAACAAGACGTATACCTTCTGCTTCCAAGCAGTTGTTAGCTCGAACCGACAGTTTAAGATCTGAGATGGTCGTGTTGAGCTTTGCTTCGAGCTGAGCTTCAGCACTTCCAGGACCACCTCGCGCGACAGCGTGCACTTGTTTGCCAAGCTCGCTGGATTGAACGAACGGATTCAGGTGCTTGCGAAGGATCTTTGCACCCTCAACCAACGCCATCTCTGGATGGACCGAGCCATCTGTCCAAATTTCGACGACGAGCCTATCGTAGTTTGTTTTCTGTCCAACGCGGGTCTCTTCAACCAAGTAGCGAACTCGGACAACTGGGCTGTAGACTGCATCGACGGGAATAATCCCTATCTCATGATCGCCCGAACTATGCTCGGACGCGGGCACATATCCGCGGCCGTTTTCGACAACCATTTCCATCATGAACGGTGTGTCTGCGGTCAGTGTTGCAAGGACATGGTCCTTGTTGATGATCTCCACATCGGAATCTGTTTGCACGTCCGCACCAGTGATAACACCAGCTTTGTCGGCACTAACAGTCAAAACGCGAGTGTTCTCACTATGATTCTTAACGACCAAACTCTTCACGTTCAGAACGATTTCTGTCACGTCTTCCAGGACACCCGGAATCGATGAGAATTCGTGCTGAGCACCGCGAATCTTGATCTGTGTAACTGCACTACCTTCGAGGCTCGAAAGCAAAACACGGCGAAGACTGTTGCCAATCGTCGCGCCAAAACCTCTTTCAAAAGGCTCTGCGGTAAATTTTCCGTAAGTAGGACTGAGCGTCGATCGCTCAACGCTAACCTGACTAGGAAGCTCTAGGCCACGCCAACGAACATGCATTCCTTAGGTACTCCAAATGAAACCGATAACTCCAGAAACCGAACCCACTAAACACGTCGTCGCTTGCGAGGGCGACACCCGTTGTGTGGAATCGGGGTAATGTCTTCGATCAACTTCACTGAAATGCCTGCCGCCTGCAGCGCAGTGATCGCTGATTCTCGGCCCGATCCTGGACCCTTCACACGGACTTCGATTTCCTTCATTCCGTACTTCATCGCTTTTTCTGCCGCTTGCTGTGCAGCCAGTTGGCCAGCGAATGGGGTGCTCTTTCGCGAGCCCTTGAAACCGCTGGTGCCAGCGCTGGCCCAGCATAGTGTGTCACCCTTTGTATCGGTGATTGTTACCGTTGTATTGTTAAAAGTCGCCTTCACGTGCGCAATACCAGATGTCACGTTCCGACGAACCTTGCGTCGCTTGTTTTCACTAGACGCTTTACTGCCTGTCGTTTTAGCCACAACAAATCCTTAGAAGTCAATATTCAAAAGAAATTCTTCAAACTAGTTTGGCCGCCCATTCAGGCGGCCAACAATAAAACCGAAACTCGATAAAGACTATCGCAAGTCCTTAACGCCTTTCTTGCCAGCAACCGTCTTCCGAGGCCCCTTTCGAGTTCGGGAGTTCGTTCTGGTTCGTTGTCCTCGAACGGGCAAACCCACCTTATGACGAATGCCACGGTAACATCTGATTTCACGCAAACGCGAAATCGACTGCCCGGTTTGACGGCGCAGCGGTCCCTCGACAGTGTAATCCCGCTCCAAAAGGGTCGATAGTCGGCTCAGTTCGTCTTCGTCCAACAAACGAGCCTGTTTGGTCGGGTCGATTTTGGTCTTCTCGCACGCTTCTCGAGCGACGGCGCTGCCGACCCCGTAGAGGTACTGAAGGGAATAAACGATCTGTTTATCGTTTGGTATGTCAACACCGAGCAGACGCGGCATGCTTGCCTCGCTCCTAAGCCTAGATCTGTAAAGGGTTTTCGTTCAACAAAACTCGAGACAACCTTTGATGACTCGATCCTTCCCAACGAAGGGAGCCCCAGAGTGTAACGTGGAGTAGTTCGTGCTGACAAGGCTTAATTGTGGGCTTTGGCACGCATTTTTCACGAGGGTTGACACAAAAAAGGCTTCGCAGATCGGAATTTGACGCCGAACCAAGGTCTGAGGGCACCTTCGCGAAAGGAAATCGCCCTGTTCCGCACTTCCGTTCCATCAAATTGTTTTATGCTAGGAAAATTCACCGTATTTGTAAAAGCCGCAACCTACCTTGACTCCCAGCCGCCCCTCGTCGATCAACGGGCTTAGCTGATCGAGAAGCGGCTGCCAAGCGGCGTCACCATCAACAAACCTGGCAGCCGACATCGTTTGGTAGACCAGATCCAAACCTATCTGATCCATCATACCAAATGGACCGAGTGGCATGCCCGTAACCTTCTTCCAAGCTAGATCAATGTCTTCTGGGCTCGCGACGTCTTTGGCCCGCAATTGCAAAGCGGACTGCAACACCGCCTTCAGCATCCAATTAAAAACATATCCAGGATTCTCGACGCGCTGAACCAACGGATGCAGCCCGACCCGAATGGACAGCTCCGACAATCGCTCCAAGGTCGATTTGGAAGTATTGGGCGACGATGCAATATCCACGAGCCGTGTCTGCCAAACAGGTACATGGAAATGAAAATTGGCAAACCGGGATGAGTCGTGAACAAACCTCGATAAAATCGATGGAGTGAAGTAGGAACTATTCGAGGCGATGACTGTCGGCGCAGGATATCTCGCAGACACCAACTCCAGTACCTTGCGTTTCACCGATACCTGCTCGCTGACGGTTTCTAGCACCAAGTCGATAGGCGATCCAGCATCGTCGATGTTTGTGCAGGTGCGCACTTCTTCACAAGAACTGCCCCCCCCTATTGCTCGCTCAATTGAATCTTGATTGGCAGAACAAATCTCGGCTCGATGCTCCGCGATCCAGGTTAAACCGGAGTTCAATGCATCGCTCGATTGGTCTAACCACGTCACGCATAATCCGTGTGCTATGAACTGACCAACGATCTGCCTACCGACCCAACCTGCACCGATCACAAGAACCGTGCGAATCTCCCCACTCCCTCCGATTGCGGAATCTACATCGCTGCTGAATTCGTTTGAAGCCATTGGGTCTGATGATGCTCTAGGAGTTCCAGAATCTTCGAAGCCTGCGCGCAAGCTTCTTTCTGAGCATCATACCAAGCTTGTTGTGCAGCCAGGAGTCGAACGAGTCGCTCACGCCCAACAATCCATTGTTTTTCGTCGGTTGCATTGGTAGCCACGGGCGTCGTTGCAAGAGGAGCGCAATGCCCAAAATGCGAGAAAGAAACGACGTCTGGACAGTCCGCGTCAATCCCGCCAGTCAAGAGACTCGTAGATGATGAGTGCTCCTGCGGAGCGTGTTCTTTCAATGCGACATGCGCCGCTTGGAATGGCTGGGGCATATCCGCTCTCCAGCGATTCTTTAAACTATCTAAAGGGTCACCGCTCAACCAACGAGAAAACAATACGGGATCGGATTCAAAGATCGAAGCCCTCTTGCCAGCAACAAGCGACCTAGATTCCATCGAGGATTGATTGATCGTTACTTCCATTTATTCTTCGGTGGAATGAACGATTCAATAGCGGCCAATTCATCACCTCGCACCGATGCTCCAAACCGAACGCCTAGGTCGTGAATAGCATTCGCTGCAGTTTCAAGCTGTGCTTTGTTGTTAAGCTTCAACGCTACACCGGAAGCGATTTTCAAGATCTCGTCCAGCATCGGTTGATTCAGTTTCGATTGAGCTGATCTGAGTCTCTCAATGGATCGGGCCGTACGCTGTGCGGATGTAATGCCGAACGTCGCTTTCTCTGTTGCTGCCGAAGTCGCTCGCATGCTGAACTCAAGGTCCGCAATCATTCCCGCAACGAACATCAACCGAAGCCTTCCTTGGGTTTCTTCCGCGTTGACTTTGCCATCCGTTCGTACAAAGTTATGCCGCACTGTACCTTGAGACCAACTCACCAACTCAAAGTCGAGACTGCCTGCATTGTGTCCTCCCACGTTGACGAGCTTTTCATCGGGAACGGTATGGCAGCGGTAGCAGCTCTGAGCGAGTAAATAAACATTGACTGGGTTTCGCATCCCTAACTCAATGCTCTTAGAAAATCGCAATGCTCGATGCTCCGGTGTCTCCTGAGCTTTCGTAACATTCGCCCCTCCATAATCATTATGGACAGCAATCCAATCTTGAGCGGGTCCGTGGCAAGACTCGCAGGATACACCGGCAATCGCTTCTAGCTGATTACCAACTTGATCCATCGTGTAATGGCACTGAATACAATTTGAATCCGCTTTGAAATTCGCGATACCTAGCTTGGAGGCAATCTGCTGAGCCTCTGGCTTGCGATGCAATGTCAGAAACGTTTCGTGATGCGGTGTTCGCTTCCACGTTTGAATCTCAGCCGCATGGCATTTTTCGCAACTTTGAGCTCCAAGCACTTTATGCGGATCAATAGCCACCTGCCAATTCCGATCACGAGGGTCTACCTTGGTAGGAGTGGTATTCGCCATCCCAAGACCGATAGAAAGCAACACCACAACAGCAGCTTTGCATTGCCAATTGCGGACATACTTGATCGCAGGAATAATCATTGCAGTCACTCTGCCAGGAACGCTAGAACAAAACGGAATTGTCATAAGAGTCAGCAGAACTTTATGACACAGAATCCGACAAGTAGTAGAATTTCGGCACTCTGACGTAGCTTCCTACACGAACGACATCCATTGCCGATTTTTCCTGCACAATCGGAACAACAACCATAGTGAAGAAACCCTCCGCCACTCCTTCGACGCGGTTCTACCGATTGCGAAAAATCGTTTCTGGCGGCCAAACCGGCGTAGATCGAGCGGCTCTCGATGCTGCAATCGAAGCCGGAGTTGACCACGGCGGTTGGTGCCCGAAAGGTCGACTGGCCGAGGATGAGCCCATTCCCGCCAAATACTGTCTCGAAGAAACCTCCACTGCGAAATACGGGGAACGCACGCGACGAAACGTAATCGATTCTGACGGAACGCTTATTTTGTTTAAAGACGAACTAAGAGGTGGTACTTTTCTTACGCTGCGGTCGTGTCAAACCTTTCGGAAGCCTCACTTGGCCATCGATTTGCCTCACGATACATCGTCCGTTTCCAAAGTGCTTCGATGGCTCGTCGATCATCGCGTCGAAGTCCTAAACATCGCGGGACCGCGAGCAAGCAAAGAACCGCATATCTACACCTGGACTCGCGAGTTCCTCGCATCCATGCTTACCGACATGCAAAAGGGCTGATCAAACACACTCGGCAAATCAGGGGCAAAAAATACCCCGGCCTGTGCAATGAGGCGGACACTGCGGACAGGCCGCGGGGTACCTTCGCGGTCGGCGAACCGACGCAAATTCCGTGGCAATTGCAATGGAGAAGCCATACAGAGTGCGGGGCTGACGCCCCAACACTCGATGGACTCTTGGGTAGAGAAGGGATAGCCTAAATAATAGGCTACGCCCTCGATCGAATGTAGGGAGCAAGCGACGTGCCAAACATCCACCGACACAACGATTCAGAAAAGAGAGGCCCTGGAACCCAGCAAATTAGTGACATCTATGCAAAAAATCCGTGAACACCATCGTGTGATGCCCCCAACGAGTTCAAGAAGGTGCCTGGTTTTTAGGCGAATCCTATACACCCATCCGCATTGCCACGGCAGACAAATTAGATCAGGATCGAACGCTTAGTGCATCGACATCGCCTGAAGACTACGATTGATCGCGGCCACCAATCCCAGTAACGATGCTTTTGTGATCGACCGGTGCTGTCCCACTCCAAAAAGATCTTGCCCATCCGGTGTCCGAACGAGAATGTACGCGGCAGCAGTCGAATCGCTACCAGCCTCCATCGCGTGCTCGTGATAGTCGAGAATATCGCATGCCAAACTAAATCGGTCGCGGATCGCATGCACAAATGCATCAATAGGACCTGCCCCTTGGCCTTCAATTTCTAGAGTCTCTCCTCGGTATGTGACCGAGAACTTGTATCGCTCTTCGTCTTCATGGTCACAAGGAACCGGCGTGTGTGAATGATAAACTAACGTCGCTGGGGGCTTGAGATAGGTTTCCACAAACTTAGCCGCCACTTCGTGCGCAGGCATCTCGCGACCTGTTGTGTCCGTGACTCGTTGCACGACTTGGCTAAAGGCAATCTGCAACCTTCGAGGCAACTGGAAACCTAACTCGCTCTCCACCAAGAACGAGACACCTCCTTTTCCTGACTGAGAGTTTACTCGAATCACTGGATCGTATTGTCTGCCAATGTCCGCCGGATCGATCGTCAGATAGGGCACTTCGAATCGATCGCTCGACGAATCTTTGAGGGCCGCGAATCCTTTCTTGATCGCATCTTGGTGCGATCCTGAAAATGCGGTAAAGACCAAATCGCCAGCATAAGGCATACGCTCATGTACTTTGAGCTCGGTGCAGAACTCTGCAATGCGACGAATGTCCTTCAAATTGGAAAAGTCCAACTTCGGATCCACTCCTTGCGTGAACATATTGAGTGCCATTGTTACGATGTCAAGATTGCCCGTTCGTTCCCCGTTGCCAAAGAGTGTTCCCTCCACTCGATCTGCACCTGCCATCAAGCCCAACTCCGAAGCCGCAATTCCAGTTCCGCGATCGTTGTGTGTATGAAGGGATATGATGGTGTTTGCACGTGGCTTGAACTTTCGACAAAACAATTCAATTTGATCTGCATAAACATTCGGTGTTGCCAATTCCACTGTCGATGGAAGATTGATAATCGTCTTGTTGGACTCCGTTGGTTGCCAAACATTACAAACAGCCTCGCATATCTCGACCGCATAATCGATCTCAGTTCCTGTAAAGCTTTCGGGCGAATACTGATACCGAATCTGACTGGAGCCCGATTCCCGTTTCGATAACTCATGAATGTGTCGAGCCCCCTCGACTGCGAGCTGCACAATCTCCTCTTTCGTTGCTTGGAACACTACTCGCCGCTGGAGTGTCGACGTAGAGTTATAGAGATGGACGATGACTTTCTTAGCACCGCGAATCGCTTCGAACGTTCGTTCGATCAAATGAAGACGCGACTGAACGAGTACTTGGATCGTTACATCGTCGGGAATCAGATCCTTTTCAATCAGTTCTCGCACGAATTGAAAATCAGTGTCCGAAGCTGCAGGAAACCCAACTTCGATCTCCTTGAAGCCGATCTTGAGCAACGCGCGATACAAATCCATTTTTTTCGCAGGACCCATTGGATTGATGAGCGCTTGATTGCCATCCCGCAAATCGACAGAACACCAAATCGGAGCAGAAGTAATGGTCCGATTCGGCCACGTGCGGTCTGCAAGCGGAATGGTTGGAAATGGAATGTATTTGGCCATTAAATTCCCCGGCTTGTATACGAAAAACCTGATTGTCTACAAAAAAACCCTGAAGCCCGCGAAGCGAGTTTCAGGGTTGGGTTGGTCTTTGTTTTATTTTGGTACGACCGCGCCCCTTCATTCGCCTATGACGAGAGGAAGTAGTAGTGTTAGCGATAGCGCGGAGTTGAACATTCGGTGGTCGATCTCTGAAAACAAGTTATTCTCTAAAACTAGCCTGCCGACCAGCTTGAGTCAATATGGTGTCAAGACTTCTTGTTAAGCGTTCGCAGCGACCGACGTACGATGTATTGCGTGTGTATCGAATCTGATTCTCGCTGCCACCGATCTGTTACTTCGCGCACCCAATCTGGATACGATTTGCTGGCGTCGTTGAGCCAGTTGGCTACGGAGTCTTGTACATATTTGGATTCATCTTCCTTGAGGGGCTCGAGAATTGGCAGCCCTAACTCGGGCTCTTTCTTCAAAAGCGCGATATGAGCCGTCCAAACACCACGCGGCCGTGTGATCTCACTCGCATAACGGCGCAACCGTTCCTGCCTGCTCCCTGTCCACGGAACCAGCGATCGAATGGACCCGAGTGGATCGCGAAGAACATCGGCACGTAATGCCAACCAGGCGATCTCTCGAAGACCTGAATTCTCATCATCTGCAAGTGGCTTGATCCACGCCAGTTTTTTTGGAAATGTCAACGAGGAAAAACCGACGATGATCGCAGACCACTCGCGCACAATATCACTCGTATGAGCCGTCATCGATCGCCAGATTGGATCTGTCACTTGAACGAAAGCACTCAATCGCTGTCCGATTGCCATACTGGCCTTTAATGCAGAAACGCCTTGCAACTCTGCCTTCAACTCTTTGAGCATTGCAGATGGAATCTCGAGGTTCATCTCCCTGTGGATGTTCTCGAATAATCTCCATCGATCGACAGCCAGCCATTCCACTAGGTTCTTTGCCTCAAGCTGTCCCATCGCCAAAACCGCTAAGACCTCTTTGGGAATCTCCGCGATTCGCTTCGCAGGCTTGCGTTGCCTCAGACGATCCAAGTCGCTGGTTTTCATAGGTAGTCCGTTTCAAAACATCGAATCAATCTACTGTCAAAGATTTACACGAACCTATTTGCAATGACGGTCGCAAGCTTGGCTTCAATGCGTTGACGAAGAGATGTAAAATAATCCGCGGCTGCTTCTAGGCCAGCGGTTTTCGCATAGTGGACGAGTGGATCCACAAGCCACTTTTCGGTCGGTGTCAGTTGCGGTCGGAGTGTTTGCGATTGAATCTGGGTCTCAAGCCACTTCAAACTAGATGGGTAATGGTCGCCACAACTGGTCGCCACACGAAACGTGCTGAGATGCAACGCGTTGAAGTCTTCGTCAGGACGATACGCTCGAACAGCTCGCCCGATCGCAAAGAGATGCCCCGACAGCTCACGAAGTTCAGGGCTCTCTGAGTCGTTGAGAATCTCTCGCACCTTCAGAAGTCGAAACTGCCCGTTGTCGTCGATGGCCTTGAGTTGCCCCAAAAGATTGCACCACAGATTGACCATCGCTTTGTCGAACTCGACGCGCACGGGTGGATCGTTCATCGACGCTTCGAACCAACCTCCCAGTTCGACTAATATGTCGGTGCAAGCACGCCTGACACTTGGGCTCCCGCCTGCGATCGTCGTTCGCGCAGAAAGCCCCGCATGAAAGATCGCATTAGGACCGTCCCCTTCGCGATACCCGGTTTGTACCGTCACGCCGCGAAGCAGTTTGCCGACAACAATCCCCATCGAGTCGTTCCACAAATCCGGCAATCGTCCGTAAAGCATCGATTCTTCAAGCAACTCGACCATAAACCGTCGCACACGTTCATGATAGATTCCATTGCTGCTCATCACCAAAATCGGCAACAGTTCAAGACCTCGTTCAAGGCCATGCGACTCGTATAACACCTCGAGCAATTGAACGTAGTCGCTGATGACGGGAAGCAATTGATCCGGCTGTGTTACGACGATTACAACATCCGGGATCCAACCGTTGCGACCACACGTAACCAAGTCCGGCCTGCATGCTTTTGCCGTTTCAATGGTATGCGTGACACCTTGGGAAGCGATCGTGAGAATACCTCGCGCGGCGATGGCGGATTGGAACATTGAGCCACGACGTTCGATAAACTGAATTCGTTCCTGATTCCGAGTGCAGCCCTGGGAGAGGTGGTAATAAAAGGCTGCGCCCAAAGCTCCGATGGGCAAAATCCCGACGGAACTCAGTGGCGGTCGCGTCATGCATTCTCTCCATGAGTTTGTTGCAATACTGCCTGCGCATGGCGAGGGTTAGCCGTCTTTACCACCAACCGGCCGAGGTTCCCATCCCTTGCAGCAGACGAATAGGCGTATTCAATATTGATCTCTGCCGAAGCCAGCGTCTCACCAACGAACGCCAATCCACCTGGCCCAGGCTCCATCGTGATCATCAACACATCGACCTCGACGACTGGGAGCCCAGCCTGTTCCAGTGCTGTTCGTGCTGCCGCAGGTTCCTCCGTCACGAG
This sequence comes from Pirellula sp., assembly GCA_021300155.1. Lineage (GTDB taxonomy): Bacteria > Planctomycetota > Planctomycetia > Pirellulales > Pirellulaceae > JBKCUI01. The sequence goes on from JAJTID010000126.1 coordinate 34,349, forward strand.
TCGCACCATCGCTTGTTCCACATTGTCGATCACACTAAAGGCGTTGATATCGATGCCCTGTTGCGCAAGAAGTCGACCGATCTGCCCCAGTCGCCCAGGCTGGTTTTCAATGGCGACACTAATCTGGCGATTGATTTCGATATCCATTGGGTTTGACATCCACTGGTTTGAATTCTCGATGCGAAGCTCGTTAACTGACAGTTCGTTCTGCACCAACCACAACTCGCTTGACTGCCATCGTTGCAAATGAGTCTATGGGTTATACATTCATAACTCATCATGGCCAAGTCAAAAAGAATGTCGCGTATTCGGATTCGAAGTTTGCGTATAAATCAGTACTTTGGGAAAATAACGTGGCTAGGAAAACGTTCCTCCAAGTTGGTTCCATCGTTGAGATATTCCTCGCGCGGCACGTCCACTTGATGCCAACTCGTGGGACGAACGCGGACGACACGTCCAGGGCGAATTCCCTCAATGATAAGGTCTGTTTCAAACCGAATTTGAATACCACTGCTGCCCAGAGGCACATCTCCGTCGTTCTTGGTGACTTCCAAGAGGGTCCCTTTAGAAGCCATGTGTGCGGGTCCGTAGGCCCCGTGAGTATGCTTTAAAGTGTTCTCGACCGCATTCATCATAGCTGGAACATCCCTTTGGAAATCCGCGTAGAGAGATGAGTCCATGCCGCCGAACAAAGTTGCGGTCACCGTCGCGTTGCCGAACTTACCGTACTCAACAGCATCAATCCATGCAGGCATCCAGCGACTGCGGATGAATGCCTTGTGCAATTCGGTTTGGCTTCGCGCGGCGCGTTGCATCGCCGTATCGTCGAGCCAAATGTCCGATATGTGAAACCGAGTGAATACACCGCCAGGCGTAGGCTTCCATGTAATCCCAAGCATCGCCATTTGACCGCCGAGAGATTTCTTCCCGTCCGCTGGCCAAATTCCCTCGGCAATCAAATCTTCAATCGACAGCCGTTCGCGGCCTCGCCATATTCGAATTGCAGCATCAAAAGTTATCGATTCTTCTGTTGCCTTCCCTCTCGCCCCTTCCTTCGGTTCACGACTGGCGACGATCGTGCCTTCGTTCTTCTTGACGGAAATCTCCTTGAGCATCCATACTTTGCCCTCGCGCAGGCAGTAGCTTGGCTCGTCCTCCAGGAGTAGGACATGGTTTTCCGCAGGAAAGATCCCAGCGCCACGATTGTGGTTCGCATCCTTCGTTTTGTTCTCGACAGGCAAAACAGGAACCGCGGAGGTCTTCGGGTCGGGAGGGAGGAAAGCCAGGACGTGCATGACCGTACCCAACGGTATGTCGCGTAAATCCGCCGGTGCGTTGTGATAACGTACCATGCCATAAGGGAGCATCGCGATGGGATGCGGATCATTGCGAAAGAACATCCCGGATCCTTGCACGCGGATACTGCCACGCCGATTGGCATGATCCACAAACACCAGCTCACCACGATACGCATGCGCCTTCTCTACCGGTGGAAACTTTCCCACTTCGGGATGAAAAGGCTCTGCTCGTGGTTCTTTGTCCTTCGTTCCCGGTTCTTCGCTGAAGGCGGCAAAAGGGACAAAAAACCAAGACCCAAGAACTACGAACCAAAAACAAATCGCAAAGATGCACAGAGCGGCGAGCCGACGAAGACGCCAGGATTCAGTCGCGAAGCGACGCCAGCAAATAGCTCCGGGTGTAAGCCCGCAGAAAAAGATAGCAACACCGATCAAGCCGCGAAGCGGCGACAGCAAATAAAGTCTATCCATTTTGTTCGTCTTCAAAAAGATGCTCTAGTCGAAATTCAATGCCGTGGCGTTCCAAGAAGTCAATGTACTCTTCCTGGAATGTTTTTGTTTTGTGATGTGCTTCTTGATTCCGGATGTACCTGCAAATGGTTTCGACTCTATCGAAGCTGACCGTAAATGCGCCATAGCCATTTTGCCATTCAAACGCATCAAGAACTCCTTCTTCTGTTATCCATTTTGATGCATTGGCCTTTTCATCGCGTACCACATCCGAAACTGCCAATGCAGGAGACAAACCTGCAAGTATGTGGACATGATCTTCGACACGGCCTATCTCAATCAGGTGCCCTTTCTTACCGCGAAGCGTCCCGCCGATGTACTCGTAGAGCTGCTCTTGTACATGATTCTTGATCGAGCGTGTCCGGTATTTCGTAGCGAAAACGATGTGGTAGGTTAAACGTGTGAAACTGCCCATGCGGCACCTCCATCTGCGGGCTGTCGCCCACAGCTATTTGCTGGCGTCGCTTCGCGACTAAGTAAGAACTACGAACCACGAACTAATCACAAACAACGTTTTCATAACTCAACCACCGTATTGCTATCGCCAAACTTGTCGATCTCGACGCCCATGCGTTGAGCCATCATGAGCAACAGGTTACTCATATGCGCATCAGCGTTCGCGGGTCGACTGCAGAGCTGGTAATGCGCCGTCGTTAGCGCACCGTCCGCACCTAATGCGTAGCCTTGGAATCCTTTCGCCGTCTTATTGAAGTCGACATGGCTACCATGCTTGAGCCCGATGTCTGAGCCACCAGCGAGTACCAACGGCAGATTGGCATTTCCATGACTGTGACCATAGGACATGCCGCTACCGAAAAGGGCCATCGTTGAACCGATCAATGGCTGTCCGTTTAGATCTTTCGTCTCCGCGAGACGAGTCAGGAAGTAACTGAATTGCTCAATGGCAAAGGTGTCGTAGTTCGTCAACTTCTCCATGTAACCTGCATCGCCCCCGTGGTGACTTAGCTGATGACGCGATTCGGTAATACCGATCTCTGGAATAGAGAAGGCGTCCCCCTCGCCCCCCAAGCTGAATGTCGCCACACGAGTAACATCTGTTTGGAAGGCGAGCACGATTAGGTCATAGACGGTCCGGAAGTAGTCACCGGCCATAACAGCAGCGATATCGCGATTGGTTCGCTTTCGATCGGCTTCGGAAACGACAGGTAAAGGCGAATCGAGCCAAGCATCCGCTCGTCGCGTGCGAATCTCTGCTTCGCGGACGGAGGTGAGGTATTGATCCATGCGTCCTTTGTCTGCAGCTCCCATCGCCTGCTCGAGTCGGCGAACTTCAGCAAGATTGGCATCCAGCACGCTTCCCTTTCGTCGCAACGATCGTCGCTGCGCAGCCACGCCCCCTTTCGGTCCCTCAAACAGAGAAGCGAATATTTCGCTACAACGACGCATGGCAGGCAATCGAACTCCATCGGCGGTCCAACCCAGAGACTCTCCTGTCAAGGCGACCTCCATCGAAGGATAACGAGTATGCTTGGCAGTGATCTCAGCCATCTTTTGGTCCACCGAGATCGTATTCTTATCCGAAGGACCGAGCTTGCCACCCGTCAGCCAAACGGAAATGCAATTGTGATGATGGCTCAGTGCCCCGGGGTGATGCAATCCACTGATGGGCGTTATCACATCGCGGTGCTTCTCTAGTGGCTTTAGAGACCGAGAGAACTGGTACCCTTCGCCTGATGTGGTGAGCTGATAGTTGAGCGAATGGACACCGTTCGCTAGATAGATGAACGCGCTGCGTCGCGGCGCAACGGTTTGTTGTTCGACAGCACGAAGCGGTATCATGCACTCTAGAAACGGAAGCGAGATGGAAGTCCCCAGAGCGCGAAGCGCGTGACGTCGATCGATGAGCCAGGATTGGGAAAGATAGTTCATTTTTTTATTAGTTCTTAGTTCTTGGTTCTTAGTTCTTGGTTCTTGGTGTTTAGTGTTTAGTGTTTAGTGTTTAGTGTTTAGTGTTTAGTGTTTAGTGTTTAGTGTTTAGTGTTTAGTGTTTAGTGCTTAGTGCTTAGTGCTTAGTGCTTAGTGCTTAGTGCTTAGTGCTTAGTGCTTAGTGCTTAGTGCTTAAGAGATAGCGGATGAATCCACCGACTTTGGATCTTGTCTTCGCGGCTTGCTCGTAGATAGCATCGAATTCATCTTCCGAAAGGTACGCTTGGTCTAAAGCAACGTAGAGCTGACTTTGAACCTCCGAGCAGGAACGTTGAGAATATCGCAGGAACTTGATGAACTCGGCATTAGAACCGCCGTCAAATCCTTCGGCTATGTTGTGCATCGCAGATCCTGACGCCCGAGTAATCTGATCCCGGAGACCAAAGTCTTTCGCAAACGCTCCTCGCATTGCCACTGAATAAACATTCTTCGTCAACTCCCTTGCCAATTGCCAGCCCTCGATTTCTTCAAAACGCCGAATGCTCATTTACCAAATTCCTTGTTCCTTGTTCCTTGTTCCTTGTCCTTCGTGCTTGGTGCTTAGTTGGTAACGAAGAACCAAGAACAAGGAACCAAGAACCAAAAACTCCTTAACGTTTCTTCATCAACTCCGACATCGCCACAGCGCGTACGATATCCTTTACACCGTATGCTCTTTTCTTCGCTTCCGCTTGAATGGAATCTAGGTCTTCTTGGTCATCAACAGTCAACACGCGGCGAAGCGCGTAAGTGCAAAGATGCTCGATGAATGCCCTCGCGACCTTGTCCTGATCTTCCAGGAGCAATCGTTTGAAGTCGACCGAATCCTTGAAGGACTGGCCACTGGGCATCAAGCCTGAGGAATCGATCACTGGATCCTCACCTATTCCCTTGGCTACTTTTTCGTGCGTGCGCCATTGTCCAATCGCATCATAGTTGTCCCAAGCGATTCCTAACGGATCGATCTTCGCGTGGCAAGCAGCACAATTCGCGTTGCTGCGGTGAGCCTCGATCTTCTTGCGAATCGTCGCTTTGGGACTGTCTGGAGGATTTGGTTCAATCGGATCCACATTGGCTGGCGGAGGTGGTGGGCGTTTGTTGAAGATCGTTTCACTAAGCCACACACCGCGGTGAACCGGGCGTTGTCGAGTGCCATCGGATGTGAGCCCTAATACTGCCCCCATCGTCAATAAACCACCGCGATGGTGATCCGGGGTCAAAGTCACACGTTGAAAGCCGTCACTCTTCGGTTCCGGTAATCCATAGAAGTCGCATAGCCGGGCATTCGCCATCGTCCAATCAGAATCGATAAAGCGGTCTATTGGCAGATTGTTATGAAACACTTCACGGAAGAACTCGACAACCTCTGTACGCATGCTTGTCTCCAGCCATGCGTCATAGTTCGGATAGAGTTTTCTATCCGGAGGAAACATTCCCAGGCGATGCAATTGCAGCCATTGCCTAGCGAAGTCATCGACAAACCGGCTCGTCTTGCTGTCCATCAAGAGTCGATCGATCTCCTTCTCCAGCCCCTCACGGTTTGCACTGGCGAGATAGCCTTTCTCAGCAGCCTTATAGAGTGCTTCGTCGGGCATCGAACTCCACAGAAAATACGAAAGCCTCGTAGCCAATTCCCAATCGTTGAGAAATTCACGAGCAACTGGATTCCCTTCGACTATGTAGAGAAAGTGTCTCGCTGTCAGGACACCGTGTAGGGCAACTCGGAAAGCATCAGCCGTCTTCTCACCGGCTTGGCGTTCCGATTGGTAAGCTAACAGATAGTCCGCCAGTTCTTCTTTCTTCACATATCGCCGCCAAGCTCGTTCGGCAAAGCTTTGAAGATAATCGGCAACCAGCTCTGGAGTCGCGTCATCGGGCGGTAGAAGACCTGCGCGCAACGATTTCTCCTCGTCCGTCACCAGCGGTCCTTCCCATTCGATCCAATCGAGTAGCACCGTGGAGAATAGTCCGTTCCCTTTATCGTCGAACATCTGCGGCGCGTTCGGGTTCAAGAGTTGGGTTTCACTACTATGCGTGAAAACATACGAGGAGCTATTGAGTGCGTTGCGAAAGGCAGCTCCACCTCTTCTGTCGACGATATCTGTTGCCACGACGCAGAAGTCCAACGATGTCGGCATCTCGAGAAACACCTCAAACTCGTACACTTGCGGTTCGTCTTCCGGAGCCGTGAGATCAAATTCGATAAGCCCCTCGACTGTTTCTTCGCTGGTCCTCTTGCCGATGCTCAAATGTGCTGGTTGACCGCCAAGCGGACGGATACCGCTGGCCTGGATGCGAACTTTGTAGAGACCGCTATGCTGCGGACCCGTCTTTCCGAACCAGTTGGGAGAAAGCGCGTTCTGCACACTCCCGGGGTAGAGTAGATATCGCAGCGGCCGCTTGATACCGAACCGATCCAGCGCTTCTTGCTGAGACTTTCCTCCTCGATATCGCAACTCAACAGCCGTCTTGCGCACTTTGCGGACTTCACCCGAGGCAGCATTCAATGCACGATCCAGAACCAGATCCGCCGCGCGGTAATAGCGATCCACATGCGATGGTGAAAGGGACAATTCTGAGCCAATGCGTTCAAACCCGTGCCACAGACTATCCTCGTTCAACTCCCCAGGCTTCGTCGGATCGTAACGCACACCGAGAAGATCATAGACTGTATTTTGATACTCCTTGCGACTAAGGCGATAATGCGTGACAGCCGGACGCGAAGCCATCCTCGCCGCTCTCCCTTGTTTGATCAGTAGATCGAGATTGGTAACAAAGTTTGCAATCTCCTCCTGGGTTGGTTGCTTTTCCGTTTTCGGTGGCATCTCGCCAGAATTGATCTGCTCGATCACTTCTGCCCAGTGATGCGCATCTACGCCGATCTTAAAATCGCGGGAAAGTTGATCGACCCGCAACTCCCCTTTCTCCTTATCCGGCCCGTGACAGCTAACACAATACTTCACGAGAAAAGCCTCAAACGGCTCCTCCCCTTGTGCTGAATAGAAAGCACCAAGCAAGGCTACCATTGCTAAGACTGTGCGGGCGACTTCTTGCGAATAGGAATGGATTGGCATGAGAGAACCACAAAGGCTGTAGAAACTTTAAGCTCTTGAAGAGGTGGAGGGACTCGGCAGTGAGCGAACGATAGGACATAAAAATGTCGTCACGTTGCTCCACGTCGTTATTTATATTGTACGCTAATCATAAACCACTTTCCTGGCATAAATTCGCAGAGAATTCTGCTCGTCGAAAGTCCAGAGAATTGGAGGAGAAACTCCGCAGGAATCTCAGCGGCTGGGTAAACACTGCGAATCAACTGAAACGACGTTTACTTCGCTGTCCTGAACAAACCTGACACTTGCGGATTCGATAGCAGTTTGCTTATGCTTACAAAACACTAGAAAAGCAGGGTTGTAACTATCCAAGTTACTGTCGTAACGCTGAATCCACTCGTAGCTGACTGCAGATTTTTGTATGAACGCATTCCGTTCTCCTCATCTTCGAACCACTCTCGTCTGCTTGGCGTTGGCATTCGGAGCGCTGTTCCTCGCGCAGTTGCCGAACGATACACGAAGCGATTGGTTTCGGTCACTCGTGCGGCCCGAGGTTCTGCCACGCAATCTTGAGCGAAGGATTGGCTTCATTTGGACTACGATCTTCCTGCTTGCGGGTGTTGGTACCGCAGCATCGTTAGCGTCCTCACATTCGGCCAAATGGAAACAACTCCAAGTCGGCTTGATCCTCGGCGCACTCGCCCTCAACATGGGCTACACATTCATGTTTACGCAAATGAAGAACCTCTGGTTGTCGACTGGGATTGCTGCGGGCCTCGCAATATTGTTGATGGTGTTGGTCGCGACGGTGGCTCGTCGTCAAATGTGGTTGAGCCTCGCGTGTCACTTGCCCCATTTGCTTTGGGTTTGTTTCGCAACGTATGTGACCGCACGCATGGCACAACTGAATGGATAATTTGAGCCAATCGATTTACGGAAGATCCGGCGGTCGAATTCGTCGTTTGGATTCTTCCAGCGTCATCAAGAAGGCTTGAAGATCCGACAGATCTTCGCGATTCAACCCAAGCGGCTTGAGATGCTCTGATTTGATTGGAAATCGAAGATCGCTTTGCTGATCGGCTTTGCGTTTGAGACTGGGCATACCTGCATTGTACATATTGAGTACCCCCTCCAACTCGAACAATCCATTGTGCATGTAAGGCGCCGTCGATGGCAAGTCGCGAAGGGATGGTGTGCGAAACTTGCCTGCATCTCCGTCACTTCGCGTAATCTCGAATCTTCCCAAATCTTCAAAGGCTCGACCGTAGTAGCTAAGCCCCACTTCATGAAATTTGTCGTCGGTCATCAAGGGACCATGATGGCAATTCATGCAGCGCGCTTCGCGTCGAAACAAGTCTAGTCCGATGAGCTCTTCGTCCTTCAACACGTCGCGCGAACCCGACATGAATGACTCGAAACGAGACGATCCACCCTGAACGGTTCGCTCAAAACATGCGATGGCTTTCGCAACCGACTCTATCGTGGCATAGTCCTGGCCAAAGACACTCACGAATTGCTGCTGATAGGCTGCGTTGGACTGGATGAAGCTCTCAATCAATTCGCGCGTCGCTCTCATTTCATTCGGGTTATTGAGCACTTGCAACGTTTGATCTTCTAGACTTGCAGCACGACCATCCCAAAAGAGAACTTTTCTGTGTCCTGCATTGCGAATGGAAGGAGCATTTCGTTTCAACGGGATGCGACCATGTCCAAAGCTGGTCGTTCGGCCATCGGCCCAACCTAAATCAGGGTCATGACAGGACGCACACGCAATCTGTCCACTTCCTGATAATCGCGGATCGAAAAAGAGTTGACGCCCCAACATCTCCTTCTCTTTCGAGTAAGGATTATCGTCGGGATGAATGATTTTCGGCAACGTACCGAGTTCCTTCCATTCAACACCTCGATCCACGTGAGGAGTCGGCCATTGGTCGCTCGATTTTGCATAGGCTTCACGAAGGGACCGAACCCAAGAAGCACGTTCTTCTGGAGTTCGAATCGGTCGCGGCTTTCGCTTTTCCTCAACCGTCGTGACTTTCTCCGAAGACTGCAATCTCGATCGCAGTTTTTCAACCACTTCCGACATCTCGGTCACGGCCAGTGTTGCTCGATCTTGATAGGACGCAAGTCGCGGCTGAGCATGTTTTGAAAAATGCCGAATACCTGCCAAAGATTGGCCTCCATCATTAGAAACTCGATGGCATAAAGCGCATTGGGCGGCGAAGGTTGCATGCTTCTTCGTCCCATACTCGACAAACAGAGCTTGTTCACGATCCGAAATAAATCGAAAGTCGGGCACATCCTTTCTAGTTAACCCAAAACGGCTCAATTGATATACCCAGTGACTGGAACCGTCTCTGCTACTGGTCAGCATCGGATCACGCATGCTTGGTGAACTATAGACTCGCACGCGAAAATCATCGATCACTTCGGTGGCGACCGGTTCAAGCTGTTCATCGATGCCGATCAACTGCTGTACGAGTACGGTGGTCCAACCCGACGGAATCTCGACCGCTTGCTCCTGCCGATCAATCACGCGAGCAAGCACATTCATTGTTTCTTCCGAGTCTTTTCCTGCTACATAGACACGGCTCGTGCGCAGCGAACGGTTGGCGCGAAACAGAGCCGAACTCTTTCGATCCATCTCCTTCCAACGAGATGTCTCGTCATTAGTCAATCGAAAGTCGGATGGTATCCACGGATGTTGCGTATCCTCAGATGATGACGCAGCATAGTCTTGCTTGAGCCCTTCCATACCGCTGGGCAAACTCTCAAGTGTTTGTCTCGGCAAAGCTAACGCACGGATGGCCTGTGCCATCGCACGAAGAAGCTCTTCATCTTGGGATTTGGCTCGTTCGAAACTCCACCATACCGACATCAGGTCCCACTGCAATGAAAGCTGAAGGACACGAAATTCTTTTGTCTCTTCTGGAAGAAAAGAATCGGGTTTTCGAACGAGCTCTGCCAATAATGCCAGAAGCCGCGATCGCTCGTCAGGTTTGAATGCATCGCGGGGTGATGTTCGAACGTCCCCTCCAAAATATCGTTCGTCTGAGGCGACACCAGGTCGCTTTTGAAAGTACCAACCTGTACGGAAAAACTCGGAATCCGATTTGCCTTGGCTGGCGCGTTCCGAGGGAAGCTGAGACTGGATCTCCGATGCGATATGACTCTGCACGAAGAGAAAATGAAAGAGCTCATTCGACTTGTGATTTACATCGGCGTGGTACACAGGTTGAACATCACCTGTTGCCGGCAACCCCATAAACCTAGAAGATTCGTCTAGAAAAATCGAAGCACTTTGCGCGTTGGCAGCAATCGTGGTCAGCAGGCAAAGAACGGCTGCCAGAGGAAACGATATCACGTTCCCGTTTCCATCGCACTGCCCCCTCCCCTCGCTTCGATCGACCCTCCCAGGAGGAGGGTTACTTAACCGGACGATCTCCATCGGTAGGGTGATGTACCATGACAACGATTGGAAGTGGTGCTTAGAACTGTCCAACTACTTCGCCTCCATTGATGGTAAGCAACTGGACCACAGTATCCGTGCTGATGCTCTCACTCAAGAAGTGGACAGATCCATCGACGAGTCCGACATTTGCACCGCCAGGATGAAAGCTATAGATGCCAAACAAGTTGGAACAATTGACCATGCATGGACCTGGTGATCGCCAGCGATCAAACTCGTTCGCTACCGAAGCATCGAATCGAAATCCTCTCACGGCAAAAATATTGCCTGCAGCCCAACTGGAGACGGAAACGTATCGAGTGCCTGTGCTCGTGATCAGTCCAGAGTCAGGAACCAAACGCTGTTTTTGATAGACACGAGGACGCCCTGAAGCTTCTACGAAGGCGATGGAATTCGACGTTCCATCGATGACATCTCGAATACGCCGACCCTTCTGTCCAGGCCGCGTCGTCCCTTCAAACAAACCGGCGGTGTCACCCATAGGGAAGGTTACAAATGGCGGATTGTTGGTCCACATGGAAGTCAAAGGACCCGCATTGCCAGCATAGTCAGAGCCGAAGGATCCCCATCCTGGCTGGGACGAAGTGCTCAACCTAAATCTAGGATCCGGTACGGGCGTTCCTGGCGTGCTCGGGCACATCATGAACGGAAGCGGAGTCTGTACCGCTTGCCGATTTTTTGCGTCGTCGAATCGGACCGTATAGTCATAAATGTTGGCCAGAGGATTCTGCTCTAAGTAAGGGAGCAATTGCGCTCCCCAATAGGTCAATACTCCATTGCCAGAAATTGCTGTTGGGAACGAATCATGCGCCGCATGAAAGTTATGCATCGCTAATTCCAATTGCTTGACATTATTGGAGCATTGCATGCGCCGCGCCGCCTCCCGAGCCGCTTGAACAGCCGGCAGCAAAAGACCAACCAAGATGCCGATGATGGCGATCACAACCAATAACTCTACAAGAGTGAAACCGGAACGCTCTTTCCCAAAAGACCGATGCATATAGTTTTTCCTAAAAGCACAAAGTAGTGAGTAACTTTCGAGTGAAACCTCTTTCGCATAGCGATTGAGCCCACGAGCGCCAAAGATGGCCAACTTAAACCTCAACAACGAAGCCTGAGAGGCCCGATTGCCTCCAGCACTTTTGGTGAGAGAATCAACAACTTCGAGAATCGAGTTGGTTGTGACAACAGTAGACATAGCGATAAGGAACCCCAGAAGTTGAACACCCATGTGGCAAACTCAGCACAACAAAGCGAAAACAGGTTATTGGCTGGCTAGGCAATCGTGTGTAACACGTTCCAATGGCTGGCTAGTCACACTAAGTTACAATTCTAAACCCGCTCACTCAAGTGATTTTTGAGAATTTGTCTCAATAAGAGCTACTCAATTCCAACTGTGGAGCGATTGCGATTCAGTAAGCGAAAGGTTTGGACGAAGATGCACCTGAATTCTTGCAGTCTTGATCGCCATCACCTTCCTTTGCATCAAGCAACAGCCCCTCCAAGACGCGTTTAATTTGGCAAGATGGGGATCATCTGTGGTACGATGTAGGCTTGGGCGGTAACCAAAAGGCCGACCAAAACAGCCAGCGCAACGCTATGAAAGAACACGTAGCGCAATATGGTTCCCTCTTGGCCATGCTGGCCTGTTGCGATGCTGGCGACCACGATCGATTGAGCATCGATCATCTTCCCCATCACTCCGCCGGAACTGTTGGATGCTGCTGCAAGCAACGGGGGAATTCCTAACCGCTCGGCTGTGATCTTTTGCAAATTTCCAAACAGCACATTCGACGAAGCGTCGCTGCCAGTCAATGCAACACCCAACCAACCGAGCAATGGCGAAAAGAATGGGAACAGAAATCCGGTACTCGCGAGCGCCAAACCCATCGACGCATCTAGACCACCGAATCGCGTCGAGTATCCCAACGCTAACATGACTGCGATCGTGACTAACGAAGTGGTCGTTCGGCGTATAGTTCCAACCAAAATCCAAAAGAGACGCTTCGGTTGAACCCCCAACAATGCTCCCGACAGGATGGCCGAGATAAACAAAGCGGTTCCCGTCGCTGATAACCAGTTCCATTCAAAGATCGCCTTCTCCGGTGTGGGTTGGGGAACAACCGGCATATCCTTGATCACTCCGAGGTGGAGTAGAGGGACTTCGAATTCCAAGCGAGTCCACGCATTGAGCTGACTCTTTACTTGAGGTATCCCCCACAGGAATACCAACAAAGAGAGAACGACCCAGGGCATCCATGCGACCATCGACTCTTTGGTGGTGGGTGGCACGTTGGAATGTTGCGGTTCTGTAATTTGCTGTTCTAACTCATGAGGAAACCGCCAAGTGTTGGCGGGCTTCCAGAAACGCAGCAATAGGGTCAGAGCGATAATCGATCCGATGGCACTAAGGAATAGTCTGCGAATAACTTCCAGATTTCATTTTGGCTGAGGAATTGCGGTGTAGTTGAATTTCGGGAGTACTGCATCGAATTGGATCTTCATCGTTTCTTTGAAATCCTCGGCAACCTTACGGCCCGTTGAGAAG
>JAJTID010000075.1 GCA_021300155.1 Pirellula sp.
AGGCATAATCGTGGCGTTGGCGAGATAGGGAGAGAAACTTGGCAAAACGTTGCGGTGGGATGCTGCAACGTTTAGAATGTTGGCATGTTAATTCACTCCCATCTCCCATATGACCAGTCGACATCGCACGCGCGCATCCCTGCGGGAGGCATCAACCTCATCGCGTCGATTGATTCTGTCAGCGAAGCACAATTCACAGCTTCATTCTTCGGTTCCACCAAGGCATTGCATGGCGAAGTTGCAACCACAAGCCCCGCGACCACGACACACAACCATAGCAACCAACAGTACTCCATCACCGCTGTAACGACATCGGCAGGGGCCATAGCTGAACGCTACGCCTACAGCGCCTACGGCGAACCGACGACCTTGAATGGATCAGGCTCAGTTATTGCAAGTAGCGCGATCAACAACAGGTATACGTACACCGGTCGCGAGTGGGATGCGACGGTTGGACTGTACCACTTCCGAGCACGATGGATGAGTCCGAAAACCGGTCGATTCCTTGGGCGAGACCCGATTGGGTTTAAGGGGGAATTGGTCTATATCACTTCTTGAATAATCGTGCATTATTCTATTTGGACGCTCTCGGACTAGATCCGTATACAACGGTCGTTCGTAAAAAGAAATGCTATGGGACAGGAGTATACCACTATCAGAAGTGCGGGCAACTTACGCCAGGTGTCTCAATTGGAATTGAAGATGCTGTAACAATAGGCGTCTCAATCGGGGAAATTGCACCCGAGGTCGGAATAGATATTTCCAGAACTGTTAACAAGACAGTCGGGGCGTCACTTCCAGAGTCGGATCTTACATGCTGTACCGGAAATAAAGTAACGAAGCGTGAGTTCAACGTATGTATTGAGTGGGACCAAACCACATCAGTTGGCCATTGGACTTGGGACGAATATTCTTTCTGCCTTCCTGATCCACTTTTGGGTTCAAGGTGCTACTCGGTCTCAACGCCTAGGTATGTCTTTGGCTCGGTTAGGAATTCTAATTTTGGAGTATCCTTTGATACACCGGTTGTAAGCGAAACAGGGACAGGATGCGACTGTAGTGAAAAGAAGTAGCATCATGCCACAACCACAGATTTCGCTTCGAACATTTTTTGTTGCAACATTCGTTGTGGCAGTGTTTACTCTTGGTTTCCGAATTGTTTCTGTTTACAGGTGGCCTCCAGGGCTTAGAACCGAGACGTTTTTTTCGACAGTACAAAATGGACTAGTCCTTAAGGTTTTTCTTGTTCGAGAGAATGAAGATATTCCATTTCTTGCCTCAATTGAAGAGCTCGAATACCACGGAGGCTCTCCTCTAGATGGAGCGATCCCGAATTTGATTGAAATTGCCCCGAACATGGAGTGGTTTTATGTCAAGGGAAAGGCTATTAGACTCAATCGGAATGAAATGAAGTTGATTATCACAAGATTTGGAGACGTTCCGAGCGTGAGCGATATTCCTCGGGAAAAGCTAACTACACACTCGTTGTTTGATCCATCCGCAATTTGGGAAATTCTTGATCTAAGAGAACAGAAGTGAGCATGAATGGCTGTTCGAAGCAGGCGTAGAGATCCTCGGAATTGTCTCAGCCATTGGATCGCGAGGGATTAGCGTTTTCCCTGCGTTTTTACCATAGAGTTTTTAAGCGTTTTCAATCCGCCAACATCCAACCATCCTCGCATTGCAAGCCGTTGCACTGAGGTTGTATTCGATGTTTTCCTCGTCGCTTTGCTCGCATCGAGTTGATTCGCAAGCTGGTTTTCGAGCTAAGGCCGTATCTTCCAATGCTAGCGTCTCGGGTGATGTTGATGTTCGAAGATTGTCTGGAGTCATGTTGCTCGCCATGCATGGAGTCGTCACCAATCGGGGATGGGGAGTTGGTGCCGCAGTATTGCTGGATACTCCGGGCAGATCGTGATCCTTGTCACACTATCGGACAACTGATAAACCACTTCGATCGGAACCTTGCGATCGAAGTCGAACCACGATTGAAAGATTCCTTCTTGCCGCTTCTTCGTCCGAACGTTCTTTAAAAAGTACTCGCTCCAGTTCTCGAGCGTTGTCCAACTCACCGCATACAATGCTACTACGTGTCGTATCGTCGCAATGATCGCTTGTGTGGTTCGCGAATCTTGAAAGCCCAGCGATACCATCTCTCGTGTCTTGCATCTCGAACACGTTGGAAGATTCCGCTCAACTCGCTTCGGTTCGGGTGACGTAGCCACCAACGTTGCACCAGTAGTCGGAGTTGAGTCGGGTGTCTGCGACGAATAGTAATGGATATGGTTCTTGTCGTTGTATTCGTTCTGTAGCTTACGGCATTCATCGAGTCTTGCAGTCCTTCCTTTGCCATGAAAGAACCCGCCATAGCGCACGCGATGAACACCGCGTGGGACGATGTGCAACATGAACCGCCGGACGAACTCCGTTCCCTCCATCGTCTCGGTCGTTCGGATCTTGCGTTTGTAATCCTTGTACGAGATCGTCACCATTCCGTTCTCGTCGCTCACGATCCGGTAGTCGGAGATCGCGATGCCGATGACATAGTTGCCACAGTATTTGATAAGGAAGTAGATGTTGCGAAAGTACTTGAGTGATCGTTGCGCATCGACCACCCAAGGCTTCGATGCAATCTCATCCAACCATTCGTCGAACTCTGATTGCGATTGGATTCCCGTTGTCCCCGCTCGCTCGTCGGGCATGACCAAGAGCCCTTTCTTGTAAAGCAGTTTCAAGCCGCGAACGAATCGTTTGCGAAACTCCAGTGCGAGCACATCGTTCATCATCTCGGGTGCATCGGGTGGGATCGGAATCCAACGCTTCGGTTCGACCGGTGTTTGATCTGTTGTTGGCTTGGGTTGGATCGATACACCACCGGCTGTCATGATGGCATGGATGTGGATATGGGGTAGCATCCGCTGGCCCCAAGTGTGCAAGGCCAGAATCATGCCTGGCTGGCAACCGAACGATTCCTTGGCCGCATGAAGGAGTGTCTTTTGTGCGGTGTGAAAGAAGAGGAGATAGCACTCCTTTTGGTTGGCCAATAAGAGCCGATTCAACGTGTGGGGGACGGTAAAGACGGTATGGTAATATTCGCAAGGCAACTGC
>JAJTID010000177.1 GCA_021300155.1 Pirellula sp.
CAACGAAACTGTCGAGTACTTCGCTGCAAATCCAATTCAATACGCTTCCCAATCACGTTGTGATTACCTCCGAAACCGAACCTTGCGATTTGGTTTCATTTCCAACTTAATTTCCATTTGCGGGTTAGCTTTGCAGAAAGGATCGAGAAACGCATGGGAAAATCCACAGCCTTCGTGCTCAAGTATCCGCGCTCTGGCAAACAATTTGGGAGTCGTCAAAATGAGCAGAATTGCCAGTTTGCATTGTAGGGTTCAGTGAGTTACTGAAACAAGCAGTCAATTAGATGAGGATATGACCATGCAGATAGTCGAACAAGTTGTTGATTCAATTTTCCTAAAGCCTCACTCAGTTCTGGGCGGCCGTTTGCAACTATTGATTCCTGAGGGATTTGTACCAATGTCTGAGGAAATGCGGACGACCAAGTACCCTAACGAAAATCGACCGGCAATAGTGTTCACAAATGAATCAGGAACCATCAACATCGCCGTGAACCATTCTCCGGATTCTGTCTTTCCAGACAAGTTGAAGGAACTACACCACCAACTCGATTTTTCGATCCGACAGTCCATTCCAGACGCCACTTGGAGGTTCAGCGGATTTCAGCATTACCATGGAAGAGAGTGGATTCAAATGGAGTTTATATCCCCTGCTCGTGATACAAATATACGCAACATCATGGTTGCAACCTCGCTCGACAATCGAATGCTAGCTGTTTCATTCAACGTAACGGAAGACCTAGCGGTAGATTGGTTAAATGCAGGTCGCGCAGTCATCAAATCTCTTGTCGTCAACTAGAAGCGTTATGCTTCGCGATGGACTCAGCAATTTAGATTCCGGGCACATCCGCGCTCCTCACTCAAATACGCGGGCATCCCAATCTGGGCTATGCTTTTGGCGGAATGCGTTTATCCGTTTGAAGCTTATCAACAGCATCTCTGAGTTTTTGCAGTTCCAACTGAAGTTTTTCGAGCTGCCTTGCATCGTTTGTCGGTCCCATGGAACGTGGGAATGGGGGAGTGGGTGGCCCGAATCCCATCCCTCTTTGCGGTCCAATCTCGGAAATTTGTTCAATTCCAGAATTTGTAGGTGTGACGTTCACTACTACGTCTTTACCTTCTCGGAGGACTGTCAACGCGATTGACTGGTCTGTTCTGCCGGCGATGGCGACGAGCTCGTTCAATGTGGTCACGTCTTTTACTTTAAATCCGTTGGCCATCGTTACGATATCACCAATCTCGAGCTTTGAATCCTTGTCAGAACTCAGTCCATCGATCCGAACTCCACGAGGATCTGACGATTCGGCTAACTTGGCACCAATGGAATAGGACCGAACGCTTCCAGGAAATTGATTTCCAAATGCCTGATGTCTTTGCATCGATCGGTGCATTGACTCTTGAAGCTGCTTCATTGCTTCGAGTCCAGGATTAGCAGGAATTTGCGGAGTTCTAGGTCGACCGACGTTTGGAGGGAGGTTGCCAGAGCTACCTTCGACGAGTACCGTTCGCTTTTTTCCATTTACGCCGTTGGAAATGCCTATGCGAACTTCCAACCTCATAATTTGGGACGCATTCTTCGACTGTTCCGTCAGTTTCTTGTCAACATCCTTCATCAGGGCTCCGATTTCGTCTTCGCCTAAATCTAAATCCACAAGCTGTTCTTTGGTGTCTTCCAGAATGGATTCGATGTCATTCGACGTACCGACCGATTTGATCCAATCGGTATCAATGTCCTCTTGTGAAAGTCCGAGACACATTTGCGATGTTCCTGCAAGTAAAACAAACGCAGCCATAACGAAACGATTCTTGATAGCTCGCATAGCCCACCATTCCTTAAATTCGATTGTGAAGAGGAAGCTTCGATTCGATTGATACGAGTGTTCGAGTGTACCAACGCACGTTATGAACCGCAAATATCGCTGTGGATTTTGCTGCTGCATTTTCGTCTTGACCTATCTGAAACTACCGGCAATGCCAGACATCTTCATCGCTGATGCGAATAGCCATTAGCAAAAAATATTGGAATAGCTGTCAGGAATTTCCCGATTGCGTGTAAGTAGTCTTGGAGTTCTTTTCTCGCTAACCCGGTACCAACCCATGAGTATTCCTGCAATAGCCGAACCGTCGTGCGACCCCGAGAGCCTGCGTCGATATCTGAACGACTAAGGCAATAAGGATTGTCGGCCATATTCACAATTGCTTCTGGGATTTTTCGACACGCAAAGTCAAGCTGACGCGCTAGCGCTCCAAATCGAGACTCGCGATATTCACGGGCTTTGTCGAACCAAGCTCGATAGACAGGATGATCGCTAGTGAATGATCCCATGACAATGTTGTCGTCAAACCAAACGCCGTCAGGGTAAACGCCAATCGCCAATTCTTCGAATTGGGCAACCAGGCGCCAAAGCGGATACCGTGTAAGCACACGTTTCTGAAGAGTCAAAACAAGTTCGGGTACGAAGGCGTTTAGGTCACCGATGTTAAAGCACATTGTTCGATCTGACGGAGATTCGCCGATTGCGTAATTGCCAAACACGGGAGATAGAATCTCATTGAACTCGGGGATGCAGTGTCGGCTCAGAAAGTCTGCAATCTCATTGCGTAAAACAGAAGCTAGCTCGTTTGACTCCCGATAGAACGACTTTTGCGGCGGTAGTTTTGGAACGGACTGGTAGTAGGTATACGGTTCGTTGGGATCAGCAGGTACATTGTACTGACCATCCATCGGAGGCAGTTTAGGCATATATTGAATCTTCAGTCGGATAAAGAATAACAATCTATCCCAACTGGAGTGAAGCGGAACGGAGGGATAGATTGTGCGTTGGGCTATGTCGGTTTGCCGTTGCTTCCAACCGCTGTCAAGCGTGTGTGCGGATTCCACACTTCCCGCTCTCCGGAAATTAGTCTAACCGATGCAGTGGAACGGTTGCAACATGTTGGTTTGCAATGACTAAGCCACCCACCATAGATCGGGCAATCACCCGTAGTCCAGCCCGCATTCGTCCCTAGAACAACGACGCAGAATCTAAACTTTTATATGTTATCGGATTTCAGTGTGGATTCGGTTGCCAGCCAGCCTGGCTATTCTCGTTAGTTGAAAGGTACTAACCATGGTAAGTGTTCGTTCGCCGTGTAGTCGACCAAGCAGTCTGCAATTTGCAGGCTGAGCCTTGGTAGACGATGACGTCAGCCGTAACGCAAGTGAACTCGATTCGGCCTCGTTACACAAGTCGGGAGCGGTCAATGTGCCGGATTAGCTCAAACCAACACTGACTGGGAAGTAAC
>JAJTID010000095.1 GCA_021300155.1 Pirellula sp.
TAGGGATCGCGTCCACGTATCGGGATATAGCGGAAGCGCCGAAATGGAGCAAATCGATCGACAAGCAATTGGGAACGATGGCCGATACGGACTTAGCTAAACTGCTTGGGATCAAGAGGTATTTTATTCGACAGCGGCGAGCAGAGCTGGGAATTCCAGCTTTCAAAACAGCTCCACTCCCTCCACCATCGCAGCACATCTCGAAAAAGTTGGTCATGACCGAAGCACGCATGGCAAAGCTCGGAACGGTACCGGATACTCGCTTGGCGCAACTTTGGGGGGTGAGTTCAGGCACGGTCACGCGACATCGAAAGTCATTAGGGATAGATCCGTTCAGACCCGGCGCCGAGTTGGAGTGGACGACTGGAATGCTAAACCAGCTTGGAGAACTCCCCGATGGTGCGATTGCGCGCGAATACGGGGTGTCCTTTATTTGCGTGAAGGTGAAGCGCATTTCGCTAGGGATCCCGCCTTTTGGCAAAACGGCCATGGACCCAGAGCCCGATTTCCCAAGCCATGTTCGGAGTATGATCGGAAAGATCCCTGATAAGCAGTTGTCGGACCAGTTCGGTGTTTCGCGTGCTCATATTCAAATTTACCGAGCATTGCACGGGATCCCTCTGGCTGAATATCAAAAACCCTTGCTTCACGCGTGGACAAAAGAAGAAGAAGCTTTGTTGGGAACCATATCCGACGGTGATGTTGCAAGACGATTCAATATTCCATCCACGCAGGTCAAGCATCGTCGGCAGACGCTCTGCATCGCACCTTATGACCGCAAAGCAACAGTCCGATGGACCAAGGACAAGATCGAACTCTTAGGCAAAGAGCCCGATCAACATCTGGCTAGGCAATGGGGATATCCGCAATCGACGGTCAGTGCCAAACGCGAGTCCTTGGGAATCCCTCAATGCAAACGAAACACCCGCCAATGGTCAAAAGAAGAGCTTCGCGCATTGGGCACGGTCGATGACCGAGAATTGGCAAAACGGTTCGGTGTTTCTCCGACGTTCGTTCGTAACAAACGCAACGAGCTGGGGATTCCTCCCTTCAAACAAGGAGGTCCCTATGTATGGAAGAAATCGGATTTAAAGCGACTAGGGACCATCCCGGACGACGAACTAGCCATGGATTTGGGACTTTCGTATCAATTCATTGCTGAAAAACGAGCGAGTTTAGGAATCCCTGTATTCCGACGTCGTCAATTGAATTGGACCGAACAGGTCATCAAGAAGATGGGAGTCGTGTCGGATGCGGAGTTAGCCAAGGAACTCGGGTGCAGCACGACGTTAGTTGCCTTGAAACGTAATGAACTCCAAATCCCAGCTTATCCAGGGGGCACGAAGACAAAGCCGAAAAAAACAAAGCCTAAGGAGAAGTAGCGAAGGAGGTGGGGTCGATAAAAACACCCTCACCTCGCGTAGCCATGGGCCTGTTTTGCACGACGAAGTCTCTGTAAAGTCTGACGAAGTCTCTGTAAAGTCTCTGGTGCGTCGATCGAACGATACTAGGCGCTATGCGAGACTCACAGGGCCGTGATTATCGCAATGCCCATCGTGTTGGTGATGGAGATGCCCATCTACCAAGTAATCGACATGGTCACCGTGTGGGACCGCTTCATGTCCACAACCTGGTCCGTGAACGTGGTCTGCAGCGTGGCCGGCGCAAGCATGTCCGCCGGTACAACTGGCTGGGTTGGTGTTGGTCACTTCGAGCGTGTGCTCTTCGACAACACCTGCACTTGTTTGATGATGCAAATGGCCGTCGTGTAGAAAGTCGACGTGGTCACCGTGCTTGATAGCGGTGTGTCCACACTGTGCGCCGTGTACGTGCGTGTGGTTTTCGTGGGTATGGCTCATGGTTCTCTCCTGAAAAAAATGGGTGGTTCAAAAAATCTAAGGCTGCTCGTCAGGCTCTTCGCCATGAGCTAGTCCATTGGCGATCAAATGGGCGACATGGCTATCTGCCAATCGATAAAAGATGTGCTTACCTTGCCGCCGCGTTGAGACGATACGTTCCGATCGCAGTAATTTCAGACGCTGCGATATCGCAGCTAAATTGTCTTCAAGGCACTCGGTCAGTTCCGTAACGCACATCTCGCGTTGTGCCAACAGCGAAAGCAGGCGAAGTCGACTCAAGTCGCCGAGCGCGCGGAATATGCCCGCGGCTCGTGCGCAAATCTTTTCGTCAGCAGGTTGTACCGCAGAAACAACACTTCCATGCTTTTCGCCCGTACACTCAGGCTCTTCCTCGTCGTTTGGGCTCACGCGACACCTTACTTGATAAATCCATCGATCAACCGAATGATTGATCGTCTTTGGAGTATAGAATACTTGAGCGTTTCGTCAAGTGAATTTTGGATTCTAGGCAGGCAGCTTTACAGCCAGCTACTTCTTGGCGCCGTTTTTGCCTCCGCGTCTAGCCTCGACGGGATCCTGCTCGGTGACCTCAAGTTCCTTACGTAATCGAATTAGTTCTGTTTCGAGTTCTTTCCGAGTTTGAGCATACTCCGGTGCATCATGTACGCTCTTCATTTCTTGCGGATCGGTCTTCAAATCAAATAGCTCTGAATAGTTGACGTCATCACCATAAAAGCGGACCAATTTGTAGCGGTCGGTCACAACCCCGAAATGCTTACGCACACTATGTGCCCCTGGGAACTCGTAGTAGTGGTAGTAAAAACTCTTACGCCAATCGGTCGGTGATTCGCCTCGCAAGAGTGGCATCAAACTTTTCCCTTGCATGTCGCCAGGGATTGGGAGTCCAGCAGCTTCCAAAAACGTTTCTGCAAAGTCGACGTTGGATACGATGTTGGCATTGATTGCCCCTGGCTTGACAACGCTCGGCCATTTGACGATCAAAGGCGTTCGCAACGACTCTTCGAAGATCCATCGTTTGTCAAACCAACCATGTTCGCCCAAATAGAATCCTTGATCGGATGCGTAGACGATCAACGTATTTTCTTCGAGACCGTTCTCTTTGAGAAAGGTTACGATCCGGCCGACGCTCTCGTCCACGCTCTTGGTGCAAGCTAAATAATCGTGCATGTAGCGATTGTATTTCCAGCGAACAAGGTCCTTGCCGGTAAGACCAAGTTTCTCGAACGCTTTGTTGCGGGGTTGGTAATAGGCGTTCCATTTTTCTAGTTGATCCGGAGTCAGCCCCTTGGGTTCTACCAGCTTTAGATCATCGCGCGACATTGTCTTTACGATAGTCATCTCTTGTTCGAGTTCCGCTTTTCCGCGCCCTGCATAGTCGTCGAACAGTGTCGCTGGTTCAGGATAACTGCGATCGTTATCATGCCCGAGATACTTCAAGTTTGGCTGCCAATTTCGGTGCGGAGCTTTGTGTTGGCACATCAATAAGAATGGTTTTTCCGTATCCCGTTCCTTCAACCACTTCAATGACAGATCGGTAATGATGTCAGAAGTATAGCCTGGGTAAGTGACTTTGTTTCCCATTTCATTCATCGGCGGATTGTAATACGCACCTTGGCCGGGCAAGATGTTCCAATAGTCGAAGCCCGTCGGATCGCTGACCAAATGCCACTTGCCAACCATCGCCGTTTGGTAACCTGCGGACTGTAACAGTTTGGGCATGGTCGTTTGCGAACCGTCGAAAACGCCATAGTTGTTGGTCAAGAAGCCATTCTTGTGCGAGTACTTGCCTGTCAAGATCGTGGCTCGACTCGGGCCGCAAATGGAGTTGGTCACGAGGCAACGATCAAATCGCATCCCTGATCGTGCCAAGCCATCGAGGTTTGGTGTTTCCACCAACTTTGATCCATAAGCACCGATCGCTTGATAAGCATGGTCATCGGAAAAAACAAAGACGATGTTCGGCCGTTTGGCTGAACTCTCCTGCGCTACGATTTGACTGCAGCAGGCGATCAACGCCATCGTCACGAGCGAAATCGTTGACAAAAATTTCCGTATCGAAAGGTATCGCATATTCATGGTTCTATTCGTACTCGTAGGTTCTGTGCGGCAAAGCTAATTCTACTTGGCTGGTTCGGTATCTTTCATAGCAGTCACGGATTTGAACCACGGTTCTGCTGCAAGAGTCCAATCGGTAACCGGTACGTTGTCCATATGTCGCATGCCGTAGACATGTCCTCTTACCATTGAGTTTGGTCGCGAAGCGACGCGGGAGTCCTAAAGGGACGGCATTCATCTAGCCTGGTAGCCTGGGGTAAGCCCATCGGTTCGGTTACCCCTAGCAAGGTTGTGTCCCCACCGAGCCTTGTTCTGTTTGACCGAGCGGGAACCATTAGACTCAAGAGAACAATCGGATCAAGATGAAATTCCGGGTCTATACCTCAAAAATCCCGGGGTTTGGGGCAGGCCCCAAGGAGTACTGTTGGGCTGTTACACTCCGCGTTGTGGTCGCAGAACCCGCATCTTTTAGGCCGAGTTGCTATCGCAATTGGAACCTTTTATTACATCGACAATTCGGCCAGAAAGCTGCTCCTCGCAACCAGCCCCTGCAGCCCGCCTATCTTTCCTGCTTGTCGTAACCCGTCTTTACCCCGCCCTTCTTCGAGACCGTTCGCTCAACTCAATGGTGGACCAATCGCGGTCCTTCGTATGCTGACTGGTCTCGCAGTTGACGATTCCCTCAACTCAGGGAATAAGCTCCAAGCTTTCCGAAATCTCAATTGCGGCTTAGGGTATTCATGCACCTATCATATCTGGCGAAGATTTCGCAGCGCTCAGGGCTCCGTTCGAACAGCCCTCGTAGCGTTGTGCCAACCTCCTCAAATGGAATCGGACAATCCAGCGAAGCTCACGCTTGAACATCTTGCGAAAGCCTTTCAAGACCACCTTCTCTCGCCAATTGCCGCATTCGCAGTATCGCTGCAAACCTTCTTCCTCTGAGATCTATTGGAATCGGTGGTGTACCGTAGTACTCCGGATCAAAACGCGCTTCGATCAACAACAGGCTATTGCTTGAAGATTTCCCCAAGAACCACAATCTCATTCTGATCGGCCAATTGGAGTTGCTTTCGAATCTGGACTTGGCCGTCAATCAGGATATCAAGAGCCGAGTTACCTACTCGGTCGTAACCAAGCGGTTGCATGATGACGTGGTACGTGAGTTCATCCATCGCGAACTGGATCGCCTTGGGTTGGCGCATGGAACATTTACAACCGGCGCGACGGAGCTCATTATTCGCTCGGCAGATGGCGTTCTTCGTCGGTGTCGCAATCTGTGTTTGTCCGCAATGCTCGAAGCCGTTCGAGCTGCCAACGGTCGAACGATCGACATCGACATTATCAATCGCGTCTTGATGCAGCCGCACTGGCAACACCAAGTCGACCTGAAGGATTTCTAGGAACAGGCCTTAGGCAAAAGGCGTTAGGCGTCAGGTCAAACATCTGACACCAAACTTCTCTTCGCTCCACTTCGGCGCGAGGGTTTTTCCTCAAGACTCATAACGACTCATAACTCAAGACTCAGGACTTTACAAAATGATCACGAAAGAGTTACTTTGGCGGATACGCAACGAGCTGCCGATGAAGTTAACGATTCAGCGGCTGGGCAATTTCGGTCCGATTGCGAAGCAGAGCGATGGTTACTTTCGGTTTCAGTGTCCCAACTGCAAAGAGCTTCGCGCGACAGTAAACCCGAGCAATAATTTAGCTCATTGTTTCTGTTGCAAGGAGAACTACAACAATATCGACCTGATGATGATCCAGGGGTATGACTTCCTACCGGCCGTGGGCATCTTAGAGAAGTGGTTAATGGAGTACTCGCGCGAACTTGGCCGTCGTACACCTTCGTCCCACTCGGCAGGCGAATAGGATCCGCGGCGGATAGAATACACATCGCAAAAAGACGCATGAAGTGCGGTCGTTCGAATCGAGCGATCGCACTTTTTTTACGTAGGTGCGGTCGAACACACATAGAATCGTTTGGCTCTGGAATCGACGAACATGGTTGGTCCGACTACGACCGTAATTCAGCCAACAAGCACTGGTCTCACGAAAGTCGACTCGGCCCGCGACATCGTATTGGTCCGCTCCAAAATTCGCAACAATTCGGCCAACACACCGAAAAGAGGGCTAAATCTCTACCGTCTCAATTCGGCCAAAAATACGACCACAATTCGGCCCGTAACA
>JAJTID010000067.1 GCA_021300155.1 Pirellula sp.
CAGGTCGTGGTCCACCCTCAGGTCGTGGTCCACCCTCAGGTCGTGGTCCACCCTCAGGTCGTGGTCCACCCTCAAGTCGCGGTCCGCCTTCAGGTCGCGGTCCTTCTTCTGGACGGTGAAACCAATTCGGTCCTTGAATTCGTGGAGGAGAAAAAAGTTGAGGCCCCTGAAAGCCAGGCTGTTGACCAAAATGCAAAGGCATTCCTCTGGCGAACGAGCCCTGTCGTTCAGTTCTCATTTGGCCCTCAATCGATTTCAGCGACCGGCTAATGTTTCGTAGCAACTCCAATTGTTCTTCGCGAAATCGCCTTTCGTCTTCCGAAACGCTATCCTCGCGGCTTGTGCTGTGGCTCTCTGGTTTTCTGAACGATCCAGGGAACGGATGCCCCTCAGGCGCGAACTGGTGTTTGGGGAATCGCGGTGGACCACGAAATGAGAACGCTGGCATCGAACCTCTGTCGTGCTTGAAATGCGATTCGCTATCACGATCTGGCTTCTTATGTACTTTGTTCGTCTTTTTGTGTTTTGCGTGTTTTTTGTGTTTTTGCTTGACGTCTTCGTCGTCATCATCATCGTCATCTTCTTCAAGCATAATTTCTGGAGCCGTGACTTCGGTAACTCCAAATGCAGCCGGGCAATTGATAGCAAAGAACGGTGCAGCGCCGAGCCCTGCAGCAAGCAAAAAACGTGACCACTTCAAACGCATGATTTCACCTCCAGGAGTATCGGAACAAACAAATTTCTAAATCAAAAAGTTGCTCAGTCGGGATCGGATGACCATTTAAACACGGTACACCACAAAATGTCCCGCTAGATCCTACCAACAAATCGAAAGAAAAGTTGCCCCATCTCTCCCGTTCTTCCCAGTGGTCAATCTGCAGCAAATCCTCATCCATTCTCCAAGCGTAACAACAGGAACGGCCACGATAGGGACTATCATCATTTCCTAGAGATGGCATTACATATAGACAGCCCGGACGACCGAAAACGAAGCAGTGGAGTCGATGTCGTGTCATGTTTTGCCTCGAAGGGGCAGGTTGATTCGTCACGGCCGTCAATGTTGGAACACGTCGGAACCCAATGGGTTGATCAGAGGGACCAGGGATGGTACGAGAGACGACTCGAGCTGCACGGGGTTGGGCCTATGCGATTCTTATCGCAATATGCTTGATTCTCATTTTTTACGTTAGCAGCAATTTTGCGGAATCGAAACGAATGCGTCAGTTTCGAGATCCTAGAACGGCAGTTCTGACGGCCGCATCCACGGTTGGAAAAGTAAATTCCAACATTGCAACCGAAGATCTTCCGCTGGATATTGAACCGCTTGACCAAATCTTGCAAGGTTCATCATGGAAAGATTACCGGTCGAGCGGAGGCCATTCCATTACACTCATGGAACCGCCAGCAGGAGTCAAGCTCCTCGCACCCATGCGTGGTACTATCTCCAATGAGGAAGCTACCTACGGTAGAAGCCCAAACCGGCTAGCCGAGGATTCCGCACAACAGATTCAAACCAATGCCTCGCTTGTTTCGGCAACTCGCATCGATGACTCCACCAAGGCTGGAATTGTAACTGCTGAAGTTGAGTCCCCCTCGATTCAGGTGGCTCGGCGCACCTGGCCTCATTCGATTCAACTTCGCGATCAGCTCAATGAAGCCTTTGACAAAGCGAATAGCGAGAGAAATAAAGCAGTCGTCGAATGGCTAAATAATGTATCGACCGCGATGGAATCCATCTCGCAGGAGGAGTTAAGATCGGAAAATTCGCGAGCCGGTATCGAAGCGATTAGGTCGCTCGCACTGGAAGGAACAGTCCTATCTCAATCCCAGATGGCAGAAGCACCCGAATTGGCTTCTGTTGTCGCAAGGGTTGCTTATTCCATAGAGCGACGTGGGGCAGTTTGGTCTACTATTCATCTGTGCGTTTCCGAGGGCAAGAATGTAAGCTCCTATCGAAAACATCAACTGAGCAACGAATCCCTTCTTGAAAAGCTCGACATTCTGGAACGAGAACTGTCGAAGACGGGAGACCTCGAAAACTGGAAGAACTATTTGTTGCTCGATCGAATCAGGACAATGACCCAGCAAGGGTTGGATGGATCAGAATCCCAAGTGGAAACAGCGAGAACGCTTCTGACAAGAGTCATGTTGACAAACGTCCGGGATTCTCAGAAACGCATACTGACATCACCGGAGGTGGGACAACTTGCAGACCTACTACATCCTTTGGCAATCGGGCCAGTGGACTATATGAGACTGCTCGATGACATTGAAACACTAGAAGCAGCCCCAACGCATCGATGCAGCCGTAGTTTGTCCGAAGCCATGCAGTGCCTTCGATTCTCCGAGCACCCGGCGCAAGTGGCAATTAGCAACGCAATCAATTCGCATTATCGCAACGCGAATATTCGGATCGCGGTCTCCGAAGATTTTGTGAATCGAATGTTACCACAACAGAAAGTGACACAAAAACCCGTCCGACAGACGATTCTCGGTGCGCAGACGCGTGGTGCAAGTCAAATCGCAACTCAACTCAAGATCAATTTTGAGCCAGATCCAAAGGCATGGCGCGTATCCATTAGTCTGAACGGTAACATCAATAGCGATACTCGTTCCAGTCGGAATGGTGCCACATTCTACAACTCTTCAAAAGCACACGTTGAAGCCGCACGCGAAGTCAGAATCGAACCTTCCGGTTTCCAAGTGGACGGTATACCTGCTACCGTTCGTTCAAGTGATGCTCTTCGTAAATTCTCAACAGACTGGGATGAACTGCCATTCGTTGGCTCTATCATCCGAAGCATCGCCCACCAAGAATTTGTCGAATCAAGACCCATTGCAAGGCGAATTACTCATTCGACAATCGCTAAAGAGACAGACAAAGAGTTCGATGCCCAGCTACAGAACAAACTCCAAGCCTCTCAAGACCAACTCGAACAACGGGTCATCGGGCCTCTCATGGGCCTCGATCTACATCCGATGATCGTGGACATGCAATCCACGGACTCACGACTGATTGTTCGGTATCGAGTCGCGAGTGAAGATCAAACATCCGCACATTCTCCTCGACCGCTCGCACCTAGTGACAGTCTTGTTTCAATTCAGATTCATCAATCAGCACTGAACAACGCAGCATGCCAAGTGGTTCGCTCGGACCGCGATTGGACCGCGCAGGAACTTGCAGATCAGATCGCCGATATCCTCAAGCAACCAAAGCAATCGATCGGAGTCGAACAAGGCGACGACGTCACTGTTCGATTTCACCCGAACAACCCAATTACGGTGGAATTTGAGAAAGGACAGTTGTGGTTGACTCTCAGGATCGACTCCCTCGAACAACCTGGGCGAGTTCACCTGAAAAACTTTACGATCCGGACGGCATACAGCCCGTCGGCAAAGGGACTTGATGCTCGATTGGAACGGGATGGCGTCATCAGTGTAGATGGATACAAACTTGGACAAAAAGATAAGCTCGCTTTGCGAATGATCTTTGCCAAAGTCCTCGCGAATCGCGACTCGATTCCGGTGACCGCAGACTTCCTTCTGAAAGACAAACGTGCCGCTGGCCTTGCTGTTTCGCAGCTTGAGATGCGCGATGGCTGGCTTGCCGTTGCCGTAAGCGACGAACAATCACCTCACATCGCTTCGGTTCCACAATCCAGCAAGAACCGTTAGCACCTAATGCCAGATCCTCTAATGACGATCTGGCATTTATGACGGGATAGCTGACCTTCTAGATCGCGAGCAACAGGCGGCTAGGAGCTTCCAAATACGCGATGATGTCGTTGAGGAAACGAGCCGCAGTAGCACCATCCACCAATCGATGGTCATATGCCAAACTCAAAGGCATCATCAAGCGTGGCTTGATGCTATCGTCATCCATGACCACAGGGAGCTTTCGGGATCGTCCAACAAGTAGAATTGCCACCTCAGGTACATTGACGATTGGGGTTGAATACGTTCCACCAATCGCGCCGAGATTGCTGATCGTAAAGGTCCCACCGCGAAGATCGCTTACCGCGAAATCATTGTTGCGAACTCGTGTCGCCAAGTCGGATAGACCATACGCGATGTCTGGTATCGACATCTTGTCAGCATTCTTTAGCGTCGGAACCACCAGTCCCCTCTCGCTATCGATCGCAATTCCCAAGTTGACATAATCCTTGTAGATGATTTGCTCGTTCTCCATGTCGATGTTGGCATTCAACGATGGATGATGCTTCAAAGCGGTTGCGACGGCTTTGATCAAAAAGGGCATCGTGGTCAGTTTGATACCGCGAACTGCATAATCATCTTTGCTCGTTTGACGGAACGCTTCTAGTTCGGTCACGTCGGCATCGTCAAAGTTGACCACGCGAGGAACGTTCTCCCAAGAGCGGTGCATTTGAGCGGCAATCGTCTTTCGAATTTTGGTCATTCGATCCACACGAATCGGACCGTAGTCGTCGTTGGATACCACTCCAGGAAGGGATGCTTGGCCTTTGCCACTCCCTTTGTCACTTGGCGAGTGAGGCACTGGAGAAGGTGCTGCTACGGCGGCCGGAGTTCGCGCGGTTTGGTTCGCCGTTCGTACGACGGTCAGCACGTCTTCTCGCGTAATCCGTCCGCTCTCGCCAGTCCCCGTAACGGAAGCTAGGTCGACACCAACTTCACGAGCAAATCTGCGCACGGCTGGCCCCGCAGGAATTACGTCATCCGCAAAAGGAGTCCCTGCGTCCGCTGCAGGAGCAGCACTTTGAACAACAGGCTGCGCCGGAGCTGGCGGTACAACCAAGGGTGCCGCCACTGGAACCGGAGCTACACGAACGGGCTCGGCTTTTGGTGGCGGTGGCACTACGGCTTGGGCCACTGGAGCCACTGCAGCAGGGGCGGGTGGCGGCGTAACAGGCGCGGCCGGTTTGGGAGCCGCAGCAGGAGCAGCTCCACCTACCGCTTCGATGATGGCGATCACGCCGCCGATCGGAACCGTCTGCCCTTCCTTGACAGCGATGCTCAATATTTTTCCCGCCGCCGGCGACGGGACGGAGACCGTCGCTTTGTCGGTTTCCATTTCGACCAATGACTGCTCTTTTTTGACGACATCCCCTACCTTGACCAAGATTTCGAGAACATCGCCCGATTCAATACCTTCGCCCAACGATGGAAGCTTGATTTCTGTTGACATTATGCTGATTATGCTGGCTCTAAAGTGGGTTGCTATTCGGTTCAATGAGGGACATCCCTCGGAGCAGGACACATAAAAATCTCGCGTCCTGCAACACTCTGAATCTATACGTGAACTTTGAATCTTAAGTGAACAATGGGTTTGGCTTCTCGGAATCGAATCCCAAGTCCTTGATCGCTTGTGCAACAGTGCTTGTCGAAACGACACCGGTCTTGCTCAAACGATAAAGTGCAGCAATGGTGATCGATGCCGCATCGACTTCGAAATGTCGTCGAAGTGCCGTTCGCGTTTCGCTTCGACCGAGACCGTCTGTTCCTAAAACATAGTAATCTTGGCTCAAGTAGGGCAAGAGCTGTTCCCCTACAGCACGTACATTGTCGCTTGCGGAGATGATAGGACCGTTTACACCATTCAAAACCGTCTCGATATAGGACTTCTTGGCCGGTTGATCGGGGTGCAACATATTCCATCGTTCACACGATTGAGCGTCGCGACGCAATTGTGTATAGCTGGTCACACTCCAAACATCACTTGAGATGTTGTACTTTTCCGCCAAGATTGCTTGGGCATCGAGGGCGTAGCGGAGAATCGCACCGCTACCAAAAAGTTGCACTCGAGCCTTCGATCCAGTCGCCTCTTTCGACGAATACTTGTAGATACCCCGGATGATTCCTTCCTCGACACCGTCTGGCATCGCTGGCATCTCATAGTCTTCGTTATGAACGGTGATGTAATAGATTCCATCTTCGTTCTCTTGGTACAATCGGCGCATTCCATCTAGGATAATGACCGCCGTCTCGTAGGCCCAAGCTGGGTCATACGCACGCACCGTTGGGAAGGCCATAGCATTGAGGTGGCTGTGACCATCTTGGTGCTGAAGTCCCTCTCCGTTGAGAGTTGTACGGCCCGCGGTACCTCCAATCAAAAAGCCTTTGGCTCGCATGTCGGCAGCAGCCCAAATGGAGTCACCAACACGCTGGAAGCCAAACATCGAGTAATAGATGTAGAAAGGAATCATATTGATTCCGTGGGCTGAGTAAGCTGTCCCGGCTGCATTGAAGCTGCTCATCGAGCCCGCTTCGGTGATTCCCTCTTCGAGAATCTGCCCATCGCGTGCTTCTTTATAGTACGAAAGCTCGGCGCGATCGATTGGCTCGTACAGTTGCCCTGCGTGTGCATAGATTCCGATCTCTCGGAATAAACCCTCCATACCGAAAGTTCGAGACTCGTCAGGAACGATCGGAACAATGTTTGAACCGATCTTCTTGTCCTTTACAAGTCGTCCCAACAACCGGACAAAACCATTCGTTGTGCTTATTGGTTTTCCTTCGTACTGGGTTTGCATGAACTTCTTGTAGTCCTCGATCGTCGGGACTTCCAATGTCGGATGAGTAATTGGACGGCTTGGTACAGGGCCACCCAATGTTGCACGTCTTTCCTTCAGGTACTTGATCTCAGTGCTCGTTACGGGAGGCTTGTAGAATGGAGCATTACCTACCTCTTCATCAGAGATCGGAATGCCAAATCGACTGCGGAACTCCAGCAGTTCTTTCTCATTCATCTTCTTTTGATTGTGGGCGATGTTCTTGCTTTCACCTGCCTCACCTAGTCCATAACCTTTGATCGTCTTGGCCAAGATCACCGTGGGCTGACCTTTGTGTTCGACTGCTGCTTTGTATGCGGCGTAAACTTTTTCTGGGTCATGGCCGCCGCGTTTCATCTTCTCGAGCCGCTCGTCGGAATAGTTTTCGACCAGCTTCAGCAGCTCTGGATACTTTCCGAAGAAGTGTTGGCGAATATAGGCGCCGCCCATACCAACGTATTTTTGATATTGTCCATCGACGACTTCGGTCATGCGTTGGGCCAACAAACCGGATTCATCTTTCTCAAGAAGTGCATCCCAATCGCTTCCCCAGACCACCTTGATCACATTCCAACCCGCTCCGCGGAAGATCGCTTCAAGCTCTTGAATGATCTTGCCGTTTCCTCGCACCGGTCCGTCTAAGCGTTGCAGATTGCAATTAACAACAAAGATCAGGTTGTCGAGTTTCTCACGCGAAGCGAGCGTAATCGCACCGAGAGTTTCGGGCTCATCGCATTCACCGTCACCCAAGAACGCCCATACTTTTTGTCCCGTCGTGTCCTTCAATCCGCGATCCTTCAAGTACTCATTAAATCGAGCTTGATAAATCGCCATGATGGGACCAAGCCCCATCGAGACGGTTGGGTACTCCCAAAAATCTGGCATTAACCAAGGGTGTGGATAGCTGCTCAATCCACCTTCGGGCTGAAGCTCTTGTCGAAAGTTCTCAAGCTTTGTTTCAGTCAATCTCCCTTCCAAAAACGCTCGCGAGTACATCCCAGGCGATGCGTGACCTTGGAAGTAAATGATATCTCCGTCGTATCCTGACTCGCCGCGTCCTCGGAAGAAATGATTGAACGCGACTTCGTAGAGTGTTGCACTACTCGCAAACGTGCTGATGTGTCCACCGACACCTCCACCAATCAATCCTCCATGCCCATCGGTAGTTTTGTTGGCACGCACCACCATTGCCATCGCATTCCAACGAATGATACTCTTGATACGGCGTTCGGTTTCTCGATTGCCCGGATACGCTGGCTGCTTTTTGACTGGGATCGAATTGACGTAGGGTGTCGTGGTCTCGATGGGGATTTCAACCCCTTCTTGGCGAGCGCGATTTTCCAGAGCCTTTACCAAGTAGCGAACGCGTTCTTCACCTTTACTCTTTAGAACGTAGTCCAGCGACCCTAGCCATTCTCCCGTTTCCGCTGGGTCTAAATCCATCTCTGCTGGTACTTGACCGGATGCAGCCAACACCGAAGGGTCGACTTCTCCCATGACTTCTGCGTCCGACATAAATTGGCTTTCTCAATGATCCAAGGTTCTCAAGCGCAAGCAGACAGTACTACTTCGCCAGGATAATTGCAAAACCCAAGATTGTCGCCAAAATGCAGCCATCAGTAAAGGTCTCTGTACGCTCTCTGTTAAATACAAAAAACTAATTCCAAAAAACTTGTCGCGGCGAGAGAAAGAATGTCTTACAGAACGGACTCTAGGCTAGGGGCCAGCCATTGAACCATACCCAAATTGGAGCTTGCGCCAAACCTGCAAGGGTGACATCATCCACCTTCCACGCAGCATGGCGTCGACAAGTGGCTCCCAACGGCAAAATGATCGACTAAAGAGTTTCTAGATTGATAGCTGAAACTACGTCGTGTATTCGGAATTGAATCGAACGTACTCGGTATTGAGATCGGTGGTCCAGTGCATCGCTTGCCCAGGTCCGAGGCCGACCTTCAGGTCAATCCGAGTGAGCTTACTGCCCTTGATCGAGTTGCTGACGGTCGATGCATCAAACGGGAGCGGTTCCCCTTTATCGAATAGTGGCAGGTCGTTGATCCTGAGAGCCGTCAAATCTGGCCTCAACGGAACACCCGCAAATCCTGCCGCTGAGACGATTCTACCCCAATTCGGATCTCCGCCAGTGATTGCTGTTTTCACTAGGTTACTTAATGCGATGTTCCTCGCAATAGCATCTGCGTCCGCATCGGTATTCGCTCCATGAATGGAAATCTCAATCAGGTGCGTTGCCCCTTCGCCATCATCGGGAATTTTTTTCGCAAGCTCAATCGCCAACGAAGTCAACTCTGAGGCGAATCGATCTAATTGCTCGCCTGAGAGGGACGGAGATTGTGGACTTGGCTGTGCCGCCAGAAGTACCAATGAATCATTGGTGCTCATGTGTCCTTCGACGCTGATGCAATTGAATGATTTGTTCGCGGCTGCCTGCAACAAACGCTGTGCCTCCGCTGGCTCAAGCGGTGCATCTGTAATGATGATGGCAAGCATTGTCGCCATCTTTGGGCCAATCATTCCTGCCCCTTTGCACATCCCAACGATGTGCGTCGTTCTATTGCCCAATTCAAAGGTGCGCTCCGAAACTTTCCGTGCGATATCAGTTGTGAGAATGCCATCGCATGCATTAAGGAATCCAGATTCGGAAGCGGCTAACTCTTTCGCAGCAAGCTCAATGCCCAATGCGACTTTTTGCATTGGCAGAAAGCGACCAATCACCCCAGTGCTCATCACTACGAACTGCTCCCCCCGCAGCCCACCTTTTGGGTCGATCGCCTTTGCCGCCAGTTCAGTCATCGCCATTGCATCCTTGCTTCCTTGCGCACCGGTGCAAGCGTTTGCATTGCCACTATTTACCACGATGCCTCGAACTGTGTTCGAAGGCGTTCTGGATCGCGACAAAACAACGGGAGCAGCGACGACCTGATTGGTCGTGTAGACCCCCGCAGCAACGCACGGAATATCCGAAACGATCAACGTCACGTCTTTCGCACCCGATTTGCTTTTGATACCAGCGGACACACCTGCAAAACGAAAACCTATCGGGAGATGAACCATGCTATGTACTGCGAATTGGTACTTGGAGAGGAAAGTAGTGTGATAATTTGGAGAGGAAAGTAGTGTGATAAGACTGTGCTAAAACGACAGGATTAAGCGACTAGATCTGCTATGCAGCAACTGCCGTACGTGTGGACCCGATCCAGCTGATGCAGTTTATTGGCAAGTTCCGTTTTGTACTGCAAGAGTTCGTTTAAGCGAACCGATTCGCCGTTCTTCTTCACCATAACATTATCGATAAAGTCCGTCCGCAATCCACCTGATCGCCACAGAATTCGAGTACCAGGAGCAGCACGCAACAGGATCGCTTGCCACTCTGACTCCAGCCATGGGAAGTAGTAGTCACTAAGCCAATCCATGTGATCCAGCAGGATGAATCGATTGATGGGTGCGTCGTGCTTTTCTAGGAACCCCTGGACTGAATTTGTATGGACATGCAATCCATCCAACAACCCGTTCTTTAGGCGATCAAAGTTTGCCTGTCGCACGTACTCGGGACAACAGCTAGGTGTATATTTTCCGGTTACGTAAACTCTCCAAAAGTAATTATCTTGGATGGGTAGTTTTCTAAAGACAGCCTCAATCGAATCTTCGATGAACTTTACGATCCCGCCTGGATATTGCTGATCGATCTGCCGTCTCTGTGCTTTTGGAACACCCAACATGCTCAATGTTGTGTCTCGATTCATGGCGAATCGCAATGATTTGGACCAGATTTTGTGGTAAACCTTGTCGTAGATCTCCTGCTGATCCTGTAGCGTGGGAGCGTCCAAGAGTTGCAGAACTTCCTTCCGGCAACGCGCCACTTTTTGCATGTAAGTGCCGATCATCTTGGCAAACGCACCGGATGTTCCACGGAAGAAGAAGGACTTCCTTGGGTGATCAAAAAATTTGATCCACCGATCCCAATACTTTTGAGAGAGTGGGGAAAGAGACTTTCGAAGATGAGCGGCGTAAATGGACTCGACATTTGGGAGTCGCCCTTCGCCAAACATCTGAAAGAAACGCTCGTAGTCCAAGTTCCGAATTGCGGACGCCTTTAACTCCAAAAGAGCGTTCTGGCGAGGGTTCATGTCGACAGCATGAACGTTGCCCGCACCGGCTAACAGATAGTCTAAAGCGTTACATCCAGCGGATGTTATCACCATCACTGTATCATTTGCAGAGAAATCCATCGCTTGACGATCGAGTCGCGGATCTTCCCAGCAGGTGTTGTAGACAAGATTATTACCGTGGACGAATTGAAAAACTCGCCCGCTAACCCATTCACTGATGGCCATACTTCCAGAAAAACTTCTAACGCAATTTCGCGATAAATGGGGAACTACTTCTTTTTGTTGCCAGGCGGGTTGCCACCGGCCGGTGGATTTCCACCCGCTGGTTTGTTTCCTCCTGCACCGAACGGATCTTGTGCAGCACCTGGATTCGCAGGAGCGTTGGGATTTGCAGGAGCTATTGGATTTGCACCTGGCGCTCCTCCCATTGCATTTTTTCCTCCAGCGGCAGGCGGAGTGGCTGGCTTCTTCACCCCACTCTGAGGCTCACGGATGATACCTCCTCCAACAAAAATGATTTGGCCACCTTGCATTGCACTCGAAGATTCCAATGTCCTGTTCCATGGAATCGTGTAGGCCGCAAAAAATCCACTCTTAGTATCGACAACATAAACGAGCGAAGATGCAGGTCTCACGTTTGAACCGGCCCCTATCGGAACGGCTCCTCCCGAAACCAAAAGATACTCAGGGTTCTTGCTCATACCCAAAACAGGCTGCACGTTGGTCATGAATAATCCGCCGAATCCTCCCTGGCGTGGATAATAGACCCAACACTTCAGATCACCGGTATTGAAATCGAGAGCGAAGAATCCCTCCGAGTCATCGTCAATCCAAGCCGTACATACTGCCATGTTGCTGCCACCGTGGGTTGCCGTCGCACGAAGCAGCTCAGGTGGAATTCGATCGTTGGGAATTCCAAAAGTCGATGAAGTTGGTGAAGCAGTCGAGTGATCCGATGAACTAGCTGTCAGTGTAGCACGACCTAGCATAAACCCGAGACCGCCAATCAAAGCGCCCCCGATACATGCTATGGTCAGACCAACGAACATCCCAATGGAATAAGGACTGAGTCGGCAGCACGATGCTCCATTGGATTCCGATTCAACCACTGGCAATTCAACTGACATAGACTCGTCACCTCACCTATAGAACTTCGAACCCACAAAAACAAACGCATCGCCGCAAACCCATTGGATTTCGACAGTTTAGCGGATCGCCGCCTTCAAGTAGACCCCATCATCAAAATTTTGCAGACATCCCGCTAACTATTGCATAAGAATAGGGATTCGAGCCAATCTCTCCATTGCTTGATGGAAACAACATCCATCAATGGTTCATTCAAGGGGGAAACGGGAATTTGGTCGTTACCGGCCGGCCAAGCTACCGTCCCAACCCAAAGCCCACTCTGGTCCACTTCCAGCCGCAGTTGAAGCGGATCCGCTTCGCTCCGATGCTTGAAGCAGGTCTGCAGGTCGACCTTTCCGAGCTTATTCCATGTCGATTGCCCGATCCGAGACCCCTCCAAAAACTGCAAGGTAGGTTGCCTTTTTCCTTCGCGAGTGAATCGAAGCGTTCGACTAATGCTGCATGGTATCGGCGTCCCCCGCTGCACCAAGACCTTTGGAAGTGCGAGCATATTGTCGTCTTCATGCATCAATACGGCGAGATCATAGCTCGTGCTGCTCACTGCATGCGGAACACTACGATCCATGGGAGGCATCAAATACTGAGCTTGTATCGCCGCTCCTCTCGCAATGTCGGAGGAGTTGAGAGCGATCAAGGTTGCATGCTCACCGACGATGGCGGACAATTCGCTTTGGAGCGTCGGCATCCAGCGAATATCTCCGATCATGAGAATTGAGTCGATTTCTGAGGGATCGACTCCGCTCTTCTGCAACAATTCTCGAGTGAACGAGGAACAGTCCTTCGGCAATTCGTCTACCCAACGACTCAAGTCGAAGCGGTCGAGACTACTCTCGATTCGCCCCTCCTTTACCTCTACAACGAACGGTACCGTCTGCGAAGAACGCAACCGTTCGAAGACTTTCTCTACCGTTCTCTGAATCCGTGAAGCGATTTGTCTATCTTCACGAACATTGGTTCCGAATTTTGACTCCACTTCGGCGGCAATCTTCTTGGCCATGCGATCATGCCAACAAACCATACCACGTTTCCAGTCTCCCACCGACGCCAACAGCTTTACTTCGACTCCTTCGACGCGTACCAAGCTGACTTCGCATGCCGCACCATTCAACATGACAACCAGCAACGTTCGTTGGTAAGATTTAAACGACCTATCGAAGGATGACTTTGCCAATCGCGAATCAATTTCGGTATGGGCTAAGGTGGCAGCGAGTGGCTTATCGAGAAGTTGCAATACTTCGAGTCCGGCAACGGAAGCCGCCGTCTTTGTGCTCAAACGATGCATCTGATCGTAACAGGCAGGTACCGTGATAACGGCATGCGATGCATTCGTCATCTTCTTCTGGGACTCCATCATCAATTGACGAAGCACTGCTGCAACCAATACTTCAGGCGGAACTTGCTTGCCACCGAACTGACGACCCAAGAAAGGCAATCCGTACCATCGCTGCATCCCATAAAAAATACAGTCTGGATGGGTGACCCGCAAAAGCGAGGCAGCTTTTCCGATCGCTACTTTCTCACCTTCGCTGAACAACATGTTTCGTAACTTGAACGAATCGCCATCCACCGGCACTTCTTCGATCACATGATCCTT
Organism: Pirellula sp.; assembly: GCA_021300155.1. GTDB lineage: Bacteria > Planctomycetota > Planctomycetia > Pirellulales > Pirellulaceae > JBKCUI01. Next base: position 13,395 of record JAJTID010000067.1, read on the forward strand.
GTTCACATAGCTAACACGCGAATGAATCATGCCTAATTCAATCCCCACTGCGGAGATCGATCGCGACGAAGTAGATTGCCCCATGCCAAAACTTGTCGGACGAACTGGAGTCAAACGTGGCAACGAAAGATCGCTTCCTTTCGGCATGCTCGCTTTCCGCTCCAACAAGTTAAGCCGATAGAGTTTTTCGATGAGATCTCCGGCTGACTGCAGCCTTTCGTCCGGATTCTTGGCTACCAAGGACTGAAAGACGGAATCCAATCGAATATCGACATCGGCCCTTACTTCATAGAGCGCTTGCGGTTTGCGATGCACCTGCGCGAGCGCCGTTTGAACTAGCTCCCCTTGGAACATAGGGCGACCGGTCAGCAAATAAAAGATAGTCGCCCCTAGCGAGTATAGATCGCACCGGTGATCGACTTTGTCTGGCGTATTAATTTGCTCTGGCGCCATAAACTCAACGGTGCCGATAATCTGCGAACTCGTCTTGAGAGAACTTGGCTCCAAGCGATCCCTCAACACAGCCAAACCGAAATCCAGAATCTTGAGCACATTCTGCGACGTCAGCATCATGTTGCTGGGCTTGATGTCGCGATGCACAATGCCCTGCGAGTGAGCGTACTCCAGTGCAGATGCCGCTTGAGCCAAGATTTCGACAACCTCTTGGGTGGAGAAAGAACCTGCAGAAGCCATTCGCTGCGATAGCATCTCTCCGCGTATCAGCTCCATAACCAGATAGTGCACCTGAGTATCGCCCGATCGATAGCAACCCGCATCGAACGCTGTCACTATATTGGGGTGCATCAGCCTGGCCGTCGCACGCACTTCAGAATAAAAGCGCTCGATAGCCACAGGATCTTGAGACATCGATCGCGGAAGGATTTTCAAGGCGACTTCCCGATCCATGGTTCGGTGCCGAGCTCGGAACACCATCCCCATTCCCCCTGCACCCAATTTGTCTTCAATGACGTACTCGCCAACGATTGGCTGGTTGGTTGCTCTCTCTTTGTCAAGCTTTTGAATCACCTGCTGCGACTCGTTGCTCTCGGAATTTAGCTCGAATCCACCGTCGTCGTCCCTGGTCGAAGCATCGTTGTCGTCCAACGAAAAGGCCCTAGTAGCCGCAGCTCGCTGGGGCGTCAGAGATCGCTGTGGGGAGGTGCCATCAGACATTGAAAATTGTAAATTCGTTGACAGGATGAAGGCGTAGCAGACGTGTATCCATTGGACATTTTAACTTAGAAACTCTACGCACACTTGCTTCCGCATCCCCAGATTGTACAAAAAGATGCTTGTTTCCTAGTTGTCTCAATAGATTCGTATCGATAGTTCCGTTCGGATGGAGTCGATCTCTTGCGTCGGCTACAATAACATGTCTTCCTGTCGCATTCCTCCATGAATATTGGTTCCTCCCGTCCAGTTGCGGAATCTATCCCCACCTTCGCCATCGCATCCCTATGAAGCCGACCTTGATCCTCGCCGTACTTTTGCTTTGCAAGTATTGCGTTTGCATTAGATCGGTATCCGGTCAAGAAGGTACACTCAGTACCCTCAAGGAGGCCGAGATTGTAAAGCGGCTCAACCAGTCGTGGGAAACGTCGGTCCGGCCTATCCTTGCAAAGAACTGCATGGAGTGCCACAGCGCCATCGAGCACTCTGGCAAGCTCGACATGGAGTCGATCTCTAGCCTCTTCCGCGGTGGACTGAGCGGGGCGGCCATCGACCGCGAGTCTCCTTCGAGTAGCCTATTGCTTCAAGTGTTAGCACCGTACGCCAAAAAGCATATGCCACCCGACGACCAGCTCAGCGAACCAGAGATCAAGTCGATATCGCAGTGGCTGGAGGACTTCAAGCAACTCGGATCGATTCCTGACGCATGGCAAACTGGGCGTTTTCAACCAACCGCGAGCAATGGTCAGTCAGTCACAACTGCGTTGAACAGCGACCCGATTCGGCAATTGCCAATGGGACTGAACCCAACGCAGGTGATCGACATCGCGATCTCGACAGGCTGGCACATAAACGATGTCAAACCCTCCGCGTTGGCAGATGATGCTGTTTTCGCACGAAGACTGTACTTAGACTTGATCGGTCGAATCCCTCTGGAATCGGAGCTTGAGTCGTTTGTAAATGACACGGATAGTCGAAAACGCGAACATCTTGTCGATTCGCTCTTGGCGAGCGACGCTCATGCGTTGCATATGGCCGAAGTGTTAAACGCCGTCTTGATGGGACGTAGTCCTGCCGATCGCAAAGGCCCCAAAGAAAAATCAGGTTGGATGGAGTTTTTGAGCACAGCCATCCGTTCGAACCGGCCTTGGAACGAAGTAGCTCGAGAGATGATTTTGGCGAGGCCCACGCGAGCAGAAGATCGAGGGGCTGTTTGGTATCTGCACTCGCGACAAAACAAACATCAAGAGATTGCAGAAGCGGTTTCTAAAGACTTCTTTGGTGTTCGTATCGATTGCGCCCAGTGCCATGATCATCCACTCGCTTCTGAAATCGAACAAAAACATTATTGGGGGCTCGTCGCGTTCTTCAATCGAAGCAGCAATGCAGATTCCGCAGACGGTCCACGCATGGCAGAGTCGGCGATTGGAGGGTTCTCAGAGTTTACCAACATCGGTGGTAAGTCTGCGGAAAACAAATTGGTTTATCTGCGTGCACAACCCGTCGAGGAGCCTCGACCTTCGAAAGAGACAAAAGAAGAAGATCGCGATGATTTGTATTTGCCTGCCGCCAATGGTGAACTCAGAATCCCCAAATTCTCTCGCCGTCAACATTTCGTTGATCGAATACTCACGGGCAATCCTTTGGTGGCCGAAGCGATGGTCAATCGAATGTGGGGCTGGATGTTCGGCCGCGGTATCGTTCATCCTGTGGACGCAATCGATTCGTTTCATCCAGCAAGCCATCCGGGGCTGCTCGATTGGCTATCGCGAGACTTTGAAAAATCGAACTATGATGTTCGGCGGTTATTGCGGTACATGGCACTTAGTCGCGCATATCAACTGGATTCGACGGTGCAGATCGGTTCTGATCCCAAGTGGTTTTCATCGGGGCCTACAAAGCCGCTGACGGCCGAATCGCTTTATCGCTCCATGGGCATTGCTTTGGATGTAACGGACCCAGCGGCTTGGAATACAACCGCAAAGATTAACGAGTTTGCGAATCTGTTTCCTGACGTCCTGACGGAAGAGTCGCTTGCCAATGTAACCCAAGGATTGTGGCTAACGAATAGCGCCGCGGTCCGCGAAATGGCTTCGGTAAAAAACTCAACAATAATTCAACGTGCTATTGGAATGGAAGAATCAGATCTGCTGGTCGAGCATTTGTACCATCGCATTCTAGGACGACTACCTGACGATGAAGAGCGAAGTCATTGCGTAGACTTCTTGAGCTCACGCACCGATCATCTCCAAACAGCAATCGAGAGTTTAGTCTGGGCATTGATTACCAGCGCAGAATTCCGGTTCAATCATTAAGTAAGAATTGGCATCCAACATGAAAACCGAGTACGCGAAAAATGGGTAATGGCAATTTACCGAAACCAACTCAGCCATGCCTTTCCGGCACGTTGGGTGGAAATGTGGATCACCGATTGCACCGGCGATTGTTTCTGAAAGGGAGCATGGCTGGCGCCGCTTCCGTTGCGAGTTTTCAAAGTTTATTCAGCGTGCCAGCGTTTGCAGATTCGGTGAAGGCACGAGGCAAACGTTGTATTTTGTTATGGTTGTGTGGAGCCCCGAGTCAGTTTGAAACCTGGGACCCGAAGATTGGAAAACCGACCAGTGGTCCATTCGGAGCGATCCCAACTTCCATTCCGGGCATACATGTCAGCTCGTTGATGCCCAAGTGTGCTTCGATTCTGGATAAGCTCACCATAGTGCGATCCATGTCTACGGAACCCAAAGAGCATCTGCAAGCAATCGACATGCTAACCCGAGGCGAGCCGCCCCGTCCGCCGTTTACTCGTCCCATACTCGGATCGGTATTGGCACAACAGCTTGGACAACTCGATAGTCCAGTTCCTCAGTTTGTGTTGTTGGAGCCATGTCCGGAAGGAAACGAATTCAAATCGTTTAAGGCGGCGAATTGGGCGGGTTGGCTCGGTGCTGAATACGGCCCAGTTCGTTTTGGGGGCCAGTACAAGATTGAGAATGTCAAGTTGCCAGAAGGACTATCGGACGTCGACCATGCGGATCGCGAGGCGCTGCGTTCCTTTCTGAGTCGTAAATTCTCGAACGACCGTAAGAACGCAGCCGTACAATCGTACAATGCAGTATTCGAGCGAGTGAACGGACTAATGAAAGCGGCTCCGTTATTCGATCTTAATGCGTTACCCAAAGAGGATAGAGAACGATATGGACCGGGGCTCTTCGCGCAGTATTCGCTTCTGGCACGACATCTTGTCGAAAACGGTTCAACCTTTGTGATGGTTGCGAATGGGATGCCATGGGACTGCCACGTCCTGAATCACGAAACCCATCAGATGTTGGTACCAGAGATGGACCGGGTCGTATTTCATTTGATCCATGACTTGGAACAACGCGGCATGTTAAACGATACACTGGTATTGATTATGGGGGAATTTGGTCGGACACCTTATTTGAATGAAGCACGCGGCCGCGATCACTATCCTGATGCATGGAGTCTTGCGATGGCAGGATGCGGTTTAAAACCTGGAGTCGTTTACGGAGCAACAGACGATTTCGGTATTCAGGTTTCTGAAAATCCGGTAGACCAGCGTCGGCTCTTCGCAACCATCTATGCAGCACTGGGGCTCGACCCACATCAAACCTATGACCTTCCCGGTTTCCCAACATTTCATCGCGTGGAGCAAAGTGCTGCCCCAATCCGCGAGTTGCTTGCGTGATCTCAGTCATGAAAATTGAACTTGAAAAAAATGGTAGATATTCATTCCCGATGGGAGTCCTAGATGTAGCGCTTCGCGGCGACGAGCAACGCGCCTACGTGGCTTGTATGGATGGAATCTATTCCTTGGATATCCCCCCGCAAGATTCTACGGATTCGAAACCCAAGCCGTTCTGTATTGGAAAGCATCCAAGCTATGTGTCGGGTATCGCGTTGCTAAAGGATGATGGCGAGTTAGCGACGACCACATACGATGGCACGCTTCAGATTCGTGCTTTGTCGAACGAATTGGTTGGTGAGATTGCACCTCGCTTTCAAGAAAAAATCCACTCCTTTTGGTCTTGGCAATCGGCTCTTTCCCCAGATCGAACCCGCATCGCCTCGGTATCAGGCCAATATCTTCCCGGTGCCGAGGACTATTCACCGCTGCCAAGCGAAGAACCAACGGTAAAAATATTTGATACGAGCACCGGGCTTCAATGGAAAAGCTTTTCGATGTTGCCTCCGGTGCAGTGTGTTGCTTTCGATCCAACCGGTCGATACTTGGCCGCTGGTAATTTGATGGGCGATTTGGCGGTTTGGAACATCGAGACAGGTGTGGCCGTCGCTGAATGGCGTACGAAGTCCTTTACTAGCTGGGGAATCATCAAGAGTCATTGCTACATCAGCGGAATCTTTCGTGTGAGCTTTTCACCGGATGGCAAGTCGCTCTATGCGGCAGGCATGGGAGACATGCGAGACCCAATGGCAGGCAATGGAAAGCAATTGTGGCAGCGTTTCGCTTGGCAAGCCTCGCCTGTAACCAAGATTCAGGAGTCTGCCGCCGAGCAATGCGGCGAGGGACTTATGGAGACTCTGGCTTGGCACCCAAGTGGCGAGTACTTTGTCATGGCAGGCCGTTTGCGCGGAGGCAATTGGAATGTTGGAATTTTTTTAACCGAGAGCGGTCAATTGATCGGCCAAGCGAAAACAGGAATGCGCGTCACTACAGCCCACTTCAGTGCCGACGGGAAGCAGTTGTATCTCGCTGGTATGCAAGGACAACCCAAACTCAAGGACGGTATTTTTCCAGACTTTGGCTACTTAGAACGATACACAATCATCATCAGCAGCAGTGGTAGATGAATCGATCTACAGTCGATTCCTATCCGCTGGCGAAGGGAACGTTTAATTGCCAACGGACTGGTGCTGTGGGACGATAGCAAAATGCATTGGTTCCTATAGATGTTGCTTTCCAGTTTTCGCATCTCCAAAGCCGGCGTGCGAGTTCAGTTTGAGCGTGACTCGGGGAGATTTGACGCATTTTTGGAAGTATCTCGAGCCAAAAGTGTTATCTCAAAGCAGGGGGTATCCGAAAATGAGACTGTTGGGACCCCTGAGGTTCCTCTATAATTTCGCGGAGGAATAGGCTTCTTCCCGCTGAACTTAAGTGCTTTTGAGCAAACGAGATATGACCACTCAAACTATTTGTTCGCTCACGCAGGCTACCCATCCCATTTATTTGGGAATCGACGTCGGCGGGACGGGCATCAAGATCGGCGTCGTGGACGACGAGGGAAAGACACTCGGGTTCACGTCGATCGCCACGGAGGAACCGCGGGGGCCAGCCGATGCCATGGACCGAGTGGTAACGGCCTGTAAGAAATTGTTGTCGGAGATCGGGATTACTCTGGCAGATGTTGCTCGCGTGGGACTTGGAACACCCGGCAGCCAGGACATTCCCAAGGGAATGCTGATCGAACCACCGAACCATCCCCATTGGCATCATTTTCCAATTGTCGCATGCCTCGAAGAGAAGATCGGTCGACCCGTTTCTTTTGCAAACGATGCAAATGCTGCGGGGTTCGGTGAATTCTGGGTTGGCACAGGTCGAGTGTATAGCAGTATGGCGTTGCTGACTCTGGGTACTGGAGTGGGCGGCGGGTTGATTATTGATAATCAACTGGTGGTGGGTCAAAACAGTTTCGGAGGTGAATGCGGTCATCTCATCATTGACTCGCGGCAAGATGCACGACTGTGCGTTTGGGGCGGTGGACGTGGACATCTCGAAGCGTATGCGAGTGCTAGTGGCGTGGCAGCCCGAGCACGCGAACAGTTGGCGGCAGGGGCCACGAGTTTGCTAAGCGATCGAGCGGCTACAGTTACTAGTCGCATGATCTACGAAGCGGCGAGTCAAGGGGATGTGTTCAGTCTTCACATCATCGACGAGACGGCCGATTACTTGTCGATTGGAATCACAACGATTGTTCACATGATCGATCCGGGATTGGTCGTACTGGGTGGTGCGATGAACTTTGGTGGAAATGAATCACCTGTTGGCAGACGATTTTTATCGCGGGTTACTGAGTCATTCCGCAAACGTAGCTTCGAGTATGTCGCGGACGGAACGAAGATAGAGTTCGCTTCGCTCGGTGGAGATGCTGGATATTTGGGTGCGGCTGGAATTGCTCGCATTGACAACAAGACAAAGGGTTAATTCCTTTCGCAATTGCGACTTGCGATTGCGATTTCATGATAATAGGTTTAGTAAATGAGTTTAGTCAAAGAAGGCGGGAAACACGGGGAGATTCCTCAATCTCGTATTCGCAATTTTTGCATCATTGCCCACATTGACCACGGCAAGAGTACGCTGGCCGACCGGCTGCTGGAGAAAACAGGTACGGTTGAATTGCGCAAAATGAAAGAGCAATTGCTCGACGCGATGGATCTTGAGCGGGAACGCGGAATCACAATCAAAGCCAAAGCCGTTTGCTTGAACTACAACTACAAAGGAGAAGTTTACGAACTGAATTTGATCGACACGCCGGGCCACGTCGATTTTCAATATGAAGTCTCTCGATCGTTGACCTGTTGCGAAGGTGCGTTGCTATTGGTGGATTCATTTCAGGGCGTTGAGGCGCAGACTGTTGCGAACGCTTATGCGGCGATGGATCACGATTTGAAGATCATCCCTGTCATCAACAAAGTGGATTTGACCCACGCGAGAGTGGACGATGTTTCCAAGGAGATGGAACAGATCCTCGGAATCGATCCAACTGAAATCGTCAAATGTTCTGGCAAGGCGGGTATTGGTATCGATGAACTCCTAGAAGCGATCGTCGAGCGAATCCCGGCTCCTAGCGGTGAAGTTACAACCTCGTTCAAGGCGATGGTGTTCGATTCGAATTATGACGATTACCGAGGCGCAATTACTTACGTTCGATTGATGCAGGGGGAGATCAAAAAGGGAGACAAGGTCCGCTTCTTAGGCGTTGGAGCCAACTACGAAGTGCTCGAGATTGGACAGTTTATCCCTTCGCGTCGTCCGTGCGAGAAACTGCGTGCGGGTCAGGTGGGATATCTCATTTGCAATATCAAGTCGCTCAAAGATGTTCGTATTGGCGATACCGTCGCATTGGTGAGCGACACAAACGCCGAGTTGTTGCCTGGCTATCAACCACCCAAGCGGATGGTGTACTGTGGTCTTTATCCGAGCGATGGGCAAGAGTTTACCGAACTGCGCGATGCGTTGGAAAAGCTTTCCATCAACGATCCATCCTTTGAGTTTGCGCCAGAAACCAGCGATGCATTGGGATTCGGATTCCGATGCGGATTTCTGGGGCTGTTGCACATGGAGATTGTCCAGCAGAGGCTCGAAAATGAATGCGACATCGATTTGGTGCAAACAGCACCGAACGTAACGTACGAGATCATCAAACGTGGTGGGACCAGAATGGAGATCCATCGCCCGCAAGAAGTGCCAGATTCTGGAGAGATCGAAGAGTTTCGGCAGCCTATCGTGCGAGTGAACTTCGTTCTGCCACAGGAGTACATCGGCATCACGATGAAGCTTTGTCAGGACCGACGCGGCATGCTTCGAGGCAATGAGTTTCTTTCTGCGACACGTTCGTTGGTGACTTATGATTTGCCACTGGCGGAAGTGATCTACGATTTACACGATAAACTCAAGAGCGCGACGCGTGGATACGGAACGATGGACTATGAGATCATCGGCTATGAACCGGCGGATTTGGTGCGCATGGACATTCTCGTGAATGGAAAGCGTGTCGATGCGCTCAGTATCATCTGCGATCGACGAGACTCGGATCGACGCGGACGCGCCGTAGTCAAGAAACTCAAGGATGAGATCGATCGACACATGTTCGAAGTAGCAGTTCAAGCGGCCATCGGGTCGCGTGTGATCGCAAGAGAAACCGTACCAGCCATGCGAAAAAATGTTACTGCCAAGTGCTACGGCGGTGACATCACTCGAAAACGCAAACTGATGGCGAAACAACGTGAAGGTAAGAAACGTATGAAATCGATCGGTTCGGTCGACATCCCTCAACGTGCATTCATGGCGGTGCTGGATACGGGCGAAAGCAAATAGAAGTCTGTTTACAGTCAATACTGTGATCTTTGGTTGGCTAAGCGTCGACCACGATGTTGCCGTCTGGAACACAAACGCAGGGCAAAATCTCGTTAGTCTTTAGTTGGAACTGTGGCTTGCGGGTATAACGCACCTTACCTTGAAGGAGCTTCACAGCACAGGTGCCGCACGCACCTGTTCGGCATCCGCTGTTGATCGGAATATGGCTCTCCGTGGCAAATCCCAGGAGATTGGGATAGGTAGTTGCAAAGTCGGCCAGCTTGTTGGATTGACGAAAATGGACCGAGCATGGTGCAGCTTTCCGTTCTTCCGCAGGTTTTTCTGGAGTTTGGCTTTCCTGAAATAGTTCGAATCTTACATTCTTTTCAATTGCACCACATTCGACCAGTTCATTCTTCAATTTGGTTTGCCATGCTTCTGGACCGCAAAGATAGAAGTCAGCTCGTTGGAGATCTTCGATCGAATTGCAAACGTCACTTGCTGTGTATTTGCCTTGCTGAATGATGTTGGTTGATGACCCCTTTACACCGCGTGGAAATTCGCTCAGCCACATATGAATTCGGGCTTTCGGAAAGTTGTGGGCCGCATTGAGCAGGAACTCCCCAAAAGGCATGTGATCTACATCACGATATTGGGCAAACAAGTTGACAGAATCGTGCGAGCATTTCAGCGTTTCTATCAACATGGGCAGCATGGGCGTGATGCCGATGCCCGCGCTCAAAAGAACGATGTGTCGCTTCGTGCACGATTGAAGATAGAACGAGCCTGATGGGCCGCGCACACGAACGGTGTCCCCCACATCGATTTCTTCGTGTAGCCAACGGCTTACGCTGGCTGGAGCCACTGAGTTCTTTTTTACGGATATACGCCAATAGCTTTGTTGGTAGTCATCGGAAAGACTGTAGCATCGGAACTCGGTGGGCAAACCATCGAGCGGAGGACGCTCGATCAGTAAATGTTGACCTGGAAGGAATCGAGGGAGTGGCGAGCCGCTCGTTTCCACGAGGTAAAAGGATTTCACGTCTGCTGATTCTTGATCGACTCGGACTACTTGAGTCGAGAACCACTCGGCAGCGCGCTCAGTGACTGCGAGAGTAATGTAGGCATGTTGAAGGGCGCCGGAGATTTCGGAATCCCACCGTTGGGTTTGAACGGCGTTGGTTCTCTCCAACCTACGGTTTTGCAGCCCGGATTTCACACAGGAGCGTGCTAACGCAAACAGCAACAAAATGACGCTGGCGAGAAGCAAAAGTGTCGGAGCAAAGGTCCAGGGACTCATATCGGCTCCTTCGTCACCCGTACGACCGCAAATTGATTGGAATTGTTTCAAAAGTCTGTGTTTGGCGGTCGAGGGTCTATTTACCCGACTTCGAAGGATTGCGAGAATAAAAGGTATTAATTGCCTATTCGGACTTTTGAGTTGGGCTAGGGAGCTGCCGTGGTTACAAAAACGACTGCTCCCTCGCATGCATTGACATTTACAACTCGCGTTCAATGGGTTTTTCCATCACCCACAAACCCCGAGGTTATATCCTGCCTGTTTTGGGAATCTGGAATTGGCCTTAGGGGTAAGTGAAATTTGGTCAGATCGAAACAAATCTTGGAAACTCCAGAAACGCCGACTTTTGATGATGTAGCTTCTCCCGATGCAAAGCTCGAAAGATGCCAAGGCATCATTGGGTACCGATTTCAGGATCCAGGGATCCTGTTATCGGCTTTGACCCATTCAAGCGTTGCGACGACGCGGACTCAATCCAACGAGAGAATGGAGTTTTTGGGCGATTCGATTCTTGGGATGGTGGTTTGTGTGAGTTTGTTTCGTAGCTATCCAGACTATCTTGAGGGAGAGCTAACGAAAATAAAATCGGTTGTCGTTTCAAGACGAGTCTGCGCAAAAATTTCGCGTCAATTACGATTAGATGAGTGCTTGATCGTTGGACGTGGTATGTTAAAGACCGCGATGCCGAGATCATTGTTGAGCGATGTTTTCGAAGCGATTGTTGCAGCGATTTATCTGGATGGTGGTATCGAAGCGGCGACGCGGTTCATCATGCAGCACATTGAGCCGGAAATGCGATTAGCCGCAGATGGTCATCACGGAGGGAATTTCAAGTCATCGTTACAGCAATTGGCACAACGAGATCTAAAGGGTACGCCCATTTATCGTTTGGTAGATGAGTTCGGGCCCGATCATAGCAAGCAATTTCAGGTCGTGGCAGAGATAACGGGAAAGCGATTTGCGCCTGCGTGGGGACGTAACAAAAAAGAAGCGGAGCAAAGAGCCGCAGGAAACGCACTATCACAACTCCGTGGCGAGGACGCCCCATTTACCACCATGTAAGGAAGCGACCGAATGAGAATAAAGACAAAACGATTACGAAAGTTCACTTACGAGTCCCTCGAACCACGATTTGTTATGACCGCGGAAGGTAGCGTTTTCAGCCTTCAACAGTCGTATGACACCTCGGGGCTTGGTGGAAACGTCAGTGGCGTTGTTGAGTGGGGTGATGGCCTAACCGCACCGCTCGCCATAGGCAATCAAACCGGTCTCGGCTCATTGCGCTTTAGATTCGATTATTCGCTCGATTCCTCGGGATTTTTCGCCGACAGCCAGCGAAGACAAATACTGCAGAATGTTGCAGACTCAATAACTTCAAAATTATCGGATACCCTGCAAGCAATCGTACCATCGGGAGCTAGTACATGGACTGCGACGTTTCCCGATCCATCAACCGGCGCAGCAGCATCGCGTCTCAATCTAACCGTCAATGCCAATGAAATCCTAGTTTTTGCAGGCGCCCGTTCGATGGGGAATACTCGTGGACTAGCTTCACGAGGTGGATTCAGAAATGCAGGGTCGACACAAGAGTTTATCGATATCGTGCGTGCACGCGGTCAAACCGGAGCGTTAAGCAATCCAGCAACTGATTTCGGTCCGTGGGGAGGCTCACTCTCTTTTGACTCTGTTTCGAATTGGCACTTTGGTGCGGATACTATAGGACTAGACGCTAACGAGTTTGATTTCGCAACAGCGGCAGGTCATGAATTGATTCACCTACTGGGCTTCGGGTTGAGCCCCAGTTTTGATGCGAAACTGGTCGGTGGTGGTTTCGCTGGTGCGAACGCCGTCGCTGTTGCAGGAGTTTCACCTGTCCCTATGGCTGATTCGGATCACTTCTCAGCCTCGGTGTTGGTAAATGGACAGCAGGCGATTATGGCTCCGCAAATCGATAATGGTCTACGTCGATTGCCGACGCGATTGGATTTTGCAGCATTGCAGGACGTTGGATGGCAATTCAATTCCCAAACGGTACAGGTATCTGCAAGTCACACGTTTGGTGACAATGCAAACTTCAACGCTAACGTACGACTGCGCGGCTCGCTTTACGGAGAACGCGTTTATCCGTTGAGTATCGGAATCACCAATGTAGCGCCGACCCAATCGGTGACAACGAATCGTTCGACAGCGCAGGGGGTACCCATTTCCATAAGTCGCATCGCTCAGTTCACCGACCCTGGGTTTGGCGCCCCCAATGCAACACCTCCATTAGCAGAGTCGTTTTCGTATTCCATTGCATGGGGAGACGGATCTCCAAACGATTCTGGGTCGGCAACCATAGAATCGCTAGGCTCTGCCGGAAACCTGACGAGAGGTTTTTTTGACGGCACCCACACCTATGCTGCCATCGGCAGTTATGTTGTGACCGTTACAGTGCAAGACGACGATGGTGGAGTCACCCAGCAACAATTCACGATCCAGGTAACGCCGCCACCTGAACTCAGAGTATCTGTGGATCGACAGTCTGTAACAGAGGATGCAGGCCAAAACGCAGCGAACTTTATCGTGCAAAGGATTGGTTTTGATCTTGGTAGTAGTCTCTCGGTCAACCTAACTAGCAGTGATACATCCGAACTCACGTTGCCCGCAAACGCAGTATTTCCTGTGGGAATCGATACCATCCAAGTGCCCATCCATGCGATCGACGATAGTCTCTTGGACGGCTCGATTGCCGTTCAATTGTTCGCTTCGATCAATGCGATTCAGAGCCTCCCCATTGTCATGAACGTCCTCGATCGAGAATCGCTGTTGCTGTCTGCTTCTCGATTGGTGTTTGGAGAACATGAAGGAGCGGGCGTCTCGGTCTTGACGGTTACCCGATCCAATACGGACACTGACCAACCGCTCACAGTGCAATTGATAAGCAATGACCCTAGCGAAGCTACGACTCTTGTAAGCGTTACGATTCCAGCAGGCCAGCAAAGCACAACGACGGGAGTCACAGCCGTCGATGACAATCTCTTTGATGGCCCCCAATCGGTTCGAATCACGACTAGTGAGGCTCGCTACTCGGATGCCTTTGTCGATTTGACGGTAACGGACTATCAGCCGATCGCTATAGTACCGATGAAAACAAGATTGTCCGAAGAGGAGCCTGATAATCGGTCCACGCAAACAAGAGTGGAGATTCGATCACCAGCTCCAGCGGGCGGCATTGCCATCCAGCTATCGACGTCCGTTCCAAGGCAATTGACGTTGCCTGCATCCGTCGTTATCCCAGCAGGCCAAACCTCAGCCGAGTTTCTCGTTTCGTTGGTGGACGACTTTATTCCACAGGGAGAAAGAAGTGCGCGTATCTTCGCTAGCGGCGATGGGTTAGTGGCAGCCACTGTCGATTTGGTTTTAACAGATGCCGACCCTGCGTACTGGACCAATCTACGTGAACCCAAGGACGTGAACGATGATAACCTTATTGATGCATTGGATGTGCTGGATGTCGTGAATTCGCTGAATCGTCTCGGGGCCATCGTGCTTAATCCCAATCGAGACCTGGATCTATCCTTCGTCGATACCAATCGTGATGGTATCATGGATTCGCTCGACGTACTTCTGCTAGTGAACTTTATTAATAGCAGAGGCTAGCTCGATCGATGCAGAACATTTCGAAATCGCTGTTCAAATTCCAACGGCGCGCCGCGATACTTTCTATTCTCGAGCTGTTCCTTTTTCTACTAGCGATTTTTGTTGTAACGACCCTTGGTGTACTTTGGGTCGATTCCATTGTGCCTCTTTCGCCTTCCTCGCGATGGGGGATAAGCCGTGTTGGGGTATTAGCGGGTGTTCTGATCGCATTAGGCATGTGTGTTCAAGGGATGCGAACATGGAACACGAAGCGGGTCGCGAACTTGATTGATCAACATGCCGATACAGGGGGTACGATGGCGACGGGCTGGGAATTGAATCAAAGTCAACTGAATAAATCATTTCGAACTCCATGTCTCGGCCAATCAGCTTCGTTTGCAAACTATGCCGTTCGAAGTGCGATGGAGCAGCTTGAGCGGTTTTCTCCGTCGCAGATCATACCTTGGCAGCAATTGCGCCGTCCCCTGATTGCATTAGTGGGTGTTGGATTCTTTGCAACCTTGATGACATTGTTCGCACCAAACTACATGTGGCATCAATGGAGACGCATCGCTTATCCGCATCTCGATATTCCGCCTTACAGCGATCTCATGCTCTATCTAGAGGAAACGGATCTGAGTATCCAGTATGGTGATGACATCAAAATCCTCGCCACTTCTTCGAAAAAACCGAGAGAACGGCTCGAATTGGTGACACAAACCAGTAATGGAAAAGAGTATGTTCTGCCGATGCTTTCGCGTGGTTCGACACAGTGGCAAGCGATGCTGACAGATGTTCACGATTCGATGGAATACTATGTTCGAAGCGGATCAGCACGATCGGAACGAGGCAAGCTTAGTGTTCAATTGACTCCCCAAATCACCGCAAGTCGCATCCGAATCATGCCTCCCGAGTATACGAGAAAGGCCGTATTCGATGGTCCGATCCCTGAGAATGGGATCGCTGGATTAGTCGGTACAAAAGTTGTATTGACGCTTGAAAGCAATCGCGAACTAAGCCTTGGAAAACTTCAGTTTCGCTTTGCAGACAACACTGAGTCGACTTTAGAGATGCGCCCCGATCAGAAGTTCGCAAGTAAAGAGTTCGCCTCAAATGGAACCAATGAAAGTAGTTCTTCTCGCTCGGTGAGTGTCGCGTTTACCCTCAATCGGGATGCATCATTGGAAGCTCGAGTTCGGGACGTGGATGAGCTTCTTTCTACGGACAGTATCCAGTCCAAGCTTCGGTTGATCCAAGATGCGAAACCCGCAGTCCGGATTGTTGAGCCCAAGCCGATGTCGTTTGCTACACCGGACATCCAACTCCCCGTTGTCATTAACGCAGAAGATGATTTCGGGATATCGTCCCTCAGACTGTATCGAAGTTTGAATGGATCCCCAGCTACCGCAGATAACATCCCAACCGATGGCGAATCAAGAATGGATGCCACCATTACTCTTGCACTGCCTTTGTACGACTTGCGACCTGGAGATGAAATCGAGTTGTTCGCCCGTGCCGAAGACAATGACCCCTCTGGGTTCAAAGGAGTTGAATCTAAGAAAACGACCATCCAGATTATCTCCGTTCGTGAGTTTCAGGAGATACTCATGGAACAACAAGGGGCAGATGCGCTTCGTGCAAAATACGACGCAGCCCAGCGATATCTTGAGAAAATGTCTGCTGCAATAGCAGCAGCCGAAGAGGCAGCAAAGATAGCTGAGCAAAATCCGAACGATATTTCGTCTGCTGCAGATCTACAACAGAAGTTAATGGACGCAAAAAAGGCAGCATCCGAAGCAGCTCAAGAAATAGAGAAAATTTCTCAAAACGCATCCGAACTGGAACTGGACCAGCAACTCTCCAAAATGCTTGAAGAGATCGCATCCGATGCGGCAAAAGCTGCCGACATGCTAGAGGACATGGCTGAAGCTCAGAAGGGGGAACGCCCGCTGTCACAGCAGGAAAAAGAAGAATTGAATTCGTTGCGGGACAAAGTCCAATCGGATCGAAAAGATATACAAGAGGAAGCGATCGATACCATCGACTCTCTTAACCAAGCGATGAAGCTGCAACTGGATGAGGAGCAGTTTGAGTCGCTTGCCGAGAGGCAACGTGAGATTGCTGAACGCATGGAATCTTTGCGAACAGAAAACGTAGACGACGCAGCCACCGAGCGACGAATGGCAGAGATGGAAGCAGAGCAAGAAGAACTACGTCAGCAACTTCAGGACTTGGTTCAATCGATTCGAGAGCATGCGGAACAACTTCCAAACGACGAAGAAAACCAAGGCTTGAAACAATCCGCTTCGGATTTCGCCAACGACCTACAGGAGAGCCAGGCGGAACCATTCATGCGCGGTGCTCAAAGATCATTGCTCGATTCCAAATTTGAGCAAGCGGCAGAACAAGCCGCGTCGGCTGCCGACGAACTTGAGGAATTGATGAAACAAGGGGATCGTATGGGACAGGAGGCGCAGCAGAATGCTAGTAAGCAATTCAAGCCTGGGCGGGCCGGGTTCGATCCAAAGCAAGCGCTCGAACAGATGAAGCAAAAGTTCGGAAGAGGAAAGTCACGTGGATCGCAACTTGGAAAAGGCGGTGGACAGGGCCAAGGCGAATCGGAAGGTGATGCTTCAACGCCACAAGGTAATCAACGAGGTGGCAACTCTCGACGCAACACTTCGCCGGCCAATACTGGCCTCTATGGATCGAATCCGAAGCCTTCGCCATCGAGTCAAGGGCGTTCAGACCGGATGTCGCAGGGAGCCGCAACAAGTTCGGCAATTGCCAAACAAGATCAAGGAAAATCATCCAGTCCTTCCGTTACGGAAAGTGATGCTGCAGGACAGGGGCTTCAGAGTATTCCACTACAGTACCGAAGCCGAGTCTCGGACTATATGCAGCGAATTTTGGAAAAGCCGAAGTCGCCATGAAAACTTCATTTTCCAGTTACCTTTTTTGGGCTTACACAATTCGATGAAATTCGATTCTACGAGAAATCCGCAACTAACTTTCATTCTTGCTTTGTTTTTGCTTTGCGGTTTTCCTATCGGAATCAATGCTCAGGACACGATACTTCCGAACAATCATCGATTCCATCTGGCCCTGCACTGGAATAATCAAGGCCTCGCAGTTAAGAGTTCGCATGTTTAAGGCCTAGACAGCGAGTCGATCGGCAGCGGGAATGGTCGCTTGATTTGGTCGCCCTCGCGCAATTGATTGGATGAACAAACGCAATACTTTGTACCTGTCCATCTTTCACTTTCATGCAAACGAGTTCGGTTAGAAGCATTCCGGGTTGGAATCGCTAGGGGCGTTTGTATCGTGTCCGACCGAGCGCAGCGAGTCCCGCCCAGCGGAGGCGGAGCACGAGCGGGGATGATGAGTTACCGCCGCTTGCACACCGAGCGAGTTCCATCGAAGAATGCGACCGTAACTAACAAACGCATTTGTATTGGCGGCGGGACACAGCCGACAAAACTCGTTGGATTCCATGCGTTTGCGATTGCCGGTTCTAAGCCCAGGAAGGGCGGAATGGAATAGCCAGGGGGTGCTAACCCCTGGCTTGCTAGCAAACCAGAAATCCAAGCCCTGGAGGGGCGACAGGGATGCTGGCGTGTTGGAAAACGTTGCGATATGTGTCCCCCCTCGGGGGTCAGGTTTCCCGCGGAAACCCATCACTGGGGTTGGCACGGTTGGCACCCCAGGCTACTGCTTGCCACGCCTCCAGCTTTCCGGTCCGCACCCGCCGCCGTCCCTTTTGTCGGCTGCATCCGGCGGGTAAACAACAAATAGCTGTGTCCCTACGGTCACCACGGTCACGGCACCAATCGCGTTTCGAAGCAGTGGGCGAATGGCTTAACAATGTTCATTTAGACGTCAAACCATGAGTAAAAAAACGAACATAACGCCGGAAATTCGATCGATTAGTTCACCTGATATCGAGTTCTACTCGTGGGAACCCGCTACGTTGGAAGAAGTCTTCTTCTTGGTTGAGATGGAAATTGGCGAAAAAGGAGTCGCTGGTGCGGACTTGTTTCAGGTCGTAATCTCAACTCCGGAAGGACTTCGTGCTAAGGCAGGAAGTGGAAAAACGATCCTAAGAGTACGTTCTACAATCGTAGTTTCTAACTACGATTGGAATTGTATACGCGATACTTTGGAGTCAATAGTCCGCGATTGCGAAGCGGAAAGCTGGGTACACACGACGCTTCGGTTGCAAAGGTATTTCAAGTGGGAGTACGAGGACTTTCAGATGTAGGAAAATACAATGCCATGAGTACATCACTTATCTCTGACTTAGAGTCTTGCTGGGATTGGGAGTCCGGCTTCTTCGCAAAGCTGCGTAGGGGGCAATGGGACGTAAGTGCGCTGGAACATGTGTTGAACATACTTTCGGCGATAGACGTAAACGATTCCACAGCAATTCCGCGTCGCGTTGTTTCGATGCTATGGTATATGCCGTTGTTCATGAGTTGGCAGAATGAGCAAGTATCGGAGAGCGGAATCGACCGGCAGAGCTTCGAGTTGGCCGCGAATCGAATCCAAGAGCAAATTGAACGGATCTTGGGCGTCCCTTGAAACCGCCGAACAGTGACCGGAGTCATTCACACCAACGCCTTCACCGCAACGGACAACGAAAGGACATGCACAGCGAATTGCATTTGTTTTGGCGGCGGGACACAGCCGACAAAACTCGTTGGATTCCATGCGTTTGCGATTGCCGGTTCTAATCCCAGGAAGGGTGGAATGGAATAGCCAGGGGGTGCTAACCCCCTGGCTTGCTAGCAAACCAGAAATCCAAGCCCTGGAGGGGCGACAGGGATGCTGGCGTGTTGGAAAACGTTGCGATATGTGTCCCCCCTCGGGGGTCAGGTTTCCCGCGGAAACCCATCACTGGGGTTGGCACCCCAGGCTATTGCATGCCACGCCTCTAGCTTTCCGGCCCGCACCCGCCGCCGTCCCTTTTGTCGGCTGCATCCGGCGCGTAAACAACAAATAGCTATGTCCCCACGGTCATCCCCATCAAAATTATTCCATTTCAGGATTAGAATATGACTATGTCGCAACCTGACGATACATCGACAAATCCATGGCATGGGGATTGGAAGGAACGCTTAACCAGCTATCTAGATTCCCAAGGCTTTGGTGACTTGGAATCATTCTTAAATGCAAATCCGGGTGTTGGATATGTAAAACTTGCAAAGCAGTTAGGCGATGTGAACGTTGCCGCGATGCAGCTTTACGGAGAACATATTCGATTCGCCAACGCAAAAGGTCGACTACGAAGTGTGGCGATGGATTGTCTGGTCAGATTTATCAATGAGTATGTACGACGTGGTTGGGGCGCAGGTAGGCATTTTGCTCATCGATCAGCTTCGGCATTTGCAACTTGGGCAACAGCGATAACTGCTCATTGTCAAGATTCCAGCATGAAAGATAGGCTTAAACAAGTCTATGATGAGTTAGAGCGACTACCAATTCCTTTGGGCTGGTTACCGTCTAGTGCCAACGATCCTTTCATTATTTCGGCATTCGAAAGGGGGTGGCCTTTGAGATAGTCTCAAGCAAGACAGTCCACTACAATACCGAAGCCGAGTCTCGGACTATATGCAGCGAATTTTGGAAAAGCCAAAGTCGCCATGAAAACGCATATTCTGTCGTTGCATTCGAGGGCGATCATGTTCATTTAGGCTGCTAGAACCATGAAATCCTGTTACGCTTTGATAAGTAGGTCTTTTCATTTATCGTTTGTTGATTCGACGAGTGTGTGTCGTCGTTTGGCAAATACTGAATACAAACTCAATCGTCGAGGGACACAAAAAAGTGGGCATTCGAGAGTTTCGAGATGACATAATCGACGACATGATGGCTGAAGCAATTCGCGCAAAATCCCCTACGGAACGGCTAGCTATAGCTTTCAACATGTGGCGTAGCGCGAGACGCATGATATTCGCAAACTTGCAGCGCGAGCATTCGGATTGGACTCTGGAGCAGTTGACAGCGGAAACAGCCAAAAGGATGTCCGGTGGACGTACCTGAACTACTTCTCCATACTACATCGGTACTGGAAAGTCTTGGAATCGAGTACCGTATTGTTGGGTCTATTGCTTCGATCGCATACGGAGAACCACGATTTACCAACGATGTCGATATCATCGTTCGGTTGAGACTGGAGCACGTCAAGGGATTATTGAAAGTGTTTTCGCCACCAGAATTCTACTGTTCAGAGCAGGCTATGGTTCACGCTATCCATCGCAAATTCCAATTTAACGTAATTCATCCTGCTTCGGGTCTCAAGGTGGACTTTATCGTCGTTTCTGACTCGGAGTTTGATCAATCAAGATTTCGACGAGGTAAGCGTCAATTAATAGATCAAGTTAACGAAGCGTGGTTTGCTTCTTCGGAAGATGTTATTTTGAAGAAGTTGGTTTACTTCCATGAAGGTGGGTCGGAGAAGCACTTGAGAGACGTAGCGGGGATTTTAAAGGTCCAGGCTGGCAAAACAGAAACGGAATATCTAGAGCATTGGGTCACAGCCTTGGGAGTCGAGGAAGAATGGCTATTGGTGCAGGAACGCTTGAAACGACAATAAACCTCTTTCGGCTTTTTGCTCTATGTCTGTAAAGAAGACCTCTCTCGCGAGTCAGATATCCAATTGAGTTTCGCATTCTTGGGAATCATCTATCGCTGAGCCGGACGGTTACTTTCAGTTCTTCCGAAGTCAATGGCTCTTGCGTCCGTAGTTGAGCAGCGAGGACTTCTAGCGTTGCATCGGAAGCATCATTGCGGGTCAACCTGCGTTGAGTGATTCTCTGTTGAAGCGTCGCTTCATCGGCCTGAAAATCGAGGATACGGAACTCGGCGCCCTCCGTCTCCGCCAATCGACGAAAGCGTGCGCGATCCGAATGTTTCAAAAATGTCGCATCGACGATGACGTCAAACCCCGATTGAAGTACGCAGGAAGCAATCTCCGACAGTCGCTCGTAGGTTACTTCCGAAGCACTCGGTGAGTACATTCCACTACCAACCTCACTACCGAATTGATCTGCTTTGGACGTCTTGAACAATCTTTTTCGTTCAATGTCCGAACGAACTCGGATCGCCCCTTGTTGTTCGACAATCTGCTGGCTACCAGTTGTCTTCCCGCTTCCGCTTGCACCGTGCGTAATCCACATTCTTCTCTTCTTCGGTTGCATCAGTTGAGCAGCCAACCGAATATAGGCATGGACCGGTTCTAATTGTTTGGTATCGAGAGGCTGATCATGATTCAATTGTCGCGCTCGGAGCAATGCGACTTTGGAACGGACCATTGCCCGGTAGACCAAATACCATCTCAGTACCACGAGCCCTCGATAGTCTCCTGTTTGTTCCAGATAGGCATTTAGA
>JAJTID010000202.1 GCA_021300155.1 Pirellula sp.
CTCGCAGGATCTCCACTCATGGCTCAATCCATTGAAAGCAAAACTCAGCTCTGGAACAAGCGGCTACGACAATTTGAAAATTCGTCCCTCACCGTCGCCGAGTTCTGTCAGTCGATAGTCGGTAGCCGAAGGAATGAACAGCAAGATCATGTCAATAAAACGCCGAGTCGGAGGCTTCCGAAATGTTGAAAACTTCAAAACAGCTATCTTCTTTTACTGTGGCGGTCTAGACCTCTACCCACGGTAAAACCGGATGGACCTATTTTTGTGTAAAATTTTCAACCCATTCCAAGATGGCTCATCCTGATTTTGCATATTGGCAGCTGGATGAATCTTTCGTGAAGCTACGCTTTGATTATTCTGCATTCCGCTAGACTCTTTGGACTAATTTATCTCTATTGTCAATTCCAGCATTCATTTATCTCGCAAAGGAACCTAACCATGTTCAAACGATCGGATATCGAACGAGCTCATCAATATGAGGGAGGGATTTCCCGTCGTTGGTTTATGGCCTATGCCGGGGCTTTGAGCTCGCTCCCTCTTTTGGAACGCTCGTCATGGGCCGTGACTTCGCCGTCCTTTAGCAGCGATCCATTTACGCTGGGTGTCGCATCTGGAGATCCTGATCATCATAGCCTGGTGCTCTGGACACGATTGGCTCCAGAACCACTCGATCCGCACGGCGGCATGAAAGCGGAACCAGTCCAAGTTACATGGGAAATTGCATCCGATGAAACGATGAAATCGATCGTTGTGTCCGGCAAGTCCATCGCCACACCACAACTTGGGCACTCGGTCCACGTGGAAGTAGAGGGTCTAAAACCAGACCGATGGTACTGGTATCGATTTCGAGCGGGCGACGCAACAAGTCCCATCGGCCGAACGCGCACGTTCCCGGCTCCTGATGCGATGCCAGACAAATTGAAGTTCGCCGTAACCTCGTGCCAAAATTATGAACAGGGACTCTACACCGCTTACGAGCAAATGGCCAACGATGACTTGGATCTCGTTTGCCATTTAGGGGACTACATCTATGAATACGAAGCAGGGCGCAATGGAAAGGTGCGAACGCATCACGGCAAGGAGATACAGTCCTTGGGCGATTACCGCATTCGGCACGCACAGTACCGTTCGGACCCACTGCTTCATGGCATGCATGCGAAGTGCCCTTGGATTGTGACGTGGGATGATCATGAACTTGACAACAATTGCGCTGGAGACATCTCCGAAGAAAAAGATAAAGTCCATCCTGTCGACTTTTTGATTCGCCGTGCGAACGCCTACCAAGCGTACTACGAAGCGATGCCACTGCGTCGTAGTTGTTTGCCTCGAGGCAGCGACATGACACTTTATCGCACAGCGTCCTTTGGGCAGCTTGCGGAGTTTCTGGTATTGGATACGCGTCAATACCGATCGGACCAACCGAACAACGATAGAGCCTCTCCGCTGAATGTCTCAGCACTCGATAAAACGCAATCCATGCTAGGGCGGCAACAAAAGAATTGGCTGAGCAGCAAATTGATCCAATCGCAAGCGAACTGGAACATTCTGGCGCAGCAAGTCATGATGGGGATGGTTGGTTTTGTGCGTACAGAGAACGAGCCCGTATACTCGATGGATCAATGGCCTGGGTACGCGGCAGAGCGCATGGAGTTGATGCAGTTTCTTTCGGAAAGATCGATTAGCAACCCAATCGTGCTCACTGGCGATATCCACTCGAGCTGGGTTAATGAACTCCGCATCGATGATCGCCAATTCGAACAAAAGCTTGTGGCGACCGAATTCGTGGCGACTTCACTGTCGAGCGGCGGCAATGGCTTGGAAAAGCCAAAAAGTTTGGAGTCCGTTTTGAGCAATAATCCATGCGTGAAGTATCACAATGGCGAACGAGGTTATATTCGTTGCACGGTGACTCCCAAGACTTGGAAATCGGATTACATGGTGGTTGACGATGTGCTGCAACCAGGCGGCAAGACCTTTGAACGAAGCTCCTTCGTCGTCGAGTCCGGCAATCCTACAGTTCATCCTGCTTGATTGGGATTTGTCTCCATCATTTGTAATGCTACGCAGAACCGTTTGCTGGTAGCGGCAGACTTTGGATGCCAGTGAATCAACGCTTGGCACATACCGCGATGAATCCGCCGCATTGCAAATAAGGAAACCATGTGCCCTTTGCGATTTGGCTCGATTCGCGGTTGAGCCGCAACAGATCGCGAACATACAAACCTGCCGATCGAAGGTCCGAGATCAATTCTCTCTCCGTGAAGATATGGAGGAACATAGTCGGCAGTCCACGATACGGATAGATTCGGTCACCGTATTCCCAGGTCGGGTCACGAAAGGACCGAACCCTGTCCTTGATTGCACGGACAACCCCACCGGGATCCTGGAACCACGTACCGCGATTGTGGACATGTACTAGAAACACTCCGTCATCTCGCAGCAAACGGAATACATGGCCCAGAAAGGACCGGCGATTTTCTCGCCCCTGAACCATCCCCAGTGAACTGTACATACAAAAAATGGCGTCTGCTACCCGATCTTGGAACCCGTTTGATTGAGCCATGTTTGCATAAACCTTGCCACAGGAATGATCGAGCTCCAGCGTATGTGCACGAACCCCGTATTCTCGCAACATCTCTCGGCTCAGATCGACACCGACCACATTCCATCCGGACGAAGCTAGCGGAATGAGACTTCGTCCCGTTCCGCATCCGAAATCGATCGCTATTCGCCTCTCACCATCCGTACGCTGAGGTTGAGAAGGAACGACGGATGCGATGATCTCTTGGTCTAGTTTTAGAAGAGGATGCTCGGAGTGAAAGCGATCGTACTCGGTCGCTATCGAAGCATCATTCACATAATCCCACGTGCCCCTCGAGACGCCAGCGGGTAACTGCCACGCTGGGCATTCTTTTGCGGCCATACGTCAGAAGCCTCTTCTATCGACATACACAGGTCGAGTCGCGGGTCGGTAAGTAGGTGTCGTGATGACTGTCCGTTGAGGGTACTCTTCACGCACAACTACTTCCGAGGGATACGATCGATAGACGGTCGTATTCGATGGAGCCGCTCGAACCACTTGTCCATTTTGTTGCAACGCGGTAATCACGTAGTCGCTTACGCCTTGTTGGTTCATCCATATCACTTCGTTGACATCTGGACGCGATGCCACGCCGTTCGCTTGGATGTGGGATACAATGACCGAGTCGCTCACTCCGCTTTGTGTCATGTTTACTACTTCACTGGCGCTCACAGGGCGGCGCGTGACAACTTTCGGCTGGACCGGTACGTAGGTTCGATGTTCTACGTAAGTTGGACGCACGTGCGTTGGATGGACATAGGTTTGTTGGATGTAGGTTGGGTGGCTCGTGTAAACGGGCTGTGCATAGTATGAATTTTGTCGTTGTGCATGGTCTCTCTGGTTTCCAAGCACTCCGCCTGCAATCGCACCGACCGCTCCGCCGATGAGCGCTCCTTCGGCGGTATCATCACGTTGATGACCAACAACACCACCAATCACAGCTCCCGTGACTCCGCCCAGAAGGGCGCCGTTTCGGGTGTTGTAATTTTGTGTGAACTGCGCGTTTGCTGAGCTGGTCAGAGATACCCCTGGCAGTGTCGCAAGAAAACCACTGAATACCGAAACGCACAAGCGTCTATTTTTGGTCCAGCCCATAATCTTCTCCCTTACCAGTTTGGAAGTGTACAGAATGCATGTCCTTTTGCATTCTCATACAATCTAGATCTAGTACTGAAATAAATTATCGGCTGAATCGTGTCGAGACTGAATCGGACTTAGCCAATGCAGTACATTGCGAACCACAGGATCGAAGCGATCGCTAGCAAAAAGCCGACGGTCCAAATTCCGGTCTTTACCGCTTGGCTGATAATGACGTTCACCCGTTCATGGCGAGTGGCAGCCATCACCAACGAAGAGGCAACCAATACGGGGAAAAGCCAAAGAAGATATTCAATTGAAATTCCCATAAAGGAACGCTTCGCCTCAATCCAGCTGATTCGGTAGACTCACTCGAGCATTGGTATCTTTTAATGCATCGGTCAAGTCAATAGGAACGCTATCGGCCCATAGACCTTCGAGGTCGTAAAAAGCTCGATACTCCTCATCAAAGAGGTGAACGATTATCGAACCATAGTCGACCGCTATCCATCGACTCTCGTCGTAACCAGACATGCTCAATCGAGACTCGCCCCGTTCCTTCATTAAACGATGAATTTCTTCGGCAATCGCTTGGAGTTGCCGTCGGCTCGTCCCCGTAACAATCAAAAAGCAGTCGAATATACTGGTTTGCTTCGAGATATCGATCAAGACGATGTCTTGCCCTTTGCTTTCGGCGGCAGCTCGAGCCGCTAGCTTCGCCGTCGCAATGCTATCCGCAACGGACTGTGTATTGTTTTTCTTGGGCTCGGTAATAACTGTTTCCGTTTCAACCATTCAGAGTGCTGCTTCTTAATCCTTAGTTCATGGGCTTCGTTCCGTATTGGACTCGGACCTCCCCAGTAGTTTAGGTGAAAGTCGAGAAAAAGTCACGCAGTACCGTTACAAGGTTCGCATCAAGCAAAATCGCTCCAATTTTCTTTCAGAGGGAACGAATCCTTTTGGGCAGATAGGGGCTCATAGATGTGTAGAAGCGGAAACCATCGCAACCCTGACAGAAACGGTGAACTTTTTGCCGTTCAACGGCGTCTAACTTGACAGAATTGCCAGGGACGAAAAATGTGGGAGCGACTATGATGCGGTCGATAGGAGTAGCAGGATGCTCACTGATCCTACCAGGATGAGTCAAAATACCATGAAAAAACAAATTAAAACGAGAATAGAACGAAACACTGAGCACTTCCGAGTCTTGGGGCTGACGGCTGGAGAAAGCCGAATCGAAGTTATTCGTGAAGCTGCGAGATCGCGTGCAAAGCAACTTTCCGGGAGGGTTCACCCCTCCACAGTCGATTTCCATCGAGCGAAGATTGCAGTCGCTGCGTACCGGCTTCTGGATCCCCGTGGGCGGACCGATTTGTATGAGCGAGTTCAGCTATCATGCCCGCTCGACCAAGTTGATCAGCTCCCTCCATTACCTCCTGCTATCTCACCCATCAATCGAGAGATTGAGTGTGTGGCGGGAAAACCTGAATTGGGATCGGCCGATGCAACGCTGCCGATCCGAATGATGGATGGAACGGTGATGGAACAAGCGATCGTGCAGTCGAACGAGGAAGAGATCGATAGCGATTCGGAGTGCGATCTAACCATAGCGGAACGACGCAACGTCGTGAGTCTGCTTCGAGAACTCGACGACACCACCCCAACACCATGGAAGCCTTTTGGCTGGATCCGGTCCAAGCTAGGCATCTAGGAAGATGATCCTTTGAATAGCAACGCTTGGAATAATTGCTGGAGAGGCCTCATCGAGGATTGGGTAGTCTCTCAGATGGCCGATGCAGACGCAGGCCATGGTATCGACCACGTTCGTCGCGTCGTTTCAAACGCTGTGCTCATCGGCGAGCAAGAGTTCGCAAGCATGTCCATTGTTCTTCCTGCGGCATGGCTCCATGACTGTGTCATTGTGCCGAAGAACTCTCCCCTGCGATCCCAGGCGTCACGGATGGCAGCCGAAAAGGCGATAGAGTTCCTTTCGGAGATCGAATACCCGAAAGAATTCGTTCCGCCCATCATTCATTGCATCCATGCTCATAGCTTCTCGGCAAAGATCGCATGCGACACGCTAGAGGCAAAGGTCGTTCAAGATGCAGACCGAATGGAGGCGATTGGAGCGATCGGCATCGCCAGATGCTTGATGACAGGCGGGGCTATGAAGCAACGACTCTACGATCCAGATGAGCCATTTCCTGTGGGTCGTCCCTACCAAGACAGCGTTCAGTCCGTAGATCATTTCTTTGCAAAACTACTGGGTCTCGCAGCCACCATGCAAACCGATCACGGGAGAGAAATCGCGAAGCGTCGTACTTCCTTCATGCTGCAGTTTCTACATGAATTGGCCGAAGAGATAGGCATAGATCGATCGTGCCTACAACAGGCCTTAGATGCATCCAGTCACGTCCGCTAAAAGACTTGTTAGTCTCTTTCTTCATCTGTAGTGCATGCAGCGGATTAGCAAGATTCTTAAGACTAAGCCATGCCGGCGAGCGTTTTATAAGAAACAATATGGCGGCAATTAGAGAGACAGAATTCTGAAGTTCAGATTTCGCGTCTAGAAACAAAAAACCGCCAGGCGGAAACCACCCGGCGGTAAATTCTAGTTGCTTGGAGCAGACTCTCGGCAGAAGCCGAGTGCTCTAGCAGAGCAACGGATATTAGGAAGGAGTCTTGGTAGCTGGCTTCTTAGCAGCCTTCTTCTTCGCTACCTTCTTCTTGGTTGCAGCCTTCTTTGGTGCTGCCTTCTTAGCAGCCTTCTTCTTGGCTACTTTTTTCTTCGTTGCTCCAGCTTTTTTCTTGGCCACGGATATATCCTCCGAAATGTCAAAACCTGGCTGTCGCAGAAAACTTCCCAGAAGCAGTTGGTAGGTAATCTGTTCTCAACAACCGATACTAAAAACCCTTTGCTGTCTCAGTTCCGACTCGACGTCATGTCTCACTCATGACAAGTCACAAGTGAAGTCGGATCTGATTCCTCAAAGGAACAACATCCAATGACGTAGTTGTATAAAAGTCGAAAACTAATGCAACATCTTTTCGACAATTTTTCCACATAAATGAAACCAATTTTCCAGCATGTTGCGGAGGCGAATGCGGTGTATCAACACCTTGTTGCAAGAGTCGCAGCACGTCATGCGATCATGGAAGAAACGATGTTACGCGAATGCAAGCAGCGATGATCGCACTCGCAAAATCCTGCGATGGGTACCCCTTCGCACAGCATCGACACCCGAAGAATATCTCGTCCGAATGGCGTATCAAGAGTAGTACCAACAGCAAGGTAAACTAGAATTGCCAATAAATTCATTGGTCGATTGAAATTACAACCACGTTCGAACCACATAACCCATCTCGATACTGCTCGAAGATCATGTTCGTTAGGCGATTGCGCAAAACAACTCGCTTGCACCGAAGTTTTCGACCGACAAAGCAACCAGAAGACCGCGATACCATCTGCGGTATCACTGCTGATGCAGAGGATAAATCTACTCGCGATGGAGCCCCTTGATGCAGTTTGAAGAGCGAAAAAATTTTTCAAAAAAATTTTCGCGAGTTCGTTTTTTTGCCCGTCGAATCGATTCAACGACAAGAATGAACATTCGACGAACTCGAGCGCGTATCGTTCACCACCACGAACCACCACCGCGTGCTGACTGAATCGTTTGCAGATTTGAATATGCCAACGATGCGAAGAACAAACCTCCGATCTGTCCTCCGTTGGTTAGTAGCCAGTATGCAGCGAGCGCGCCAACAATCGCACCCAAGCAACAGGCTTCGTACAAACCGTCGCGCCTCATGACGATTCCGATCAAGTGCCTTACGATCTGACCTCCATCGAGCGGAAAAATGGGAAGCAAATTGAGTAGCGCCCAATAGATGCTCGATCCAACCAGAAAGTTGATCGCACAGAAGGCATACGGATTGTCGAGAACTCGAGTCGTGGGCAACTGCAGACCGATCAAAGAGCTCAGCCATTCGAACGAGAAGACCTTTACGCCACATCCAAGCGCAAGCCCGCCAACGATTGCTGCGAGTAATAACTGGATCGCAGGTCCGGCAGCGGAAATCACTAACTGATCTTGATGGGTAAGTCTTGTCCTCTTCCCCCGTCGTGCCCAAATAAATCCGGAACCCGGGATCGCAAGTCCTCCCATTTGGTACAAGACGATTTCGCATTCAATTCCGTAGTACCGAAATGCTAAAGCATGACCGAGCTCGTGAATCAAAATGCTTACAAAAGCTGTCAAAACCCATACCACCAACAGTACTGCGAAGTTGGAGGAGATGCCAGCGATGGTAAATGCATGATGCATACTCAGCGATTGCGAGTAGCCGAACGCGGCAGTCACCGCCCAAAACAACCAGGTAACGCGTACAGGAAATTGAAAAAAACGAAACCGCCAGTCATAGGGGCTCGCTTGTGGCTCACTCAATAACATTCAAATCTGCTTCTTCGTAGTGAAAGCAACCCGATAGGAACTCACGACCCGCCCGTCTTTCGCATCTTGGACATCAATGGAGCGATTACCGCAGCAGGAACAAACTTTTCAAGAGCTCTGCCATTACCCATGGCTGCAATCTGTTTGATCAGGCTGCTGGAAACGTGAGAAAATTCTTCGTCGGCCATCAAGAATACTGTTTCGATCTCTGAATCCAATTGCCGATTGGCCATCATCATCGTGAACTCTCCGGCAATGTCCGTCAAAGGCCGAACGCCTCGCACCATCACCTTGGCTCCAATACTGCGAACAAAGTCGACCGCCAGCCCGTCAAACGAATCGATTCGAACATTCGGTAAGTGGCTTGTTACACGCCGAAGCAGATCGATTCTCTCGTCGGTTCCGAAAAGCGATTGCTTTTCAGAATTAACACCCACGGCAATTACCAACGACGCATACAACTCGGCGCTACGCTCGATGATGTGCAGATGCCCTAGCGTCACAGGGTCGAACGACCCTGTGTAGACGGCATACTGCGGGAGTAAAGGCTGCGACATAAAGGCTTCCTAGTGAAATTTTGCTCGGACGGCCGGTTTGCCCGCATGTAGAAAGATTACCAGATATAAAATGATCATGCCGAGCGTCCACAAAATGCCAAACGCTAGACTCACATAGAGAAAAATGTCCATGATTTGTCCCATATCGACTTCAGGCTGATTGGGTGCCTTATTCATTTGCTCCAAAGCCTGCGCCTTGATTTGGTCAAACATGCCAAAGGTGATAATTACCCCCAACACTTGTTCGACCACCTTGTACACCATCAAACCAGCTGTCGTCCACCGTACAAGTTTCAGACCCGAGAGTTGGTGCTTTAGCCCCATGACACCTGATATGACCATCAGAGTGGATAAAAGGATTGCAACGATTTGCAAAGCGATCTGAATTGCCAACGCGCCAGGGAACACATTGAGATTGACGTTCGGCGCCTGAGCAGCATCACCGTCCGCGGGCGCGGCCATGTTGGCTGAGACTGCTGAGCCGACCACCAGTTGCGCTACCGCTATCAGACTCCCAAAAATTCCGAGAACGCCCAATACCAAGAAAATAATGAGAAGCGCTTTTGTGAAGCCACCCATCTGTCCACTCGATCCGTCGACGGTGGGTGAGTATGCAGAAGATGGTGAAAATGGATTCAAAGGTGAAGTGTTACTCATAGACTGCCCGAAAGTAGTGAAAGCAATAACGACGAAAAACGCTCGACGTCTTGGGCACCATTGTAGGCATGAACTGCTGCCCGCAAACGACCATGCCTTACGCTGAGCATGACTTTATTCCGAATAAGTTCCGTGCGGATCTGATTTGGATCACGGTTGTGTAGAGAAAACGAGACGATTCCGCTGAGATAACTTGAATTCAGCTTGGCAGAAGTTTCATCTCGATAGACAGTTGCCCCTATCTTCCGAAGCGAGTCTTGTAAAAGTTCTGCTGTTTCCAACACAGTAGCTGAAACCGGACTCTCGTCGTGATGGCACCCCAACTCCAGCAATAGACTCAAACTTCGTTCCAATCCGATTTGCCCGATATGATTGGCGGAGCCCCCCTCGTATCTCGAAGCATCTTCCTTGAGTTGCATGTTCGAGGTTTGAAAGTGATGCGACGCCTTGATGGACCCCCAACCTAACATCCAGGGGGACAACGTCTCTAACCTCGATCTGCGCACGAACAAGATTCCGGCTCCTTCCGGCCCAAGCAACCACTTGTGTCCGTCTGCAGCAAGATAATCAATCGGTGTCGAACTCAGATCACACGGAAATACTCCGAGACCTTGGATGGCATCGACGAATAGCTGTGAGCCGCATTCATGCACCATGTCGCACAACTTAGCCAAATCCAATCGATAGCCGGATACGTAACCAACCCAGCTTGCACTGACCAAACGGGTCGTTGAATCCATTTTCTCACGAATCGCATCGAGTCGAACGATTCCGGATTCATCGACTGGAACAACCCGAACATCGATCCCCTGTTTTCGTAACTCTATCCATGGCAGAAGATTGCTTGAGAACTCATTTTCCAATACCACTACACTCGACTCCTTTCCGAACTGTTGCCACGGAAAGCAGCTTGCGATGATATTGATTCCAAACGTGGTATTCGGGATGAGTGCAATTTCTTCACATTCACAATGCAACAGTGTCGCGGAATGGGATCTCAATCTGGCTGCCCGTGCTGCCCAATCTGGCCAGAAGAAATCGCCCGTAAATTGAGCTTGGTACAGAAAATCACGCATTGCGTCCGCAGACATTTTTGGGATTGGGCTAACGGCGGCGTGATCAAAGTAACTCCACTCCTGAGCCACGGTCATTTCCGCCCTAAGTTTCTCGCGAACCATCGATGTTTGGTGACGGGTTTGGTCAGAGAAATGGGCTACCGGCGTGATTTGAGGGTCGTTCATGGGGGAAAATCTAAGGATTCTGGCAGGCGGAGAAGGATTTTTAAGAAAAAAAGTGTGGCAAAGCCTTGGGCGATGACACTGGGAAAACTTCAACTATACTAGCCACCGGTGCACCCCAGGGATCACCCTTGTCATTGTTTCTCATTTCCGTCACCTCGAGTCGTTTTCCCTTCGCTTTCTCATGCGTAGCCATCGATTGAGTAATCCGGCCTCGGCTGGCAACTTTTCAGAAGAGTACCGAGGTCGTTGATGCCAAGAATTATGTGTTTAGGTGGTTTGGTAGTTTCGGGGCTGGTATTTTTACTGTTCCTCGTCAACTTTATCATGAGCATCGCGGGTATGGGCGCTCTGTTTCGCTACCAGAGTGTCCTAATGGATATCGTCTTCTTGATTTGTTCTGGTACCCTAGGCTATCTGAGTTGGTCTGCTTTCCGCGAACTTAAATAGCCTAGAAAATGAAATTCGATCCAGAGGCCTGGGTATTTTCTCGACCTTGTTTGGGTGAACTCGAGACGGTACTGATTTCACCAGCAAAACAATCGCCCAAATCATTGGTCGTTTTATGTCATGGTTTCGGTGCGCCAGGCACCGATCTAGTAAATCTCTTTGACGATCTCCTCTACTATCTCCCGGATCAGTCGCCGAAATTCGCGGTTTTGTTCCCAGCCGGACCTATCGACCTGGAAGACCAAGGGCTCCCCGGCGGAAGAGCTTGGTGGCGTCTGAATATGGCGAAGCTCATGCAGATGGCCGCCACCAACTCGTTCCATGAAATGCGAAATATCGAACCACCTGAAATCGATGAAGTGCGAAGTCAATTGGTTCTCTGCATCCAAGCGACACTCGACAAACTCAGTGCCGACCATGTCCTGAAGACTGAGCTACCGGTCGTGCTAGGTGGTTTCTCCCAAGGAGCGATGTTGTCTGTCGATACGTTGCTTCGAGGAAATCTGTCCAATGTTTCTGGTTTGTTTGCATACTCCGGCGCATTGATTTGCGAATCCGCTTGGCGTGAATGCTCCTCCAAAGTTCGCGGTCTCTCTTTTGTTCAAAGTCATGGAACTCAAGATACCGTGCTGCCTTTCGAAACAGGTCAATGGCTCCATGAGCTACTCAAAGAGATAGGGATGCTCGGAGGAATGCTCCGTTTCGATGGCCCGCATACAATCCCAACCGAAGCTCTCATGCAAAGTGCCAAGCTGCTGCATACAATCAACATGTCGAACGACTAACAGTTGCGGGTATGGATTGGTGCTAGCGAGGCCTAGCTTTTGTCGCTGCGGATGAACAAGTGCCCTCGGCAGTCGAACGTTAAGCCAAGATTTCCTTCAACACACGTTGAGGTTCTACTCCGGTGAGACGTTGTTCGAGGCCTTGGAATGGAAATACGAATCGCTCGTGATCGATTCCCATGCATTGCAGGATCGTGGCATTGAGGTCATTAATGTGCACAGGATTCTCTACGACGTTGTAGCTAAAGTCGTCCGTTGTTCCAAGCTCCACACCTCCTCGGATACCACCCCCCGCCATCCAGACCGTGAAGCACTTGGGATGATGATCCCGACCATAGTTCTCTTTGCTCAAACCTCCTTGGCAGTAAACGGTTCGACCAAATTCACCTCCCCAAACCACCAATGTGGAATCCAATAGTCCTCGTTGCTTTAAATCTTGCAAGAGTGCACCACACGCTTGATCGACATCGCGACACTGTGCGGGCAAATCGCCAGCAATGTTTCCATGCTGATCCCACCCGCGGTGCAGCAATTGGACCACCCGCACTCCTCTCTCCACCATTCGACGCGCTAGCAACGCACTCGATGCAAAGGTACCAGGCTTCGTCACTTCGGGGCCATACATTTCCAATATGCTCGCTGGCTCTTGGGCGATGTTCACCAAATCGGGTACGCTCGTTTGCATTCGAAATGCCATCTCGTACTGTGCAATCCGCGTTTGAATCTCCGGATCTCGAAGCTGGGAATAGCGATCCTGATTCAACTCGCGAAGTGCGTCGAGCATGGCTCGACGATCCGATGGCTGAACACCATCCGGGTTTGGAAGATAGAGAACCGGATCACCGCCACTACGAAGCGCGACGCCCGTATGCTTCGTCGACAAATATCCACTCGACCACATCCGAGTGAACAGCGCTTGAGCCTGGGCGGTGGCTGACCAAGTCGGAGTGAGGACCACGAAGGCTGGCAGATCATTGCTTTCACTTCCCAATCCGTACGACAACCATGAACCCAAGCTCGCTTTGCCTGGCACTTCACTTCCCGTCATCACAAAAGTACACGCTGGATCATGATTGATCGCGTTGGTGTGAATTGTCTTGATCACCGCAAGGTCGTCTACCATTTTCGAAGTAAACGGCAACAACTCACTTACCCAGCGACCGCATTGGCCATGTTGCGAGAATTTGAACTTACTCGGAGCCACAGGCAATCGAGCTTGGCCACTCGTCATCGTAGTGATGCGTTGACCCTGCCGAATCGAATCGGGTAGATCTTTGTCAAATTGATCTACCAGACCTGGTTTGTAGTCCCATAGATCGATCTGCGAAGGCCCTCCGTTCATGTGAAGATAAATGATCGACTTCGCCTTGGGAGGGAAATGGGGCAACCCTGGAAGTGCGGGGTGGACGCGGCCCGTCGATTGGGAGTCACCGCGGACCTGGTTTCCCAACATAGATGCCATCGCTAGGCCGCCAAGCCGAAGCCCTGCACCTTCAAAAAACTGTCGGCGAGCAATTGAGTTTTGGATCGTTTGTGGTGTGTTCATAGGTTGCATACTAATCGGTTTATTGATTGATCTTGTCGGCGGCACGTCGAAACTTTTCGACTTTCTCGCGAATGGACTCAGGTGGACGGGTACGGGATCCGTTCTCTAGATAACCTTTCAATAGATCGTCTCGATCGGAAGACTTCTTCGCCTGACTCTTGGAAGACTTGAGTCCCAACGAACGAAGGGCTGCTTCCAGTTCCTGTTTTTTGTTGGGGTTCGTCTTGGCCTCTTCCTTGGCTTGCGTCCAACGGTCCAAGAACTTCTGCATATCGTTTTTGGTCCATTCAAGCCGACGAAGCAACTCGGGATCGGGTTGATCTCGCTGCTCCTTAAGATAGTCCAACGCCAAGTCTGTTAACTCGTCCGCATACTCGGTGCTGCTCGGCGCTTCAGGCGGCTTGATATCCGCTTCTTCTGGCTGATTGGGTTGTCCCGAATCCGCGGAGTTGCTCGGTCCTTTGGCTCCCTGAGGAGATTGCCCCTTCGCAGACGACGAACCTGACTTCGAATTGCTCGGTTCCTTGCCAGACTTGCCGGACTCAGACTTGCCGGACTCAGACTTGCCGGACTCAGACTTGCCGGACTCAGACTTACCGGACTCAGACTTACCGGACTCAGACTTACCGGACTCAGACTTACCGGACTCAGACTTACCGGACTCAGACTTACCGGACTCAGACTTACC
>JAJTID010000015.1 GCA_021300155.1 Pirellula sp.
GAAAGGCATAATCGTCGTGAAGCCTTGCTCGCGCAGATGCGCAAGGCGCAGTCTCCTCCGGGGAATACCAACGAGAAAGATTACGACGAGGCGATCGTCCAAAGTTTGAAATGGAGTGGGCCGGAGTTTATGTCCAGTTTCGCGTTGGATAAGGAACCGGGTGAGCTTCGCAATCGTTACGGGGGCGAGTTTGGTCAACGATGTTTGCTCGCGCGACGGCTCATTGAGCGAGGAGTCCGCTTTATCGAGGTGTCACACAATTTGAACTTCCTCAATGGCGCGGGTTGGGATGTGCACAATGAGGGGATTTTGCAACAACATGCGCTGATCCAAGAGATGGATACGGCGTTATCGAGTTTGATCCAAGACCTTCAATCGAAGAAACTGTTAGATAAGACATTGATTGTCGTGACAACCGAATTCGGTCGACCACCGGAGTTCGATAGCGGCGGTGGACGTGGCCACCAAGGGAGCGCATTTACTTGTGTATTGGCGGGCGGCGGTCTAAAGCACTGTGGAGCGTATGGAGAGACGGACGAGTCAGGCAAGAAGATCGTCAACAATCCAGTCAGTGTCCCCGACTTCTTCGCAACGATCCATGCGGCCGTAGGGGTGAACTATGCAAAGAACCTCTACGACGGCGACCGCCCAGTACCGATCACCGACATGGGCAAACCAATCACCGCGCTTTTCAATGTATGATGCTGATTGCCGCTCGCACTGCGGAATTGCTTGCCAGTAACTCGATGTCCGAGATAGCGAAGGTGATTCAGGAATTACCGATGGTGTCAGAAATGACCGCGCAACTTGGCGTAGAGCTTAAGGACATGGAACAAGTGTTAGTGTCATTCGAACATCCCGTTTCATCTTTCCGAGCTTCGAAGCCAATGGCGAAACTACGCGACTTCCTTGGCGTGCCAATGACAATTGCTGGCGTCGAGCCCCTTTCGGGCCCAAGTGGGCAATTTCTTTGGAAACCAGACGATCGCACCCTTGTCTCGGGCACCAAAAGCAATGTGGAACGGTGGATTTCATGGCGACAGGTTCAAAACAAGCTTACCCATTCCGAAATTTGGAAGAAGCTTGCGGATTGGCCGATGTTGGTGATTAGCGAAAGAAAGGTTCTATGAAACTTTCTCTAGGAGAGACAGTCTCCGTATAACCCAATTCCCATGCTCACCTCTTCGATTTTTCTCGCCTCTTTTGTTTTCGCCTATTTTGGATGAAGCAGAAGTCTTGGGTCTAGCCGTTTCCATGGACAAGGTGTGGAGCCTGGTTGCAATGGCGAAGTGTACCTTTCAAAAGTGTCAGCGATCATTCAAGAAACAAGCCAAGCGGGCATGGTCATCATGAAGAACGGACTGCGTGAGCTGGAGCGAACGTTGAAGTCGCAACCACAAATGCCAAACACACCCTCAAACTCCAATAGAGTGATGGATGTGTTGTTGTCCGCTGGCACGAAGCTTGCGGAAGCAGCAAAAGTTCAAACGGATGAAGGAATGGTTAGCCTCACAACGAGCATTCCATTGTCGGAAGTCCCCATAAGTTCCATTGTGAGTGCACTCATGACTACGCGCAAAGCAGCGGATCGGATGCAAAGCAGTAACAATCTTACGCAAATCGCTCTTGCGTTTCACCTGTTCGAGTCTTCTAACAAAAAATTTCCACACTCGACAAAGTCACCGGATCCTAGCCATAAGCATCCAGTAAGCTGGCGAGTCATGATCTTGCCCTTTATGGAACAAAAAGCGTTGTACAACGCTATATCGTTTTGATGAACCATGGGATGGACCGAACAATTCGATGCTACTTTCTATAATGCCAATACAATATCGGCACCCTGAGGCTCCTGAAGGTTCGACCAACACGCCCTATTTGGCGATCACCGGGGAAGAAGCCATGTTTCAGCCTTCGAAAGATACGCTTCCATCGGATGTACGAGATGGATTGGCGAGAACGATCATGGTCGTCGAGTCAAATTCCACAGTACCATGGACCAAGCCGGACGATCTTGCGTACGCAAGCGATAAACCGTTGCCATCCATAGGTGGTTTCTCGGATGAAGGATTTCATGCGGCGTTCGGAGATGGGTCCGTGCGATTTATATCGAAAACCATAGCGGAATCTGTTCTTCGAGCATTGATGACGGCTCGAGGTGGTGAGCCAGACGTAAATCAATAGACTATCGCGCGGCCACGCGGTAACGAACGACGAGCTGTTGTGCAGGGTCGGAACAACTGTCTCGTCGTTTTTTCGTTATCTAGAACAACAGATGCAAACATCGCTGGCAATGTTTGCATCTGATCTTCCGTTGATTTATACTTTGCTACATGATTTCTTACCTAACTCCAGAACAATCGTTAGCACTGCATGCAGGCGGAAACGCCCCGATGCAGATTGTCGATCCAGCTACACGTCGCGTTTACTATGTGATCGATGGTGGACTATTAGCCGAATTGGAACGCCACTCCGATTTGGAGGCTATTCGAGAAGGAGTCGCTGACATGCAGGCAGGACATTCAGTTCCCATCGATCAGGCGAAAACTGCGGACCGGATTGTGCTAGTCGAGCGTTTTGCTCAATGAATTATGGTTTGGTCCTAACTGCTCGAGCGAGAGCAGACATCCTGCGCAACGCTGAGTGGTGGGCTGAAAATCATTCGCTTGATCAGGCGATTGCATGGTTTGACTCGATATATGAGCAACTTGAAGGTCTTCGTAGGATGCCAGAGCGATTTCCTCTCGCACCAGAAAATGGTTCTGTCGAGGTCGAAATTCGAGAAATGCCGCTTGGTATTGGTAGTCGTCCAAGCTATCGCGCCGTCTTTACCATCAAACCGCTGGAAGTTCATATATTGACCGTGAGGCGTGCGAGTCAGGATGCGTTACCAACTGAAGGCATTGAATCCTAATCAACATTGGCACCACTGGCTGTCAATGTTTCTTGCGATTCATTATTTCTCGAGATCTACAAACTCGATGATGGATGGGTTGCCAACACCGGCGTAGTGGCCGGTGAAACGGAGCGTCCCTCGTTCGGAGTCCACTTGAAAGACAGCTACATTGTCGGCTCGTTGATTGCAGCAATACAAATACTTACCAGAAGGTTCGATGTTGAAGCTTCTGGGGTAGTTGCCGCGAGTCCATTCTTCGCCGATGTACGTTAGCGTGCCATCGTTCCCGATCGAAAAGATTGCAATGCTATCGTGAAGCCGATTGCCTGCGTAGAGAAACTTGCCATCCTTCGAGACTAAGACTTCTGAACAAAAATTGCTCCCTTCAAACTTAGGAGGAAGCGTAGAGAGTGTTTGCTTGTGCGTCAGCGTTCCTTGCTGTGCGTTGTAATCGAAAGTGGCAAGAGTAGAACCTTCTTCTTGAATGGAATAGAAGACGCGACCGTTGGGATGGAAGTAGAAATGTCGTGGGCCATCGCCTGGTGGAAACGAAAAAAATGCGGGGTTGTTTGGAGATAGTTCTCCTTGTGTTGCATCAAACTTCCAAACGAATATCTTGTCGAGACCGAGATCGACATGAAGGACATGTCGACCGGTCGGATCCGATTGAATCATGTGCGCGTGCGTACGATCGTGTCCACTAAAGGCGAAACTGCCAGAAGGTGCATTGGTTGCCTTGGTCGGACCTATTGTGCCAGCATCTATTTTGACATCCGTCGCCTCACCCAGTTTGCCATCCGGAAGTATTGGTAGTACGGAAACCGAGCCACCGAAGTAGTTGGCTACGAGCAAGAATTTTTTGCTAGGATGGATACTGACGTAGGTTGGGCCTTCACCGCCTGATGGCACGGTGTTCAGCAGAGTAAGCTTTCCATTGACGGGATCAATCGAGAAAGAACTGACGGTTCCATGCTTTTGATTTCCTACACGGTCTGTCTCGTTGGCGGAATACAAACGAGTACCATCGAAGTTGACGGCCAAGCAACTGGGACTGTTCCCCATTTCGTAGATGCCTGCAGGCTCTAACGCGCCAGACTTTCTATCGATTCGAAACAAATGGATGCCTCTTCCATTGCCAGGTGGCAGGTCCACTTGTGTGGGAAGTGTATCTTTCAGTGGCGAGCTGAATGTGCCGACATACGCCATGAGCGGTTTGGGGTCGTCTGCGAGGCAATATGGGCTGAAGTTCTCGAGGCATAGGCCGATTGCTGCAAGGAACACGAAGGAGAAAGTAATCTTCGATAGAAGACTATATTCATGTGGGTGATAGGTCATGGTGGTGCTCCACGGTTAGTTTGAGGTAGGCAGAGAGGTTGAGTTGAGGATATCGTTCGCGAGCGAATCAGCAATGATGGCTCGATGTCGGTTCTCCACTTTCGAAAAGAGAATGGTTCGAATGCGATCTTCGTCCGCCGACGTAGGAATCGATCGGCTTAGTTCTTGCAGGTTGACTTCTACTCCTCGGCTCTTAAACTCCCATTGTCTGGCGGGAAATTTACGGCAATAAGCAATCAGCTTCTTGCGATCCAACGGAAGAACCTCCACAACACGGAACCAACGCAACATCGGATGTTCGATGGGTTGCGAACGAAGCAGATAACCACCTTCTTGGTGCAATAACTGGCACCCGAGTCTTTGGGCCATCGCGAGCGAACAGTTGGCAGCTCGGATAGCAGGTTCATAATCTGCGATGAACTCTTTCATGGAATCTTGAATCACATCTTGCGAATGGGTGTAGTCCCCCGACTTGATTCGACCATAAGCCGACATCGGAAAAATTTCATGATGCCATTCATTGCGAAGGCAAGCGCTTATCACCAGAGAGTCTTGGGGCCATCGATCGAGCCCCCATATCCAACGCTGTTGGCGCACGGATTTATTGCGAGACAGAAACCGCACAACACTTGGTGGATTCGGCAATTCCGCAGGCGTCGTCGCAGGGGCCACCTTCATGGACAGCCCTTGGCATTGATTTAGAAAAGTGGATATCGTTTCCCAGCTTGGTTGAAACTCGCGAAGGGCAGACACTTTCGCGCCGGTGCTTCGCCGATCTGGATCCAAATGCACGTACGGAGAATCCGCGAGTGTCAATGACTCCGCTGAACAACATTTGGTAACGACATGCACACGGTTTCGAGCAGCATTGAGTTCGGTAAGATTGCACGCGACTGGATCTTGATCGACCGCAATGACTTCGGCGCATCGTCGAGCAAGTGCCACCGCATCCGCTCCCGCTCCGGAACAGATATCCAGCACCTTCGATTGGTCGGGAAAGTCAGCGGCTGTTTCTAGGGCGCACCAATAGTCACTCGCTTGTTCGAGAAGTCGTTTGGTCCAAAACCAATGTTCGGGATTTGGGAATTTCTCTCGCGCCAATCTCGCATACGACAATTGCTCCATCAGGAAATGGCGTCTGCGATCGGTTAGTTTGACTTGAAGGGGAAGAGACTTCTGCCGCTCCTTTTCTTGTAATGCAACGAGCTCCTCCCAGACGGACAAGCCTTCGGTACTACGGAGCCAACGGAGTTCTTCAATAAGCTGCATTTCGAAAGTCGCGAGGATAGGTACTTCATGGAATCCCTACTTTACTCGACAATACCTAACGTAAGAAAGCTGTTTTTTTCAGAACTTGATACTTGGGACGACATGTTTCCGTTGACTGGTGTCAACGAACGCATCGTGACTGCTGTGAAGCCATAACGGCGTAACCGCTCTTTCAGTAGCATGTGACCATGGTCATGAAGCGGTTGTCCGGGCGTTATTGGAAGCAGGAGCTAAAGGAGAACGATCCGATCCAAGAAAACAACCCAACCGAAAAGATCGAGCTTCGCGAGGACGTTCCGTTCGACAACGAGAACTGGTCAAACTTCCGTGGTTTTCTTTCAAGGTGTACCAACAACGGAAAAAGAAACACCTACCCGATGGAACGGAGAAAGTGGCATCAACATCGCGAAAAAGATCCCGATTCCAGGACTAACAACTTCCTCCCAGATCGTCTGGGGAAACAAAATTTTTGTTACCACTGCAGTTCAGGAATCAGAAAAATCGGGATTTCGTACCGAACTCTATGGGGATGTAGATTCTGTCGACGCAACAGGCGAATGTTCGTACCAGCTGCTCTGTATTGATGCCAACCAAGGTTCGCTTCTATGGAATCGCAAATCGATACACGAGGTCCCGAAAATCAACCGACATGCGAAGAGCAGCCATGCAAATCCAACGCCGGCCACCGATGGTCAACGGGGTCGTTGCTTTCTTCGGTGGCGTTGGGGTCTTTTGCTACATCATGGATGGTTCGTTGCTATGGTCGAAGAATCTTAGCATGCTCGATAGCGGGTGGTTTTACGATCGTTCGTATCAGTGGGTATTCGGAAGCTCCCCGTTCATCTTTGAGGATACAGTCTGTCTCCAATGTGAATAGCGGAATCCTCACAAGCTACGAACTAAACTTAGGAAAACGTGTCTTTCGTCAACGGGTCAAGGGTGGCAATGCGACCGCCTACACCTCGTCACCTATTGCTTCGCATGACAATCTTTATTGCACGAGTGAGGAGGGCCATACATTTATTATTGCGATGAACGAAGCAGGTACTATCGTTGCACAAAACGATAAGTCGGAACCGCGGATTCAAACTCTTTACTTAAGTGGCATGGGAAGTACGAGCGAACAAAGCAACGTCGTGATGAGGCCTGTCAATGACAGGCAACACAGCATTACGCTCCAAGACTTTAGTGTTTCACGTTGAGTGAATCCTCCGAGGCGGCTTACGACCCAGAATCCACTATCGTTCATCCACGAACCGAACATGGCCCCCCATCCGATCGCCAGATAGAGATAGACAGGATGGAATCCCATTTCAGGAGTGATCATTGCTTTGATCATGGAAGCGGTGGTCAAAATAGAAACGGTCGCGCTGCCTTGGGCTACACGTATAACGGAAGCAACCAACCAAGACAACACGATCAAGTTGACTTCACGTCCCTGCGCTAACGACTTGACTGCGTCCCCTACGCCAACGTTACGAAGCATAAAGCCGAATGCACCACCGGCGCTGGTGATCAAGATGATCATACCGGCCGTTTCGAGTGGTGGTCCGATTTGCTTTTCGATGTTTTCGAGCGTTAAGCCTTTTTGGATGGCCATCACGACGAGTGCGATACCGGCTCCGAGGAGCAATGCGATGTTCTTGTGCCCAATGAAATCGATAATCCCGCGGACGTAATTGAACAACTCAGGTCCTAATCCGTTGTAGATTGCCACACACCACGCCATTTTCGCCGTCTCTTTGTTCGCACCGTCGTAAATGACTTGCATAAAGGATGAAGCCCCAATCAACACGATGGGAAGGATCACCGGCATGATGGACCAGAAGAAGCTTGGCAGTTCCGATTCAGGCACTTGGGCGTTGCTGTCGCTCGACTCCGCTTCTGGTTTGATGTCGCTTTTAGAATT
This sequence comes from Pirellula sp., assembly GCA_021300155.1. Lineage (GTDB taxonomy): Bacteria > Planctomycetota > Planctomycetia > Pirellulales > Pirellulaceae > JBKCUI01. Next base: position 7,407 of record JAJTID010000015.1, read on the forward strand.
GATCCAAACGCAAAAGTAATAACCAACGACAGCGGGGATCAACCCTCCCAGCAGTCCCGCGACGAGACTAAAACCGGTATCTATTCCAAGCTCATCCACCATCGCGATCGGGCCAGGGTGAGGTATCGTGAGCGAGTGAGTGATCACACCGCCGCAGCACGCACACATAGCGAAGAGAAGATAGTCTTTACCCGTCCGCCTGGCTAATGCTTTCGCGAGTGGAGCCATCAACATAAACATCGTATCGAAGAAGATAGGAATGCTTAGAATGTAGGTAGACCACAGAAGGGCCCAGCCTGCATTCTTCTCGCCGAAAAAAGCAAGGAACCGGCGAACAACTCGATCGGCCGCACCGCTCTGCATCAAGCACATGCCAATGATGGAAGCAAACGCGACAGAGATCGCAATGTCGCGAGCCGTATCCCCCAAGCCTTTGGCAGTGAGTTCGACGACACCAACCATTCCAGAAATTTCCTTTGCTTTCCCGTCCTTTTGTATGACAGTCCAAGAGTCTCGATTTGCAATCGCCCCGGCGAGGAGTGCAGCCCCGACGAGCGCAACAAAGGCGTGCATTCGAAAGAACGCGATGGCAACGATGATGAACGAAACGCTAGCGATGAGAGCCACGAATGGCCAATAGGTTTCCAATGACGTAGCCGCCAATAGCGATGGTGATGCGAATAGCAAGGTAGCTACATTTAGCATGGTAAGTTCAGAGCTGGGAGAAGGGGTTGAGAGGCAGCCTCGTAACGCATCGTTCGAGCTTTGTGAGTTCACTAGTGTAACTGCAAAACCGTCCCGCTCTACCACCCCTATCGATCCTATTGACCGAAGGCAAATGGAAACCTCCCGATCCGACGCGTGCCGGCATGTTGCGTTAATCTCAACCCGACGCGTAAGCGAGGGATTCTGTGGGATTGTAAGTCCCTCGCTTACGCGCTCACGCTTCGGGTTGGGATGCCATGCCCTTACCGTCGCTCACCCTAACCGAGCTCTACCGGTTCAGGCATTTGTATAGCGTGGGGCCTGAGAAAATACGAATGATCGGTTATACTTTTGCGATCCTCCCCAATACCGACGGTTTGATCCATTTTCTTTGAGGAATCTATTCATTCATGACCTACCTGGAGAACTTGCCAACGTGCAGACTTATGTTTCTTCTGATCGTTGCATATTTCAGTGGATTGCCGCATACGTGCTATGGGCAAGTCGAGCGTATCGCGTCCAAGCTGTCCGAAGATCAGTTGCATGGGCATATTCGGTTTCTTGCGGACGATCTTTTGGAGGGGCGAGGCCCATCTTCGAACGGGGACAAAATTGCGCAGCTTTACCTAGAGACTCAATTTCGAACGATGGGGCTGAAACCGATCGCATCGCTCGGTGGGTATCGGCAATCGTTTCCGATGCTTGGGATGCAATCCAAATCCGCAACTCAATGGGAGTTCTGTAAGGGGACCATTACTGTCGCCGACTTCAGCTATTTCAAAGACTATATTGCCGTTGCAGGTCGGCCTGAGAAAGAGATACGACTTCGCGACGCTGAGGTTGTGTTCGTCGGGTATGGCATTCAAGCTCCAGAATATCAATGGGATGACTACAAAGGTGTCGACCTACGAGGCAAGATTCTTTTGATGCTCAACAACGATCCAGAGTCTGATCCAGAGCTCTTTGGCGGTGCACGACGTTTGTACTATGGTCGTTGGGACTACAAGTACGAGATCGCAGCCAAGCAGGGAGCCGCGGGGGCGATCATTATCCATACGGATCACTCGGCAGGTTACCCATTCACCGTCATACAAACATCATGGACGGGCGAAGAGTTTGAATTGAGTGACAGTCAAACTCCCCGTATGGATATGCGAGCGTGGATGACCGAGCCTGCCACAAAAACGCTTGCCAAGGCTGCTGGATTCGAACTCGATGCGATGGTCGCTTCGGCACAAAAGAAAGACTTTCGCCCTGTGCCGCTCGGAGTGACATTATCTACCGATATCGAATGCGAAGTTCGACAAAGCCAGTCTGCAAACATTCTCGGAATGATACCAGGAAGTGATCCCAAGATCGCGGATGAACATGTCGTCTTCATGGCTCACCATGATCATATTGGCGTCGCTGCGAGTCGCGACGAAAAGGGAGATACGATCTACAACGGCGCGATTGACAACGCGTCGGGGACGGCAGCGTTGTTGGCGATGGCAGAAGCGATCTCGAACAGCGGAATTCAGAGTAGGCGTTCTCTTTTGTTCGTAGCTGTTGGTGCGGAAGAGCAAGGGCTTTTGGGCTCCAAGTACTTCGCGGAGCATCCGCCGGTACCCAATGGCAAGCAATGCGCGGTCGTGAATATTGACGGGATTGGATTTTTGGGACCAACGAGGGATGTGCATGTGATCGGTTACGGCAAGAGTTCGCTCGATAAGCTTGTGGCTGCCGCAGCGAAGAAGCAATCGAGAGTCGTTGTTCCCGACCGCGAGCCCAGCAAAGGATACTACTATCGCTCCGATCAATTCTCCCTTGCTAAAGTGGGTGTGCCTGGAGTTTATCTGCATGCGGGCTACGAAGTCATTGGCAAGCCCGAAGGTTGGGGAAAGGCTCAACTCGACGAATGGACAGCCAAGGACTATCACCAGCGCTCGGACGAGTATAACCCAAACTGGGACTTGTCAGGTGCCGTGCAAGATATACGACTGCTGTTAGAGGTCGGATGGGAAGCGGCTAACCAAGACGAGATGCAAACATGGGCAAAGGGGGATGAATTTGAAGCGGCGCGCAAAGCGGCGTTGGAAGCAGTGAGTCGAACCAAGTAACATGTCGATTGAACTTTTCGAGGCCTACGCGTTTTGCCCCCGTTGCGGTGCAGCGAGACACTCTACACAGCCTCCGCGACCCTTTCGTTGCCACGCGTGTGGCTACACTGTTTTCTTTGGGCCGGTCGCAGCGGTAGGGGGCATTATCGTCAACGAAGCAGGCAAGGTTCTGTTATTGGTTCGTGCCAGGGAGCCAGGCAAGGGGCTATTGGGGATGCCAGGTGGCTTTGTCGATCCAGAAGAATCAGGCGAGGAAGCATTGCATCGTGAGGTGTTTGAGGAAGTAGGGATAAAGATCACCAACACGAGTTATCTCATGACTGCACCGAACCGGTATCTTTACCAAGGTGTTCAAATCCCGGTAGTTGACCTATTCTTTGTCGCGGAAGTCGCCCAAGGACAGCAGATTGCACCTGAACATACCGAGGTGGCGGAATGGATGTGGACCGACCTTACCGACGAAGTCCTTGAAAACATGGCTTTCAAATCGAATCAGATCGCATTGGAGTTCTATCGACGGGGCCTAGAAAATGGTTGACGCGAAGTCCGACAATAAGCCACCTTTGATTCCTGTTGTTCGGAACATTGTCGAGGTTGCGCTAATCATCGCATGGTAGCTGGTCGTGCTACAGTTGATTGCGAACGGTCGGTTGTCCGAAGGATGGATGAATCTGATTATCGTCGTCGGTTGTCTCGTCAAAACCGCGTTCTTTGGTACGGAGAACCGCAAAGATTCGCTTGCAAACAATGGCAAGTAGTTTCTGCTGAATTTCGCGGGTATGGTTGGTACAATCTAGCTTCGCTATTTAAGTAGGGATGGCTCAATTCCTATTTGGATTATGGTGGCTACTTGTGATCGCTTTTTTCATCATCGATTTATGAGGAGTGACAGTTCCTATTGAACAGTTAGGCCGAAAACATCTCGGTACAGAATCCACAATGCCCCGAAACTGATCGGCATCACCAAAAAGATAGGGAGATAACACAGGATCGAGGCAACCATGGAGACGATGGTTGTAAAAACGATAAAGAGCAAGACGCCAAATAGATTCTTGAACGAAGCTTTGAAGCTCATGAAACAGGCTTGACCACCTCCCATTTTCCGGTCTGTAACCAGTTGATAAGCGAATACGAACGGGACATAGATAAACAGGGAGGCGAAGGAAATCATAAAAACCATGCCGAGAACAAATCCGACTATAGCTGCTGGATTCACTTGAGGTGGTCCATTCCCTGGTCCTGTGCCGACAATGGCAAACATTCCGATGGCGCCAACAATGTAGAAAGGAATAATGACAACCAAGGAAACAACGATGAGAATCAACGTAACAAGATGAGAATCAACGTAACAATGAGTGAGTTCACGAATTCGTCGAACCCTTGGAATAGTTTTCCGAATTCGACGCGGCGTCCCTCTTCTCTTTCCTTATAGCAGAGATAAAGGCCGACAAGCATCGGTCCCATCAAGATTCCGAAGGGAACTATTGAAGCGATCAGAATGGCGAGAAATGCCATTGCGACAAAGAGCCAGTATTGGTCGCCCATCAAGGCCAGGGATCGCTTATACAGATCGATTGGGTTGATAGAAATCTGGCGTGGAGTGTTCGGATCTGTACCGATACGACTCTGGGTGGATTCATATGGGTTGAACTGGCTCATGGTGATTTCTTTCTCTGTGAAGAATAGGCTCTACTGAAGTATCCGAGCACCGAGCAGTGAAGTTGCTTCAGAGTTTCGTCGAATCAGTATTGCGATACAATACCCCAGCGTCAGGATCTTGAGTAAGATTCCATATCCCTCGAAGAGGAATCCACCGTTGAGAAATGCAGTATTCGTCAGTATCGAAGGGCTCGGCACGAATCTGGTCGGAGCCTATGGCAATAGTGTTTGCCCGACACCGAGTATGGACAAATTGGCGTCGCAAAGTGTCGTACTGGATCAGTTGTGGTCCGATTCTACTTCTCCTTCCGAGGTTTTGCTCTCGTGGTGGACGGGACAGCATCGACTTCAGCAGAATCAACCGATCACTGGTTATAGTCGTTGGAGAGAAGTGCTGTCAGGTTCGCTTCTAGTAACGGATTGCCCTGCGGTAGCCGAACAGGAAATGGATGTATTTGACCGTATCCTTTTAGTGGAAGAAGAATTGGACGATACGCAAAAGCAGTTCGAGCGATTGGTAGAAGCGGCGGTTGGCGAATGGACCGACCATGTAGCGGAGTATCCTGTCCTATGGATCCACTCGAAGGGGCTGTCGGGACGATGGGATGCACCGTACGAGTATCGCATAGTGATGTGTGACGAAGGGGATCCTGAGCCTCCAGACGGAGTGGAGCCGATGGAGTTAGTCGTGACAGAATCGACCGACCCGGACGAAGTTTTTCAGATCGCATGCGCCGCCGGCGGTCAGGTGATATCCATGGACCAAACGATTGGAGAACTAGCGGATTCGATTCGCGAAATGAATCTCGAAAGCGAGTGTCTCCTCGCGATCACCGGAGTCAGTGGTTACCCACTGGGAGAACATGGTCGAGTGGGTGGGAGCGGAAGGCAATTGTATTCCGAAACCCTTCAAGTTCCATGTTTCATACGATTTGGAGACTTGCTTCCATTGGGAGTTCGCATTCCTGAGATACTGCAACCGCATGAAGTCGGAACGTTGTTAGATTGGTGGTTCAATGAGGAGGAGAATCGAGAGTGTTATTCCAAATGTTTGGAGAAGATGCTCGACTTGCCAATTGATTCGGAAGTGAGAGTGGGTGCAGCCATTGCGATCGGCAGCAACGAGACGCATGTGACAACACCTTCGTGGTCATGTCGCTTTTCCGTGTCTCCTGAAAACAAGAACCAGGCCCAGCTTTTTGCCAAACCCGACGATCGTTGGGAGCAGAACGAAGTCTCCCAACGGGCGACGGTCATGGTAGACAAAATGACGGCGCTTCGCGATCTGCTGATCAAAACCTATCGCGAATCAAACGACACACCAAGTACAATCAACTGGGTGGATGATTCGCTTATCCAACTGCATCGCTAACCAGAGGAGTGAGATGGGATGGCTGCTTCGATGACCTATTTGTGTCGATGGATGATAGCATGCGTGAGTGTTGGTCCTGCATTCGCGATCGCGGACGATTTCCCTACAGTTTACAACTCGGAAAAGGACAAAAGCCTTCAGCCGATGGATCCTGCGGAGGCGGCAGCGAAAATGAAGTTGCCGAATGGTTTTCGAGCGTCGTTGTTTGCTGCCGAGCCGGATGTCCAGAATCCCATTGCGATGAATTGGGATGCGCGCGGTCGGCTTTGGGTTGCCGAAAATTATACCTACTCCGAACGAGCAAAACGATTTGACCTTTCTTTGCGCGATCGCGTTGTTGTTTTTGAAGACAAGGATAATGACGGCAAGTCCGACACTCGCCATGTGTTTCATGATCAATTGCAAATGCTGACGAGCGTGGAGATTGGACGGGGCGGAGTCTGGCTCATGTGCCCACCGAACTTGTTGTTTGTTCCCGATGCGAATGAAGACGCTGTGCCTGACGGACCTGCCAAAGTCGTGCTCGATGGATTCTACGTGGCTCAGGACAACTATCACAACTTTGCCAACGGCCTGAAGTGGGGGCCTGACGGTTGGCTTTATGGCCGATGCGGGCACTCGTGCCCAGGGAACGTTGGCGTTCCGAACACTCCGGCGCAGCAACGTGTTCCGATCGACGGTGGTATTTGGCGGTACCATCCGGAACGGGCGGTATTCGAAGTTCTATGCCACGGGACCACCAACCCGTGGGGGCACGATTGGGATCCCAACGGTGAGCTTTTCTTTGTGAATACGGTCATTGGGCATTTGTGGCACATGATGCCTGGGGCTCATTTGAAGGAATCGTTCGGCGAGAGCATGAATCCCAGCGTTTACGAACGGTTGGATATGATCGCCGATCATTATCACTTCGATACCAAAGGAGGTTGGTCCGACGGTCGCGATGGAAAGGCGAACGAATTCGGAGGCGGACATGCTCACATCGGAGCAACGATCTGTTCGGCAAAGCATTGGCCGAACGAATACCAAGGGCGACTGTTTACCTTGAACATGCATGGATTGCGAGCTAACGTCGAACGATTGGAACGATTCGGGGCTGGCTTTGCAGGACGGCATGAACCCGACTTCTTGATTGCCCAAGACCCCTTTTTTCGAGGCATGGACCTTAACTTTGGGCCGGATGGCAACATGTTTGTCATCGATTGGAGCGATACGGGGGAGTGCCACGAGCAAACAGGTGTTCATCGCACGAGTGGGCGTATTTTCAAGATCTCTTACGGTGAAGCTCAAGAACCACATCCTATCGCCAAGCCCGCTTGTATCGCCGGGAATGGTGAACTGCAAACGATGTGGAAAGAATTCCGAACAGGCACGGTTTCGCACGATGCGCTGAAGAAAAAACTGCTGCATGATGAAGAGAGTGTTCGGGCGTGGGCCATACGACTGCTCACGGATACGTGGCCACTTGATACGATTGTCGGTCCATTGCCGCATGCTACGTACCCACAAGAAGAGGATGCACTGCGAGAGTTTGACCGATTAGCTCGCAACGATCCATCGTCGTTGGTGCACCTCGTTCTCGCCAGTACGCTACAACGGATGCCCGTGGAATCACGCTCGCAATTAGCGATTTCGTTAGTAAAGCACTTTCGCTACGCGAATGATCGAGACCTGCCCATGCTGGTTTGGTTCGGACTGATCCCTGTCGCGGACAAGAACCCGAGTGATTTGATCGAGGTGGCGAAAGCTAGCGAGTGGCCATCCCTCGTGTGTTGGATCGCACGTCGCATCGGGTCCGATTGCGAGAAGCGGCCCAAGGACTTGGAGTCGTTGCTAAACTCAACTGCAACTCGCCCTGATGCGATTCGTGAGCAAGTGCTCAGGGGAATGTTGGAGGCGTTTCGTGGAAGACAAAAAGTTGCTCAGCCTTCGAATTGGGATGCCTATGTAAAAGGCGCGACGTCTACATTGTTTCCGGAATTGGTGCGCGAGCTAGGGACTGTTTTCGGAAATGGTCGCGCGATGGATGAGATCAGAAATATTGTGAAGGACAGTAAAGCCGATATGAAGATTCGGCAGCGTGCACTCACAACTCTTATTGAAGCTAGACCAGATGACCTTCGCGCGCTTTGCGAATCGCTCCTGGATGTGCGTGTCTTGAACGGAACTGCGTTGCAAGGGTTGAGCTTGTCGGACGATCCATCCGTCGCTCAAAAGATTGCTCGCAAATACAAACGGTTTCAACCCGAAGACAGGCCTCGAGTTATTGAAGTCTTGGTGTCACGAATTGCCTTTGCCAATGCGATGTTGGATGTTCTCGATTCCAAAGATAATCCGATTGCGTTAACCGATGTTACTCCCTTTCATATTCGCCAACTTCGATCGTTGGAGGACGCTGTGCTCAACGTGCGTATTGCCAAATCATGGGGCGAGCTTCGCGATTCTCCTGCAGAAAAACAGGCCGCGATTGCTACAGCGAAACAAACACTATCACCTGAGGTTTTGGCCAAGGCGGATCTTGAAGCGGGTAGAGCGTTGTTTGAAAAGACATGTTCTCAATGTCACTCGCTGTATGGCTCGGGGGCGAAGATCGGTCCAGACTTGACCGGCTCGCAACGCTCGAACTTAGACTATTTGCTAGAGAACATTCTTGATCCGAGTGCGGTCGTCGGCAAAGACTATCGGATGACGTTGGTGCAAACGAATGATGGCAGGACGTTGAGTGGGTTGGTCGTCGCGAACGATGGCAAGATCCTGGTTCTGCAAACGCAAACGACGAAGGAAACGATCGCGATGTCTGAGATTGACCAGACAAAAGAAACGACTCTTTCTTCCATGCCAGACGGGCTTTTGAATGGGTTGAGCAAGGAACAAGTGCGAGATTTGATTGGCTATTTGATGCACCCCAACCAAGTTGCGATGAAGACAAAAGGCCAATGAAATCAAACGATCCAATCCCGCAATGCTTGGCGGCTACCGTGATGAGGCAATTTGCTGCCATTGCTGAAGAGACCATTGCAGCCCTAATGGTGAAAAGGGCTTGGGGAGCAAAACATCGACGCCTATTTCTCTAAGCTGTTTCCAATGATCCCAACGGGGAAAGCTGTCGACAGCCACTCGCATCGCCTCAGGGAATCGAGTCTTCAAATCACTCCACTCCTCGATCCATCGATCGATCCTGGCGGTAGAGGAACTCACCGATGCACGCGGTCGTTCTTCGAGGTCCATGATGATAACGTCTGGCGAGATGCGAGCGCCTCTGCCATTCCATGGAAGATCTAGTGACAATATGCCCAGCCCAGAAAGCAAGGCACTCCAAAGCTCAGAGTCTGTTGCGATGTCTGTTCGAACCAAAGCAGATGTATTGAGCGAAGTAGGTGCAATGGATCGAGATGCCGATTCGAGAATGCGATCCACGCGACGATCAGAAAGATGCACGGAAGTAGGCGACAACGTACTGACCCAGGGAAGCAATTGATCGAACAGCTCGTACCAATAAAACGAAACAATTCCCTCGTGAAGCGGAAAGGTACGACGATGACCTGCCCAGTCGTCTCCAAGAATCACCAACCAAGGCGAACGCGGACTCGGGCCAACATCCTTGTCCAAAGCACGCTTTGCTTTCGATTTGGCGTTGGCGGACGTTGTGTTTGGAGAGGACGAGAAAAGCTGTAGCTGATCGACCAGCGAGAGTCGGGAGTCTTGTCTTCCGTCTAGGGCTACTGCAAGAACACCTCGCTTCAACCGGTGCCAATCCATCGCTTGTTCCGCGGGGACGTTTTCTACTCGGGGTAAATGTTCGCGAACCCATTCCCAGTAGTGGTCTTGAGGACCAACCCATCCGATGGTTGTCTGCAGAGGCAGCATGTAGAGACCTAACGAAGCAAACCTAACAAGGCAAATCAGTGAAGCAACTCAATGCAACCGATCAACTGACCGATTGTACTAATTCTAGCTCGGCCGTTCGGATAATGTCCATCGCTTCCGAGGTGGATGTTGCAGAGCGAAGCATAGTCAAGAAAACATCATCTGTTACCAATCGAGCCAATCGAGCCAAGATTCGCAAATGAACTCGGTCGTCGGTAGAGCAGATCAAAAAGAAAACGTCGGTGAGGTGTCCTGCACTATTGCCGAATGCGATCGGCTGTAACGAAATACCTAAAGCGACAAGTGGTTCCGACAAGATTGAAGATTGAGGACGGCGAGGGTGAAGCAGTGCGACACCATTCTCTAACGCTGTCGGATGCAGATCCTCGCGAGCTGCCACGGCTTCAGCCATCGCGGTTGGGTCCCACAACAGTCCGCTGTTGGCAGCCAACTGGCTCATTTCTCGAATAACCGAGTTTCTCGTTCGAACTTGGAGCGGGATTGCGACGGAGAGCGGGGACATAAAGTCCACCAACATCGCCCGGTCGTCCGACGAGAGATCAATGTTTCGTTGGAGAACTCGCTCCATTCGTTCAAGTTCCTCCGCGTCCACGACACCGATCTGATCTTCTAACCAGTGGTGTATTTCTGACTCGGAGAATCGCCATTCACCGTTCACTTTGCGGGACGGAATCTTGCCACGTACCGCCATCTTGGTTACCTGCCCGACGGTAAGGTGCAAATAATCGGCTAGCTGCTCAATATCAAGATCTTTACTAGCCATAAGAAACTCGCAGAAACCCTCAAAACTTGGTTTGGAAAAATTTATCTGGAGGAGTTTAGTTGTCGGGCTAGCCTGCCGGAATCCTAAAAGAAGCAGACTCCCAGAAAAATTCTGAAAACGGCCCCTGATTTGCTACCATCGTGGGTCTGGAGGCGAAGAAACGATGAAGTGCATGCGTTTGACTGGATTCCCCCAAACGGTTTCACTGTAGCGTCGGACCATTGTCCCGAGCGGATGGATTTTGTGAAGAGTTGGTGACGGCCGGGACAATGGTCCCAGCCTACTTCGACTTTTGTCGGCGGTGTTCTTGCAGTGTTGGTGCGCAGTGGTCGTGGTAACTTCGGATTAATTCTGAGATTTTTTCACCAAATGCCGCACTCATGACGCGTATTGGATACATTAAGTAGTTACACACATACCGAGCGGACGAGGCGTTCGCTAAACTACTCGATCCAACCATTTCTGGACGTCGGTTGTCGTATGCTTTTCAAGAATTCTAGGTCTCGAAAAAGTCATCAGAAGACGAGCAAACGCTCGACGCGGACCCGTACGCTACAGCTTGATCTGCTCGAAGATCGCAGACTTCTTGCAGGGATCGAATTGTTCGTTTTCGGAGATGTTGATGGATCACGAAGGGCAAACTCCGAAAATGGAATTGCTGGCCAGGTGGCTTTCATCGATTTGAATCGTGATTCGCGTCACAGTCTCGGCGAGCCGATCGCAATAACGAACACGGATGGAATTGCTTCCTTTTCGGGAGTGGAACCGGGCGTTTATTCAATACGGCTGCTTGGTTCGAACCGATCCATCGAACAAACGACTCCCGTACGGCCGGGATTATTCTCGAACCAATTGGATGTACCTGTTTCGCAGTTTGTCGATTGGTCGAGCAACGGGGATTTGCTTTGGGGTGTTGATGGAAGCAGGATTTTGGGGATTGATTCGGTCACGGGTTTGCAGGCAGAATCGGTAGAGTTTGATGGTGGAGTGCGCGAAGTTGCTACATGCAAAACATCGGAGGGAGCCTTATCAGGGTTCGCATTGATCGATAGTGAACAAGGTCTCGCGATAGCTCCATTCGAAACTGGAATGGAAACCGGTTTTGCCAGCTCGATCCCTCTGAATGGCGTCCATTTGTCGTCTCTCACCAACATAGGTTCCCGCTTTGTCGCTTGGAACAATGTGGATCAAGAAGTCGTGGAGCTAAAGAGCGATGATGGTGAGGTTTCACTGACTTCGCTAGGATTGCCTACTCACGGGCGATTTATTGGACTGAGACCTGTAGCTGAATCACGAATTGCTGTTCTAGAAATGGTCGCAAACCGTCAACGTCTCTCCGTTTACGATTTGATGGAGTCCGGGCTCTTGCCAGTTGCTCATCGATTTCTGATCAATACCGTGCGCGATTGGTCCGTCTCCGCCGATGGAGATTTGATTTATATTGACCAGGGAGCGGGAATCGAAGTCTTCGAGATTGGTTTTGGGGTACAGAATGTTGCATCATTGCCGGGGGCTCGATGGCCGTTGCTTGAGGATGCCGAACGAGGGATCCTATACACTGGATCACGCGAAAACACGAATGCAATCGATATGTGGGAAATTCAGAATTGGAAGAAGAGCAGTTCGACACCAATCGACGTCGATGTAAAGACTGCTGGTCTCTTTCTGTCTCACGATGCGAGCGAACTTCATGCATTAAAGGACAGTAGACTCGTATCGCGGGAACTGTTGACTGCTGGTGCTGTCGAAGCGGAGATTGGGACAGCCCAGCGTTTAGTCTCGATCGGAATTCGTTCTGTAGGCCAAAACACAGCGCCGCAGGTTGAGTTCGGCACGAATCTGATGCTGGATGAGGATACGATTGCATCGCTCGGAAACAATCTGTTGCAATCGATGGCCATTGACCGTGATAGTGATCCAATTTATTGGGTAGTGGTCTCGCAACCTTTCAAAGGTACGCTCGAATGGTCAGCGGAGGTAGGCGGATTTTACAGCCCAATGGCAAACGAGAATGGCTCAGATTCTCTGCGGATAGCTGCTTTCGATGGAGCGAGCTGGTCTGCTCCGATTCAAGTCCCGGTTTTCATTGCTCCGGTCAATGATGCGCCATCTGATTTACGATTGTCAGCGAACGGTATAGATGAGAACATCGGCCCAGATCATTTGGTAACCACGGTTTTCGTTGTCGACCCAGACCAGTACGACCAATATGATGTGACGGTTAGCGATGGGCGATTTCGGTTTATTGAGAACAAATTGGTTCTAGTCGAGGGACTGATCGACTTTGAGGTTGAGCCTTTTATCCCGATTTTCATCACTGCAGTAAATCGAAGCGTCCCAACCGATCGCTTCTCGAAGATGGTGACGCTAAATGTGGTTGACAGAAATGATCCTCCGCGTGGATTGAATGTCGACGATCTTTCCATTGCGGAAATGAAATCTGGAAATGTTCTCGGTAGATTGCGAGTTGACGATCAGGATTCGGTCTATGACTATGATTGGACGGTCGACGACCCGCGTTTCGAAGTTGTCGATGGGAAATTGATTCTAAAGGATGGGTATCAGCTCGATTACGAGATTGAGTCCTTTGTTTCCCTTTCCATGCGAGCGACCGATCGAAATTCTGGATGGACGGTAGAGCAAACGGTTTCTGTTTCGGTAATTGATCAAAATGATGCGCCGGTCGGGATTCTAGCTGCAGCGGGCTACGATGTACCTGAAGATACACCGGGAATCGTCGCCGGTTTCGTGTACGTTGACGATCCTGACTATGGTGAAGAGTACATCATTTCCGTGAGTGATTCTCGCTTCGAAGTCGTCGACAATGCCCTCAAATTGATCGATGGAACCAGCTTAGCATGGGAGGAGCCTGGCTATGTCGATGTGACGCTGACTGCTGTATCCTTGCGCAACGGAACTGTCCTCACGAAATCGACACGGATTCACATTGTCAAGGACGCGACACCGTACCACAACGATCAAGATCCGGCAGATGTAGATGGCAATGGAATGATTACGCCAATCGATGCACTGGTCATTGTAAACTACATCAACAACCACGGGCCTGGAGTAATCAAGCCTGAAGGCGAGGGGCCGGTTCCCAATTTGGACGTTGATGGTGATGGAATGGTCACACCCATAGACATTTTGATCATTATCAACATCATCAATGGAAACAGTAACTCGCAGGATTACATCACGGTCGATCCTGACAAGGATGTTCCAGAGAAAGGCGAAAGCGAACCTTCGGAGCAGGTCGAGCTAGAACCCGCGATCGCCACGCTAGGAACGGCAACCGATATAGAAGAGCCACGACGCCGTCGACGTTAGTGGACATGAACCCCTGAAATTCGATCTTCCATTGCATGAACGAACGAGCTCCTCGCGATCCAAAGCTCTAATCCATTGTTCATATTGCTCTGCGAGCTGAGCAGCCACCTCTGGAGCTGGCTCATTCGCGATGATATGCTCGATTTCTGTTGGACCGTCAAAGGTGTCGTTCATTTGAGAAATCTGACGAAACTTTCCTCCTCGTTTCAGTGGGTTCCGATCATGTCGGATCCTGGGCATAAAGTTCGGTCGATCCGGTTCTACCGTGGGTAGAGGTCTAGACCGCCACAGTAAAAGAAGATCGGTTTGATTCCAAAGATCTCGAAGAGTTTCTTTTTGACACCATGCTTTGCCTGTTTCAAGTGTATGGTCATAGATCTCGTTGAATCTCGCCTTCGAAATATTTCGGCAATCGTCATCATGCCCTACAGTGTTTCGTGGCTAATCAATAAATGATTTTGATGTGCCGAACTGCATGGCGTTTCGTTTTCCGAGATCTACGGCTCCAAACCGACATTTTTCTTTCGTAAGAACATTCTGTGCGCATGGAGTTTGTTTTCGTCGAGCCTCTTGGCCAACTCACCAATTCCATGCTTCTGAACGAGGTCGTACTCTTCGCGGAACAAAGGAACTGCTTTGTAGATCACGATCTGCTTCTCCTCGGATACATAAATCGGATCTTGCTCCGATACCAGAAGCATCCAGACGCTAAGCTCCGTGTTCGACACAAAGGGCTTCGGGGGCCATTCATTGGGATAGAAGAATAGCTTTCCGATCGGCTCGCCGGAAAGATGCGGATGCAAGGCTAGACGACGCAACCAAGTGACGTGCAGGCACAAAAATAGGACATGCACAGCATGTTGTGTTTTCTAATCTTTGCTGATGCTGCTGTTTTTGCCTTAACAGGATCAAATTCCAGGACGGTTAGGGCTTGCCCCTACTGTCCGCAGCTTTGACGTTCTAGTCTTGTCTCTCTGTATTCCTTGTCTTGCCAACTAGAAGGCCTTAGAAGTTGTGGAGGCTTTGTAGGAACACCCGTCACCGTGTCGCAAGCACATTTAGAGACAAACGCCTGCTGGCTCTTTGGTCGATCTTTATTTGCTGGGCTGACAAGCTCGATGGCGGCAACCAGTTCTCGCCCTCGCTATGGATCAAATATCAGTACTTCGTATTCGTAGTTCTCTGTTGGATCAAGGTCTAGAGTAAGAGTCGGTTCCGGCAGTGTCCAGGTCGCAGTGACGGCCCCTAAGTCCGATGCATTCGATCCGAACTCAGTAGTGGCATAGGTATCTCCTTCAACTATGGCCTGTAATTGCTTCTCTTCTCTAGATCATATAAGACCAATCGTTGCGTTCTTCTTTGGCGATCTCTCGGTTGGGACAGTGTTGGCAGCGAGATAATCCGATCGTCGCATAGGCTTTTTTCATGGCTGTAAATGTACTAGCCCAGACTTCGGTCTCTTCGCGAAAGATGTTTTCTGCCCCGACGACTTGATCGAGTCCGACGTTCTGCATCGTTCTCGCCATCGACGCGTGAACTCCGGAAAACATTACGGTGACAGAACGATCTTTCATGCGGCGCACGAACGCTTCCATCACATGAATGCAAACCGCATCCGGATTATTCGCCCGTCGCATCCGGAGCACGATGAGCTTCAAACTATCGGGCAAAGTCTCCTCGAACTCTTTCAATTGGCGTTCCAACTCTGGAGCACAGCCAAAGAACAATTCCCCTTCGATGTTAAGGATTCGAATGTAAGAGCATCGTAAATCAGACGGTATCGCTTCTCGAATAACTCGCTCATTAGTAATCGTTAGCTCGTTTACTTTGATCTTGGCAGCCCGAGGAACATAAAACGCAAACGAAAGTAACACCCCGACGAGGATGCAAAACTCAATCGAAATAAAGACAGCTGAAAAAGCGGTCGCAAGTAGAATCGACGCGTCATACCGTGTCGCATTGAAGTGATAAGCCACTTGCTTTGGATCGACCATTCGAAACGCGGTCAAAATCAAAATGCCCGCCAAAGAAGCGCGAGGAACATACTGAGCCAATGGAGCAAACAAGAGAATCGTGGCCGTCACCCCAACGGCACTGATGACGCCAGACCACTGGGTAGCAGCACCGGTCACGTGATTGATATACGATCGAGTCAGCGAGCCTGAACCTGGGAAGCATTGAAAGAAACTCCCTGCCATGTTCGCGACTCCTTCGCTAAGGCATTGTTGATTCATATCCAGCTTCTGACCTGTCTTGCCAGCGATCGACTTCGCCATGGCCATCGCTTCGAGAAGACCCAAGAATGCGATAGCCAACGCACTGTTGGAAAGCAATCGAATCAGACCCCAATCGATCGTCGGCATTTCAAAGCTTGGCAACTCGCGCGGCACTTGCCCCAGCAATCGTATGCCTGACACCTTCGCTGGATCCAACATCGCTAATACGGCTCCAGCAGAAGCCAACGCTATCAATAGTTCAGGCAAACCTAATCGAAACTTTCGGTTGAGATACCGAGCGAGAAGTGCAATGGCGATGGTGAGCGCAGCGATACCAAATGTTGGCCAATGAAGCGTCCCCCCCTCGGTCATGGTGCGATAAAATTTGAAGAGAAAGTGATCGTGTACATCCCCCACAGCTTTCAATCCCATGACCGATTTGAGTTGATCCAGCAACAACAAAATCGAGGCACCGATCGTGAATCCGATGATCACGGAGTGCGATATGAATCGCGACAGGTCGCCAAATCGAAACAAGGCAATCCCCGCCTGAATCGCGCCGATGAACAATGCCATCATGATGGCGGATTGTTGCCATTGAAGCTGCTTGTCCGGCGACAGTGCTTCAAAGTCGCCGAACGCCATCGTCAATGCACTCAACATGGCAATCGAAATGGCGTTGGTAGGGCCATTTATCAATTGTTTGGAGGAATCCAAGAGAGCCCCCACGGCGGTCATCACGATCGCTGTGAACAAGCCCATCTGCGGTGGCATATGAAAAATCAACGCATACGCCATTGCTTGTGGGACAGCCACAGCAGCAACGGTGAATCCAGCGAGTGCATCGCGCCGAAAACAGGCAAAATTGTAAGTTCGTAAGGAGTCGATCGCTGGTACGTAGCGATACAAGGCATCCGCCAGTTTGGAAGACATGAATTCATTCGACGCGGGGATTTGCTTCCTGCCATCCTGAGGATGACATCATCACGGGCAGGTTTTCGAATCGTCTAGTGTACCACAAAAATCGCTTCCCCAAAGCTTGTTCCACCTAGCGAGAAAATAGCGATGAGTCACTTTCCTATTCTCCCGAGCCTGCGTTGCGTTGGCTTGGTTTCTGCCAACACGTCTCGCCACCGCGCTGGATGTAGGTGCGAAGAGCTGCTGACAACTCGTTGAAGACCTTTTTGTTCGTGGCGGCAACGTTTTGACGCTCCTGCGGGTCATTCTTCAAATCGTAAAGTTCTAATGGACTATAAGGGTCATTTTGTAGAAGTTTCCAGTCGCCACGGATGATAGCTTCATAAGTCTTACCACCGTATGCCGGACCTCCTTCGCGACGAACGAAGTAAAGATCGCGCGGCGTATTGACCGTTTTGCCACTGAACAATGGGACGAGACTCACTGCATCAAGGTCGGCAGCGGGTTTCACTCCAGCCAGTTCAAGAAATGTTGGGAATAGATCGAAGTTCAAGCCCGCATAATCACACTTGGAGCCGGGTATAATAAATCCCGGCCAGCGGACCATGAATGGCACTCGCAATCCACCGTCGTAATGACTCTGCTTGCCATCTCGCCATGGATCATTGTTCTGACCATGAGGTAACGAGCCACCGTTATCCGCAGTGAATACGACTAGAGTATTTCGGTCAAGTCCGGTTTGCTTCAACTCCGCAAGAACCATTCCAATCCGGTCATCCAGATGCTCAACGAATGCTACGTTTTTTGCTCGCTTCTCCGCCAAATGTGGCGATCGTTTTTGCACAGATTTCAGCCACTCGTGCGGTGGCTCGATCGGGAAGTGTGGCGCATTGTATGCAAGATACAAGAAGAATGGTTCATCGGGCTTCGTGGCGCGATCACGTAGGTAATTTATCGTCCATTCAGAAAACAAATCCGTAGCATGGCCTCTCGGCTGGATAACCTCCGCATTGCGGCGCATGTAGTTATTACCATGTCGCAAATGCGACGTATAGCTGTCCATCATGTCGCCAAGAAACCCGTGAAAGAAATCGAAGCCGCGTTCGTTCGGGGTATTTGGCGATTCCAGTCCAAGATGCCACTTGCCAACGATCGCCGTATGATAGCCCACCTTTTTGAGTTCATCGGCTAACGTCGATACGTTCGGATCGAAGAAACCCCACGAATCCTCGGGTTTGGTACGGATCACTCCAGGTACGCCAACTCGATCTGCATAACGTCCCGTGAGCAATGCCGCTCGCGAAGGTGAGCATACCGTGCAGTTGGCTCGCATCGACGTAAACAGCATTCCCTCGGCCCCGATTCGGTCAATGTTCGGCGTGCGAACATCCGACGAATGATAAGCTGAAACATCGCCATAGCCGTGATCATCCGTAAAGATCAATAAGATGTTTGGCCTCTCCGCAGGCTCGGCGACCCGTACGAAAAGGGAGCTCGCGATGACAACTAGAAAAGATACGTAAGTCTTCATTCAATGAACCTATCTTGAACTAGTACTATCGATCTTAAGCTCGGCTTCTAGGAATGCAAATGCCTTCTCCAACGCGACGGTATCTCTTGCTGCCTCCATATGACCAGCACCCTCAATCGTATGCATTTCTGTCTTTACGCCGCTCGACTTTAACGCATCAAAGCACGATTGGGACCACGCCATCGGAACAACCTTGTCCACAGTACCATTGAAGAAGAAAACAGGCGCATCCTCTTTGTCCACGAATGCGGTCGCAGATGCATCTCGGAACAAATCTGGGCAACTCTTTAGATCACCACCCATCCAATACTCGGCCCACTTGCCATTGTCTGGGAAAGAACGAAAGTCCGTTGGCGCCCCGCCAGCAGCCGCTGCTTTGATTCGCGTATCCATATTGCCGTTTTTCTCATTTGGCTTTTCGCCAGTCGTAGCCAACAAGCAGACCAAATGTCCTCCAGCCGAATAGCCAATCGCTCCCAACCGTTCGGTATCGACTTTGTACTCGGTTGCGTTGGCTCGAATCCATTTGACTGCTTCGCGGCAATCCTCGATCTGAGCAGGGAATTTGTGTTCAGGTGCTAATCGATAATCGATGGCGAAGCAAACCATTCCTCTCATTGCCAACTCCTTTGCATAGGTTCGCAGTTGTTGTCGATTCCCCGAACGCCAAGCGCCACCATGAACGACCAAAACCGCAGGAAGATCCCCTTCGCGTTTCGGTACGAATGCATCCAACAATAACTCGCGGTCGCCTGCTTTCGAGTAAACGATCTTTTCTCGTATCTCAACGTCGGCGTCTTTCGAATCTGCCCAAAGAGCGGATAAGCCAAGAACAATGGGTGTGAACAGCAGCATCGATCGATCTTTCATACAAGTGAACGGATTGTGCCAGGAACCGCTTACGCGCGGATCATTTCCATCAAATCCTGTGTCGACAGCTTTGCAGCAGCGCTAGTTCCTTCAAGGATTCCCTCGACAAGATCCCGTTTGGTTTCATGAAGTGCCAAGATCTCTTCTTCGATTGTACCTCGCGCCACGATACGATAGACCATCACCGGTTTGTCTTGTCCGAACCGATGCGCTCTGTCTGTCGCTTGATCTTCTACCGCAGGGTTCCACCAAGGATCCATATGGATGACATAGTCGGCAGCGGTCAAGTTCAATCCGGTTCCCCCGGCCTTTAACGAGATCAAGAAGACCGTGTCATTTCCATTCTGGAAATCATCAACACGCTTTTGCCGTTCGATCGCGGGAGTCGAACCGTCTAAGTATTGGTAACTTATACCTCGATCATCCAAAGCTTTTCGAATCAACGCGAGATGTTCGGTAAATTGACTGAACACCAAGGCGCGGTGCCCTTCCTCACACAGATTATCGAGTGTCTCACACAACTGATCCAGTTTCGCCGATGAGCGATCCCATTGCTTGTTCACCATTCCGGGATGGCAGGCGAACTGACGCAACCGAGTTAACAATGCCAAGATCTTGAATCGTTGGTCTTTGATATCTGGAAGGGCTGCGAGGTTGTTGATTTCGCCGATCGCCGAGCGTCTCACCAACTCATACTGGGCTCTCTCCTCTGGGCTCAAGTCCACATAAAGGACCATCTCCGTTCGCGGAGGCAATTCTTTCAAGACTTCTTCCTTGGTACGTCGTAGCACGAATGGTTGCAGTCGCTTCGCCAACGACAGTCTCGCATCATCATCGTTGTTCTTTTCGATGGGAGTCGCAAACCGTTTTCGGAAACTCTCCCACCCGCCGAAAACACCAGGCGATACGACACTAAAAAGACTCCACAATTCCCCCAAGTGGTTCTCCATCGGTGTGCCTGTCAATGCGATCGACCACTTTGCGTTGAATGACGACACGGCTTGCGATGTTTTGCTCCGCGCGTTCTTGATCGCTTGAGCTTCATCCATGACTAGCGTTCCCCACTCCACTTTGGCCAACTCCGATCCATCGCGAAGCGCCAACGCGTAACTGCTGACGACGATATCACCTGGCTTCAGATTGCTAAGCATCTCTTGCCGGTCGGATTCGCGGTAAAGGATTGGATTGAGCTCCGGTGCAAATCGCTGCGTCTCGCGGATCCAGTTAAAACCAACCGACGTTGGCGCGATAACCAAAATAGGACCTTCGGATTGTCGATCTAAAAGAACAGCGAGTGTTTGAAGCGTCTTGCCCAACCCCATATCGTCGGCCAAGATCCCGCCGACACCCCATTCGGCGAGCCTTCGTAGCCATTGAAAGCCCTCGATTTGATAATCACGCAGCTCTGCTTGCAGCCCCTTGGGCAACTTTGGTTCCAGTGTCTCTGCCCGTGCCAAACGCGTCATGCATTGCTGCCAAGACTTCGCAGCTTTGACTTCGATGTCCTCGCTAGCCAACGATCGAACGGCCAAGGCTGCAGTCGCATCCATCAACAAATTCTTCCGATCCAAGTGGGACGCACCACGCAGCTGAAGGAGCTTTTCTCGCAAGCCTGCTTCAATTTTTGCCCATTGCCCGTCTCCCACTTTGACATAGTCCGAGAGTTCTGGGCTTACAGTACCACCGAGATTTTCTAAGATCTGCTCCAAAGGAAGAGAACTATCTGCAAAGGTACATTTCCCTGTGATCCCGAACCAATTCCGTTTGGATGTTATCTCGACTTTCAAGTTCTTCGAGGTGACGGCTCCTAGCACCTTGATCGGCTTCTGACTGTCTTTGTTCCAAAGAATCTCAATTTCGTCTTTGTACAAATCCAACTTCTCAAGCAAAACAATTCCGTGCTCGAAGCGTTCAATCGTTCCAGTGAAGTCGTTGGCTGGTACAGCGTTAACCTTGAGACGATCGGCTATCTCCGTACAATTCTTGATCTCTCGCGTCGCATTGCGAATCCACTGCACAGGCTTGCCTTCGACCATACCAGCAGTCACGCTAGGCTGCGATCCAGGCAGAGTAATCAACCCGCTCTCCGTTTTGATACGCAAACCATAGTCGAGCCGACCGTCTGGTCGAGCGCGCATCATCATAACAACTTTGCCTGGATCATCGCGAAACGTGCCCATCAAGTCGGACGGCAAAACCATCGGAATCTTTTTACTTAGCTCTACCGCCTTAGCGAAGAAATCTTTGCTATGTTTTCGATCCACCTTGGGCAACCGAAGTATTTGCAACGCCAGATCTCCATTGCCAGTCGGCAAGGGGACAACCAGGATCCGTTTCCGGTCGTTATCCATATGCATCAGCAACCTATCGGTGCCCACAAGCCTACCAGGTGGAATCGGTTGGCCATTGGGGAGCACACAAAAGCCAAATCCCTGAGGCGAATCGGTAAGACCCAACGCAAAACTGGCTTTTTCGACAGTGATCGGTTCCCCGTCGAAACATACATTTTCAGCACCGATCAAGCAGGGAAGCGCATCGAAGATAGCGACCGCAAACTCGTGATTCCGATACTCTTGTTTGCCTAAGCCAATAACCTTGCGGTCAGCTTCGTTGAACAAATGGCTAGGCTTCGTCAGCAGTTCGTGGTATTTGAGCTTCTTTCCTTTTGTAAATCCCGCCCCTGATTTCTTTTTGGATTGAACGAAAGGATTGATCGTATAGTTCTGGTTGTTCCATTGAACATTCCAGATGATTCGCTCTTCTTGAACATTCAACGATTCCAATTTAGGAAGCTCAGCGTCCACATAGGTCGACGTCTCGACAGTGCGGATCAACTGATCAAAAAGCTTGAGTGAAATAAGGCTTCGATCAACATGGAATTTGTCATGATTAGGGACCCCTTGATCAAACTTCTCGTCCCGAAGCCGTCGCCCAAAAGGCGAATAACTTGATTGAAAATGATCGAGCAAACAGTCGAGCGAGTACTCCACGTGGATACAAGCAGCAACTCCATTAGATTTTTCGCACGAGCATCCATACTGCGGCTTGTCCTTCAAAGGATGCAACCGCACAAAGGTGACGTACTTTTCGCCATTCGCATAGACTTCGAAGTGAATCTCACCCGTGTCGTAAACATGAGTGATTCGGGGGGCCGAGTGGTAGGGCGCCGCATCGAGCCCCCCAGGAAAATCACTTTCCTGAAGATCGAATGCGAGATCTGACCATTCTTGGAAATAGTCCACTTTCTTCTTACCAGTAGACAGCGCATTGAACGCCTTGATAAGGGACGGCGGAAGCACTGCACCCGATTCACTCACACCCATCGCTGCATGTATCTGCGATTGCAGTGACTTCAAAAACTGATTCTTCGATGGTTGCTTACCAGCCATTCGCCATTCCCTTGTTTGGAGATTCCATTTGGTCCCAGAGTCATTTGGGTGCATCCATTGTAATGAAATCTCCATTCACAGGAGACGGTTTGCCACCGGCTTTTTCAAGAATTCGGAAGCAAACTCAACTGGAGTAGCCACGAGGATGGCTCTGATGCCACTTCCAGGCAGTCTCCACAATGCTTTCTATGGATACGTACTTTGGCCTCCAGTTTAGCTCTCGCTGGGCTTTCGAACTGTCTGCGATCAAACACGCGGGATCCCCTGCTCGCCGAGGCCCGATGACCGCAGGGATGGGATGACCAGTGATCTTTCGACAAGCTTCGATGACCTGCTGAACACTATGGCCGACGCCAGTCCCTAGATTCATCTGTAGCACGGAGTTTGGTTGCAACTTTTGCAGCGCTGCGAGGTGGGCCGTCGCCAAATCTTCCACGTGTATATAGTCTCGAATGCATGTGCCATCTTCGGTTGGGTAGTCTGTCCCAAAGATCGAAATGTGGGGTCGTTGACCCAACGCCACTTGTAAGACGATCGGAATGAGATGGGACTCTGGGTCGTGGTCTTCTCCGATCGAAGCGTCCGATGCTGCCCCCGATGCATTGAAGTAGCGAAGCGCAGCCACCCCAAACCCATACGCATGTGCGTAATCTGCCAACGCTCGCTCCACCACGAGCTTCGTAAACCCATATGGATTGATGGGATTCTGCGGAGTATCTTCCGAGATTGGCATCGTCTCGGGTTGCCCATAAGTGGCCGTGGTACTGGAAAATACAAATCGCCAAACTCCTACCGCTCGCATCGCTTCCAGCAATTCAAACGTTGCAATCACATTGTTCTGATAGTACATCGCAGGATGCTGCACCGATTCTCCAACCAATGCATAAGCCGCAAAATGCATCACCGCTTCAATCTCTTTATCTCGCATCACCTGCATCAGCAGTGCGCGGTCCGTGAGATTACCCTCGATCAAGCGGCCTGCAGGTACACTTTCCCGATGCCCGAGTGAAAGATTGTCATACACCCAAACCTCATGGCCTTGGGCGAGAAGCAGTCGAACAGTATGCGATCCGACATACCCCGCACCGCCAACAACCAGTACCTTCATCCTAAACTCCAAACTACTTGCCAAGTTGCGTCTCGACGTGGACGTGAAACAATTGCACAATCGTAGAAAGTTCCTCACGAATCCGCGAGAGGGTTAATTCCGATGGGCGTCAGCAAACTCAAGAAATTCAAGCAAACCGCCCCGGAAGTCTCGCAACCCTCCGAGACCATGGCAGGCTGGATCGAACGCTATACGGTCTATTTGCGAAGCGAATGCCACTTGGCAGACAATACAGTGAACGCGTATCGACGCGATTTGGAGCACATGAAAGAGTGGCTAGACGGTCGCTCCCCAACGAAAATCAGGATAGATGACCTCACGGACTTTGCTGGCTATCTCAAAGGAATCGGATTGGCTCCGACCTCCGTTTCACGCCATATCGTCGCCATTCGAATGTTCTACAAATTTTTGCAACTCGAATCGGCGATCGACCACAATCCCGCTGAATTGCTGCTGACACCGAAAGTGTGGCACCGTGTTCCCAAAGTCTTGACCGTTGGCCAAGTCGACCGATTCATGGCGGCTCCGATCAAATCGGATCCCCACTGGATCCGCGACCGAGCCATTTTGGAATTGATGTACGCCACCGGTTGCCGAGTTTCAGAAATCAGCAACCTTCTCATGGCGAACGTTCAATTGGACGAAGGATACTGTCTCGCCGAAGGCAAAGGGAGCAAACAACGTATGGTCCCCTTGGGGGATCGCGCGATCGAAGCGATCCGCACCTACCTGACCGAGTATCGCCCACGACTTCTCGGCAACAAAGAACCAAGTGCCTTCCCTTGGTTGATCCTATCTCGATCTGGTCATCGACTTCGCCGTGAAGCGATTTGGGAATTGATCAAGCGATGTGCCTTGCGAGCAAACGTCGATCCCGAGATTAGCCCCCACACATTGCGTCACTCTTTTGCAACCCACCTGCTAGCGGGCGGAGCCGATCTGCGATTGATCCAGGAGATGTTAGGGCATGCCAATATTCAAACAACGCAAATCTACACGCAAGTCGAAAATGGCAAGCTCAAGAAGATCCACAAACAGTTCCATCCTCGAAGCTAACATCTTGCCGGTTGCATCACTTCGCTTCTCGAACAAGGGGATCCGCGAAGTGGATTTTGTATTTGAAAATTTTCATTACTCATTCGCGACTCATGATCCTTGCTCTCTTCATGATCCTTGCTCTCTTCATGATCCTTGCTCTGCGTCAAGATAATTGACTGTTTTTTTGACGTGACAACGTGATTGCAGTCGATCAGCAAGGACCGCGAGAGGCAGTGCGTTGCGGCGCGAGAGGGAGTGTATTGCATAATGGAGATTGTAGAATTCAAAATAAAGGTTGATCGCTTCTATCCTGGTGATGTTGCAGATCGCAAACCGATTGCACCCCATGTATAATGAAATCTCCGTATCATCCGCTTTCTTGAGTGAACCTCCCATGCAATTGACTCGCCTTTTCTTTCTATCGCTTCTTGTTCCAAATATTGCTTGTCTCGCTCCAATCCATGCGCAGTATGGAACCAAATCCGCTGGCGACTGGGCTGTCGAATGGGCTTGGGAGAAGAACGAGGTCGCTTCGGCGGGCAATGCTTTTTGGCCACAATATCGTGGGCCAAAAGGAGATGGTCACGCCGACTTGTCGGCCAAGCCTCCGGTGCAATGGGCCGAAGACAAGAACGTCGCTTGGAAACACATTCTCGACGGAAAGGCTTGGTCGTCACCCGTGGTTTGGGGGAATCGTGTCTGGATAACGAATGCAACTAAAGATGGGCTTAGTATGTCCGTTCATTGCTTGGAACGTTCCACTGGCAAAGTACTCTGGGAACGCGTCGTTTTTACCAATGCCGTCACGCAAAAAGATTACCACGAGTTCAATTCCTACGCTTCGCCAACTCCATTGCTCGATGACAAACATCTATTCGTAACCTTCGGTGCGTATGGTACGGCATGCTTGAATCGAGACACCGGCGCAACATTGTGGGAGCGCCGCGACCTCGAGTGCAATCACTATCGCGGAGCTGGATCGTCCCCCATCTTTTTCCGAAACACGCTCATCTTTCACATGGATGGCTTTGATCAACAATACTTGATCGCGTTGGATCGAGCCACGGGCAAGACCGTTTGGAAGAGCAATCGCAATATTGACTATGGAACCGATAACGGTGACTATAAAAAAGGGTATGGAACACCGCATGTGATTCAGGTTGAAACGAGCACTGGGCCCGAACTTCAACTCATTAGCCCCGCCGCCAAAGCGGTGATTGCCTACAATCCAGAAACAGGTTCAGAGCTTTGGAAAGTTCGCTACGAGGAACACTCGGCATCCTTGCGCCCCCTCTTTGACGGCAAAACCGTTTTCACAAGTACAGGCTTTAGCAAAGGCAAGCTGTTAGCAATTCGTCCGGAAGGTAGAGGAGACGTCACCGAGAGCCATCGACAATGGGAAGCATCCAAATCGATTGGTGCCAAACCATCGCCACTTCTCGTCGCGGACAATGTGTACACGCTGGAAGATAAAGGAGTGTTGTCGGCAATCAACAAGACCAACGGAGAGCTGGTCTGGCAAAAGAGACTCGGTGGTGACTTTAGTAGTTCCCCAATCTTTGCGAACGGGAACCTGTATTGTCTCGATGAAAAAGGGAAGTCGCATGTAGTATCACCATCGGGTGATGTATTGGCAGTGAATACCCTTTCTGCCGGTTGTCTCGCATCGCCTGTCGCCGTCGAAGGTGACTTGATCATTCGAACACGGGAAGCACTATACTGCATTCGAGAATAGAGCAATCGAGCAAGAAGGTCGAATCGCATCGAGGCTGTGATGTAAAGCTGCCCAATAACTCAAAAGGATTTGAAAATGGCAATGGTATGGACGGTTTTGTTACTGGTTCTTTCCAATTTCTTTATGTTGATGGCTTGGTACGGTCATCTCAAAGATATGGCAGACAAACCTTGGTTCTTAGCGGTTCTCGTCAGTTGGGGAATCGCATTTGTCGAATACTTGATCCAAGTGCCAGCCAACCGAATCGGGTACGGCCAGCTATCGCTTGGACAATTGAAGATCCTGCAAGAAGTCATCACCCTGTGTGTGTTCGTACCCTTCGTCTATTTCTATATGAAACAGGGGCTCAAGTGGGACTACCTCTGGGCAGCCCTTTGCATGTGCGGAGCCGTCTACTTCGTTTTTCGTACAGGCATCAACCCGAAAGTAGAATGAGCGTCGATGCTTATCACGGGCGTTTCAGGGCACGAGAGGCAATTTCCTTGAGGACAGCCTCTGGGCCACAAACGATGTAATCATCGATCAATCGAACATGGACTAGAGGATTTACCTCGTTTGCACTGAATTTTTCTATCGCGAATCGAGTAGCATCACGATCCGCAACTTCAAATGCCCACATTTCGGTGGTTGCATCGAATACGATGCGGGTGCCTAGTTGATTGATGATCTCTTTCTCGAAATCAATTTTTGGTCCATGAGGATCCATTTTTATTCCCTCAAGGATTTGCTGTGCAGTCCCTTCTCCTTCGATCGCGTCTGTAAATGCAATTACGTCAGCTAGCAGATTCGATTTGAAAATCTCTATCGTGTAGACATCTAACGCTTTTTGGCTAAGCCATTCCTTATCGACTGGCAATCCAGATCGAATGAATCGGATGCTCTTCATCGGCTGTATAGCTCGAAGAGCAAGACCAAAGCGAAAGGGTTCGCGAGTACACCACTCCGAGGTTCGTACAATCGCCTTCGCAAAATCTTCCACATCATTGATTTTATTGAACCGTGCCTTGCCACTCTGAAAGACCCGGACAATATCTGCGATCATCGCTTTCATTCGATCTTCCTCCGTCAGCGCTAATCGCGTGTTTTCTTGGACAGAAGAGTGAATAGCCTTTCGATTTTGGCTATGTGACTTTTCGAGATAGCTTCGCATAGACTTCCATTGGATCTGCGAGAAAGCGCCCGTAATAACAACTTCGTCTTTGATCTCAGATTGAAGGCGTGGAGCTTGTACTAACGTGTTGTCAGCGATGATGCCCAATTGAAGGCCAACACAAGATTTCGAAAGAGAATTCATTCTGTTAGCTAAAGATTCGTCAAACTTAAGTTTCAAAGATAAGCGCGCAGGATTGGTATCGCTGGACAAGATACTTCCTTCGATGTCTTTCCAGCCCACCGTGTACTGTGGTTCGGTAGAAACCAGAACATACCGATACCCCTTGGGCCAGGCACTGATCGGAAAATCTCCAACTTCACCATCGGCAACTCGGACAAATTGAGCCGCTTGATTTCCGACCGTAACACTAGGATCGTTCGGATTCGCATTCACGTTGGCATGCAAATGATAGATTAAGGAATCAAGCTCCTTATCGCTTATCGTAGGCCCTTGGCTGGCACCATCACGGTTTACCAAGAGGGCAAATCGCAGCGGGGAAGTGGAGGAGCTCGTCGGGTATTGGGGAGTGTCTACTGTTGTGGACGAGGTCGTATTGTCTTTTGCAGTTGGATTCGATTCGGTGATCTCGACTTTGCTTCCTTCGGAAAGTGCAATCTGCGTTTTGGTCCCGTCCGGGTTTGTGATGGTGATCCAAATCCCTAAGCATAGACCGATCGCTCCACCGAATCCCCACCCAGCAATTGCTTTGTACATAGAAACGGGACGTTTCCAAAACGAACTCGTTTTCGGTAAGTGATTCGCACTGCACGGAGTGACCTGAGAGGTTTTCTCCTGGTTGGAAATAGCAGATAACGCGAGCGTTTCAAGCGTCGCGTTGCTTGCATACTTTGCCAGTTGTTCGGCAATGGTTTCCGGATGTTGCTGTCGCCCTTCAGGACGTTTTCGAAGCATTGTTTCCAGAATGCGTTCTAGTCCTATGGGAACGTCCGGTCGCAGACTGCGAACCGAGGGAACTTCACCGGACACGTGCGCGGTCAGTTTCGCGAAGACAGTAGATCGCTCTTCGAATGGCGCTCGCCCCGTAAGCAGTTTGTACAGTGTCGCTCCTAGCGAATAGATGTCAGATCGCACGTCGACCGTTCGAGGATCTGTCACTTGTTCGGGGGAGATGTAATCGGCGGTTCCCATCGTCTGGCCGGTACCTGTGATCTCTTGAACAGATTCAGCCCAGTCCAATCGAGCTAACCCTAAGTCGAGTAGTTTCACTTCCCCTGTTCGACTCAACATAATGTTGGATGGCTTGATATCTCGGTGAACGATACCAAGGTTGCATGTATATTGAAGTGCGTTCGCTACTTGCCGTGTGATTTCGCAAGCGTTCTCAATGGAAAGAGGCCCGGTCCGGCGCACGAGATCGGATAAGTCATGGCCTTCGATATACTCCGTGACAAGGACTGCAGTCCCATCGATATCGCGAGCATCGTGCGCGGTGACAATGTTGGGATGGCTCAATCCCCCTAGGGCTCGCATTTCGGATTCGAAGCGGCGTTTTGCCCGTGGATCGTACAATCGATGATTTGCTAAAATCTTGATCGCAACCAGCCGTTGTAGTTTCTCGTGCTTTGCGAGATAGACATTTCCCATCCCCCCGCGTCCAATCGATTTGACGATTTCATACTCGCCAATCCTCGATGGCAAACTCTCAGGTTCGCTATTCCACTGGTTGGTCGTTTCCCCTGAAAACGCTAGGGTTCCCAATGCACGAAAAATACCTAATTCACATGCAGGCTCATCACTCACTGAATCATGCGCGTCGGTTTGTCTGAGATTATGGATGAGTGAGTCGTCGGCATCGTTGAATGTCTCGACCTCGCATTGGCAAGAGGTACACTCACTCAAATGTCGAACTAATTCATCGCTTTGATCGTCCGGTAAGTTACCAGCATAAAAGGTCTTCAATCTCGACCGATCAGGACATTGTGTGGCTAACATCTCTAGACTCCTCTCAGTGGATCCGCAGGACAAGGGGGATCTCCGATCGATGTGAACGTTATCCTCCCCATCAGAAGAACGAAAACGCGCTGACACGTTTTTTATCAAAACATGGCCCCGGCGTTTGTGGTATTTTAGTTGCTATTATGGAACCGCCGATGCCAACAAATGGTCAAGAATTACCGACACTGTCGACCTCGCTTCTGAGGGAAGTCCGAAGAATGGATCCCGCTGGCTGGAGTCGCTTGGTCATGATTTTTGCACCGATCGTCTATCGGTGGTGCCGGAATTCTGGCGTTCGAGAGTCCGACGCGCCGGATATTGTTCAAGAGGTCTTTATGACCGTATCCCGCAGCATCGGCAACTTCGAACGTCGCCAGGAGCACGGAAGTTTTCGTGCATGGTTAGCGACGATCACTAGGAGTCGTGTGCGAGATTTTTTACGCAAGAATGGGAAGCATCAACTCCCGATCGGTGGCACTGATGCCTTGAATCAACTGCATGAGATTTCTGACAATCTCGATTCCACTATCAACTCTGATGACCTCGAATCCCCGATTGCCCGGTGTGCATTGGAGATCATTCGCAGCGAGTTTGCTGAAATTACCTGGATTGCATTTTGGCTAACAACAATCGACGGACTGAAACCGTCCATTGCGGCAGAACGACTAGGCATCTCACTGGCGAGCGTATATCAAGCCCGGACACGCGTACTTCGCAAGCTTCGTTTAGAGTTGCGAGATCTGCCGAAGTAAGAAGACGTCGAGTTTAGATACCAGCTTCGCGGAACGAAACCAATCGCTGCTTCGATGGATCCCAAAGATTGAGACGCAAACAAGACCAAACATCAGCAGGGTGCAATGAGGTTGTTCCAGGGGATCGAAGCTCAGGCATGTTTTCCATCGCTTCTGGCAAACGATAAAACGGTATCTTTGCATTCAAATGATGGATGTGGTGGAATCCTACGTTGCCAGTAAACCAATGCATCAAACCATTCATCTTGATAAATGAGGATGACGACATTGCTGCTCGAGCATGGCTCCACTCTTCACGATGATATAGACGACAACTTGGAAAGTTGTGTTGGGCGTAAAACAAATACGATCCCGTACCGCAAGCGACGGAAAGAGGAATCACCATAAGGAAAATCGCATATTCCCAACCGTACCAAGCACAAACGCCAACGAGGCCAACGTGCAACAAGCAGGCAAGGCCGGCATCCCAATGTCGCTTGGGACTCATCAAGAACGGCCGCATGCACATGCCATAGAAAAACACCGTCAAGTATCCAAGCAACATCGTCAGCCAATGACGAGAAACCACATAAGCCAGTCGCTTTGTCCAAGTTGCGGCGCGATACTCCTGGGTTGTCATCAATGGAAACGAACCAGGGTTCAACCCAGTCCCCTTGGAATTATGCCGGTGATGATGTTCGTGCGACCCTCGCCACACACTAGACGGACTCAAGGACAACCAACCATAAACCGAGAAAACCATTCTCGCAATCAACGAATTCTTCAGAATCGCACCATGATGATAGTCGTGGTACATGATGAACAATCGGACAATCAACAACCCCGAAACGACACTGCTGACCAGTTTTATAAACCACGGAAGGCTAGAGCAGCCAATTGCTATCGTTCCAGCAAACAACATTAACGCGAAGAACAGATGCCACCAACTGAGCAATCGTGATTCCTTGGCAAAGGCTTTTGACGCCACAAAGATTTCTTTGGTAGATCGCACGGCACTGAATCGTAAGAGGTAATCGGACTGAATCCGATAATGGCTCGTGTACCCTTTTCTGCCATCCACTTCCATGAAGAAAGCTCAGTTACCAGGGAAATTTAACCACCAAAGGAAAGCGAACACTCGTTGTTGGCTCGGGCCAGATGATATGCCAGAATTGCCGCCGATTACCATCCCAAAAACCAGTTTTCCCAATACTGCCGGGGGCTGTTCTACAGTTTTTCCTGCAGTTTTTTGAAAATTTAACAATACTTTGACATTCACCCGCATTCCAAAATGGCAGGACCAGACGCAACCAGCTCTATCTGCCGACCGGAATGCGGATGCTTGAAGACAAGTTGCTTGGCATGCAGCCAATAGCCGGAATCGCCAGGCAAACCAGGAGAGGATTCCAGTGGTTGACCACCCGCCCCGTAAAGTGGATCGCCAACCAAAGCGTGTCCGATCGACGCTAAGTGAATTCGAATCTGATGCGGGCGTCCGGTGTGCAATTCGACTTCGAATAAAGTCGAATCGGTTCGATGTTCTAACGCCCTAGCAATACTCCTAGCTTCTTTCCCCAAATCGTTCGCCGCATAAACTTTCCCCAATCTGGGATGCCATCGCTCGCCAATACGAGTCTCGATATCGTAACGGTCCATCTTCGCAATGCCGCTCCCAAGTGCCCGATACTGTTTTCCCACGGCAGACCAATTATCTATCAACTTCGAGGCGGTATCTCTGTCCAGCGCGAACAGCACAATACCTGAAGTCGCTCGCCCGAGTCGATGCAAAGGCCTCGCTTGGCGGTATTCCTTTCTTACGAATGATAGCAGCGTGTTTTGGTAGAAGCCCCCACCAGGAATCGTGGGCAAACCACTCGGCTTGTTGACTGCGACAAGATGCATGTCCTCGTACAGTATCGTGAACTCTTGAGGAGTTGGTTCTTCTTCCCACGGTGGTCTCTCCCAAACCAGTAAGGCACCCGCTCGTACTTGGACGTCTGGCTCGACACGCACATCATCGAGCAGGACTTCACCAGCTTGGATTCTCGTCGTCCATTCGGATCGCGTGGAATGTGGGAACATCTCCGACATGTACACTGCGACCGATAGCGATGAGCCCGATGAAGAACGAACTACGTGCTGAAATCGATAACCTTGATTCAGTGACATGAGAACAACAAAGAAATGGCGGCCATACTCTTTTCGAATCCTCTACCGGGAAACTATCACCAGCCGATTCCATAATCTTCACCGTGATTGCTTGAACCGCCCCACATGGTTCCGTGCTCTCGATCGAACCAGATCGCGTTGATCGGACCAGACGTTCGCTCCTGATAATTCAACCGATACCCCATTCGCCCTAAC
The DNA here is from genome assembly GCA_021300155.1 of Pirellula sp. Lineage (GTDB taxonomy): Bacteria > Planctomycetota > Planctomycetia > Pirellulales > Pirellulaceae > JBKCUI01. Next base: position 40,232 of record JAJTID010000015.1, read on the forward strand.
TCTTTCCGAACCCAGGGAGAGGTCAACTCGTTCAGAGTTAATCCGCCTGGCGTCTTTTCATGTGCACCAAAGCTAGAATGCATTTGCAGTGTCTTGAAACTAGGTGCTTCGCAAGCCTCCTGCACGGTCATATTGAACTCAACCATATTCAAAAAGAACTGAAGCAATAATTGGTCCTGCTCGTCCCCTGCTTGCTTTGCAAACGACAAGATTGGCACGCCATCCTTCAGCGCGAGACTTGGAGTTAACGTAACTCTCGGCCGCTTGCCTGGCTCTAGTACATTGAATGGATTTTGAGCTTCGTCCAGAACGAAGGCCTGCATTCTTTGGCTGAGACCAATTCCGGTTCGTCCCGCGATACATGCAGGTATCCAACCACCACTGGGCGTCATGCTTACCACCCATCCTTCTTTGTCGGCAGCCACGATGGATGTCGTACCAGCTTGCACTTCTGCCATGTACTTTGCGTCTGAAAATGGGTCACCTGAGCGATGCAGGGGAACGGTCGATTGCGTCCATTTGTTCATCTGGTCCTTGAAGGGATTCTCTTTGGACTCAAACGGGTAGGGATCGCCTGGTCCTATCGTGACATCATTCTTGGAGGGATTGATGAGCTTGCTTCGTTGTTTTGCATACTCTTTTGAGAGCAACCCCTTCATCGGCTCAACAGGTTCAAACGCAGGATCGCCGTAGTAGAAATCGCGATCTGCGAAAGCGAGATTCAACGCTTGGTAAACTGTATGAACGTAGTTCGTCGAGTTGTATCCCATACCCTTTAAGTCAAAGTTCTCGAGGATATTCAACGCCTGTAACATCACGGGCCCCTGGGTCCATTGTTGCAGTTTGTAAACATCGATCCCTCGATAGTTGGTCATCAATGGTTCTTCAATCTTCACCTGCCAAGTCGCAAGATCTTGTTCCGTGATCAGCCCCCCTTGTTCCTGGCAACTGCGAGCAATCTCTTTTGCAATATCCCCTTTGTAAAAGCGATCGTTCGCAGCATAAATTGCATCTCGACGATTCATTCCCTTCTTCAACGATTCTCGCTCCGTTTCCACCAGCTTGCGAAGTGTATTCAAAAGATCGGTTTGCACGAAAAGCTCGCCCGCGCTTGGTGCCTCGCGATCGTCGCCCAGATGTGGTAGGAACACGGCCCTGGAATAAGGCCACTCCTGGATACGCTTCTTCTCGCGTTCTATCGAGTTTGCAGCCTGCGCCTCGATTGGATATCCCGCTGCCATCTGTAACGCAGGAGACAAAACCTCCTCCAGACTCATCGTTCCATACTCTGCCAGCATCACCATCAACCCGCCTGGTGTTCCCGGAGTTACTGCAGCCAACGGACCATACTCCGGTGGATACTTCATCCCTTTGCTTTTGTAAAACTCAACCGTTGCCCCCGTCGGCGCAACCCCCAATGCGTTGATGGCGATCACCTGTTTTGTCGTTGGATTATAAAGAAGAGCTTGTGTTTCGCCTCCCCAACTCAATACGTCCCACATGGTGCAAGTCGCAGCCAACATGGAACACGAAGCATCCACCGCGTTCCCGCCCTGCGCAAAAATCATCGCACCCGCGGTAGCGGCTAAAGGTTTACCCGTGATGGCCATCCAATGACGACCATGCAACGGTGGTTTCTGCGTCGTCACAGGCAAGTTGTTGAACTCTTGCGAAACCGCGAGTCTCGCGAAAAAAACAAAAATCAAGAACACAGCTAACAACTTCATGAGCTGAACCGTTGCATCTAGAGTACTACCGATTTCTACATCCCAGCATTCATTCCCTTATGGTACCAAGACTCGCCCTTATGGTACCAAGACTCGAAACCGATTGCACTCGATCGACTATATACATTCCATGGGACGGTAGGTTAGAACGGCGAGAATTTCAGAAACACGAATTCAAGCACTTCGGAATCTAGGTTCTCTGATGGCGAGCAACACACGCTCGAATGTCTTCGAAAACTTTGTCTGGAGATTGCATTCCATCCACGGTCTCCAGCTTTCCCTGGCTTGCATAGTACTCAGTCAACGGAGCTGTCTGCGTATTGAAAACGTTGAGCCTCTCTCGAATCGTTTCGTAGTTGTCGTCCGCACGGCCATCGACCTGCGCACGCTTCAAAATACGCTGGATCAGCTCTTCTTCCTTGACTTTGAGCTCTAAAGCCATATCCAAAACCAGGCCGGTCTCTGCAAGATGATCGTCGAGCAATTGCGCTTGAATCAGCGTTCGAGGGAACCCGTCGAACAGCGCGCCATTCTCGCACTCATCACTAGCTAGTTTCTGAGCAACAATTCGCATCACCAAATGGTCCGGCGCCAGTTTCCCGGAATCGATATGGGACGCCACCCAACGCGAAAGCGCAGAGTCCTGCTTCTTGACGGCTCGCAACATCTCCCCAGTTGATAAGTGTGGGATGTTTAGCAACTCCACAAGCCTTTTACACTGGGTCCCTTTCCCAGCACCTGGAGGGCCAATAAATACCAATCGCACGGAGCGGCCCTTTCTATCTGGCGTCCGAATCAAAAAAAGCCGAGATTACTGCTCCTCCAAAAGCCCTTTGTAATTTCTCATCAACAAATGGCTATCAATCTTCTGGATCAAATCAAACGCCACACTTACCGCAATCAACAATCCCGTTCCGCCATAAAAAGCCGAAACACTATACGAAACACCGAATTGCGAATTGATCACCGTAGGAATGATCGCCACAGCAGCCAAAAAAGCCGCACCAACATACGTGATCCGAACCATTACTTTCTCTAAGTAATCTGCCGTTCTCTTTCCTGGCCGATAACCAGGAATGAACGCACCCGAGTCCTGAAGATTCTGTGACATTTCCTTCGGATTGAACATGATCGATGTCCAGAAGAAACAGAAGAAAAAAATCAAAGCAACATACAAGACATTGTAGGTAAAGCTTGAGCCAGAATCCAACATGGAACGCAAAGCAACAAACACTGTCGCAACCCCATTCCAACCTGCAGCGGAAAACCATCCTGCAATAAGACCAAAAAACAACGCCGGAATCATTAGAAGACTACCGGCGAAGATGATCGGCATAACACCAGCCTGATTGATCTTCAATGGTAGGAACTGCTTAGAACCACCCATCACGCGACGACCACGCACATGCTTCGCACTTTGCATTTGAATTCGTCGCTGTGCCATCGTGATGAATACCACCGCAAAAACAACCCCGACGAATAGGAACGCCAACACCAACAACACGTCAGGTCCGATCGAACTGTTCGAGCCACCGCTCAGACCGCTCGACATGTTCTGACGAATATCCCAAAGAGCCTTGGGCATCTGTGCCAAAATGCCTGCCATGATGAGAAGCGAAACACCGTTCCCAATTCCATACTCATCGATCTGTTCTCCGAGCCACATCAAGAACATCGATCCGGCTGTCATCACAGCTACCGACGTAATCTGCCATCCAAAACTAAGTCCGGTTCCCCCATCAGCCAAGAATGTATCCGATATCTTCGCACCAGAATAATAGAGGTATGTCCAACTCTGCAAAATGCAGATGATTACCGTCAAATAACGTGTGTACTCGTTGATCTTCTTCCTACCAGCAGGCCCTTCCTTGCGCAACTGCTCAATCGGCGCCCACACGGTTCCCAACAATTGGAAAATGATCGATGCAGAAATGTAAGGAGCAATCCCTAAACCAAAGATCGTCAGCGTTCGCAAATCAGTTGCAGAAAACAACGCAACCCTTTCCATGAACGTCTCCATCTCGCCGCCCATCGATATCCCAGACACTTCTAAGATAGGCAGTCGAATGTGGTAGCCAATACGATAAATTGCAAGCAACGCCAAAGTCAACAATATCTTTTGGCGGAGCTCGGGAATCGAAAAGACTACCCGTAGTTTCTCAAACATGTCAAATTATTCCTAAGCTTGAGTCGTCGCATCACAATCGTTTCACGCGACTAATCCGAACTAAGTTTGTATTGTTTCCAAAGTTGATCTTTGTGACTAGCCGAATTGGAGGTTCGCAATCTACTTTCCTACCGGCCTTCCATGGTAAAGACCGGCCGGCAGCGTCCTCGGGAATCCGTCTCCCAACTACCTTCAAACAAAAACACCACGCGTCTGCGTGGTGTTTTCATCTACCATTCATCCCAATTGAGCAGTCTACTCACCCTTGAGCGCGGCGACGCGTTCATCTGGCGTTCGCTTCGCAGCTACGATCTCAATCGTGCCACCTGCTTTTGCAATCTTTTCTTTGGCTGTTTCGCTCGCACGAGTCACAACAAAATTGAGAGACTTGGTCAACTCACCATCTCCCAGAATTTTGATCTCGTCGCAGCGAACCTTGACCAACCCCTTTTCGCGAATGCTCACTGGGTTAACAATTTCTCCAGCGGCAAACACTTCGTTGATGGCAGAGAGATTCACACCGAATACGGTAACAGCGAACTTGTTGTGAAAACCTCTTTTTGGAATCCTCCGAACCAATGGCAAATCACCACCGTTGAACATCGGATGCCGCGAATAACCACTCCGAGATTTGTGCCCGTTATGGCCGCGGCCGGCAGTCTTGCCCGTCTTACTACCTACGCCTCGCCCGATACGCTTTCGGCCGCGGTTGGTGACAACACCATTATTGATTTCTTCTAAGTTCATGACAACTTGACCCCTCGGAGTCGTTCGACGTCTTCTTTGGTTCGGAGTTGGGACAAAGCGTCGAACGTCGCCTTAATCAACACCGTTGGATTATTCGATCGGAAGCTCTTTGTCAAAATATCTTGAATGCCGACTGCTTCACAAACGGCTCGAACCGCCTGACCTGCAATGATACCAGTACCTGGACTGGCTGGCATCAACAAAACGTGAGCAGCACCAAACTTTCCGCTAACAACGTGGGGAATCGTACCGTTGATCAAAGGCACCTGGATCATGGCCCGATTCGCAGCCTTTTGCGCTTTCGACACGCTGGGAGGCACTTCGTTCGCTTTTCCATAACCGTAGCCAACCTTGCCTTTGCCATCTCCGACAACAACCAAAGCTGCGAACGAGAAGCGTCGGCCCCCTTTGACTACTGCCGCGCATCGTTTGATTTTCAACACGCGATCGATGAGCTGATCGCCTTGAGCATTATCCAATGAATTTGCCACTCTTTCGATCACTCCAAACTAGAATTCTAAACCAGCTTCACGTGCGGCATCCGCAAACGCTGCGACTCGCCCGTGATACTTGCAGGACCCCCGGTCCAACGTAACTTGCTTGATACCTTTGGCGATCGCTCGTTCTGCCACGATCTTGCCGAGTTTCTTCGCGGCCTCACAATTACCACCGTAACCTATTTGGTCACGAAGATCCTTGTCTCGGGAAGTGGCAGCCACCAAAGTATTACCCAACGTGTCGTCGATCACCTGGCAACCAAAGGCAGTTAACGATCGATTGATGCACAATCGAGGTCGTGCAGTCGTTCCACGCACCCGCTTACGTACACGATAAGCACGACGCTGACGCTGTCCATCTACAACTTTTCGAATATCCACAACTAACCTCTACAACATTCGCACCGACAACCCGTCGGAACATTTTGGAATTCACTTGTACCGTACTCTATCATCGCGACTCTATCGCAACTCTAGTATCGCGACTATGTCGCACTCTTACCAGGCTTAAGTTTCACAACTTCACCCACGTACCGAACCCCCTTACCTTTGTAAGGCTCGGGCTTGCGAAGAGCTCGAACGTAGGCAGCAAACTGGCCGACGGCCTGCTTGTTGCACCCCTTCACATTAATGTGTGTCTGGTCTGGGCAGGTGACTTCGAGTCCCTCGGGAATCGGAACTTGCAGTTCGTTCGCAAATCCAACTCGCAACTGGAGAACTTTTCCCTTAATCGCGGCCAAATATCCTACGCCGATGACTTCGAGCTTCTTCTCGTATCCAGTCTTTACCCCGATCACCATGTTGTTCACAAGTGCTCTGGTCAAACCATGGAAAGCTCTCGATGCTCGCTCTTCGTTAATCCGAGTAACGTCGACAGATTTTCCATCGTCACTCACCTTTACCGTTACTTCTTCACGGTGGGCAAAAGACAACTTCCCTTTAGGACCTTCTACGTGGACCACGTTTCCGTCCACCGACACTTTTACACCGTCTAGGACTGGAATTGGTTTCTTACCGACACGAGACATCTTGTTTACCTAAGCCTTGGAATGTTTGTAACAACCACTATGGTTGCAGTCTTCCGAAATTCACTTCCACAAAGATCCGAGCGAACTCAAATCCAGCAGTTTACAAATTAACTAACTTCAGCGAGAACTTCTCCGCCAAGCTTTTGTTGTCGAGCTTCTCGGTCGCTTACAACGCCCTTCGAAGTACTGACGATTGAAATTCCCATTCCATTCAAAATAGGCTTCAATTCGGCACACTTAGCATAGACTCGTCTTCCGGGCTTGCTAACGCGACGAACCGACTGAATGATTTTCTCACCGTTGGGACCGTACTTCAGTTCTATGCGGAGCATCTTCACTGGCTCGGCTTCCACTTCTGCATAATCCCAAATGTACCCCTCTCGCTTGAGAACATCGGCAACGCCGATTCGCAAATGCGAGAGTGGAACATCGACAAAACGTCGTTCAATTCGAACTGCGTTTCGGATGCGAGTTAACATGTCTGCAATTGGATCATTGATCATATTCTTTAGCTCCCCCGTCTTCTACCAACTGGACTTTCGCACACCAGGGATCAACCCCTTATCAGCAAGCTGTCGAAAACAAATACGGCAAATACCGAACTTGCGATATACAGCTCGAGGCCGACCGCAAAGCTTGCAGCGATTCTCTCGACGAGTTGAAAATTTTGGCTCACGACTGGCTTTTGCAATCTTGCTTTTGCTGGCCACAGGTGGGTATCCGGTAGTACTAGGAAAAACGGGTTTGTGTAACTGTGGATTCGCGGAGAACTCTTCCGAGAATCATCAAATTAGGCTGTTTTCTTCTTCGGTGCTCGGAACGGCATTCCAAACATCTCAAGCATCCTTCGAGCATGATCATCCGACTTGGCGGTCGTAACGATCGCAATATTCATCCCTTGAGCCTTAGCGTACTTGTCGCCATTCAACTCAGGGAAAACCAACCATTCCGACAACCCCATCGAGTAATTGCCGTTGCCATCAAAGGCCGTTCGGCTAACACCCCGGAAGTCGCGAACTCGGGGAAGAACAATGCTCACCAACCGATCCAAGAACTCGTACATTCGCTCACGTCGCAATGTGACTTTGCAGCCAATCGCTACTCCTTCGCGAAGCTTAAAACCTGCAATCGATTGACGAGCCATCGTCAAAACTGGTTTTTGTCCAGCGATCTCAGTCATGGCGTCCGCCGCCAATTCCAAAAACTTCTTGTCTTGCATCGCTTCGCCGACCCCCATATTAATGGAAATCTTCTCGATCCTTGGAATAGCATAAAGGTTCGCTATCCCAAGCTCCTTTCCGAGCTCTGGACGAATGCTATCAAAATAGTGTTGTTGCAGTCGAGGTGCCATTTTGGTCTGTGAGCCTCACAGGCTCCATTATCTCATGGGTTCAAACGAACGGTTTAGGACTTCTTCGCGTTAGATACACGCGCTGGAGCAACAACACTTATCGTTGCACCACTCTTTTTGCTATATCTTTCTTTGGTTCCATCTGGCAGGAACCGCACGCCAATCCGTGTTGGCTTTCCTGTTTGAGGGCAAACCAATGCTACCTTGGAAGCGTCCACTGAAGATTCCTTCGATAGCCGGCCACCTTGAGGATTTCGCTGCGATCGCTTCACGTGCTTGAATATCTTGTTTAGACCTTCAACCACCACCGTACCTTCAGCGCGATCTACTTTGAGCACTTTGCCCTTCTGACCTTTGTCGCGCCCTGACAGCATGACAACGGTGTCATTCACTTTAATCAACATCTAAACTACCTCACTCGCCAGAGATACAATTTTTGTGAAGCTCTTTTCACGAAGCTCTCGTGCAACCGCTCCAAATATTCGTGTTCCGCGTGGGTTGTTGTCTTTATCAACCAACACTACCGCGTTAGTGTCAAATCGAACATAGCTACCGTCCGCTCTCCTTGCTGGCTGCGACACTCGCACCACCACTCCACGAACGACAGCCTTCTTCTTCACTTCGCTACCCGGAATTACGCTCTTAACCGAACAGATGATAACATCACCCAGACTCGCATAACGCCGCCTGGTTCCTCCCAACACCTTGATGCACATCACCTCACGTGCACCTGTGTTATCTGCTACCACCAATCTTGTTTCTTGCTGGATCATTTTGAACTAATTCCAAACTCTGTTTCGTGTTACTGCCGATGCTGCTGCCAATCGATACCCAAACTCGATGCCGGTTAGCTTGCTGCCGCTTCGTCGCCCACTACACTCTCTACCAACTTGTTCTTTTCAACAATACGAATCAAAGTCCATCGTTTCATCTTCGACAAAGGTCGGCATTCTTCGATCTCGACTTTGTCGCCCATCTTCGATACATCCTCTTCATCGTGCACGTGGCATACTGTCTTCTTCCGAATAATCTTCGAATAGCGCGGATGTCTCACCAATCGCTCGATTTCGACTCGACGGGTCTTCGCCGCTTTATCGCTGGTAACAACACCAACCAAAATTCGCCGTGGCATAATTCTTTAACGCTTGCTAGATCAATAAATCGGAAATCAGTGAACTAAGCCTTTTTCAGACTTCGTTCGGTTTGAATTGTACGTACTCGAGCAATCAACCGACGATTATGACGCATCTGCGTCGGCACGTCGACTCGCTCTGTCTGCGACTGCAACCGCAACTTGAACATCGTTTCAGCAGCATCTACCGCCGTAAGTTCGAGTTGCTCGTCACTCATTTCTCTAAGTTCTGAAGCTTTCATTCTGTTTCAGTCTTTAATATTTTCTTCAGTCAAATTTTTCGATATCAATCCGATCAACCACGCAGCAACCTACGCTGGCCGACGTCGGATCAGACGAACTGGAATCGGCATCTTGGCTGCAAGACGAGCAAAGCAGACTTTTGCCTGCTGCTCTGTCACACCACCAAGCTCATACAAAACCGTTCCAGGTCGAACCACAGCTACCCAGTATTCCGGCTCCCCTTTACCTTTACCCATCCGGGTTTCCAAAGGCTTCGAAGAAATTGGTTTATCTGGAAATATCCGGATGTAAAGCCGACCTTCACCACGAACGTATTGATTTCCGGCGATACGCCCCGCTTCGATTGTCTGGGCTCGGATCCAACCACCTTGAAGGCATTGGAGACCAAAGTCACCGAAAACAACCTTATTACCGCGGGTCGCGTTACCTTTTATACGTCCTCTTTGGCTTTTTCGGTGCTTGACCCGTTTGGGCATCAGCGCCATCGTTAGCATCTCCCGCGTAAGAACCTTGATTTACCCACACTTGAATGCCGATGTTTCCTTGCGGAGTAGCGGCTTCAGCGAACCCATAACTAATCTTTGCCTGAATCGTACTCAAAGGCAGAGCACCTGCGTTGCCTTTTTCGCAACGAGCCATTTCTGCACCACCAAGACGTCCAGACATTTGTATCTTGATACCCAATGCACCCGCATCCATCGCTGTTTCAATCGAACGCTTCATCGTCCGACGGAAACTTGACCGCTTAGCCAATTGCTTAGCAATGTCTTCGGCAATCAATTGCGCCTGAATCTCAGGACGGTATACTTCCTCAACCTTCAGGTTGACTCTTCGCCCGATTAAGTTCTGCAACTCTTCCTGCAAAACTTCGATCTCTGTACCCTTTTTGCCGATGATCAAGCCTGGCTTGGCCACGAAAACCATCAACCGAACTTCATCACGTGTTCGCTCAATCTCGATACGATCGATCCCAGCCTCTCTGTATGCAGGCTTCGTCGGATGAAACTTAATGAACTTGCGAATCTTCTGGTCTTCTACCAAAAGCTCAGCAAACTCTTTTTTGTTAGCATACCATCGGCTCTTCCAGCCCATGACGATGCCAGTACGAAAACCAATTGGATTTACTTTTTGTCCCATATCTCAGTTCCTACAGCTCTTCCAGACGTTTGAGTTCTACCGAAATGTGGCTCGTTCGCTTGAGAACTGTGAACGCCTGGCCTCGCGACATCGGTCGAAATCGCTTGAACATAGGACCGCCGTCGATGCGAGCATCCACGACCACCAACTCTTCCGCAGAGAAAGAACGTCCACCGTTTTGCTCTGTGTCTTGCGCGTTGCCAACTGCACTCTTGATCACCTTCTCCAACATTCGAGCACCTCGATGGGGCTGAAATTGGAGCAGCTCAAGTGCCTCGTCAGCAAACTTACCACGAACCAAGTCAGCCAGAGGACGAACCTTTCTGGAACTGATGCGTGCGTATCGATGAACGGCCTTAAAAGCCATGATAAATCCCTATTTCAAAAAGTCGTTACTTCTTGCCGCCCTTACCGCCGTGCCCACGGAATGTCCGGGTCGGTGCAAACTCGCCGAGTTTGTGACCAACCATATCTTCCGTTACAAACACTTTGATGTGAGCCTTGCCGTTGTGAACCATGAAGGTCGCTCCAACGAACTCTGGAACGATGGTGCATCGACGCGCCCAAGTCGTGATCGGTTGACCGTCACCCTTTTCTCGCGCCTTCAGCAACTTTGCGAACAGCTTGGGCTCTACGAAAGGCCCCTTTTTTGTCGAACGTCCCATACGTCAGAACTCTTCCCTACAAACTACTTAAGTTTTAATTGACCGTAACGAACCGACTTGCGTCGACGAATAATCGCGGTATTGCTTGGCTTTCGTGGCCGACGTGTCTTGCCACCCTTCGCCAAAACACCGGTCGGACTGACCGGATGTCGACCGCCCTTGGTTCGGCCTTCACCACCACCGTGCGGGTGATCGTGAGGGTTCATCGCCGTACCACGAACGTGTGGCCTCCAACCCTTCCATCGGTTCCGTCCCGCTTTGCCGATTCGAACCGCGTCGTGATCCGAATTTCCGATCTTGCCAATGACAGCACGGCACTGACCAGGAACCCGCCGAATTTCACCGCTCGGAAGCTGCAACTGCGCCCAACCCGACTCTCGCGCCATCAAGACAGCCGAGGTACCTGCCGAACGACAAAGAGCAGCCCCACGCCCTGGCGTCATTTCCACACAGCAAACTTCCGTTCCTGGCGGTATGTTTCGCATCGGTAAGCAATTCCCAACCGTCGGCGGTGCATCCGAACCATTGACTAGCGTCTGACCAGCCTTCAAGCCGTCCGGCGCAATGATATACGCCTTTTCTCCGTCCGCGTAATGCAGCAGTGCAATCCGAGCCGATCGGTTTGGATCGTACTGAATCGAATCCACCTTTGCAGCAACACCATCCTTCGTTCTACGAAAGTCGATGATGCGATACATCTGCTTGTGCCCACCACCACGATGGCGTGCAGTGATAAAACCTTGATTGTTCCGACCGCCGTGACGCTTCAATCTCTTCAAGAGAGACTTCTCAGGCTTTGCACCTGGCGTTAATTCAGCAAAATCGCTAACCGATGAATTTCTTCGGCCCGGCGATGTTGGTCGATATACTCGAATTCCCATAGTTCCAGCCGTTCCTTAGAAGAAGTCGATCTTGTGTTCGCTGCTCAACTTGACAATCGCTTTCTTCCAAGCTCTCGTCACACCGAGTTTCGCTTTGTAACGGCGACTCTTGCCGGCACGATTTTGTGTCGCTACCGCAATCACCTTTACATTAAATAGCTCTTCGATTGCATCCTTAATGTCGGTCTTGTCCGCCAACGGATTCACTTCGAAAGCATAACGATTTTGTCGCGTAGCTTTGTGCACACCCTTTTCGGTCACCAATGGTCGTATGACGATTTGGTGCGCCGTTAGTGTCATGCTAGTTTTAGGTGGCTGCTTTGCCATGATTCTCTTTCGCGTTCCCGCTCAAACACCCCCGAAGGGACCCTATTGTTAATACTCAATACTAACCAACTCGCGACTTGATCCAGTCGAGAGCTTCACGCGTCACGACCAACTTTCGAGGCCGCAAAACCGCGAGTGCGTTCAAATCTGAAACCGTACTTACAGTGCAACCTTGAATGTTTCGACCACTCAAATAAACATTGCGATCCACACCGCCGATTGCCAACGTCTTTGTTTGACCCTCAAGACCCAAAGCCCTGAATGCAGCCGCCAACGTCTTCGTCTTTGGCGACTCCATCTTCAACTGATCCACCACAACAACCGACCCCGAAGAAATCTTCGAAGCGATCGCCATACGCGTCGCAGCCTGAACAGCCTTGCGAGGAAGCCGATAGTAATACGATCGAGGCTGGCGGGAATTCGCATGCCCACCACCACGACGAACCGGGGTCCGCCTCGCACCAGCACGCGCGTTACCCGTCCCCTTTTGCTTGTAAAGCTTCTTTGTAGAGCCAGAGACCTCACCACGCGACTTTGTTTTATTGCTACCTTGACGCTTGTTCGCCAAGTACATCACGACCACGTCGTGAAGGAGCTGCTTACTAACCTTCGGAGCGATCAAAGCCGGATCGATTTCATAATCGCCAACCTTGTTGCCCGCGAGATCAAAAACTGGAAGTGTTGTCATTATTAAAATTTACCTCAATGCCTTGGGCGAAACCCTCAGCCAATACTTAGCCGAGCTTGTTGGTTTCACGAACGATAACGAAGCCGCCCGTCGGACCAGGAACGGCACCATGAACGAGCAGCAAATTGTTCTCCGTATCCACACGAACTACCTTCATATTCCGCATTGTGACACGATCAACACCGTAATGCCCCGCACCCTTCTTACCCTTACGAACACGACCAGGATAAGTACCAGCACTCGTACCACCAGCATGCCGGTGAACTTTCTTCACACCGTGCGTCGCACGCTGACCAGCGTAATTATGCCGCTTCATCCAACCAGAGAAACCACAACCCTTCGAAGTACCAGTCACATCAACCGACTTCACGCCATCAAGCACACTAACCTTGATTTCAGCGCCGACTTCAGCAGTCGCAGCGCCGCGAAACTCCCGAACAAACCGCTTTGGCTCACACTCAGGCTTCACACCGACCGAACCACCAGCCGCCTTCAGCTTGGTCGATCTCTTGCTAGAAATAGAAGCAACATGACCCCGCCCAGCACGGCCGACCAATCGCCGCGGCTTGTCTGCGAAACCAATCTGCATTGCCTCGTAACCATCACGATCTACGGTCTTGACTTGCAAAACATGGCAGGGACCTGCCTCAATAACAGTAACCGGAATCGCTCTTCCGTCCTGCTCAAAAATCTGTGTCATTCCGACCTTTCGGCCGAGTATACCTTTGCTCATCGTTTTTTTCCGTAAATCGTTTGCCGAGAGGGACACACCAATGATTCGCAAGAGACTTCGCCCTAGCTTACGCCTACCTACATTTGGCAGATCGCATCTCGATGGTTACCCTCAGGGCTTCCGTTTCATTGTGGAATACCTGATGGATACGTTAATAAAAAACCGCCACTATCGCGACGTCGCCTTGATCTTAATATCCACCCCTGCAGGCAGACTCAATTTATTCAAAGCCTCAATGGTCTTTGCCGTCGCTTGCTTGATGTCGATCAATCGCTTGTGAGTTCGAATTTCGAACTGCTGACGGGCCTTCTTGTCGATGTTCGGACCTGCTAGGACCGTATACTTTTCGATTCGAGTAGGCAACGGAATCGGACCATGCACCTCAGAGTGCGTTCGCTTGGCAGTGTCAACAATCTCAAGGGCGCTCTGATCCAAGACCGCATGATCATAGGCTTCCATTCGGATCCGAATAACTTCATGCGAACCAGACACTGTGCTCACCACTTTGAAAAAACGTTGAAAACGCTGCAAATCTGTCGTTTTTACAGCTCACCAAACCCCACGTCGCTCGCGGGAGGCAAAAAGATAGGGAGGTAAGGCCGAGCCGTCAATCGCAAATATTTATTTTTCGAGTACGCAAGCCCATTGCTCAATCATTGCGACCCCTAAACGCACCTTTTTCGGTAGACTAGCAATAGATACCCACTCCTGGTCGCTGTGTAACAGATCTCCCTCTGGCCCAAACGTATCTATATTGGGCAACCCAAGCTGCGCTAGCTTATTCCCGTCACTTGCCCCACCGGACCCATTCCATTGGATCGATTGACCTAAATCCTTTCCTATTCTCTCCAACGCCTGCATCCAACCCTGCGTCGATGCATCCATCACTTTTGGTGCCGAATGAACTCCGCCGGAAATTTCTACACGAAACCCCTCAGACGGCAGGTCCATTTCTGCTCGTATCTTCTCGATCTGCTGCCGTATCCATTCGTAGTCCGAATGATCATTCACCCGGACATTAGCTCGCAAAACACATAAATCGGGCACGACATTCACAGCGTCACCACCACGAATCCTTCCAACATTCACCGTAACCCCTTCTCGCACCCCATTCAATCCATCCAACCGAACCGCTAATCTGGACGCATGCAGAATCGCATTGCGGCCCGCCGAGAAATTGCGCCCGGAATGAGCCGAACGGCCTCGCACGATCGCGATATAAGTCCCGGTTCCTTTGCGATGCGAGACCATCGAACCATCCGCCATGGTCGGCTCATAAAGCATGGCAAAACCGTACTCCTGAGCTATGCGCCTCCACAAATCTATCGAAGCAGGCGAGCCAATTTCTTCGTCCGGTGTCAGCACGATGCTCAATCCAACCTCGGACAAGTCGAGGTACTGCTTCGCGGCCATCGCTGTCCACTTCAGAATAACGATTCCACCTTTCGCATCGATGACGCCGGGCCCTCGCATCCTCTGCTCTCCGTCCGATTGATATCGCTCACATCCTTGAAATGAACTCTCTGGTCCGTAAACCGTGTCGTAATGAATCGACAACAACAACTTCTTTCGAGTGGAAGCCTTGGCACCCACCATATCCCATCGAATGGCCCTAGAGGTGGACTGAAGCCGCGCAACACCGAAATCGTCCATCACTTCGAAGTCTGGTAACGGGATCCGCTGACAAGGAACTCCCAGTGGCTCAAAATACTCGACCAACAATTCCTCCATGTGTCGCAAACCGGCCAAGTCATCAGACCCTGAACTCACATTGCACAATCGCTCAAGATCGTCTGCCATCTGCGCGGCATTCGCCGACAACCAGCCTTCCAATTCCATTTTGCTCATTCCGCTTTATTCGGGTTTCCAAGATACCGACCGTCCGTTCTCATCAAAATCAAAATAGGCGAGCGACCCCAAGCAAACAAACCGCGTCCCGCGAGGGTGCTGAAATACCCAGTTCTTGTGATGGTGCCCAAAGAACCACCATTGCGGCGCATGCGCCTCGAACATTTTTTGAAGAAGGATATTCGTTTGGCTCATCTGTATTTCTTCGTCCAACGTCGCCACAGATGACACTAACTCGCTTGGGCAATCATGCGTCACCACCATGCGAGGCTTTGCAACGATGTACGCCTCCAACGCTGAAGTACGCTGGGCTTCGCTGAGCTCTTCATCTGGCCACCAATTCAGCCCTTCCACTCGCATCGCGCGATCGATACTCGCGGCTCCCCTCACGTAGAAAACATCCATTTTCCCCGCATTGCAAGGGACAGAGAAGATGCCAAAGTCGCCCAAGAAATGCTGACTTAGCTTCGGCAAGTTGTCATGATTTCCCGCCACCACGCGATGGAATCCTGGATCGATATCGGAAAGCTCCGAATAGTCTCCTGCCAAATCCCCGACCTGAATCGAGTACTTCGACTCCAAGGCCAGCCGTTGATAACTCCTACCTCGGACGCGTCGATCTCGCCATATCGCCGGCGTAAAGCGTCTGTCTTTGTCTAGATCCGCGCGACGTTGCCTGGGGACAATACGGCCGTGAACGTCTCCGATAATTCTTAAATGGGCTAGGTGCATCCTTTAGTTTTACTATTTGGTCGCAGCTTTGGGCGAACTCTCTCGCACCCAAGCAAAGATTTCCGTCCAACTTTTTCGCCCTCTCCGCATTTCATCGGTCAAAACATGCTTGGTGCCATCTTTTAGCACAACATACGTTTTCCCTTTTCCCGAATCTTCGAAAAGAACATACTCGCCTTCCAACGCGATTGAGATCCGATCTTCAGGGCACTCATATTGAACAGATTCCAGTTGAATCCTGCACTCGCTGGTTACCAAACCACGAAAACTCGTCTGAGTCGCGTCCACAAGCTCGATTCGCTTCTGATCGTTCACTTGATAATTCCATTCCGATTGCGAAACAAGCTTGTTTCCCAAAAACTCCCGCGCCTCAATCGGTCGCCAATCGAACTTCTTGGCGAGCACCATTTCAAACGTTCTCTCTCCTCGAATCTCCATCTGAACAACCGACCCAATCGCTGGATCTTGAAAACATCGAAGATCTAGCTCATCGTCGGGTTTAATACGAGAGAACATGGTCGTTGCCAGTGGGTCTAACCACGCCATCATCAACTCCACGTCTTGCAACGTCACAATCGTTGCCTCTCGGTCTGCTTCCGCAACAACGCCAAATATCCCCTCGGTTTTTAGCGAAACGCGATCAACGCTCAACCCTCCGCGACCACCAATCCAATTCCACTCTCGCTCGGCGGAACTCTTGCGCATTCCAACAACATTGTTTCTACAGAATCGCCCCTTGGCTACTTGAGAGCTAGACTCCGTCTGCCCCACAGCATCGACCTGAGCTTTCATCTGAGCATTCGACGTGAGCTTTGTCTCAATGCCCCGTGATTCGAATCCGACCTGCACCTCCGCAATCGGTGTCCTCTTCCAAACTGCGATAATGTCGACAATCTTGATTTCTTGGGCATATCCACCCAAATTCAAGATGAGTATCATCAAGTTAGCCAGGAACCAACATCGCATCGTTCTCATCAGCCCTCAAAACCTATTCATCCAGATCGCTTCTTAAGTAATTCAATATTCATTTATAAGCGATCCAAGAGAACGTCACTACTTGTTCGGTTTTCCGGAGAATACAAATTCATCCTGACTGAGAAAGCCATCGCTGTTTGCGTCAAACTTCAAAAAACGCTTGGGTGCTTCGTCAGGATCCGGTTGCTCGCTGAGAAATTCTTCTTTTGTCAAACGACCATCTTTATCCTTGTCGCGTCGCGTAAACATCTGGACTCGTTCCTGCGTCGGTTTGCTTGCAGGCGCTGACTTAGCGGAGTCTTCCGAGCCTGATTGCCACTGTGGCTTGGCTTCTGGATGCTTCGCGAGGATGGCTCGAAAGGATGCAACAACTGCCGGCAGCTTGCTCGCCAAATTGGCCGACTCCAGTGGATCGGATACATAATCATAAAGCTCGAACTCTGCGGTCTCGGGCGCATCGCCTGGTTTCTTCCATTCGACGAAACGATATCTTTCATTGCGAATCGCCCGTCCCAACACGTTCCCTTTCTCCTTCGTACTCCTAGGATAAACATGGCTCACGTATTCTCTCGCAGGTTTCGTGCCATCATACAACGCCTGGACAAAGCTCTTTCCATCCAATCCCTGAGGAGCAGGAAGACCAGCCAATTCCACGATCGTCGGGTAAAGATCGACGGTCTCGATCAACGACTTGGATTTAACTCCAGCCTTTATTCCCGGTGCGGAGACAATCACAGGAATACGAGCCGCTTGCTCGTAGTTCGTATGCTTGCACCAGATTCCGTGGTCCCCAAGATGCCAACCATGATCCCCCCACAAAACAACGATGGTGTTCTGTGTTAACTGCAATCGATCCAACTCGTCGAGAACCCTTCCAGCCTGTGCATCCATATAGCTTGTCGCGGCATAATAACCGTGAATCAATGTGCGTTGAAGTTCGGGAGGCAATGTCCCACTGCCCGGGATGTCTTTGTAATTCCGCAACTCACCACCTTGTTGTGGTGCGTAACTGGGAGCATCTGTGGGTGGACTTTGAATCGACGCCAACTCGAATGCATTTCGATCATGCATGTCCCAGTACCTCTTCGGAGCTACGAATGGCAAGTGAGGCTTCACGAAACCGACTGCGATGAAAAAGGGCTGGTCTTTTCTTTCTTTGGCAGCGCGCAATCGTTCGATTGCTTCATCGGCAACCATTCCGTCGGTGTATTGGTTGTCCGGAACATCGGCCGATTCGTAAGCGGCTCCTTTCGGCCCGTTTTTGCTCGCAACAGAATCCTCGGTACTGGACTTTAATGCATAGTTGCCACCTTTGGGACGCCACGAAGGAACCGACCAGGAATCGGCATCGTCGATGTTTCCATGGCCAGTATGCAATATCTTTCCGAGTCCCTCGGCGCGATAACCATGCGACTTCAAATATTGTCCCAGCGTCACCGCATTCGGTGCAGCATTTCGGAAGTGTGTTGGCAGATCGTAGATGCCGATCGTTTGCGGTCGAAGACTCGTCATCAGCGAGTTTCGCGAGGGTGAACATACCGCTTGATTGCAAAACGCTCTTTCGAAGAACACACCACGCGCCGCCAACTTATCAATATTCGGCGTCTTGGCTAGCGTGTCGCCAAAGCAACCGATCGCCGGTTTTAAATCATCCACACAAATGAGCAACACGTTGGGATGACTAGCCGAACAAACGGAAGTCGTTTGCAGAACGTACAGAAGTACAACAAGGGAGAGTAATTGCTTCACGAAAAATCCCAACAAATGAGAGGCAAGAATGATCCGAGTCTCCTATTGTATCCGGAGCAAACCTACACAGATCATGCAATCAGAGCAAAATGGAATTGTCAATCACTTTCTAAACGAGTGCGACATTTAATCTGAAGAGAACTGCAAAAAACTTCATTCTGCCACATGGCACACTAAGGCAGCTAGGACTCGCGTCCTAATGCTTCTGCCGCAGGAGGCCTGGCTTTACGTCCAGGCTCAAGTCATCAAGTTCACCAAGATCAATCCGTTCCCATGCTAGTGCTCCCATCACGGCATTGTCCGTACACAGTTCGCGTGGAGCGATCTTTAGTTCAATCCCAGATCGATCGCAGGCGTTTTGTAATTGAACTCGAAAAAGTTGATTGGCTGCAACGCCACCTCCCACACACAACCGCTTGAGTCCGGTCTGCTTCAACGCTCGAATGCTTTTGCCGACCAAGCAATCGATGACTGCTTGCTGAAAGGAAGCTGCAATATCAGACCGTTCGTCCGAAGAAAGCGTGATCGATCCCCAATCCGCTTTGCCAACCCCGGCGATTCGATAACGGACAGCCGTCTTCAATCCAGAAAAGCTAAAATTCAAAGTTGAATGATCATCGAGCATTGGTCGTGGAAACGGGATCGCATCCGACCGACCTGTTTCTGCAAGCTTCGCTAGTTGAGGGCCCCCGGGAAAAGGAAGCCCGAGCATGACGGCAACTTTATCGAACGACTCGCCCGCCGCGTCATCGATCGTACCACCCAAATACTCCCAATCGGTGGCTGCATTGCATTGATACAAAGTTGTGTGACCACCGCTCACAACAAATCCCACGCACGGAAAGATGCTTTCCCTTGCCCCCATGCCACATGCGTAGATGTGAGCTTGTACATGATTGATACCAACCAAAGGTTTCTGCCAAGCGACCGCGAGCCCTTTGGCTGCTGCCAGTCCGACCAAAAGCGAGCCGGGCAATCCTGGGTGTGTTGCTACAGCGATGGCTTCCAAGTCCGAGGGGGCAATCGCGGACTGTTTCATGGCGGTATCGATGACAGGCAGGATTCGCTCCAAATGCGCCCGTGCTGCGATTTCAGGAACCACCCCCGAGAACTGTTGGTGCAATTCTTCCTGTGTTGCAATACATTCCCCCAACACTCGGCCATCGCGCGTGATAACCGCCGCCGCAGTCTCGTCGCATGTGGATTCGATCGCCAGCAAACATCTCATAGAACTATTATTTCTCTCAAAGCTCGGAACTCTTGCGTTTAGCAACAAATTGTAGAACGATTGTCTCTAATCGTTCTTCAATCCCAACTTTTAATCTGGACGATGCACTGGGCGTTTCGCAGGATATCTCGATCGACAAAGAATAGCAAGCGAGTCAATCTGTTTCAAAAATCGACTTGATGGCATGATTCGGATTACAATCGTCCTATCATCTTGTCACATTGTCCTAGGAGCCATTCATCTTGCGATCCACGTTGCCGTTTGTGCTTTGCAATCGCGTGTCATTCCGCGTTACAGCGTTTGTTTTTTTGTTGCTATCATCGATCCTAGGTGGCAATAATGCGAGCCAACGCTTCGCTTTCGCGGGCGATCCTATGCAAGTGCTTCCATCCGACGATCGAGCGGAAGGGATTCAAACTCCGGCGGAGTACTTTGGTTTTGAAATAGGGTCACGCCATTTGCGGCACGATCAGGTCTACAGTTACTTTCAATATCTATGCGAAGCGAGCGATCGCATGGTCGCGATCCCGTACGGACAATCGCACGGCAAGCGTCCCTTGGCCGCGTTTGCGATTACACATCCCGAGACGCTGGATCGCCTCAATTCGATTCAAAAGGAGAGAAGAAAGCTGACTTCAGGGATGCTCAAACACGCGCCCGAGGAATCGAAGTTGGTGATATACATCGGATACTGCGTTCATGGTGATGAAGCCAGTGCAATCAATGCTGCTCCTATCGTTGCTTATCATCTTTGTTCATCCAAATCGAATAAGGCTCTTGATTGGTTAAAGCAGGGCGTCTACTTGGTGGATCCAGCTTTGAATCCAGATGGTGTCGACCGATTTGCCAACTGGGCAAATGAGAATCGTGGCAAGTTTGCATCTCCGCTGAGTATCTCGCGAGAACACAACCAACCATGGCCAGGCGGAAGGACAAACTACTATTGGTTTGATTTGAATCGCGATTGGCTTCCGCTGGTACATCCCGAAAGTCAAGGGAGAGTCAAATTGTTCCATCAATGGAAACCCAACGTCGTTCTCGATTTTCACGAGATGGGTGGCGCATCGACGTTCTTTTTCCAACCTGGCATTCCAGCTCGTACCAACCCACAGACACCCAAACGCAACCAAGAACTCACGCGTCTCATGGCATTGGAACATGCGAAAGCAATGGACGAAGCCCATGAACTTTACTTTACGGAAGAGCAGTTCGATGATTTCTATATGGGGAAAGGAAGCACTTTTCCCGATCTTCACGGAGCGGTCGGTATCTTGTTCGAGCAAGGAAGCACGAGAGGGTTGCGATTGATCAATGATGTCAGCAATCGTCACTTCCGAGATACCGTTGCGAATCAAGTCAGGACGACTATCTCGAGCCTCGAAGGAGCTAACAAACTAAAATCAGAACTCCTTGAGTTTCAACGCGATTTCTACGAACAAGCACTTCAGACGGCGCAGAAAGATGCATTGACCGGATACATTCTGACTGGAAGCCCTAGTCGAATTCAAGCTGCCAGAGCCCTCTTGAATCGGCATGCGATTCGAACCCACACTCCCACAAAATCGATACGACTGGGAGGAGCGACGGTGGCGGTTGGCGAGTCGCTCGTCATCCCCACTGCGCAACCCGAGATTTCTTTTGTCCGCTCGTTGATGGAAACACGAGAAACCTTTGAAGAAAATTTATTCTACGATGTATCGACTTGGCACTTGCCGAGCGCATTGGATCTAGCGGTCCATCGACACGAAGCGGATTTTCCTGAAGACTGGCTCCTGGATACCGAAGCAACTTCGAATCCGGGACAACGAGTCGACATCGAGTGCGCAGGATACGCGATCCGCCCAGAAGAGTTATCAGCGCCAAGGCTCATCGCATCGTTAATGAAGATGGATGTCGATGTGCGAGTCAGCACGCTACCCATAAGAGATACAGAACAAGGAACGCCATGGCCGGCAGGGACATTTCTCGTTCTTCGGCAACCGAATGAATCCAAGTGGAAGAAGATTCAGAAGTTGTTCGAACAACATGATGGTCGAGACGGAGTCGTGGTCAAACCGATCTTGTCCAGTATGACCAAATCGGGACCGGATCTTGGATCTTCAACGGTGCGGAAGCTTCCGCGTTGCAATCCACTATTGGTTGTAGGGATGGGGACCACTGCAAACGACGCAGGTGCGGTTTGGCACTTCCTCGATACGCATATGGCTCAATCCGCCACTCTTGTCGACACCGCACAGTTTTCGGATGCCAAGCTAGATGATTTTTCTTGCGTCGTGTTGCCGAACGGCACGTACTCTACATGGTCCGAACGGCAGGTGCTGCAATTGAAAGACTATGTCCGCAACGGTGGAACGTTGATTGCCATTGGCAGTGCGATTTCTTGGCTACAACAAAAGGAGATCATAGCACAATCTTCGAAACGGAGTTCCTCTGGCGATTCCGAGAAGTCGAGCAATGCTGGGGTAACTCGGTTTGCAGACGCGGCCGATGCAAAGGCATTGGAGACGATTGCAGGCGCTTTCTTTATGACGCGCATCGATTCGACGCATCCGATAGGTTTCGGTTTTCCGGACGAAGACGTTCCTGTTTTTCGAGACTCTGAGGATCGGTTTGAACTCCCCGCGAATCCTTACCAATTGGTGGCCAAGTATAGTGGAGTGATTTCGGGATATGTGAGTCAATCAAATCGAAGTCGATTGATATCCTCCGCTGCCGTTTGGGTTCACTCGACCGGCAAAGGACGAGCCATTCTCTTCTCAGACAACCCTGTCTTTCGTGGATATGTTCGATCCTCCGAAAGATTTCTGACCAATGCTTTGTTGTTGGGGCCTATTGTCAGTATCCCTGCAGGTTCCAATCCAGGTTCTGCGAACGAAGAATCGGCGGAGGATGACGAAATCGAATAGAATTCGTTTTGGCCCGTCGTTGTCTCGGGCTTTGAACACCTTTCTACACGCGAAGTCATGAATTCAACCTTTCGTTGATACCTGGATCCAACATGCATACCACGTCGATGTGTTCATTAATGGAAGTCCCACGTTTCCAATGGCGAATTGTGCTTGTTGCAATAAGTGTCGTTTGTTTTGCCTTGGAACCGGTTTTGGCTGATCTAGTGCGGCCAGCCCCGGCGCTGGAACAACTGTTGAAGCAGACGCCAATAAACTCGCTGGTAAGCGAGATTCAATCGCGTGGCAATCCGCAGAATGGTGCCTTGCTCTTTTACAAATCGGCAGCTGCATGTGCGCGATGCCATATAGGTGTGGATGGCGCACCGGCTGTTGGCCCCGAGCTTGGTAGTCTTCGAACATCCAGCGATTCAATACCGATCACGGAGGAGTATCTTGTTCAGTCGATGCTTTATCCCTCGAAAGATATTCGGCCGCCATTTCGTGTCGTCGCGTTTTTGACGGATGACGAGCAGACCATCGTGGGCAGCATCCTTAGAGAGGATAAAGAAAGTGTTGTCGTTCGCCCGATCAACGACCTCACGAATTCAATCACTATCGAAACCGCAAAGATTGACGCGAGGAAAGATTCACCCCTTTCGATGATGCCTGATGGGCTCATCTCGTCGATGCGCGATCAAGCCGAGTTCTTTGACCTGGCGGCCTATGTTTTCGAGGTGGTGCGTGGAGGTCGTGAGCGTGAAGAAGCATTAAAGCCAACTCCGCAACAGCTTGCGATCAAGGAAGATTGGCTCGATCTCGATCATGCAGGAATCATCAAGAGCCTTGGCAAGAAAGACTTTGATTCTGGCAAATCGATTTTTCAAGGTTATTGCGCAGATTGTCACGGAACGGATGGGAATCGTCCTAGTTTGCCCACCGCCAGATCGTTTGGAACACAACCAATGAAATTCGGAGCCGATCCGTATCGCATGTTTATGACATTGACGAAAGGGAACGGCTTGATGGGTAGCATGTCCCATTTGACACCTCATCAACGCTACGAGGTCATTCAGTACATCCGTGAAGCCTTCATGAAGCCATCCAATCAAGATTTCTTCAAGATCGATAGCAAGTACTTGGCCTCGCTACCGAAGGGAACGAAAGATGGTACCTATGTCGAGCCTGTAAAGAGAGACTTTGGAGTTGCACTCGGCTCGCAATTGGATCGAACATTTGAGAGCGTATTGACCGCCAATCTTGAACCGTGGTCGATCGCCTACGATCTTCATTCCATGAACATCGCTGGTATTTGGAAGGAGGGCTATCTCGACGTACAAAATACTCAGCACGCTTTGCCTCGCGGGGAAGGTACCGTGTCCCCTTCAAGTCCGATGGAGATTGGTTTTCAGGGTTGGGAGTGGGGCCATGATGGCACACTCAAGTATGATCGGACCGATTTGTTACCCCGAGGTCCGATGCCGGCGAAATGGATGGAGTACAAAGGATATTATCAGGCTGGCAAGCAATTGGTGATGAGCTATTCGATTGACGGTAGGCCGATCCTAGAGATGCCAACACCTCTTCCGCGTTCTGCTGGATTGAGGCGTACATTAGAGATCGGCGCTGGAAAAGAATTGGTATTAGCGATCGTGGATTGGGGGGCTGCGACTCCCGCTTCTCTCCAATCGCAGCTATCCAATGAAGTTACCAGGACCGCTGTGATGGCAACCGCTTCGATCCCAAGTCCCAACTCGACCGCGAAGAATTTGTTCGCTTTTGTTTCGAGCCAACATGCAAGATTGCAACTGAAATTCGACGACCAACAACATCTCGTCTTGACGATACCCAAAAGCGAATCGACTTACATCATCGATGTATGCGTTGCGATGGATGTTGCCAACATGGACGCTGAGGAATCGAATCGTCTGAGCGTTGAGCAAGTGCTTTCCACTGTGGTTCAACCCAGTCGATTTGTGCAAGAGACGCGTACTGTTTGGCCGGATGTGCTGGAGACAGTGGGTTATCGTGGACTGGAACCCGATGGGTACGCGTTAGATACGCTAACGATTCCAACGAGTAGTGCCTCGAACACTTGGTTTCGAACGGCTGCATTGGATTTCCTATCCGATGGGCGGATGGTGGTTTCGATGTATGGCGGCGACGTTTGGTTCGTGTCGGGCATTGATGAAAGCTTATTGAACTTGAAGTGGAAACGCTTTGCATCGGGGCTTTATGAACCGCTCGGGCTCAAGGTGGTTCAAGATGCGATCTACGTTACATGCAAAGACCGCATCGTTCGATTGCATGATCGGAACGGAGATGGCGAAGCCGATTTTTACGAGAACTTTAGCGACGATACCGATGTGTCGGTGAACTTCCATGCATTCAACTTCGATTTGCAGACGGATCCTGACGGATACTTTTATTACGCCAAAGGTGGGCATGGTGCCGACTACGCGATTCCAGGCTCGATATTGCGAATCTCACCGGATGGAAAGAACCGTGAAGTGTTTGCAACTGGATTCCGCGTCCCGAATGGTATGGGAGCATTACCGAATGGCATGATGACTTGTAGCGACAATCAAGGGCAATGGATGCCTTCGTCCAAGATCAATTTACTTAAACCACGTGGGTATTATGGTTGGTCACCGACGTACGATGGCAAGGGAAAGTGGTCGGCCGATGGAGGCAAGATCGATATCAATAAAATAGTGCCACCCACTACATTCGATCCGCCTTTGGTTTGGATTCCGCACGACATTGACAATTCGTCGGGCGGGCAAGTATTTGTGGATGATGCGCGTTGGGGGCCTTTGGCTGGGCGATTGTTGCACACGAGCTTTGGCAAGGGATGGTTATCGTATTTGATGATGCAGGAAGTCGAGGGAGTTAACCAAGCGGCCATCGTACGATTACCATTTGATTTTCGAACGGGCATTATGCGAGGGCGAGTGAATCCAAAGGATGGTCAGTTGTACGTGGTTGGATTGCAAGGTTGGAATGGCAGCGGTCGCCTCGGATTGCAGGAGAGTGGCATTCAGCGGCTTCGCTATACAGGGAAACCATGGCGAATGGTGACGGATGCACTCGTCGAGCACGATTTGTTAAAGCTCCGTTTCAACTTCGCGATCGATCCAAAATCCATCCTTGAACCTAATGCCGTCAAAGCGATTCAGTGGAACTACAAATGGCAAGCGTCCTACGGATCGGAGCGGTATTCACCGACGACGGGAGCTATTGGAACGGATGTGTTACAAATCGATAGGATTGTTGTGGGCGACGACGGCAAGAGTGTTACGATCCATTCCAAGGATGTGCGGCCTGTCGATCAGCTTCAGTTGCGCCTACGACTGCGTGGCGAGGATGGGGAGTTGTTTCAAGAGGAAGTGCTTTGGACAATTCACAAAGTCCCCACGCGTCGCTAGTTTATCGCTTCCGCAGATATACTGATTCTCTCCTTAATATGAGCCAATAGATCATGTTTCATGATGTTTCGATTCCCGACCCAACGATTGTTCTCGATCATCTCGAGGCCTTCAGACGTTCGAAAACGATGTTTGCAGCGGTGGATCTCGGAGTCTTCGATACTTTGGGCGACGGATGCGTAGACGGTGATGCTTTGGCAAACCAGTTAGGTTGCAATGCTGACGCAATGCGAACGCTATTGGAAAGTTGCGTTGCGATCGGATTGATTCAAAGGTGCGAGAAAGGTTTTCAAAATACGGCTGTAGCCCGAACCTATCTTTGTTCGGACAGTCCTAGGAGGATGACTGGGTACATTCAATACTCCAACGATGTCATGTGGAAGATGTGGGGAAATCTCGAAGATGCGATTCGAGACGGATCGCATCGCTGGAAGCAGACGTTTGGGTTTGACGGTCCCATTTTTTCACACTTCTTTCGAACGCCCGAAGCGATGGATGAGTTCCTGATGGGAATGCATGGCTTTGGAATGATCACATCTCCTCGCATCGTGGAGTTATTCGATCTTTCCAAATTCGAAAGATTGTGTGATTTAGGTGGTGCGACAGGTCATTTGACAATTGCCGCTTGTCAACGCTACGAACGTTTGAAAGGGATTGTTTTTGATCTTCCCCATGCCTTGGGGCTGGCTCGACAAATGGTATCGGAAGCGGGTCTCGACAATCGCATTGATGTGGTGGGAGGCGACTTCTTTATGGATACTTTGCCGACGGCGGATCTCTATGCCTTGGGCCGTATTGTCCATGACTGGGATGAGCCCAAGATTCAGCAGTTGCTAGCCAAGATCTATGGTGCGTTGCCGGTCGGAGGTGGACTATTGATCGGCGAGAAAGTGCTTCACGAGGACCGAACTGGGCCACGATGGGCATTGATGCAGAGTTTGAACATGTTGGTGTGCACCGAGGGGAAAGAACGATCGGGAGCAGAGTACGAGCGTCTCCTCCGCGAAGCTGGGTTTTCTAAAGTTAGCGTGGCTAGAACCCAAGTCCCGCTAGATGCGGTGATGGCCGTCAAGTGAGTTCTCTTGAGGATCAGGATTTCGGCAAGGTGGCAGAGTTCTATTGGTCGAGAGGATGAATTTCTTAAAGGTCGATAGCACGGAGGTTTACTCTTCCTTGAAGCGACTTTTTTTGCGCCTCGTTACCCCAACCGTGCGAAGTGCTGTTTTTCTTCGCAATCTGCCCAATCCTATTGATCGATCCACGCTTACGCAAACTGTACGTTAGTAAAGGTGGCGATGGGGAAGAGAAGAAGGCGTAATTGCTGAAGAATCTCCTGGTCCACCTTTTTTGTCGATTAACGAACTACCACACGTTTTGTGCGATGCTTCCAGATTGCTTGCAATGCCGGAAGATAACCTTGCGGCCAAAACAGTTCTTCAAGCAAAACTGATATCCACTGCAATTGAGTTGATCAATAGTACGAGAAATCGAGAAGAATTGGGCAGAAATGGTCGTCGGTATGCCGAAGAGAACTTTTCGATTGGAGATATCGCAAATCGAAAAGTCGAGTTCATTAAGCGTGCCGGTTGTTCATGAGCATTTTAAGTAAGCGAGTCATCCTAACCGGTGGGGCGGGGTTTATTGGGGGGAATTTGGTTCGGCATATGCTGCGTGCTGGGTACCATGTTTTGAACTTGGACAAGCTGACGTATGCCGGGAATTTGAACTCACTGGCCGACTGTAAAGGCCATCCAAACTATTCGTTTCGGCAAGTGGATATCTGTGACGTAGAAGCGTTAGCCTCTGCGTTTCAAGACTTTCGTCCGAGTGCGGTTATGCATCTCGCTGCAGAAAGCCATGTCGATCGGTCGATCGATTCGCCTGATACCTTTATCCGTACCAATGTCCTGGGCACATACCAACTGCTGCATCAGGCTCGCCTTTATTGGTCGAGTCTTCCTGAAGACCAAAAGAGTTGTTTTCGATTCCTGCACGTATCCACGGATGAGGTTTATGGTTCTCTCGGTGGTGAGGGGCTGTTCTCCGAAGAATCTCGGTACGATCCCCATTCTCCGTACTCGGCTAGCAAAGCTTCATCAGACCATCTCGTTCGGGCTTGGTCCTCGACTTACCATCTACCCGTGCTTATCACCAATTGCTCGAACAATTACGGCCCTTACCAGTTCCCTGAAAAGCTGGTCCCTCTCGTCATCTTGCGTGCGACTCGCGGCGAGACCATTCCGGTTTATGGCCAAGGATTGAATGTTCGTGATTGGCTCCACGTGTCGGATCATTGCTTTGCATTGCAGACGGTTCTGGAGCATGGCGAATGTGGTGAGACATACAACATAGGTGGAAACAACGAGCTAAAGAATATCGAGGTCGTGCAGACTCTCTGCGATATCTTGGATCGGACCTATCCAGCAAAGAATGGAGAGTCTTACAAAAGCCTCATTCGATTTGTTCAAGATCGGCCAGGCCATGACTTGAGATATGCGATCGATTCATCCAAAATTCGAACGAAGCTTGGCTGGCAACCTGAGTGGAGTCTGTCGTCAGGCTTTCAGCAGACCGTAGAATGGTACTTGAGCAACAAGAGTTGGTGGGAATCAATACTCAATGGCAACTATCGCCTCGATCGGCTCGGAGTTGGAGGGAAATAGAGCCACGGAACTGCGTGGATCTTCACGGATGGGGTGCTTGTGTCGGCTCTTCAGGCCCGAAACGTTGTTTTTCGTAAGGTTCCGGTGGCTCACGCCACCGAAACCTTACGATATGTCGGGCCTCCAGCCCTTACGGAAAATGTCGCTTCAGAACGCAAGTAGCGGTTGTGTCCCTCGCTCATGCGTCGGGTTATGATGCTTTGCAGGTCCCTCGGACACGCTCTCACGCTTCGGCTATCATGTTTTGTAGGTCCCTCGCTTACGCGTCGGGTTGGGATTAAAGCAACAAGCACGCAGCGGGTTGGGATTGAGCGAAAGGAATAGCGGATGAAAGGTATTGTCTTAGCGGGTGGTTCTGGTTCTCGCCTTCACCCTATCACCAGGGCGGTCAGCAAACAACTTCTTCCGGTGTACGACAAGCCGATGATCTACTACCCGCTGTCGACATTGATGCTGGCTGGAATTCGAGAAATTCTGCTGATATCAACGCCTCAAGATTTACCATCCTTTCAGCGATTGCTGGGCGATGGAAAACAGTGGGGCATACAGATAGACTACG
Organism: Pirellula sp.; assembly: GCA_021300155.1. Lineage (GTDB taxonomy): Bacteria > Planctomycetota > Planctomycetia > Pirellulales > Pirellulaceae > JBKCUI01. The sequence continues at coordinate 69,622 of JAJTID010000015.1, forward strand.
CAGCACAATCCGCTCCCGAAGGAATTGCCCAAGCGTTCCTTATCGGTGAGACTTTCCTTCGTGGATCTTCGGTAGCCTTAGTCTTGGGCGACAACATCTTCTATGGGCAAGGTTTTCGCAACCTATTGCTCCGAGCGAAATCACAGTCGAGCGGTGCGACGCTCTTTGGATTTCACGTTGCAGATCCCGAACGGTACGGTGTAGTGGAGTTTGATTCTCACGGAAAAGCAATTTCTATTGAGGAAAAACCAGCGGTCCCCAAGAGCAACTTTGCAGTTCCTGGCTTGTACTTTTATGACGCACAAGTTGTACAAATTGCAAAAGGACTTCGTCCCTCGCGGAGAGGCGAGTTGGAAATCACGGATATCAATCGCACTTACCTGGAACGAAACGAATTGCGTGTAGAGCAGCTTTCACGTGGTTTCTCGTGGTTTGACACAGGTACCAAAGACTCTTTGCTTGATGCCTGCAATTTTGTGGCAGCAGTCGAAAAGCGACAAGGATTGAAGATTGCCTGTCTCGAAGAGATCGCCTGGATTTGCAGCTTCATTGACGACGAGCAATTGAAGACGTTGGCTTCGACGTACACGAATGATTACGGTCAGTATCTCCTTTCACTGATGCGTTCTTAGGATTGTTGTGGTTCGCTGAGTGAACCTATAGAGATGGTTCGAGGAGCGAACCACTACAGTCCACTAGTTGGTACAGCCAAAGTCGGTTAAGTTTCTTTATGCAGATAACTTCCCATCAGTTAGTGCGAGAATATGAACTTGGCGGGTCCCATCCAAAGGGTTTTCCACGTGTTACGAAGATAATAACATCGGCTCTCACGGTTCCAAAATAATCGCCAACTGAGAACGCTCCAGCCGCGAACCATTCGTTTCCATTCCCATAGATTCGGGCGATGCTTCGAATTCAGATTCAATCGCTGCGTCGTGTCCAAGACGCGACCCATGACGTCTGCTCAGTCAGTTTCCTAAGCGGTCGCATGTTCAAGTCGACGAGTCGAAAGGTCCAATTCTGTGGCAATATCAGGATCACGAATAACATAACTTATCACAAGCGTGAATTTTTTCTTGGTTTCGTGATGAATCATCGCCGTTCGCCATTCTCTTTTGGGGCCTAGGAGTAGGAGAACGTAGGGTTTATCGCGGTGCTATCTTAGGCTGTTGCCGAGGGGATTGAATAGACATAGACTGTGGTTCATCGCTATCGGATGAGTACGGCTGCATGGTTCGGATGGTTATCGAGACAAAGGAATATCAATGAAAAAAGGGACAAAGAGAGCTATTCCGAAAAGGAAATCACGTTCCATCCAGAATAGCAAAGCCAACATTCCGAATGGAGTCGCTGTCAACAAAAAGGCTCGAAGTGCGCTTCGTAAGGCGTATGACTGTGACGACACTGGCGAGAGAGTGGAACTGATTCGTAGCGCTGTCGCGATCGATGAGAATTTCATTGAAGCGTGGAATCAGCTTGGATGTCATGAAACCGATGTACTCAAGGCCGAAGCCGTCTTTAGCCATGCGATCGCTATTGGAGAGGTAAAGTATGCTTCTGGGAACGGCGAATGGTCCGACCAGGAGTATTGTTCCTACTCGGCAGCGATGACGAATTTGGCAAAAGTTCGCGAGATTCAACATCGATTTGAAGAGTGCATCGAATTGTTGGAACTCATTGTGCAAAAAGGAATGCCAGATGCGCCCCATGCACTGAACAGTTTGCTCATGCTTTATCTGCAGACACGTCGATACGATAAGGCCAAAGCGCAGCTAGATGAATACGGCGATGAAGAAGGTGATGGCGACGCCATTGTCGATTACAGTCGATTGTTGATTGCATTGAATACTGGAGCGAGCGAAGAGGAGTGTTACGGTCTTTTTGAGTTAGCCATGTTCACAATGCCGGAGGTCGCAGATTACTTGGTCGGCAATCGGGATTTACCGAATAGCGTCTCCATGGATAGCTACGAAGAGATTGCCGCAAGTGTAGCGTTCATGCTTCAATCGGCTTGGCGAGCCACTGATCGTCCCACTTTGTGGCTTCGATCCGCGCTTGCTACTTTCGAGAAGGACTCAGAATCGGAAGATGACGACCTTTCGGATTTGGATTTGGACGAGTTGATTGAAGATGCTTTGGGAGAAGAGCAGGAAGAGGTGGTCTGGCGATTAGAGTCGGTAATGTATGAAAAGAAGATCGCCTATTTCGTCATGGAATCGGAATCTGACTCGCTGATCTATTTTTGGTTAGGTCGTGGGGAGCCCGGTCCTGAAACAGCGTACCGTGTGTTCCTCTTGGCCATTTGTGAACCCATGGAGGGTGAATCGAAACGGCCGATCCGGTTGGAATCGAGCGAAGAGGGCCTGATTCGTGATATGAAAATGGAGCTATCCGCGTTGGAAATCGAGTTCGAATGGAGCGATTACACGGGGAAAGAATTGCTACTCCAAACTGCGAAACAGATGGACAACGCGATCCATGTGGATGAGTTTGAAGACGAGGAGCAATTGACGGAGTTACTTCAGGAGCTTCCCCTCGATTCTGACGTGGAGTTCGTGGTTGCCATCAAGCAGATTCCAACGTTTATTGAATTCGAGGGTACGAACGTTCGGCCGTACTTTGGAGTTGTTCTCGACAGCTCGAACGATTCGATTCGTACCCAATCGCTCTCACCGAAGGGGTTTGAAAAGCAGCATATCCAGAAACTGCTTGGTAATGCATGCCTGAATCCGATGGTTGGGGACCCCATGCGACCTCAATCGATACAATTTAGCGATCCCGACATCGCTTTAAGCGTCAAGGATTGGCTGCAGGAGATCGGGATTTCGACAACCATCGGGAATCAGTACGATGACACGATCGACCGGCTCATCCAGATGTTGATCGATTCAGCAAAGCAATCTGGCTTGCCAAGCGTGACCGAAATTGATGGAGTGGATGATGCAATGTTGGAAGAGTTTTACGAGACTGCGCGAGAGTATTTTTTAGTAGAACCCTGGACCGTCGTCCCCGGGGCGAATCTCCTGGAGGTCCAGCCAGACGAGTCTAAAGATCTCATGCTCTATTGTGTCGTCTTAGGACAGATGGGAGAAGTGATGGGGCTGTCGCTATTCTCTAGTTTAGATGACTTTAACCGTGCGAGTGGTGCTGGCCAGGACAACGAAGAGGACGTGGAACCTGTGACCGCCATTTCGCTCTTGTTCAATGAGGATTCCGAGATACACCCTTCGGATTTGAACTTGATAGAAAATGGCGGGATTCCGATCGCAGGGGCTTTTGCGTACCCGACAATCGTCGCGGCCGTCGAGGGAGAAGTGCAAGCATGCAACCGGGAACAGTTGATGCACATCATGAAGGCGACCCGAATCCTCATCGAGTATTTTTCCAAGCGCCCGTTCAAACTAAAGTCGGAGCTCGATAAGCCACGTACCGTTGAATGGTCGTATGGCAACGAAACGAAACAAGCTGTCGTGACCTTTCGCAATGTGTTTGGTTGATTGCAAATCAATAAGCAAAGCTTAGGCCTGTTGCATTTGCACTCGCATTGCAAAACCGACATTGCTACGCTAGACTGTTCGAGGCGGTTGTTGGTAGGTATCCAAAGGAGGTTCTAGCTCAGTCGATGCGATTCGTGCGAGCGGCTATGCTTAGCTTGGTGATGATTGGATTGCTGGCCTTTGGGACGTTGGTTTGCTTTCAAGCGATTTCGTGCCCGTTGTGCGAAGGTGTAGGCAATACAATTTCGGACGATGTGAAGTCGCCGGCCATCGGTGTGCTCGCTGTATGTCGGCAATGTTCCGAGATAGCGATTTGGTAATTCCAGATTTAGCCCGTTGGGATTATTGGGATGCCATGCCAGAGTTAGTTCGATTGTTTGATCGCCCGGAGTCGGCACGCGGTTTTGTTCGAACACCGATCATGAATTATTTGCGACGCTGCCCGTTACCTCAGGCGGAGTTGCATTTGACGCGTATGCGTGCTGAAGAGCCTGCGGCGTATCGTCGGGCTTTGACGAAGGTGCTCATCCTGGACAAGGCTGCTGTTTTGATGCCATAGGCGATTCTCAATAGATGTAGATTGGGACCGTAGTCCCGATCGTGTGTTTGCAGGAGACAATGCTCCCATGCTACGGTGAAAGAGTCGTGGATTTGAACGGGACAAAAGACATTTGCTCGGGACAATGGTCCCGTGCTACGGAGAAAGAAGTGGCGAATCTAAGGAAATAGAGCTCATTGGAGGAGTGGAGACGGGGTGCTAGAATGCAATTTCATCCAAACGGCTGAACCAGACGCGGTTCTAGCCGAATAAATAACTCACTAATGGAACAACTCCTTAATCAAAGGCACTTTTGATGCGTGTTTTTTTGTCTAGCTTTATCGTAGCGGCACTCTTGTTCAACTCGGGTTGTGACTCGAAACCTGCCGGCAGAACCGGTGATTCGAAAGCGGCTCATGACCATTCGCATGATGGGCATGATCACGGCCATGATCATGATCATAAAGAAACGGCAGCTTCACCGGCCGATGCTCTGAAGAGCACACTTGAAAAGGCTATTGCAGCAACGCAAAAAATTTTCGATGCGGGAGTTGGCGGTAAAGTAGAGGATGCACACGATGAGTTACATGACATTGGCCACTTTTTAGAGTCGCTACCGGAATTGGCAAAAAAAGCTGCCTTAGATACTTCAAGTCAGGAAGTGATGAACAAAGCGGCCAAGTCACTTTTTGAAGTGATGGGCAAAATAGACGAGTTATTGCATGATGGCAAAGAAGTCAAGTTTGATGAGTTCAAGTCGGACATGGATGCCGGTCTAAGTGAATTGAAGAAGATTGCGAAACCGTAATACAAACGAGAATTCTGTGATGAAACCTATTCGAACATGGATTGCATTGAGCGTTACTGCATTACTAGCGGGTTGCAGTTCCCCGGTCGATGAACTCGCTTCGCGCGCGAAATCAGAGTTGTCGATGGAGAAATCTGATGCTCAAGGAATGTCGATCGAGGAGGTTATTGCAAAATCGAAGGAGGATGGGGCAGCACCCGATACGGTCCACCTAATTCGAGCCAAAGTGGGTTCAGGTAAAGGAGATACGTTCGATGCAAAGTCGTCGGAGTTTCTTGTTTCCGAGATACCCAAGGGGGAGCATGCGAGCGATGCAAATCACGATCCCGAGAACTGCCCATTCTGCAGGGCTCGAGAAGCGAAAGCCCCAACCGTGGTGGTTCGATTGGTCGGGAAAGATGGCAATCCATTTCCCAGTAGTGCCGAGAAGCTGTTGTCACTGAAGCGAGGGCAACACTTGATGCTTCAAGGGAAAGTCAAATTGGACGAAGAATTAAACTACGTGAACATCGAAGCGAACGGGCTTCGATGGATCGATTAGTGCCGTTGCCGACTTGATCTAGGGGCTCGGCGTCCTGGTTGTTGCAATGCACGTTGCGAATAGGCTGGATTGGCTGTTCCGTCTCTCGATGCGGGAAGGTTAGAGATCGTATCCACCGAATTTAGAAGATCGTGGATCTTCATGTTCGTCGCAAAAGGGGCGTTCGCGACGAGGATTGTTTTGTTGTTGATCTGCAGCTCCAGCAAGGTCGAAGTGCCGCCTCCAATGTCCCAATTTTCGTTCTCAACTGTCTGTTGCATGATGTTGATACATCGGATAGTTCGAGCAAGCAATGAGTCGATGTTCTGATTGATTTGCGGGTCCACGGGGTGCATTTGCTGGCTGTGGACAATCGGGACTCTTGCGAAGAAAAAGATCAGAAGCCCGAGGAGGCTAAAGGGATGGTAGCGACGTATCATGGGATTCAATGCGCGATGGTTTTCGGAATGACTTTTTGGTGAGGTCGTTCGAGTAGCGTGAGAGAGGGACGGAAAACCCAACAGAAACCCTCGCGCACGTTTCGGGTTGGGATTCTCGCAACAAATCGAACAATTGCGTTGGAGCCCGGTTCACGACGACTCGCGATCGATACGTTTCGTTCGATATGTTTCAATTTGCAACATCAAAGTACTGCGGAGCCACTCCGAAAGAGTCATGGAGTGGCGTCTCTGGGCTATTCACTCGGAACTTATTTTGAGATCATACGGAATAACAATTTTAGTGCGATCCAAGCGAGTAATGAACAGCGATGACAATCTATTTTGCGAGAGGTTCCAGAGATTCCGTTTTGGGGGTGCCGGATTATTTGGAAGCGATCGAGACCACCATTCGATTGAGGGGGGGCGTACGCAAAGTTCTAGCGGTTCCGCCGGATCATACTCGGCTTGATTCGCAGGCGGGGCCGATTACCCATGCAGTCCTCAAAGTGTTAGGTGACAAGCTAACGGACGTCATGCCTGCGTTGGGCACCCATTCGGCGATGAATGAGGAAGAGCTAACGAAGATGTATGGTGATTTTCCTCGCCAATTGATTCGAGTCCATCATTACAAGACGGACGTCGACACATTGGGATACGTGGACGCAGACTTTGTTTCGACGGCGACGGAGGGGCATTATCAGGAGGCTTGGCCTGCTCAGGTCAACAAAATGATATCTCGCGGGGACCACGATTTGATATTATCGATTGGTCAGGTGGTTCCACACGAAGTCATTGGGATGGCGAACTATACGAAGAATATTTTTGTGGGGACGGGGGGCAACGCTGGTATCGACGGCAGCCATTACTTGAGTGCGCTCTATGGCATGGAACGCATCATGGGGCGATGCGATACACCGCTTCGCAAGATACTCAATCGTGCGGCAGACTTGTTCCTAACACAGCGTCCGGTGGTGTATGTGTTGACCGTAGTTGAGTCCACATCAGATCAAGGGCCTGTGGTGCGCGGATTGTATATCGGAGACGATCATTCCGTTTTTACGATCGCGGGTGAGCTCTCTTCGCAAGTCAATTGCTTTCGGATTGATGAAGCTCCTAAGAAGATCGTTGTTTGGATGGACCCAAGCAAGTACAAGAAAACATGGGTTGCGAACAAATCGATTTACCGTACACGGATGGCGATCGCAGACGGTGGTACGTTGGTCGTGATTGCACCGGGCGTCGCTAGGTTTGGCGAACACGATGATGTCGATGGATTGATTCGAAAGTATGGCTATCGGACGACGCCCGAAGTGATCGATATGGTTGCTAAGAATGCAGATCTTCGCGGTAACCTTTCGACCGCGGCACACTTGATTCATGCTTCTCCCGAAGATCGATTTCGTGTGGAGTACTGCACGAATAAGCTTAGTGCTTCAGAGCTTGAGTCTGTCGGATATTTTCATCGAGACCCGGATGCTGCGATTCGAGAATATCAGATCGAGTCGATTCAAGATGGTTGGAATACAAGTGTTAATGGAGAACGGTTTTACTTCATACGCAATGCTGGGCTCGGGCTCTGGATGCATCGTAACCACCCACATGCGTTTTAGTTTCGCCCTATGATCGAAGCAAAAAACACCCAACGTGCTATCGTACGAATCGGTTACGATGGCCGAGTTTACAAACTGTTTCAGGGGCCAGAGGCGCAGAAACGGTTCGACACCGAATGCCGTACTTTGATTTATTTGGAGCAACGAAAGTGCCCCTTTGTTCCTCGGTTGATAGCGGCCGATCGAGAGCGACTGGAAATGGTTACCTCGAACTGTGGTGCACGCGTGGAAAGGTTAGGTGAAGATCGGATCAAGGAGATCTTCCAGGAACTCGAGCAGTATGGAGTCCGGCACGATGATCCCTTCCTTCGCAACATCACTTATCGGGCATCCGACGGACGATTCTGTGTAATTGACTTTGAGTTTTCGACTATCCTCGACGAAACCGCATCGGCCCATCCGTCGGTGGAGACCACCACGCCGGCGGGTGACGGAACTCGCGACATCCAGTGGTCTGCCATGACGCATCCTGGGACATTTCGTCCTAACAATGAAGATCGATTCCTCGCGATGTTGTTTGATGAACGGGGGGTTCGTTATTTAGGGAAGCAAGGGACCATGAACACCAGCGGTGCCGATTTGCTTTTTGCCGTTGCCGACGGAATGGGTGGCGAACGGTCCGGTGAATTGGCTGGAAAGATTGCCCTGGACAATATTACGCGGTTGTTGCCGAGAGCGCATCGTTTGTCGGACTTGAATCTGGCGGAGTCAGCACCTCAAATTTTGAAAAGCCTTTACAGCTCGATACACCAGGAACTGGTACGGCTCGGTACATTCGATCCTTTGTGCGTCAATATGGGAGCGACTCTGACAATGGTGTGGATCCATCGTTCCATGGTGATGTTTGCACACGTCGGTGACTCACGGCTCTATCGATTGCGTAAGAATGTTGATTCCGCAAATCGCATGGCGCAGGTGTCCGAGGATCACACGTATGTAGGGTGGTTGCGTCGCAATGGAAAGATCAACGAGCGAGAATCGCGATTTCATCCGCGAAAGAGCATCCTCTCCAAGGCGCTGGGAGCAGGCAATCAATTCGCTGAACCACAGGTAGGAAGCTTTGTTCTGGATCCGGGGGAAAGGCTGATTTTGTGTACGGATGGTGTGACCGACGGGTTGTGGGACCGAGCGATAGAGGAGATTGTCCTTTGTCCCGAGTCTTCTATGGTTGATCTGGCGCCCGCTCAACGATTGGTTTTGTCAGCCGTCACTGAATCAGGGCGGGACAATTCGACAGCCATCGTTATCGAATCCTAAAGTTCACATTGCGCTTGACGACCATGCATCATGTCTTGTTCACAGCAAATTACTCGAAGCGTGAGTTGGCATGATGGTTTCGAAAGTACCTGCGATTCGTATTCGATTGGCAAATCCAGTTGGAATGCGAGACGGAGACTATGTCCTCTATTGGATGACCGCTTTTCGGCGAACCCGGTATAACTTTGCCCTCCAGCGGGCGGTTGAGATTGCAAACGAGCAAGGGAAGCCGCTTCTCATCTTCGAAGGCCTCCGATGCCACTATCGATGGAACAGCGATCGGTTCCACAAGTTCGTTATCGATAGCATGCTCGACAACGCAGCAGCCATTGCTGTGTCCAATGCGACGTATTCGGCATGGGTCGAATCAGGCCCCAACGAAGCGAGTGGCATGGTGGAGTTGCTCGCAAGCCGAGCGTGCGCGGTGGTGTCGGATGACTTTCCATGTTTTTTTCATCCAACACTTTACTCCAGGATTGCAAACAACTGGCCCTGTCGATTGGAACTCGTCGATTCCAACACTGTTGTTCCTATGGTTCAGCTAGATCGGACATTCACGGTTGCTCATTCATACCGTCGTGCCATACAAAAATTGATCTACGAGGAATTACCAGAGTTTCCTGTCGAATCTCCCCTTTCGTTGTTGCGGACGACTAGGTTGAAGAAGTTGCCTAACGACTTTTTGGAACGATGGCCCGTTCCGATCGACAAGAAAGCGATCGCTTGGCTAAAACAGATCGATCTCAATGGGTTGCCCATCGATCATCAAGTTCAGCCGACGACTGAACAGGGTGGTGAAATAGCAGCGCGGGCTTCATTACATCGATTCGTAAGCGCTCGATTATCAAGTTATACAGTGGATCGAAATGAACCGGAGAAATCAGGGGCTAGTGGGCTTTCGCCGTACATGCACTTTGGCAACATGAGCCCTCACGAGGTCTTCCAGGCAATTGCTTCTGCGGAAGGCTGGCGTCCAGAGAAGTTATCCAAACCCAATGGCAAAATGGAGGGCTATTGGAATATGAGTCCGGATGCGGAAGCGTTCATGGACCAATTGATGACATGGCGAGAGATTGGTTTCAACATGTGTATCCGCGACCGGAACTATATGAAATATGAATCTTTGCCGGATTGGGCGCAGCAGACACTCGAGGAGCACGCGTCAGATCCGCGACCTCATGTGTATTCGTTGGAAGAATTCGAGAAAGCACGGACTCACGATCCGTTATGGAATGCCGCTCAGAGACAGCTAGTGCGAGAGGGGCGGATTCACAATTACTTGCGAATGCTGTGGGGCAAGAAGATATTGCACTGGACCGAAACGCCACGGCAAGCCTTAAAAGTCATGATCGAACTGAATAATAAGTATGCACTCGATGGCCGAGATCCTAACTCGTATAGTGGCATCATGTGGGTGTTAGGTCGCTACGACCGTGCATGGGGACCAGAACGTCCTATCTTCGGAAAGATACGCTACATGACTAGCGAGTCAACACAAAACAAGTTTCAGGTGAAGCAATACATTCGTAAGTTTAGCGATTAGTTTCCAACCGCACTCGACACCATGACATTCAACGCATTACCTGATCAACAGAGACGTTCTGCACTCGAAGAAATTGAGTCGTGGGGTTATTTTCGATCAGTCCATTGGGTGGAAACGATCGATTCCACGAACCGTTGCCTCAGCGAGCAAGTTCGGGCCGGAACCATCGAATTGCCAGCTTTGTTGGTTGCCTCGGCACAGACGAGCGGCGTTGGAAGAGGTTCTAACAAATGGTACTCGCCGAGTGGATGTTTGATGTTCTCCCTTGCGATTCCACTCGACGATAGCGATAGCACGTTGCTACCGCTTCAGTTCGGCTATGCAGTGGCGAGTGCGATAGAATCGATTAGTCAAGCGAAGCCGTTGATCAAATGGCCAAACGATGTATTCATCGGAGGGAAGAAGGTATGTGGCATACTCATTGAAGCCATTCCCCGGAAAGACGGGAGTTCCCACAGCACACGCGGTGTTGCTGTGGTCGGCGTAGGATTGAATTGCCAGGTAGATCTATCGAATGCGCCTGAAGAGCTAAAGAGATCGGCAACTAGTCTTCATGTCGAAGCCAAGAAATCGATGGTCACTCAAGTCATGCCGGAATTTGTTTTGATTCAAGTGCTGCAGGCATGGATACATGCTGGTTCGCGAAGCTCTAGTGAGCCTAAGTGGTTGATAAACGATTGGCAAAATGTTAGTTTGCTAAATCAAAAGTGGGTCAACGTACGAACGGTTGGAGGGCTCGTCGAAGGATATTGCTTGGGAATTAGTTCGCGAGGAGCTTTGTTGGTCGTCACTTCGAACAATCAAACTGTCGAAGTGATGTCTGGCTCTATCGAGTCGTATCGAGACGTCTAACCGTCTCGTTCACTCACCTGTTGCTGCCGTGTTTGTCAAAGCCAACAATTGATCGAGTCCCAATCGATTGCAGAAATCGCCGAAGGACTCATCGTTCTGCTGATCTTTCTTGAAGGCTTCAAACAACGGTCTTAGGCACGTGACGATGTTTTCGAGTGGCACCATGTCTTTGAAAATAAACGCAAGTCGATTGCCAATGCGCGTGCCTCCGACGAACACCGTGTACTTACCTTTGGCTTTGCCAACATAGGCAATGTCCGCGTTGTAGGGGCGAGCACATCCATTGGGGCAACCGGTCATTCGAACCGTGAACTTTTCTTGATCCAGCCCGAGTTCCGTGAGGACTTTTTCCATCTCATCGATGACGCTCGGAAGGATGCGTTCGCTTTCGGTGATTGCCAATCCGCAGGTCGGCAATGCCACGCAGGCGATCGACCAGCGACGGACTGTGGAGATCTCCTCTGAAAGCGGTAGTCCTCGTTTCTTGATCAGATTGCTCAGTTTGGCTCTATCCTTGTCTTCGATGTTGCAGAACAAAATGCTTTGATGTGCGGTGAGTCGAATCTCGGGGTTGATCTCACTACAAATATCGCGAAGTGCCGATTTCCAAGCACGATTTTCGTTATCGTATAAGCGTCCGTTTTCGACGTTGAAGCCGTAGAACCATCGACCATCCCCCTGTTCATCCCAGCCGATGTGGTCATTGTGTTCGTGTACGTCGTCGGGGGTGCAATCTGCAAGTTTGCTACCATAATACTCTTCGACTTTGGCTCGGTACCATTCGACACCTTTGTCGTGTACCAGATATTTGAGTCGAGCGCGTTTTCGGTCATCGCGGTATCCGAAATCGCGTTGAACCTTCACAACTGCTTCACCGACCGCAACCGCTTGTTCTTTGGTGACAAAAGCCATACGCGAAGCGAGACGAGGGAACGTCTTCTTAGCACTCGGCGTCACACCGAGTCCTCCACCGACGATGACGTTGTAACCGACCAGTTCTCCATCGCGTACGACGGTGATGTAGCCGAGGCAATTGGTGTAAACATCGGTACAGTTATCTTCAGGCAACGCGATCGCTGTCTTGAATTTACGTGGTAAGTAGACTTTACCGTAGATAGGTTCGTATTCTTCGTTGCTACCACCCTCAAGCGTTTCGGTGCCCGTCTCGGGATCTTGCAACCAGAGTTCGTAATAGGCTTTGGTGCGAGGCGCCAGATGCATGGCTAAATCGTATGCGAGCTTTTGGATCTCGGGTCGGATCTTGTCTTGATAAGGTGCAGGGCAAGCCATCACATTACGGTTCACGTCACCACATGCCGAGAGTGTGCTCAACTGAACATCATTGATTCGGCGGATGCATTCTCTCAGATTGGATTTGAGAATCCCGTGCAGTTGTAGCCCCTGGCGTGTTGTCACCTTTAAGGTGGTGTTTCCAATTTGATCGCAAAGGTCGAGGTGTGCAATCAATTGTGCGCTGGTCATGATGCCTGCAGGGATCCGGCTCCGCACCATGAAGCTGTAAGCTTTTTCGCTTTTGCCAGATTCCGTGGTGCCGCCTCGAGCTTCGCGGTCATCTTGCTGATAGGTTCCGTGGAACTTCAGCAGTTGCAAATCATCTTTGCCAAAGTGGTCCGACTCGGTCTTGAGCTCTTCGCCAATCGTTCCTCGTAAGTATCGGCTCGCGGTCTTGATGCCTTCGACAGGGCTAAGCTTTTCGGTCGTAGTTGTGTTTTCGGTTTCTGCCATCAGAACTGTAGGTTGGGAACGAGTACCGAGGATGCCAAGTTATCGAATGATCTCAGTGGCTGTAATCTAGTTTTCGGATTGAGGCCAGGATTTCGGAAGGAGGCCAGAAAAGTCTAGGGTCCTCGACGAAATACAGGTGTCAAGAATATAACAGATGGAAGGATGGGCGATATACCGGTTCATCTACTGCATCAACTGCGGTAATACTCAACACTACCTTCGCAAGCCGAAGAGACGATTCACCAACATGACCGCAACGATTCTTGATGGGAAAACTATTGCGAACCAGATTCGACAAGAAATCAAAACCGAGGTGTCCGACTTTGTAGCCGCGGCTAGCGTGGTTCCTTGTTTAGCTGCTATTCTCGTCGGCGACGATCCGGCGAGCCAGGTTTACGTCCGAAACAAAGAGATCGCATGTGAGAAAGCAGGGATCAAGAGCGAGCTCCATCGGTTGCCTACGGAAACGTCGACTGCCGAGCTGCTAGGATTGCTTCACGCGTTGAATTCGAACGATTCGATTCATGGCATTTTGGTGCAGTTGCCACTTCCGATGCATATCGACGAGCGCAAGATTCTCGATGCGATCCTGGCGGCTAAGGATGTGGATGCTTTTTCTCCGGAGAATGTTGGGTTGATGTCTCAGGGCAGGCCTCGTTTTTTGCCTTGCACACCGCATGGCGTCATGCAGTTGCTACACCGATGTGGCATTGAGACAGCAAGTAAAGAGGTAGTGGTCGTAGGGAGGAGTGATATCGTCGGGAAACCTCTGGTGTCGATGTTATTGCAACGAAGCGGTCCGTGCGGCAGCTCGAACGCGAATGCAACCGTGACATGTGCACACAGCAACACTCGGGACTTGAGCTCGGTCACAACGAGGGCAGAAGTGTTGATCGTTGCGATTGGCAAACCGAACTTCGTTACCGCAGAGATGGTGAAGCCCGCTGCGGTCGTGATCGATGTCGGAATCAATCGGTTGGGGAATGAACTGGTTGGCGATGTCGATTTTCAAAGTGTAAGTCAAGTCGCTAGCGCGATTACACCTGTACCGGGTGGAATCGGTCCGCTGACAATAGCCATGTTGCTGCGAAATACACTCGAAGCAGCCAAACAAAAAATGGCTTCATGTCGGTAACAAACATTGGATGTCCCGGTGCTTCGAATATCATGTTTTAAGAGAACATGCATTGAGACTAGTTTACCTTTATCAAGAATGACAAATCGGAAAGAGGAACTCCCATGACAGGCTGGGGAATAATTGGTTGCGGAATGATTGCTAAATTTCACGCGAAAGCGATCGCCGACATGAAAGGCTCGAGGTTGGTTGCGTGCTATAGTCGCGACCCTGAAAAAGGTGCCGAATTCGCCAAGACATTTGGGGGCAAAGCTTACTCCAATTTGAGTGCGATGCTGGCGGATCCAGATTTGGATATTGTGACCATTTGTACACCCAGCGGCGCACATTTGGAGCCAGGAGTTGCTGCTGCTCGCGCTGGCAAACATGTGCTGGTCGAGAAGCCGCTCGAAGTAACAACGGCACGATGTGACAAGCTCATTGAAACGTGTGATAAAGCGGGCGTGAGATTGGGGACCATTTTCCCATCGCGTTTTCATCGTTCTGCGCAGCTTTTGAAAGGTGCAGTAGACGCCAACCGATTCGGTTCGATCGCACTAGCAGCCGCTTATGTGAAGTGGTTTCGTACCCAGCAATATTACGATAGCGGCAAATGGCGAGGAACCTGGAAACTGGATGGTGGTGGCGCGTTGATGAATCAAGCGATTCATAGCGTCGATTTGCTTCTTTGGTTGATGGGACCCGTGAAGAGTTTGTCCGCGATGACAGCCCTTCGAGCGCATGAGAGAATCGAGGTCGAGGACGCGGCGACTTCGGTACTAGAGTTCGAGTCGGGTGCACTCGGCTCGATTGAAGCGACAACGGCCGCCTATCCTGGCGCGCTCAAGCGAGTGGAGATTGCGGGTTCTGCCGGTTACGCCATTTTGGAAGAAGAGGCACTGATCAAATGGGACTTTGCAAAGGCAACGAAGGCCGATGCAAAAATCCAAGAGGGAATGAAGCTCAATACGACGGGTGGCGGTGCGTCTGATCCTGCTGCGATTGGGCATAAAGCACATCAAGCGTTGTTTGAAGACTTTGTCAAATCTCTCAAGAAAGGCACGCCGAACTTGATTGATGGAATGGAAGGTCGGAAAAGCGTTGAGTTGATCACTGCCATTTATCGTTCTGCGAAAACAGGCAAGAGAGTCACGTTAGCGAAGCTTTAACGACTTTTCCTTTGATAGAGTTAGCCGACGCAAATCCGAGCGTTGTTGCGGAAAGCCGAACGAGTTTTTCTACTCATCGATTTCTCTATGTGCAGGTGCTCGTCCGATAGTCTTTAGTAATACCCCTGTGGGACACTTCGGGGCAAATCGAAAATACAAATGCTGGGGGCAGCAGAGTAATTTCGTATGAAGACCACAGGGGTATTTTCTCATCGACTTCTTGAGTCTTCTCTGGCTTTCAACGCGGTTAGATTTTGGTACCGGCTATCTCAGGATCGCATCGAACCACAAAATCCTCGCTTCTGGCATTATCCTCCTGAAGAGTTCCTTCTCGGAATTTCTATGATGACGCGTGGTTACTAGACGATGTTCCTTTGTAATGCTGTCATTGAATGCCGACGCGATTGGAAATGTCGGATAGTTCCTGCTCAACGAATTGAGAAACGTGTGAAAGCAACATCGCTCGAATTAAAAGCTTTGCAGATCCCGACGACTGGAAATCATCCAAGCGAGGTAAATCTGGACGAAGCGAACCGACTTCTTGAGTTAGCTATGACAAGTTCTGCGAACGAGCAGAGTGTTGATTCCAGTACGACCATTGCTTCTCCACGGTTAACAGTGATTATCCCTGCGTTCAACGAGATTGCGACGATCGAGCAGGTGGTCAACGCCGTCGTCGATCTACCGATTTGCAAACAGGTTATTCTGATCGATGACGGGAGCACGGATGGAACGCGCGAGTTGATCGCGAGCCTTCATGGCAAGCGGGGGATTGAGTCCATTTTGCATCCTGAAAACCGAGGCAAGGGTGCGGCGATCCAATCTGGTTTTGCCACCGCACGTGGCGAAATCGTCATCATCCAGGATGCGGACCTCGAGTATAACCCCGTGGACATCCTCGATGTCATTGCTCCGATCGTGAAAGGTACGGCAGACGTTGTCTTTGGTTCTCGCTATCTATCGGGGTCCAAACAAGACGCATCTTGGGTACATCGTTTTGGTAATAGAGTCCTTACAGGGCTTAGCAATGTGGCTAGTGGTCAAAAGCTAACCGATATGGAAACCTGTTACAAAGCGTTCCGAAGAAATGTCCTGTCGAAGATTTCTATCGAACAACGTCGCTTCGGTTTCGAGCCTGAGATAACGGCTAAGCTGGCGAAGAACCGGATTCCTATCAAAGAAGTACCCATTCGTTATCAGCCTAGGAATTGGGATGAAGGTAAAAAGATAGGTATTCGCGATTTGATCAACACGCTATGGTGCATCGTTTGGTATCGATGTCGCTAATGCAAATGTCGCGTGTGATTACGATGGTTCACTTTTCTCTTTGTGATTCATTCAACGAACCAGCTTGAATCCCGTACTGAAGTGTTTTAGACTCATTGGAACGAGCGAGTGAAGCACCATTTTTGAAGGAAGGTCATGGGTCAAGGATCTGTAACGCGTTGGATCCAGCAGATGCGAGCGGGCGACAGTGTTGTTGTTCACGCTTTGGCCGAACGTTACTTCAAGAGGCTGGGGGCTGCCGCGAGACGCAGGCTTCATAAAATCCCTCAAATTCTCCACGACGAGGAAGACATTGCAAATTTTGTTCTCGAAGCAGTTGTCAGGAATATCGCCCAGGGGCGTTACCCTGATCTGCAAGATCGCGATGATTTGTGGTTTCTGATGCTCGCGATTACCCAGCGTCGTATCAGCAGTATCTTGAGAAGGGATCGTCGGCAGAAAGCCCAACCCTCGTCTCAAACCTCGCTTACGGAGTTGTTGGAGATGTATGAGGGGGAGTTGGCCGACTTAGCGATGGAGGGCGATTCCGAGCATGTCGCTATCGAAATCGGAGATTGCTGGCAAGAGTTGATGCGTATCCTACCAAACGACGAATTTCGCGAGATCGCGAGATTGAAACTAGAATTCTATTCGAACCGTCAAATCTCCAGCATGCTAAAGCTGACGTCGAAGTACATCGATCGCAAAGTTGCGGAAATCCAACGCTTGTGGGGAGAAATTTATCACGATTAAGTTACGAGTCACCAACGTTGGCTTCAGCTCGCGAACTCGTAATTTGGATTCTGCTGAATCAATTCTCCTAGCACCTCGAAGTATTTCGGAAAAGTCTTCGTCGTGCATTGCGGATCGAGAATTCTGATTCCTGGCACCTTCAACCCGATGAGTGCAAGACTCATTGCCATTCTGTGATCGTGGTAGGTATCTAACGTAGCTGACCTTAAAGTCAAAGGGTGGATCGTCAGGCCGTCGTCATGCTCATCAACTTGGGCCCCTACCTTTCGAAGCTCTGTTGCTAAGTCGCCGATGCGATCGGTCTCCTTATGTCGATTATGCGCAACCCCTCGTATGCGTGTTGGCCCGTTTGCAAATAATGCGGCCGGAGCCAGGGACTGTACGGTATCACTGATGGCATTCATATCCACGTCGATACCGTGCATAGGGCGTCCTGTGACCTCGATAAAACCTCGGCCATGGGAGACTTCGCAGCCCATCTTTTCCAATACTCTTACAAATCCAACATCGCCCTGCATCGCGTCAAAATCTAAACCCTCTACACGGACTCGTCCTTCCGTAATAGCTGCTGCTGCCCAGAAATAAGTTGCAGCCGATGCGTCAGGTTCAATGGCGTACGAGCATCCTCGATAACATTCCGGTGCAGCGATTCGATATCTTGAGTCGGAGAGCGTTTCTACGGCGAGGCCAAACGACTTCATTACCATCGCCGTCATCGAAACATAAGGCTTCGAAACGAGCTCACCAACGACCTCGATTTCAATCGGTGAGTCCGCGTAGGGAGATGCCATCATCATCCCGCTCAAGAACTGGCTCGATACATTTCCTGCGACCTTTGCCACACCACCGTGAAGTCCGTTCGCCATGATTCTGACCGGAGGGCAATCGGGACGTTCGGTGTTTTCGCTCTGGACATTAGCCCCCAGGGCACGCAAGCCGTCGAGTAGGTCGGCGATTGGACGTTCACGCATCCGTGGCACTCCATCTAGTCGATAGTTCCCTCGAGTGGCTGATAATGCAGCAGTCAAAAAGCGAATGGAGGTTCCGCTATTCGCGATATGCAGTGCGCCGTTTGGCTGAGGGGGGTGGCCAGCGCAACCAACGATCCGCAAGGTCTCGAATGACAGGTCCCATTCGATTTCAAGTCCGAGTGTTCGCCAAGCGTCCACCATCACTCGAGTATCTTCGCTATCCAAGACTCCGCTCAACACGGACTCACCTCGAGCCATCGCTGCGCAAATGATCGCACGATTCGTAATGCTCTTGGAGCCTGGGACACGAACCGTTCCTGATACTGGCCCGACTACCGGTGAGATGGATACCGCAACAGGTTGATGGGAAGTACGTGTCACTCAGCAATCTTCCAAAGTGCGGAAACACTGCGAACGTACATCGCATTGTTGACAACGGCTGGTGAACCGAGCACATCATCTCCCAGGCTATTCGTCGCCAATCGTTCGCCTTCCTTTTCGCCGAGCTTGACAACGGAACACTTGCCATCTTGCGAAAATAGGTAAAGGTTTCCGCCAACCACTACCGGGCTCGACCACACGCTACCCTCGGCAATTCTGGACTGCCAAATCACTTTGCCCGTATAGATGTCACTGCAGATGAGGATCGACTTATTGACGGCATAGATCCTGTCCTCAAATACGACGGGCGAACAAGGATTCGAGTTAAGTTTGTTCTCATCCCAAAGTTTGCTCGGTTCCTTTCCGACGCTAGAAAGATCAAACGCAGTCATACCGCCTGCTGGCACGAAGAGTCGGTTGTTGACTGCGAGGGAAGAAGAATAGGTCGAACATCCGATATCGATCTTCCATTGAACAGTGCCGTCCTTGGGAGAGACTGCCAATAGGTCGCTGCCGGAATGCATAATGACCCAAGACTTCCCGTCCGCGGATTTCGCCGACGTGGGAGAAGACCAGTTCGCTTTGCTCGGTCTATCTATTTTCCAGAGTATGGCACCATTGCGAGTATCGAGGCCCGCAGCAAAGGAATCGCCTTGGCATTCTACCTGCACGACGCAGACGCCATCGACGATGACTGGCGACGAACTCATGCCCGTATCGTTGCCTGCTTTTGGAAAATCACTAGCCAACGATCGATACCAAAGTAGCTCCCCTCGCTTGTTGACGCATGCAAGATCGTTCGAGCTGAAGAATGCATAGATATTCTCGCCATCCGATGCAGGAGTAGGAGCTGCATTGGCGCTCGTTGGGTGACAAAACGGCCGCCCTCGCGCGACGAACTCTTGCTCCCACAACTGCTTTCCATCCTTCGACGAATAACTCAGCAGTTGAATGCGGCGTTGATCCATCCCTGTACTAGTTGTCGTTATGACCTGGTCACCTACAACAATAACACCTCCGACGCTCCGACCTGGGATTTCCGTGCGCCAAGCAATATTCTTGTTTTCGTCACCGCCAAACTCAATTGGCAATTTGGCGTCCGAAACAACAGGATTGAAATTGCTACCGCGAAACTGCAACCAGTTCTTTTCAGCATGCGCAGAAGTGCCATTCACGGACATGCAAGCCAAACCGAATGAAAGACACGATAAGAAGATATGTTTGCGAATATTCATTTTTGGTTCAATTCATAAGTAATGGGTAGGGAAGCCTTCAGACAGACAAGTCGCTAATGTAGTTCCATCGCTAGTTGCTCAGTATGGCTTTGCCAGTGGAGTCAGAAATTCGAACCATAAATTGGTAACGTTGAGCCCAGACTTCTTTTTGTTCGTTTTGACATATCTTTATCAAGATCCTGTTCTTTCCTTTTTTAAGTTGGATCGGCTCGATGTACTGGTCGATCTGCGAAGAGGAATGATAGACTTCATTGGACATAACGAGCTCCCCGTTGATCCAAATCTTGTGACCATTGATGCATCCGAGACGAATCTCCGCGGCTCCTTCGATTGGAGAGTCGAACTCCGTTGACGCGTATACGATGCAGCCCTTTTCGTTAGAAAAAACCTTTGCAAGATCCACGTTGCCATCCTTCTCTTCCGTGGTGTACTCGGACCATGACACGTTACCATTTTTGCCTTCGTAGCTTTTCTGAATCTTGTTGGCAATCCAATCTTTCTCGATCGCAAATTCTTTGTCAAAGTTCTTGGTTCCAACGTGATCAAAAGGGCCGATGAGACTCCAGTTCTTGAGGAATCCAAAATGTTTCGATTGTTCAACCTTGACACCGACTTCATCCAGCTTCTTGATAAGATCAACGACTTGATCTGGATGACGCGCTGCGGCCAATAGCTTTTGTAAGGAGGCCGCTTCCTTTGTGATCGGGAGTTGAGCCTCGATGGAGGCGTATCTCAATTCGGGACTCGGATCTTCCATCAAAGTTGACAACCATTCCGACCTTAACTTATTGTTGCCTTTTGTGAGCCAAACAAACGTCTTGTATCTAGCCTCGCCATCTTGCGTCGTATCCCAGAGAATTTTCTCAAGTTCATCCTTGGGCGGATTTTTCTCGGCGCGATACCTCGAACTCGCGATCCCCGATAGCCAATTGCGCCCGATGGGTGTCGCACCTTTCATGGCAAGAAGTGTTTGAGATAATGTGAGGTCCTGGGCACGATTCAATTGCTGTGCCAGTGCCGACGCACGGGTGGCTTCTTGATCGCCGGTCCCTATTTTGCGAATTTCGTCGAGTGCTTTTGCTGTGGATTGGCAAAATGCAGTCCGCGAAGACGACGACATAAAACTCAAAAACGAGAGGGTTAGCAAAGTGTAAAGGATGCGATTCATCGAAAAACTCTGGGAAGAAGGCAATAACCGTGCGTTTGCGTGGACGCTATATGCTAAAGGTGATTCAGTTTACCCACAAAACAGAATAACGGGAAAAATTGGTAAGATTCTGGGAATAATGGGAGACTACTTAACTTTGAAGGGTATTTTGGTATCCTGTAAAGTGCTTCGATTTACCCTTAGCCAAGAGTTTTGACGGTCCCAGCCTCTACTGTCAACGGACATTAGTTGGGGGAGAAGTCGCAGGAATTCCGATCGGCAGGTTGGATTACTTCGAATCGTGGATACTATTCTGTGCCTAGGCCTACCAATCCTCGCGAGTAGGTCGTTTTTCGAGAAAGTTGAATTGGAACATGCGATATGCATTCCGTTTGGCGGAATTGTTGGGACATACGCCCGATAGGCGTAAACGTCCGGGTACGATCAAAGCGATCGTCGAGTACACGGGGCTGGATCGTCATCAAGTTGCGGCCCTCCTTAAAAACGAAGCGAAGTACATCCCGATCGAGGCTCTCTCGCGACTGTGCGATTATTTGATCGAGCATGGCTACGCGAGAGCGGAAGAGTTGCCGGGAGCTCTGTTCGCCGTTACCCCTGAGAATTTCTGGGAAATGCTGGCGAGACGTAGCCGGTTGGAAATCTGTGTGGGTGTGCGCAAGCCACCCGACGACGAAACAGCGGATACGGCTTGGATTGTCGCGTCGGATAGCGTATTGGCAGGTGAGGTTCTGAATGGGGTTTCGACGTTGGGCGGAACCGCCAAGGCTGTATCTGGCAAAAAGATGGGTGGCAAGGAAGTCCCGCATATCGAACACCTCCGGCAAACGCTGGTTTGGAGCCCAGGGACCATGGCGACAGAACAAGTCCATGCGCGTTCGCAAACAGTCTACGACGACTTCAGTGAAATGAACGGCGACAAAGCCATGATTTCTCTAGGATCTGTGAAGAGCAATCCAACCGTCGAATTGGTATTGGCCAACGCGTTCGGTTGCGATCCCTTCGTTTCCCAAGACGATGTTGAGAAAGCGTCTGAGCGCTCTTGCCCGTTCTTTTTGCGTTACCGCGATCGGGATCCTCATCCGCCTGCATGCTCTGCGGGCAAGCAACTGAGCAAGACCGAAAAATCGACTGAGCCTGGTCTTTATTATGAAACGGCTGACGGATCATGGGCATTTGCTGGCGGAGCCGTGCCAGGCCGAGATGCTGCTTTGGTGTTCTATATCTTCCGCGAATCCCTCGGTCGACTCGAGATGGTATTGAGTGGTTTCTCTGGGCGCGCCACGCGGCTGCTGGCGCGTACGCTCGCTCATCGCGCTGAGGATTTCTGGCCACCGACCTTCCATGAGAATTATCTGCAGGTTGGTGCGTATCTGGTTCAATATGAAGCGGACGAAGACACCGATGATTCGCTAGACATTCTGGCTACCGATACGATGGCGAGTGCAACGGTCATTGCGTTGCCGACCGAGGCCATTGCGAAGCGTTTGGGCAAAGGTCACTTCGCGGGATGACAAACGCGGCTGCCAGTGCAGTGAGCTCCGGAGCGGATGCTTCGGAGCCTATCATAGATCTCGCTGTAATTCTAGGAAGATTGCAGCTCAAGAACCCAATCTTGGTTGCATCTGGCACGTTTGGGTATGCGAAAGAGATGGAGTCAGTCCTGCCCCTGGACAGGCTCGGTGGCATTTTACCGAAAACGATAACGCAACAACCTCGCCCCGGTAATGCACCGTGGCGGACAGTAGAAACCAGCGCAGGTTTGCTGAATGCAATCGGTCTCGACAACGATGGAATCGATTACTTCCTCACCCACCATTGGCCTTATTTGCGTACCTGTGGCACTTCGATTGTTGTGAGCATCGCAGGCAAAAGCTTGGAAGACTTTTATTTATTGGCGAATCGTCTCAATGAAGCGGAGGGTTTGCACGCCGTAGAGTTGAACGTTTCCTGCCCCAATGTCTCCGGTGGCGTCGACTTTGGTACTGATGCGAATCTATGCTATGAAGTCGTCTCAGGAGTTCGCAACGTACTTGGTTGCCCGATCATTACCAAACTTACACCCAACGTGACAAAAATCGTCGACATCGCAAAGGCTGCAAAAGACGCTGGCACCGACGCGGTGACCTGCATCAACACGGTCCTCGGAATGGCTGTCGATTGGCGAAGACGCAAACCTATGATCGGTAACGTCGTCGGAGGATTGAGTGGTCCTGCGATCAAGCCGATCGCGTTGCGATGCGTCTACCAAGTTGCGAGTCAAGTCGGAGTACCAGTCATCGGTGTTGGTGGAATCGCCAACATTGATGACTGCATGGAGTTCCTCGTCGCAGGAGCATCCGCCATTCAAGTGGGAACGGCGAACTACTATGATCCACATGCCAGCATAAAGATCATCGACGGACTCCCCGAGGCACTTCGTTCACTCGGTGCATCAAAGGTTGCCGATATCGTCGGCAGCCTCCAAATCAAGAAATAGTTTTTAGGCTTTCAATCCGGAATGTCATGCGTATTCTCAGCGGTATCCAGCCCACGGGTCGTTTTCATTGGGGCAATTACTTTGGAGCGATCAAACAGTACATCGAGCTACAGGAACAGCACGATGGCTACTATTTTATCGCAGATTTGCATGCGTTAACTACCGTTCGCGATGCTGCTGTCCTCCGAGGCTTTGTTCGTGACGCGGCTCTCGATGTGCTCGCGCTGGGGCTGGATCCCGAACGCGCCACCCTATTCGTGCAGTCCCATGTACCCGAAGTGTCCGAACTGTGCTGGTTGCTCATGACGGGGACGCCCTTGGGCTTGTTGGAACGTTGCCACGCTTACAAAGACAAAAAAGAAAAGGGACTGAAGGCAGATGCTGGACTCTTTACTTATCCTGTGCTGATGGCAGCCGACATCCTAGCGTATGATGCGAATTGGGTCCCTGTCGGTGAAGATCAAGTTCAACATATCGAAGTATGCCGCGACCTAGCGAGAAGCTTTAATGCTCACTACGGTGAGGTCTTTACCCAGCCCGAAGCACGTGTCGTACAGGGTGCTTCGAAGGTGCCTGGCACCGATGGAGAAAAGATGAGCAAAAGCTACAACAACACGCTCGGACTGTTTGAACCACCCAACGAGCTTCGGAAAAAAATCATGCGAATCAGCACAGACTCTCGCCCGATGGAAGATCCCAAGGATCCGGAAACCGACCATTTGTATCAACTGTTTCGACTGTTCGCGACCGCCGAGCAAACCGAAGAGATGCGGGCAATGTATTTGAAGGGTGGATTCGGTTATGGCGAAGTCAAGAAACGTCTCGCGGATGCTGCGGATCAGTACTTGACGCCCGCTCGAGTTCGTCGCGAAGAATTAGAAAACCATCCAGAGAAAGTGGATGCAATCCTTCAAGCTGGTGCCGCAAAGGCCCGCGACAGAGCCCGCTCAGTTCTCCAACGTGCTCACAAAGCATGTGGATTGGGTTGACCAACCCAAGGAGGATAGAGGAAAAACTCGTTCTGCTTTAAATTCTCGCGAATAGCCCGTTTCCGACACAAGAAATACACTTTCCCAAGAGGTCGACCATTCGATGGCTGATTTTCAATACTCTGATCTTTCCAAAATGATTGATCATTCGTTGCTCAATCCGACACTAACCGTTGAGCAACTGGAGTCAGGTATTCAACTGGCTCTCGCGTACGATGTCGCAAGTATTTGCATACTTCCCTACTATCACAAACGATGTGTCGAGCTGCTCCATGGAAGCACTGTTGCACCAAGTAGTACAGTCGGATTTCCTCACGGAGGTAACACTACCAAAACGAAAGTGATCGAAGCTGAACAGCTCGTGGAGGATGGATGTCTGGAACTTGATATGGTCACGAACATCAGTGCCGTCTTGAGTGGCAATTGGAAACTTGTAGAAGACGACATTTCGGCCATTGTCAAAATCGCTCACGATGCCGGCCGAAAAGTGAAAGTGATATTTGAGAATTGTTATTTGCACGATGCCCAGAAAATTCAGCTATGCAAAATCTGTTGCAACGTCGGGGCAGATTGGGTTAAGACAAGCACGGGCTATGGAACCGGGGGGGCGACCATGGAAGATCTACAACTGATGCTCGCTCACGTGACCAAGCCAGTACAAGTAAAGGCCGCAGGTGGCATTCGCGATTGTGACAATTTGATCAAGGCTTGGAGGATGGGGGTAACACGCGTTGGCGCATCACGAACAGCCGAGATGTTAGGAGAAGCCAGAACACGCCTCGGACTGCCAGCAATCGCTCCCATCACTGGAGTGTCTGCACCGACCAGCTATTGATCCTTGCCGGCCAAGCTCCGTTTCATAAAAAAACGTTTCTAGATCAATCGTGTCACAATTGATCGGGTAGAATACAAAGGCCATTTCACGCGCAGCTCTTTTTTCCTCGTGCGCATGAAAGGTTGATCGCTACATTCTACCCATCCGATTCTTTTTAGATTCCAACCATGCCAAGAACCACTTCTTCGCGACGTAGTTTTCTTCAGCAGGGCGCAGCTGCTGCATCCGTTCCGTACTTTTCCTGGAATACGCGACTCCTGGCGGATGAGACTCAATCCAAGAATGATCGATTTCGATTGGGTGTCATTGGGGCTGGCGGGATGGCGAATGGCAACATGAAAGCCGCAGCAGCGTATTGCGATGTTGTTGCAATCGCAGATGTCGACTCGGAGCGCGCCGCTTCTTCGAACGAAGCAATGAGCAAAGGAAAAGCAGATGTCTACTCAGACTATCGAAAGATATTGGAACGAAAGGACATCGATGTTATTCACGTTGCAACACCCGATCATTGGCATACCAAACCGTTGGTCGAGGCGATGTTGGCTGGCAAAGATGTCTATTGCGAGAAGCCACTGACATTGACGATCGACGAAGGAAAACTCATTCGAAAGATACAGCAACAGACCGGGCGAGTGGTGCAGGTGGGTACACAACAACGCAGTACCTTTGAACTCTTTACCAAAGCTATGGCTATCGTTGCGGATGGACGACTTGGGAAAATAACAAAAGCGACGGTTGCCATTGGGGGAGCGCCCGCGTCGAAAGAGCTTCCGATTGCAACTGCACCTGCAAACATCGACTGGGACCGGTGGTTAGGGCCTGCTCCCAAGACAGACTATCGAGTATTGATACCAACGGCCTCCAAGGACAAGTCAGGCAAACCAAAGAACGATCGCCCTCAAACCAATTGTCATTATGAATTCCGTTGGTGGTATGAATACTCAGGTGGCAAGCTAACCGATTGGGGGGCTCACCACGTAGACATCGCTGTCTGGGCTTTGGCCCTCAACGGCCAAACAGCCGGTCCCGTTTCCCTCGGCGGAACCGCAAAACACCCCGTCGATTTCAAGGTTGGTATTCCAGTCCAAAGAGATCGATACAACACGGCAACCGAGTTTCATTTTGTTGTGAAGTACGCCAACGGTACCGAAATCATTATCGTGAACAATCATCCTGATTTTGGTAACGGGATCATGCTAGAGGGCGATAAGGCTAAGATGTTTGTGAACCGAGGGAAACTGACAGGGGCTGTTGTCGACGATCTCAAAGACAATCCTCTTTCCGAGGGTGCTATCCAGCGAGCCTACAAAGGTCTACCGATGGAATCCAATGAACGCAAAGCACATTGGGCCAACTTCTTTCATTGCGTGAAAACCAGAAAAGAACCTATTTCCGACGTCCACTCCCATATGAAGATGCTCAACATCTGCCATTTGGCAGGAATCTCCGCGAGGCTAGGTCGCGAACTGAAGTGGGACGAATCGAGCGAACAGATCCTCGGAGATGATCTAGCGAACAGCATGCTAACCAGAGCGTACCGCAAGGGCTACGAGATCGAAATGTAGCGAATTCTGTTCGATTCAGTGTCGAGGATCGCATGGCTATCGAGAGCTTTGCGTTTCCAGCCTCCTTCTCGAAACCGACTGCTAATTCAGAATGAAACTGAGCATGACTGCATCGGGCAAGCGTGAAAACGTCGCCTGCCTCATCTTTATTTCATTCACTTTTCTAAAAAAGACACCCCTGCTCTGGCTGTTTTGCGTCTCGGAAAAAAGTAACCAGTTCACTTATTTTTTGAACTCGATGGTTTCTTGCTGCTTGCCTCCTTTCACTACGATCTTCAAGCCCGATGTTTCCATATCGTAGTATTTCTCCGGTAGCTTGACCCAACGGTCAGAAACTTTGCTCGTCTCTTTGCTGCTAGCTTGCATGCTCTTGATGACTTCCGGCGGTAGATTCATCCCCGGTGGGATGGCAGGCATCGTCGAAGGCTTTGGCTCGAATTCTCGATTATCGATGCAAATCGATACATCGCCAACTGGAATCTCCACTTTGAAAGTTCCCTCTCGGGGTAACTCGTAAGTAACCGAGTTGTGGGACGGATCGGAATGACGAAAAGTAAGCAACCCACCCGGAATCGGTTTTCCCTCAAACATCGCGACTCCCGAAACCTCACCCATGCGAGGGCCACATCCTACGAACGCAACTAATGCACCCAGCACCAATACTTTATTCCACATACTCACACAGCCTTCATCACTATCGAAACGACGGGATTGATCAATGATTCATTATGACAATAGACCGGGAAAGATATCCCGGTCCGTAGCTTGAACGGGACATGCGTCCCGTTCTAACGATGAATACACGTTGCAATTCAATACGAAAATACTAAACAACAAGAGTGCTATTCGACATCGCGATTCACTTCACCACCCGTTGGGGTCAGCAGTTCAAACCAAATAACATTGTCCATGCTGCCGGAGATGCCGCGGATACTGCCATCCGATAAACCGACTTGCATGCTGATGTGTTGCGTTGAAGCCAACCTTCGATCGCAGTTCCCGCCCTCTCCGGAGCTAGCAAGCGGATTTCTTGGATTGACTTGAAACTTCGAATTCGGACCGAAGGTAAAGATCACACCATCGCGACCTCGCCCACCACCGAAAACTCCAGATAACCGATCTCCTGGGTAGCTATCGGCGGGAACACCTGAGCTTGGGTTTCCACCACCGGCAGCACCGATACGAAACACACCTCGCATCCACCAATTGCCTCCCGGTCGTCCAGTACCATCGCACCGTGAAAGTTTCTCAGCAAACATAATGGTGTTGGATGTTCCATCGGTAAGCGTGCCAAAGTTAGCTCGTGCATCCCAGCAGGTCTCCCACGGATTTCCTGCACTACCACAAACGACAGCACGGTTGTTGACCCCACCAAACACTAAAAAGTTACCAGCATAAGAAGCATCACCGGGAGTCCAATCCAGGCCGTTTCCTAACGTACTATCACTAGGGCATTGATACGTCGACATCCGCGTCTGACGAAGCCATGTTCTACTACCGGTATTCACCGAACCCCACGTAGGCCATACGAAACCGAGATTAGTAATGTTGGTACCAGGTGCGGCCTGACCAACGGCTGCACCTAAGTCGCAATTGCCCGCCATCTCAAACACATTCTTCTGTTCGATAAAGGGCAGCAAGTGAAAGTACAACGGCGCATACCATGCTCCACCGTAATTCCCTGCTTGCGGCGGGAATCGTCGATGGGTGTCATGCGCATTGTGTGTCGCCAGTGCCTGCTGCTTAAGATTGTTTTGGCACTGCATACGTCTCGCTGCTTCGCGAGCCGCTTGGACTGCAGGCAATAACAACCCAACCAAAATACCTATGATTGCAATTACCACCAAAAGCTCCACCAGCGTGAAGCCCCGAACTAGATACTTCTTCCCCACAATAAATCTCCAATATGAAACAACACATCAAAGTTAGAAAACAAATCGGTTTCGACTCGCGAGCTTAAAATGATATCGGATCAACATCAGCGATCGCAACGGGGCTCAAGGCAACATTATTGCGTTTATTTACGAAATTCGGCCCCCCCTAGACCAAACGGAGGGTGAATCGAGTCTGCCTCACCTATACAGTTGCCGTCAAGAATCGAAGTACGCAGGGACCTCTAGTATTCCTAAGACGGCAAACAAAAAGGGCAGGGCAAAAGCCGTTTTATAAAGTGCCGGGCACATTAGCTGCAGGCCCCATTGCGGCAACTTCCCGGGAAGGTGTCTGCTCGATACCATGGCCCCAAGCAACGGTCATTGATTGAAATTTGTGGCTGTTGCTCTCGTTAAGCGTTCGCACCCTGCCATGCAGACCACCAGGCTCGAAACTGCTGCCATTGCAACTCTAAAAAGGCTTTTTGGCTTTTGGACAGTGCATCACATTCTTGGAGCTGAAGCTCATACTCTGAGTTTCCTTCAAGCACCATGAGATGCTTGTAATACAAAACGAGATCCGGACCTTCATCAAAGGTTGACAAAACCTGAAGCGCATCCCCCAGCTCCTTAGCCCAAGTTTTCGCTTGATGGTCGCCCGCCACTGCTTTTTCGCAGAGAGCCACCAAACGAAGAACCTCCTTTGGTAACGCATTTCCGACGCCAGTAATCGCGCCGGCAGCCCCGCAATAGAGGAAACCGTGCACTACTTGCGTATCCACTCCGACCATCAAGGACAACTCGGGGTCGCCACTTGTGATATGTTCGGCTGCATAGTCTAGCGAAGCGGCGCCTCCGAACTCTTTGAATCCAACAAGACTGGGGTACTTAGTCCGTAACTCAAAAAACAAATCGGCTTTCGTTTGAAACCCATAATATGGACTGTTGTAAATGACGGCGGGCAATGATGGGGCGGCAGATAAGATTTTCGAGAAATGGTCGTACTGAGCAGCCTTGGATGTCCCTCGCGAAAGAACACGCGGGATCACCATCAACCCAGCCGCACCGACCTTTTCCGCATGCGCCGCGTGAGCGGCCGCAAATGTCGAATTCTGCGCCCCGGTCCCAACCACTACGGGCACCCCAGCCTTCACAAGCTCGGCAACCCCAGTTTGCCGTTCTGCTTCAGACAACAACGGCCAGTCCCCCATCGAACCGCAGTAGATAACTGCCTTCATTCCTGAACTGATGAGATGCTTACCTTTTGCAACGAGCGCATCAAAATCCGGCTTGCGGTTCTTCAAACAGGGGGTCATCAATGCAGGCATACAGCCACGGAAAAAATGGTCAGGTCGCGTCACAATGATTACTCCACAGACTCATAAGGTTAAAAAACAATGAAGATCAGGTTAACGGCTTCACTGAAAACCGACACGAAACACAAAGGAAGAAAAACCTGCACTAAACCCGACCTTAAGGCAGACAAAAGCCATAGATGCAAAATTTTATTGTTTTTTTGTTTGCCTCAATATCGAACGTCTTCGCCAGTCATGATGCGCATTTCATCACCACCGATACGCGCAGCGCATAATTATCGATACCACAGCCTATTTGCAGGATCTTCCCCAAGGATCGTAACTCATTCTGCCGATGCTTGCTGATAGCAAACCGGCCACACCAGGCGCCCTTTGCGAGGTCGTAGCTGCCCCCAGCAATCACTCCCACGTTACAAGCCTGAAACCGACGCCTACGAATAAATAACGCGATGCTTGCACATCGCGTTATTTGCGTTTATGAACATGATTTTCTGACTAGACAGTCCGCTGACAAAAAAGCCTTAACCGCCAGTAATTGCTGGGGAATCCATCCGCTCGGGACGACGGACCAAATGGACGACGGACCAAAGCTACGAGCCAACTGTCTACCAAGCGAAGTGGGCGAATGCCTTGTTAGCATCGGCCATTCGGTGTGTATTTTCTCGCTTGGTGATTGCAGTACCTTCTTTTCGGTAAGCAGCCATCAACTCTTCTGCGAGCTTCAGATGTGTGGCTCGACCCTTCTTGTCGCGAACAGCACCCAACACCCATCGGAAAGCCAGGCTTTGCTGACGGTTCTTGTTGACTTGCATTGGCACTTGATACGATGCACCACCAACTCGCTTCGATCGCACTTCGATGTAAGGCTTTACGTTTTCGATCGCTTGCTCGAAAACTTCGATCGAAGGACGATCCTTGACTTTCTCAGCGATTTCGTCGAGAGCGGAGTAGAAAACTCCTTGTGCCGTGGATTTCTTGCCGTCGTACATCAAGCAATTGATGAACTTCGATGCGAGCAACGAGTTGTATCGTGGGTCAGGTCGAAGTGAAGTTCTGGATGCGGTGATCTTTCCCATGTCAGCTATTTCGTCCGATGCTTATCTGTCGTCTATGATTTATTTAGGGAGAGCGAGGAGATGTGCCTTAACTTGAGGAACAAACCAAGCAACTGAAACTATTCTCAACTATGCCTTTTTCGCACCATAACGGCTGCGAGATTGCTTTCTACCATTCACACCCAGCGTATCGCGGCAACCTCGGACCACTTGATAACGAACCCCTGGAAGATCGCGAATACGACCACCACGGATCAGAACAATCGAGTGCTCCTGAAGGTTATGGCCTTCACCAGGTATGTAAACCGTGACTTCCTTGCTATTGCTCAACCGGACCCGCGTGATCTTACGCAAGGCGGAGTTAGGCTTTTTCGGAGTCATCGTCCTAACCAACAAACAAACCCCCTGCTTTTGCGGGCATTGCTGCAAAACAGGACTCTTTGTCCGATTCTTTTGGATAACTCGATTTCGACGAACCAATTGATTGATGGTTGGCATACTAAAGCTTTTTCAAGGAAATTCAAACGTCTACCTGATCAGCGACCTTCCGCTCCACTTCGCAACCAAACTCGAAACAACGAATTTGAAATACCAAAGGTGGGAGTCGAACCCACACGTCCGTGAGGACACAGGATTTTGAGTCCAGCGCGTCTGCCATTCCGCCACTTTGGCGGCGATAGGTGCTGATCCCCTAGCTTCAGAGAAAACGAAAGATCCTCTGGAGTTTTTAGGGACGGAAAGTGTACTAGTCAGGACATAGGATCGGCAAGTCCAACGCTCCATTTTCTCCTGTTTTTGTCGCCAAGATTTCAATTCCGCAACAAGAATTCCAGCGACGGCTCGCTCAAATTACCAAATTCTCACTCTTTTTTCGGGTGCGATGTACATTCCTGAGCCAGGTTTCACTTGAAATGCTTCGTAAAAAGCGTCCATGTTAGACACGATTCCGTTGCAACGGTATTGGCTTGGGGAATGGGGGTCATTTGCCAATCGCTTCTTGAGCTCGGGCTCCCGATACTTGCGTCGCCACACCTGTGCCCACCCTGCAAAAAACCGTTGTTCGCCGGTCATTCCATCGATTACTGGAGACGGTTTGCCCCCGAGCGACAATTTGTAGGCAGTAAATGCAACCGCCAGTCCTCCCAAATCTCCTATGTTTTCACCGAGGGTAAACTCGCCGTTCACCTTCATGCCTGGCAACGGTTCGTAACTGCTATACTGATTGACGAGCAATTTCGAGCGACTTTGAAACTCGGCTTCGTCGTTCGGCGTCCACCAATTTCGAAGGTTTCCTTTTCCGTCGAATCTCGCTCCCGAATCGTCGAAACCGTGCTGATCTCGTGACCTATCACAGCCCCGATCCCTCCGTAGTTGACCGCATCATCTGCTTCGAGATTGAAAAAAGGTGGCTGAAGAATCGCTGCTGGAAAGACAATCTCATTCATCGTCGGATTGTAGTACGCGTTGACCGTCTGCGGCCCCATGTACCACTCTTCGCGATTTACCGGTTTACCCAGTTTTTGCAAAGCATAATTGTGCTCGAACTCAGCGATCTGACTCACATTCGCGACCACATTCTTCGGATCCATAGAAACGGACGAATAGTCTTTCCATTTCTTCGGCTTTCCAATTTTCGGATTAAATGTGGATAGTTTTTGCAGGGCTTCTTTCTTGGTCCCTTGCCCCATCCACTCAAGTTGATTGATTCGGATCTCAAAGGCCTTCAGCAGATTCTTGATCAATTGATCCATCTTCTCTTCGGCTCGTTGGGTGTAATACTTCTCGACATAAAGCTGCCCAACAGGCATTCCCAAAAGTCCGTTGCACGCATTCACGGCACGGCGTTCCAACGGCTCTTGCTCCTCAACTCCACTGAGGGTCGTTTCGAAAAAGGCAAAGTGCTTGGCCTCTAGCGATTCACTCAAAATGGGGGCATAGTTATTGAGTGCCTGAAACGCCAACGCAGCCTTCAATACCTCAATGTCCGTCTTTTCAAAGAGCTTGTTCATCGCCTCAAAAAAGCTTGGCTGGCCAATCACAAGCTCTGCATCCAGCTTGAGCCCCGTTGTGGTTGCGTAAGCGTTCCAATCGAGCGATGGAATCGACTTCGCGAAATCCGCAGTAGTCATTTTGTTGTACTGCTTGACGGGATCTCGCAACTGTACTTTCGTCCATTGGATCTTGGCCATTTCAATCTCAAGATCCACGATTTTGTTGGCAAATTCAGCAGGGGCGGGCCATTGCAACTCCATGAGCATCGACTCTACATACTTGCGATAGGCCGCGAGTGGCGCTTCGAATTTCGCATCCAAATAGTAATCGCGATCGGGCAAGGTCGTCCCTCCCTGCCCAACATAGATGGCATATTGATCCGATCGTTTCGCATCGGAATCCACATACACCCCGAAAAGCGCCGATACCCCTTTTCGTCCTAACTCACCCGCCACTCGCATGTAATCGGATTTTGTTTTGATCGACTCCACCGTTTTGATCATCGGTAGAACAGGACTGATTCCGAGCTTATTTCTAGTCGCGATGTCGGTATACGATTTGTAGAAATCACCGACTTGGCGAGCAATGGAGGATGGGTTCGGTGTTTGGCTCGCGCTCTCAATGAGCCGCCGAATTGCATCTTTTGTCTCGATATCGAGAGCCGTGAATGAACCGTAATCGGACTGATCGTCTGGAATCGGTGTGTTCTTCAACCATACATCGTTGACATAACGAAAAAAATCGTCCGATGGACTGATCTCTTTGCTGATGTTCTGAATGTCGATCCCAGAAACTTGCCCCCACAAGGGTTTGCAAGGCCCCTGCCATCCGAGGCACCCTGTCAGCGTAAACGTTGCGATAGCCAATCGCAGGGAATATTTTTTCATGGTTTTGGACATAACCTTAAGAGCTACAAGATGGTGAAATGAATCTGCTTCGGTATTCTATCGAAGTGTGAAGTAGTTGCGAGTCGTCTGTAGTTTCCTCCTAGCTAGGTGTCGTGATGCGATTGATTCTGATGGGCACAGGCCCTTTTGCTGTCCCAAGCTTTCAAGGCTTGAGAGTGCAGGGGCACGATGTAGCCGCTGTAGTCACTCGACCGGAAGTCCCATCGGCGAACACCAAAAAGCCAACGCCCATAAGCCCCGTACGATCTTGGGCAGAGAGTTGCTCGCTAACGGTTACGTCCCCCGCTTCCATCAACTCCGTCGAATCGATCGAATGGTTGCGATCGCTGCAAGCCGATTTACTAGTCGTTTGTGATTATGGGCAAATCCTATCCTCCGAGTGCTTGTCGGTTTCTCGACTGGGAGGAATCAATCTTCACGGTTCATTGCTACCCAGACACCGTGGAGCCGCTCCCGTCCAATGGTCAATTCTTAGTGGTGACCAAAATGCTGGCGTATCGATCATCCACATGACGCCTGGTTTAGATGCTGGTCCCGTGATCGTTCAAGAGTCGACGCAGATCGCGCCTACCGAGAATGCATTCCAATTGGAATCTCGACTCAGCACCCTAGGCACGAAA
Organism: Pirellula sp.; assembly: GCA_021300155.1. Taxonomy (GTDB): domain Bacteria; phylum Planctomycetota; class Planctomycetia; order Pirellulales; family Pirellulaceae; genus JBKCUI01. The sequence goes on from JAJTID010000015.1 coordinate 104,117, forward strand.
GCAACATTGCATGCCGTTGACCTATTACAGAATTGGAATCCCGCATCAACCGAATCGATTGGACTACCACAAGACAAATCGCAAGCGACCAAAGCGCCTCGATTGAGCAAAGCAGACGGTGCTCTGGTCGCCGACAGCCTGTTGAAGTATCTCGATCGGCAAATTCGTGGGCTATATCCATGGCCTGGCTGCTACGGCAACTTGATCTTCCCCAATGGCCAAGCGTTGCGAGTCATTGTGCACGAAGCTAGCCCACTGCCGATCGACACAGCACTGCTTCCCGCTTCGGTGAGAGATGCCTGGGATATCGGTAGATTGATTTATGGTGAGAAGGCAAAGCAGCTTCAAAACCATCTTGATAGCCAGGAGGATATCTCTCTCGGCTTGATCGCAATTGACGGCTTGTTGCTTTTGAAGAGCTTGCAACCCGCGGGCAAGAAGCAGATGACGGCCGACGAGTTCCTACGCGGCTATTCCCGCATGGAGTGGATTCGACTAGCACCGCTCCTTGAGCCAAATAGTCTATTGGCAAGAATGAAATTACTGGAGACTGCGACATGACGAACCTTCAACGCATCCTCAATACACTAGACGAGCTCGCACCACTTCGCACCGCCGAGTCTTGGGACAACGTGGGTCTGCTCGCTGGAGATCGATCACGTGACATCACACGTATCTTAACCTGTTTGACTGTGACAGATGCGACGCTCGATGAAGCGATTGAAAGCGGGGCGGAGCTCATCGTGACTCACCATCCGATACCATTCAAACCGGTGCCACGCATTACCGCAGACTCGACGACGGGTAAGCTGTTATTGCGAGCCATCGAACATCGAATTGCAATCTACTCTCCACACACCGCATGGGACAATTCCGAGCACGGCATCAATGCGCAATTGGCAAGACAGATTGGATTGCAAAATGTCCGACCATTAGCTCCCTTCTCTGCGGACCTGCGTGCACCAATCGACACAGGTACCGGTAGATACGGCATACTTCCCACGGAAACCTCGATCGAGTCGCTGCAGAGCACTCTCACGAAATCGATTCCTTATTGCCAGTTTCGCCACACGCATTCTATTCAACGAGTCGTGCAAAAGGTCGGGATCGTCTGCGGAAGCGGGGGCACTTTGCTGAGTCTCGCCATCAAAGCGGGTTGCGACGCCATGTTGACAGGTGAAGCGACCTATCATCAGTGCCTAGAAGCTGAGGCGAACAACCTTGCTCTTTTGATGGTCGGGCACTTTGCGAGCGAGTCCTTCGCGATGACGGAACTGGCCGCCCGATTATCAAGATTGCATCCCGATGTCGCATCGAAGGTCTCAAAACATGAACATTCCTTCTTTTAGCTCCCCGCTGATGACCATCAAAATTCAGTGAAAATTCAATTGGCGTTAGATTTTTGGTCTTTCCGTGTACATATTCTCCAACGAAACTAGGGCTCTCGAAATCCTTCCTATCTGCCCCTTCTAAAACCTTCATCGAGTCACCCCATGATCATTCCTTGGATTCGACACAGGAAAACTTCCAAAGGTAAATCCCACACTCCCAAGATTACACGCCGACGTCGTTTGACCTGTGAATCGCTAGAACAACGCCGAGTTCTCGCGTCGGTCATCAGTGAGGTTTTCGCAACCAACAACGATACAGATCAGTATTTTGAACTTCGAGGCACACCAGGCTCCACCATCGCGAATGGGACCTACTTTACGGTCGTCGAAGGCTGGGGGGCGGTTCCTGGTGGCCGCGGCTATATCCATTCGGTCGTCGATCTTTCAGGGCTGACTTTTGGTAGCAATGGATTTTTGGTGGTTGCGCCATTTAATCACCCCCACCAAATCCATGCGAGTTCGGGTTCTTTGATTAGCACTTCGACCGGTTTCTCTGGGTTGCCAAGTAATCGATGGAGCGATGCATCGACCATCTCGGATCGCTTTGCCCACGTGTTCATCGCTGCAAATTTTCTATTGGTACAAACATCAACTAAACCAGTCCCAGGCACGGATATCGATGCTGACGACAATGGCACGATCGACGGAGTCGCTGCAGGTTGGACCATTATCGATTCTGTGGGACTCCTCGGTCGGACAGCGACTCCTGCGACTTCTTACGGCAAGATCACTTTTGCAGAAGACTCTGCCGTCACGTACCCGGCGAATACTTCGCTAGTTATTACGGAACGTGGCGGTTACGTTGGCCGCGTCGGAAGCTCGTCAGGTTCATCGCCTGACGACTGGGTACACGGGAATCCAGTTGATGATGCGTCGGTTGCAGGTGTTGATTTCAAACTAACCTTCGGGACATTAGGAGATCCAACACCTCTCGTTTACGCAGGCAGGTCCATCGACCATGTGGGAACCTTTAACTTCAACGGCGGTGCTTTAGGCTCCATCGTCATGGATACCAATGGCGACAATGTGTTTGGTCCCGGCGACACTCCACTAGCGGGAGTGCAAGTCACCGCCGATCTAAATCAAAACGGGATAAGGGATAGCGTCACTGTTGCCGTGCGAGCAGACGACGTTCCGTTGGGAACGGATCTCACCAATCTCTTTCCAAACGCGACTCTCACGATCGCTGACGAAAACGGCGATAACATAGGCTTCAAGGTTCGTACCGTCACCAATCCGAACAACGCGGGCGACCGAATTTTTTCACACGAAGGAGTCGGCTTCAATCATACCGACCGGAAGATCAAAGCCGCCTTCTATACGGAAGTAAATGCTGTCTCCGTACTAGCCAATGGAGCGGAGGGATTAAGGGATTCTTATGGTCGTCTTGAGGTTTATGACAAGAACAATGTACTTCTTCAATTCACACAAACAGGCCCTATGCGACGTGGGAATATCGCAACTCTCTCCATCAGTCGTCCAGCGGCAGACATTAAGTACGCTATCTTCTTCACCAATGATGATATGCCAAACTCAAGTCCCTTCGGATCCTTCGACAATCTGATTTATACTTATCCCGAATTCTCCGCGATTTCTGACGCAAACGGCCAATACTCGATCGAGCAGCTTCCTGTCGGCAACTACACGATTATTCCCACGAACACCGCTGGCAAAGTCCTTTGGAATGGAGCTCAGAGCTACCCACTTCCTGTGCTCAAGACTGAACATCTCTTGAATGCCCATTTTGGATTCCGTGATAATCAACCGCCTCAATTCTCTGACAGATCATTCAGCGTGCCAGAGAATTCAATTGTCGGCACCATAGCAGGCCAGATCACAGCAATCGACCCCGATGCAGGCCAGACTGTCGGTTATGAATTCCTCGACAATGCAGGCCCGTTTGCAATTGATCCCATCACGGGCACGATTCGAGTTGCTAATTCCCAACTCTGGGATTTTGAAACGACATCACCAATCGTCATTCGCGTACGAGCCTTTGATTCACTCACGCCACCCGCTTCCACCATTCGAAATGTTACGATCTCACCAACGGACGTAAATGAGTCTCCAATCATCGCGGGCCAGCAATTCACGCTGGCTGAAAACTCTCCGAATGGCACCGTCATCGGAAATGTGGTAGCGACCGACCCAGATCAGGGAGTAGCAGGTACATTGACGTACACCATCGGTGCCGGCGGTCCAACCAATGTTTTCTCCCTGAATCCAACTACAGGGGCCCTCTCGGTTCTGGATAGTTCTCGAGTCGACTTCGAACAACAATCCGCTTGGACGTTTCCAGTGGTTGTTCGAGATGGTGGCACACCAACACTCAGCTCTACAGCTTCCATGACGGTTAGAATTACGGACGTAAATGAACCGCCGAGGTCGCTATCGTTCACGAATGTTGTACCATTAGCTGAAACGGCGAATGTCGCATCTCCTGTGAATGTGGCTACCATCGGATTCGTAGATGACGCGCTCGGGACCAACACGCTATCTCTAGGTGGAGCGGACGCTGCGCTTTTCAGTATTAACAATCGCCAACTTCGATTCCAAAACCCACAAGGCCTCGATTTCGAGGCCAAATCTCAATACCGTGTTTTGGTCATGGTGGACGATCCAACCGTCGGTACCACTCCGGACAGTTCTGTCGAATTCACATTAACAATCACCGATGTCAACGAGGCGCCAACGGATTTGACGATCACGCCGATGGTACAGTCTCTTCCCGAGTCCGCCAATGTATCCATTCCACTCACTGTTGCTCAGTTGCAGATTGTTGACGATGCGATCGGCACCAATAGCTTAACCCTCGCTGGACCGGATGCGAGATTCTTCTCCATCTCTGGCGCCAACCTCCAGTTTTCATCCGCGACTGGATTGGATTTTGAGGCAAAGAGTTCTTATCAAGTGACTGTTCGTTTAGTAGACAACACGATTCCAGGCGCTCAGACGATTTCAAGAAACTATGCATTGAGCATTTCCGACGTCAATGAACCTCCGACCGCCGTCAGCCTTGAGAGTGTGGTATCCAATATCAATGAGTCGCGTCAACCAGCCACTTCACAGATATTGGCTACGATTCGATTCATCGATGATGCACTCGGAACCAACGAGTTTCGTTTATCGGGTGACGATGCTGCATTGTTTGAAATAGTTGGTAATCAGCTCGTTCTCAAAGCGGGGTCTATCTTTGATTTTGAGACAAAATCATCCTATGCAGCAAAGATCAGCGTTGTCGATCCAACACTTCAAGTCACCAACAATCCATCGGTCGATTATTTCTTGTCGGTCAACAACCGACCCGAAGTACAATCCATCACCGACGGTTCAGGCGGTGCGATTGGTGCCGAAACGGATAGCATTCGCGTGTTGTGGGATTCACCCGTAATCGTTGGAGCGAACGCTTTCAAGCTACAAAAGCTCGATGTGGTCGGCTTAGTGAATATTCCTCGAATCACCAATACACTCGTGAATGGCAGAACTATCACGACATTGCAGTTGTCAGGGCCTTTTGTTCGACAGGATGGAAAACTGAATGATGGTCTGTATTTCTTAGCCATTGATGGCGCATTGGTGCGTCAATCCAACACGCAACTGCTCGGAGAAGACTACATGTCGCCCGTCATGACCATTCTTCATGCATCGCTTTCCGGTAAGGTTGAAGTTTCCGGCGCCGCAACGTTTCTCCGCGGAGAGGAGAGGACGATCACGTTGAACTTGACGGGTATCAATCCTTCTCCAACGACAGGCATAGACTACTCAATTGACCTAGATGGCAACGGTTCGGCAGACCTGCAACGCTCTGGTGGTTCAACTGTTTCCTTCCCCGCTAGCTACACAACACCAGGTAGCTATACGATGCTGATAACTGCGACTCAAAACGGAACGGTCGTGGCTACAGGCTCGCACATCGTCGACGTATCACCAACAACAAATGTTGTTGAGAACTGGCTCAGTTCGATGGATACGGACCGAGATAGCACCATCAATGCTTTGGATGTCTTGGGATTGGTCAATGCCATCAACCGAACCACTTCAGGGGCTCCGCCGTATCAACGCGATCTAGATGTGGATCGAGATGGAACGATCACTGCACTTGATGTGTTAGCAGTGGTCAATTATCTGAATGCTGCGGACCCGAAACCGATAGGTGAGTTTTCACAGCTTGTTATGCAGGAAACAGGGACTGTTCGTGGACTGACAAACGATACGAAGGTAACGGGCCGGATCAATAGTAGCAGTCGCGAATTGTTTGTTTCTCTTAATGGTCTGGAGCGAAAGAATGCATCTCAATTTGTACAGCCAGACGGAACCTTTACATTGACCGATGCCGCTATCGCTTCGTTGTTTGGCGGTATCCCGGAAACCGCGAGCGAGTTGTCTCTTTCAACTCGTACAGGAACGAACTTTTCACTGTCTTCAGACAAACGATTCCGAAAGCTAGCTGCATCGACAGCGGACTTCCGAGTCCTATCAGCCATGGCCAACAACGGAGAATTCAGAGTTTCATGGACCAGCAACGGGGCAGGTAACCGATACAAAGTATTCGCCTATCCATTGGGTGGCTCTCCCGAAGTTGTCAAAACAGGACTATCAAGCACCTCTACTACTTTACTTGAATTACCTCGAGGCAACTACGATTTGTTCATCGAGGCACAGGATGGAGCTGGAAATGTTCGTCGCACGGAAACGGTTGTCATCGCCGTCCCTTAGATAGATACGCCGCCGGATATGCCACAAGCAGCTTTCGGACGGAAAGCAACCTGCGCGACTCCACTGCCGCTTTCGGCAACTGGACTAGCCGCCTTCGGCAACTGGACTACAAGGGTGACTTTCCCAGCTCCGCATGCGTTCGTGGCGAAACTCCAGCAACCACTGGCCAGCTTCGACATGCCAAACGCCTGGTTAGCTGAACTGGAACTGCTTGCCCTAACCAGCGTCGCGACCGGAGTTTTGCCCGAGTCAACTTGAGTTTTACTTTAACGCGAGCCGTATACGGACACATACGTACAGTTCTGTGAGAGGGCTGAAGGAATCATTACGCCGATTCATCCTGCTCGACGTTCCCGTATGAGGTGACTGCTAGGAATCGAATCGAAATGGAATTCCGAGGATTTCAGCGACCCGCTTCGGTCGACGAAGCGATTCTTGCATTCGAATGGCTTCGTTACTGCCTCGTAAGTCTGTGCATTCGGGGTGTGATTCTGGTGATGCGATGATCCCCAATTCGTGCAACACATGCGCCGTACTATGCTTGTAAGCTGCGGCGCTCATCGATGCATCCAAGCGAAAAACTTGGTCTTCTAAAGATTGGAACGCTTCAAAGACTTTATAAACCCGTGTATCAAATGCTCCTGAACCTGTCGTGAATTTCTTACGGGGCGCATCATCAGTTAGCCACATATCCTTGGCGGCTGCAATGAGGGGGGCACCACTCACGGCCGCACCGATCAACAATGGCAATCCAAGCTTGATCGCGGTCGCAATTCCAAAATCGTCTCCGCTATGAGGCGCGAAGTCCAATTGAAGATCGCGGCACATCGCAGCCCAATATAGAAAGTGCGGTTCGTCCAGCGTACTAATCTTGCCGCCGATGAACTTTGGATGCTGGGCCAGTTGCCAAAGCAACCACGGCTCAAAAGGCTTCGCCCAAGGAACGAAAGCGGGTTCAAGAGCATGAACGATTCCTGGGCGAATAAGCCAGTCGGCAATTGCAAAGTATGCGTCCCGTTTTGGTTCGGGGGCCAGCGCGCTCAACCATTTCGAAGTCATCAGCATGACCTCGCAGTTATCATATTGCTGAACGATGTCGAGAAGTGGCCGATATCGATCCGGTTGGAATGAGCTATCTTTTTCCGCACCACGAGCGGTAACACCAGCGATAAACTTTGCACCCGGAAAAGCGTTTCGAAACCGCCGGAGAACCTCGCTGTAGAGCGCATTATCCAAATTAAAAATATAGCCAGTGTCCGCGTTCAGCACGACCACCAGTTCGACCCCATAGTAATCAGCAGCTGATTGCATCCAAGCGATGCTGGAGACAAATCCTTCCCAGTCTGGTTGCTTATTTCGAAACGGAAGAAGCGCCGCCGCGCAAAGTCGGGCCTTTGTGTGGTGATCGATCAACGACTCCTCGCTAGTCCAAGCCCACTTGGTATCGAGCCAGTTTGTAGAAGGTGTCAGTTCCTGGGGGGTTGCAATCAACGGTTTCATGAGTGTCCTGTACGAATATTAGTCGAAACCGAATTGTAATCCATCCCTCGCGAATGAGGGACAACACTCACAAGAAACAGTCATCAGGTCCTGCGCTGGGCTGCCTTTACGATAAGATTGTTGATGACTCGTTTGACACCAGAAATCGCCGCGCAGACGGATGACGCTGCGATTTTTTGATGTCATGCATTTACTTTTTCGTTCCAAACTTGGAATTAAACACATCTGGATCAAAGGGGTCTTGCCCTATCGCCTTTTTTTGCCGTTCTAGCTTGTCAATGGCAGACTCCAGCAGAGCAATGTCACCAGCGGAGATGACGCCAGCACCAGGCGGATTGCTTTGTGAGTTGTCGGCAGGCTTTGAGAGTTTGGCGTTGCGGTCTTGTTCTGGTAATCTCTGCGTTTCACGGATCCAATCCATTCTGCTTTTGGGGTTTGTCGAGGGAGTTGCAATGGATGGTTGAACATCGGTCGCGATAGCTTCAACGACAGTTTTGGAGTTCGTGGACACAATTTCTCCCTCAACTGCGTTGGCAAACTCCAAGGACTTGATCCATTGAGCTATACGCTCGATGTGAGCTCGATCATCTTCTCGCAATGGATTGAAGCGTGGAGATTTTTGAATTCCATGCGCATTGGTTGCGTAAGCAATGAGTTGGCTGCTACTCGGATCTTTCGGATTAATGTATCGCAGTACATTCTCCAAGTTTTGGTTTGCAATCGTTGACGCTTGATCGCCTGCAGCTTTGTGGATGTGAAAACTCGAGTTGCCTGGTAAACCGTGACAACCCGCTTGGCCGCATCCATTGATCAAGATCGGAGCAACGGTAGTATGAAAAGCTTTCTTGACATATCCAGGAATCGCAAGATGCTGGACGCCTGGTTTCGAGACATTTTCGACCGAGCTGGCGAGCGTTACTCCCGTAGGATTTGGCGTTGACTCTTGGATGGCAACGGCACTTCTGACTTCGTTCTTTGCAATGGAAGAACGCACCTCTTCGCTGTTGAGAAGAGCCGACTTGAGTTGCTGTTCGAGTTGTCTAAATTTTGCAGACGACTCAACATTCTTTGCGAGTTCACCGTAATGATAAACCGCTTGTTCGAGGAGTTGTTGTTGCAGGCACCATTGGGTTAGATGCCAATGTTCGCCCGTTCCCCAAACGCGTATCGACTTGGCCTGAGCATGGTACAGTTCGAGTTTTGAGGCAGCGATATGTCCGACCTGTTTCGAATCGACTTGAATCGTTGCCCCTTGTCCGAGTCGAATTTCCATTTTCTCGCCGACAGGCCGAACGACACCATGAAACACACTGCCGTTGTTCATCAACACGAAGGAACGATTGTCCGGTTCAGACCCACGAAGTGGACTTAACGACGCGAAACAAACAGCGGAAACGCCAAGTAGTAACCCGACAAACTTTTGCATTTTTAAGTCCCTGAACAAACCGCTGGCCTAGAGTGCTCGTGGGACAATAGCAAATCAATGAGGTTCGAAGCAACCTCGGCTAGTTGCGCTTCTTTTTGCGAAGCGCGCGATCGCGTTCCCGTTGTAGCTTCTCGCGTTCTTTGGGAGTTAGTCGTTTTCCTGTGCTCCCTTTAAGCTTGACACCTTCGGTGGGGTTGAACGGATTTCTGGACATCATTCCTTGCATTTGACCGAGCATTTTCATTTTGTCAGCCATCGAGCCTGATGTTGCCATTTGTAGCATGGGACCGATCATTTCGAACTGCTTGATCAAGTCGCTGATTTGACTCGGTTGGCATCCGCAACCTTTTGCGATTCGATTCCGTCTGGCAGAGTCAATCACTTTAGGGTTTTTTCTTTCTGACGGCGTCATCGAGTCGACGATACCGGTCAGCCGACGCATTTCTTTCTCGCTATCGGCGTTTGCCATCATTTTGGAAAACTCTCCCATCCCAGGCATGAGCGATACCATTTTCGTCATCAGCCCAGGTTTGCGCAGTTTTTGCATCATATCGCGGAAGTCGCCGAGGCTGAAAACGCCCTTCGACATTCGCTCTTCCATGGCGAGACGTTCTTTTTCGTCTATAAGCTTATGCGCCTCACGGGCGACTTCCAAAATGTCACCCATTTCCAATATACGACTCGCCATCCCTTCGGGCCGGAAAGGCTCCAATGCATCGAGATGCTCCCCGGTTCCGATGAATTTGATGGGAACCTGCGTTACCGCTTTAACGCTCAGCAGGGCCCCGCCGCGTGCATCTCCATCGAGCTTTGTCATGATGATGCCATCGAGGGAAAGCGCTTCGTTGAAGGCCTTCGCGCTGTTCACTGCGTCTTGGCCGGTCATGCCGTCAACAACCAAGTAGACTTGTTGAGGCTGGACCGCTTTGTCGATACGTTTGAGCTGTTCCATCAACTCTAGGTCGATCGCTAGCCGGCCGGCAGTATCGAGAATGACAATATCAGCTCCAGCGGCTCTGGCTGCTGCAATACCTTCTTGGCAAACGGCTACTGGATCTTGAGCGCCCTCTTTGCTAAACACTCCGACGCCTAGTTGGCGCCCGAGGACGTGCAACTGTTCGATAGCGGCAGGACGTTGCAAGTCCGCAGCAATCAAAAAAGGCTTAAAGCCCTGCTCCTTTATCAGTTGAGATAATTTTCCGCAGGTCGTGGTTTTTCCAGCCCCTTGGAGGCCGCACATCATGATGCTGGAAGCCGCACCCCTCTTCAGAGGTATTGAGTTGTCGACTGGCCCAAGAAGATCGACTAATTGTTCGTAGACAATTTTGACTAATTCTTCGTTTGGTCGAAGAGAGTGAATAACGCGGCGACCGATCGCTGCTTCGCTGACATCGGCCATGAATTTGCGGACAACATCGACGTTAACATCGGCTTCGACCATGGATTTTTCCACCATGGCGAGGCCTTCTCGCATATTCGATTCGGTGAGTTTGCCTTTTCCCCGGAGTACTTGAAACGCGGTTTGGAGGCCTTCTTGGAGTGACTGAAACATCCGTAATCCGTAAGGTTTTTTAAATGAGGTCGAACAGGAGACTTTTAACGATTGGAACTTTTGAAGGAATTAGATCCTCCAAGAGCCGCATTGTATCGTGTCATTTCTAACGATTATGCAACTTCTTGGGTGCAAGTAAAGGAATTAAAACGACTTGCAATCGAGGAAGTAGCAATCAACTGGGAGTGATTCGTTGCAATGCGACCGGGTCGAATTAGACTCGGAATTGCGGCCCGTTATGGGTTCCTATTCGATATTGCCCTGTTTTTGGCTCCTCAAGAGGTTCGTCGATGACCACCGTCGGTACCGGAAGTGGTTCTTTCTCCAGCAATCATCCACGTAAAGACCGTTCCAAATTGCGTAAACAGCAGTTGGTTCGTCGTTCTATGCTGGAATCTCTCGAAAGCCGCCAGGTTATGGCGGCTGGTCCTCAATTGATCGGTGCGCAGCCTAACGAAGGCGCATTGATTTCATTGGATGGCTCGACGTCCGCTGCGACCGTATTGAATACGAGTCCGAGAGAGATTGTTCTTCGATTCGATGATACGGCAGGGTTGGATCCTGCGACGTTATTGTCCGGAATTCAGGTCAAACGTGCGGGTGCGGATGGAGTACTCTCCTCTGCTTACGTAAGCACGGACTTGGGAACCAACGGTCGTGTCGTACTGGACTTTAGCGCCGCCGAGCCTGGCCAACAAGGCAATGGAGTTGAGATTGCTTTCACGTCGACCTCCAGAAGCTCAAGCATTCCAGGCAAGCCCGCAAGTTGGCCGCTTCTATCGATTACTGGCAGCCGAATCAATGTTCAGTTGAACACGCTATCTGGTTCTCAGACGACGGCAGCCGATTTGATTCGAGCGATGACGGAGAATGAATCGGTCCGATCAAGAGTTTTGGTAAAGCGTCTGCGCGGTGTTGAATCCGAGATCATCGCAAACACAGTTCCCAACGGAACCGTGTACACATTGGCAGGTGCTGATGCGGCTCGAGTATCAACCAACCTGAACTCGGGTACGAATACTCTCCAAGTTGAATTCTTATCGTTGCTACCGAGTTCCAGTGGTGGGGGCACTCGCATCGAGGTTGTTTCAAGGGATTTCGGGGGCGAAGGAGCACCGATCGTCACCGTTTCTGGGCGTACCATCCGAGTTGAGGTTAACAGCAACGCTCGCTTTGCGACGACGGTCGGAGAACTGATCGATGCAATCAACTTGTCCTTAGATTCGAGTGGTTTAGTACGCGCGCGCTTGGTTAGCGGCTCTTTATTTACACGAATGGGTGCAAACCCAACGACTTACTCACCACTGACATTGGTGGCTGGTGACGATGTTGCGATTACTCCATCCTTTATTGGTTTTGGAGATACGAATCGTGAAGTCGTTATTCGATTTGCGGAGACACTGCCAGATGATTTTTACATCATCGATATCTTGGGGGCAGGACCGTTTGCGCTTCGAAACCTTGCAGGACAACCGTTCAATTCGGGCGTGAGCAAGAGTGTTCGCTTCGACTTGGATCTTGGTACTACCATTCAATCCGTGGTACCACAACCTATCGTTCGCAATGCGAACGGCGCGTTGAGCCAATTGCGCAATGTTATTCACGTCTACTTCAACGATGATGATTTGAATCCTGTGGAGGCACAGAAGCCCGAATACTATCAATTGGTGCATACGGGTAACACACTTCGCGGTACAGATGATGTTGTGTTGTTGCCTGTATCCGTTAACTACGATTCCATATTGAATCGATCAACATTGACGTTCAGCCGTAATCTAGACGCTTTGGTGGATACCGCAGGAACTCCGTTGCCGATTACCGCTTTGAGGTTGCGTATTGGCAACAACCAAGGGGCCACTGCGGGTGGCGTTACTGAAGTTCCTCAGGCAACTGATCCTGGTAGTCGCTTTACGAGCGCAGCCAACTTGGGCGGCGCATGGGCCGCCGGAAGTGGCGCCAAATCGGTTATCGTGAATTCTCAAATTCTGAACCAGACACCGTACGAATTAGATTTCCCTGGTGCCAACAATGAAGCTGGAAACCGAGATAGTCGTTATCAACATCACGTGACTCGAACAGATGCCGATGGCATCGCGGTGATTAGCTACAATTTCGCATCGGAACTAGGAACAGCGAATCAAAGCGTTCAATTGAACGCGATCACTGAACCTCAAAAGGATTTGGTTCGCCAAATCTTCTCGCTTTACGAGAAGTATTTGGGAGTACGATTTCTCGAGAGTGACTCGTTAGGATTTACGGTGGCCGTAGGTGATATGCTCGCCATCAATCCGCTGACTGCGTTGACTCCGATTGAGGCCAACCGCGCTGGAGGTTTGACATTCGCGGCCGGACCATTGGCTTCGAATCCAGCTATTTCTGCTGCGATTATTGACATCCAAGATTTCAACTCGGCGGATGATAATTTGTTCGGAACGGAATTGTTCCGATCTTTCATGCGAGGTATCGGCGTTTTGCTGGGCTTGGGAAGCGCTGACGAACTCCCGCAATCGACGGTCCAAAACAATTTGCCTTTGGCGACTTCAGCCAATGCTGAACCTGTTTTCCCGGGCAATCACGATGTGGTCCACGGGCAGCATATTCTTCGTCCAGAAGGTCGAGATATCGACCTATATCGTTTCACTTTGCCAAGTGTGGGTGGACAGCTCAATCTGGAGATCGTGGCGGAAAGGCAAGCCGATTCCAGTTTGTTAGACGCAGCGATTCGGCTCTATCGCAATGAGGGGACAGCTTTGGCCCCTCGCTGGGTGGAACTAGCGGCGAATGACGATTACTTCAGCAAAGATCCGCGTGTTCAATTGGAGTTTGTCAGAGGCGGTGACTACATCGTCGGTGTTAGTGCCAAGGGCAACACAAGTTATAATCCTGAAATCGAAGACTCGGGTTTAGGTGGAAAATCAGAGGGCAAGTATCAGCTTCGCATCGATTATCGTCCGCCTGCTCCAGCGTCCTTAGTAGACGTTAATGGATTGCCAACTCCGTTGGATGGTGATGGGGATGGTCGACCTGGTGGCGTTCACAACTATTGGTTTGTTCCTACCAGACCTGACCGTGCAACTCCTGTTCCTGGTGTTGCAGATGCATCCGCCTACACGATTTGGGTTGACAAGACGGCTGCCAACAATGGATCAGGTACACTCGCTTCGCCTTACAACTCCATCAGCCGAGCATTAACCGAGGCGGCCAACATTTCCCAGTCGGATCCACTAGCGACACGCAATGTCGTGGTGCGAATTTTGGGGAATACTCAAAACCGAGCCTACGAAATAGGATTCAACCGTTTTGGACAGAGTCTAGCGGACGGAGCGACGTTTGATGTTCCCAAGAACGTTACGGTGATGATCGACGCGGGCGCTATCATCAAGATGGGCCGCGCGAGAATTAGCGCTGGTAGTTCTACGGTAAGCGTGGACCGCAGCGGTGGATCTCTTCAATTGCTTGGGATCCCTGATTCGAAGGTGATTGTCACATCCATCCATGACACGGTGGGTGTCGGAGTGAATCCTGATAAAACGCCTCCGGCACCTGGTCCAGGGGACTGGGGCGGGATCGAATTCCGCAATCGAATTGATGGTGGAGATGAAACGAGAACGGATCGCGAACGCAATGGCTTGTTCTTGAATACGGTTGTTCACTCCGATCTGAGATTCGGCGGTGGCCAAGTATTCGTGGATGGTGTTTCGCAAGTCATAACTCCTATACATATCGTCGATTCGCGTCCTTCGATAGCAAACAATTTGATTACGCGAAGCGCCGATGCGGCGATGTCGGCTACGCCAAACAGCTTCCGCGAAGACAACTTCAACGATCCTCGATCGCAGGGCAATGGTTTGTTTGTCGCTGACTATGACAGAGTTGGACCAGATATCCGAGGTAATCGAATTGTCAACAACACCGTCAACGGCTTGTTCATTCGTACTCGCACGGGCGCGGCAGAGAATCCAGAAACCGTCACGGTCGCAGCGAGATTTGACGATTTGGACATCGTTCACGTAGTCGGTGAAAACTTAATTGTTGATGGACGTCCAGGGGGCGGAATTATTGATGTTGCCGCACCTCCGACCACAGTCGTGACGTTAATTGCATCTGCAGGTGGTTCGTTATCGGCTGGAACCTACAATTACAGACTTGTTTATGTCGATGCTGCTGGAAGTGAGAGCTTAGCGTCGTTGCCAACATCCTCCGTGACTGTAGCGGCGAATGGCTCGGTTACTCTCAACAATCTTCCACCGATTGGTCCAGGATTGCCCTACGTAGCCAGACGCATTTATCGCAGTGATGCAACCGGTGGCGGGACTTATCGCTTTGTTGCGCAAATCAATGCCGTTACAACGACTTTTGTTGACAATGGAAACGTTACAGGCTCTGCACTGGTAGAGCTAACAACCAAGGTTCGCTCCAGGCTCGATGGAAGCTTGATGATCGACCCAGGTACGATTATCAAGTCGCAGGGATCT
Organism: Pirellula sp.; assembly: GCA_021300155.1. Lineage (GTDB taxonomy): Bacteria > Planctomycetota > Planctomycetia > Pirellulales > Pirellulaceae > JBKCUI01. Next base: position 119,177 of record JAJTID010000015.1, read on the forward strand.
CGGATCGAAGTCCGTAATGGTGGGCATCTGGTCGCCGAGGGTACCGCTTCACTTCCGATCGTGATGACGAGTATCAACGATGCTCGTTTCGGGGTCGGTGGAACATCGGACACTTCAAACACGCGAGCGACCCGAACTCCGAATCGCGGTGATTGGGGTGGAGTGTTCGTTGGGCACGCAAGTTCTGGATCGCTAGACAATGTTCGAATGGCATTCGCTGGCGGTTCCACTCGAATCGAAGGGGGCTTCGCGTCGTTCAATCCGATTGAAGTCCATCAAGCAGACTTCCGGCTCACGAATTCGAGAATTGAGCAAAGCGCGTCGGGAACTGAGAGCTCGACATCGGCATCGAGAACAGGTCGAGGCACTAATGGCGCTGCAGCCATCTTCGTTCGAGGTTCGCAACCAATTATCGTCAACAACCGAATTTACGATAACGATGGCGCGGCGATTAACATCGATGTCAATTCTTTGAGCCACGTGTACGTTACCGATCGAGGTCGATCGACGGGCGAATTGGGACTCGTGGGCGAGTTTTTGGAGAACCAAGGACCGCTCGTCAAGGGCAATCAGCTTTCACGAAACACCACCAATGGTATGCTGGTTCGTGGTCAGACCATTACAACGCAAAGTGTCTGGGATGATTCTGACATCGTGCATGTCGTCTCCAGTTCAATCACCTCTGACAATTTGCACACCTTCGGCGGGCTACGATTGAAGAGTAGTGCATCCGAAAGCCTTGTTGTCAAATTCGGCGGAGTCGCTGGATCTGTTGGGCTAACTGCCACCGGTACTCCACTCGACTTTGCGTCGCGAATCGGCGGTAGTCTGCAAGTGTTAGGGCAACCAAATTTCCCAGTGATCTTAACCAGTCTCACGGATGATACCGTCGGTGCAGGATTCGGAATCGATGGTCGCTCCAATTTTGATACCAACAACGATGGTACTGGTTCTGTAGCGACGGCAGGAGCATGGACTGGGTTGACTGCTCGTGCGTATTCTAATGACCGAAACGTAGCTGCAGTGTCTGAACGCGAGTCCGCTCGTGCAAGTTCACCTGCCGCTAATGACACGCCTAGCAGTGCACAATATCTAGGGCAATTGTCACGACAATCAACAGGTGGTGACGAAAACGCTCGCTTAGGTTTTGAGATCCAAGGTACGATCAACAAACCATCGGACGTCGACGTTTATAGTTTCACCGCAAACGGTCGAACCGAAGTTTGGTTGGACATTGATCGAACGACCTTTGGGTTGGACACGGTTGTGGAATTGATTGCGGCAGACGGAACAATTTTGGCGTTGTCTGACGATTCCTTCTTGGAGGAAACAGAGCGTACCACGAATCCGATCTTTACAACGCTTTCGGGCAACTCTGCGAATCCCCTTCGCAAGAGTTCTTTGATTCAAGTACCAACAACTGCGGCTGGCGATGCACGAGACGACTACGGTACCAATCCGAAAGATGCGGGTATGCGAGTTGTGCTGCCAGGCCAAGAGTCGGTCGCTAGCCTGTATCACATTCGCGTTCGAAGCAGCAATCAAGTGGCAGGTCAAGCCGCAGGTACTCCTGCATTGTCAAACGCAGCTTCGGTCGGGCAAGGAAAATCTAAGGGGTCGTACCAATTGCAAGTGCGATTGGGCGAAGCGCAAGAATTCCCAGGAACGATGATATCACATGCCGACATTCGTTTTGCTGCGAACGGTGTGACGCTTTCCGGTGTTCCACGTCACTCTCCGCTGGTGGGTGAAACAGCAGAAGTTGAAACAGCGACCACCAACAATAATACGTTTGCTTCCGCGCAGTACCTGGGTAACATTCTTCAAACCGACCGTAGCACGATATCGGTCGCAGGTAGTCTTTCATCTCCATCAGACGTAGACTGGTTTTCCTTTGATATCAGCTATCAACAATTGCTGTCGCCGTTGGCTCAGTATCTATCGACTATATTCGACATCGATTATGCGGATGGAATCGGTCGAGCCGACATGTCAATGTATTTATTCAATTCCAATGGTAACTTGATCCATGTTGGTGAAGATAGCAATATCCTCGACGACCGAGCGACTGCGTTGAGGTCGGCTGACAATTCTGATTTGGGTCGCGGATCGACAGGTACATTGGATCCGTACCTCGGTTCGGTTGAACTTCCGGCGGGTCGTTATTTCCTCGCAGTTACTAGTCGATCTCAGATTCCAACGGTGCTGGCCAATCGCCTTAGTACAACAGGTAACAACGACAGCGGCGTAAGATTGCAACCAGTCAATAGCGGTCGCTACATCGTCGAAGACCGTGTAGATGGTCGACTTGGTGCGTCGGCACAAGGTCCGATTGTTCCGCAATTCCTCCCAGAATCATCTCGGGTTGAGTATGTACTCGGTGATGTGCCGTTGTATTTGCTGCAGGATCTTGCGAACGGAGCTTCTCAAATCTTTCTTGCAAACTCACTGACCGGCCAGCTTTCCAATTTCGTTGGAGGGACGGTATTGGCAGAAATCAATGACTTCGCGATACGTCCCAACGGGGATATCCGAGCGTTCAGCGGCCGAGTGAACAACGTCAGAAACGACGCGAATGCCAACTACATTTTGATCGATCCAGGTACTGGGACAGCACAGGTCGACGGCAACTTTGGTGTGACGACGCGACAGTTGAACCCGGCGGACGGGCAACTGGCCGACCAAAACGAAGGGCTTATCTTCAATGCTCTGACTTATGCGAATTTAGGCGGAACGGAAATTGGATTTGCGGTAGCGAATCGACCTTTGGTTCCGGCAAGCAATGAGGTGAGATACGAAGAGAACATTCTCTACCGTTTTAATTCAGGAACCGGTGCCGGGACTAGTTTCCCTGCCATTGACAATGCATTCAACATCGTCACAGCAGGTAATCCCAACCCTGCTGACATCATTCAAGGTGCAGGAACTTCGATCACAGAGCGTGGTTTCATTCAGACCTCGCCATTGCCTGGTCTTACGGTATCCACTCGAGTTGCGTTAACAGAGGCTACCCAAGTTCGGTCGACAACGCAGAATTTGGTAAATGACGGTGATACGGTATCGATTCGCGTTTTGCCGAGCACCAACGTAACGTTTGAGTTCAATGCAGGACCGGAATTATGGTTGCAACTCGATCCCGTCAATTTCCCATCACGGGTACTTTTGGACGGGGATCAGTTTGTGATCGATGGCGTTACCTATCAGATCACGACGAATGCTTCGCCAGGTGTCATACCTGGAGTAACGACAGTATTCTACAGCCCAACGATGACAAACGCACAGTTTGTTGCATC
>JAJTID010000082.1 GCA_021300155.1 Pirellula sp.
GGAAAGGATGCGACGGTAGATAGTTCGATGGCAACCGGGGCTGCTTCGGATTGGCCGGTGGCGGATTCGTCTTATCTGTATGATTGGTTGCGCCATACTTGGCCAGGAGTTCTGGAGTTCCATCGCGTTCGTCATGAGGATGCGAGAAACCGAAATAGATTAAGAATGGTTTTGCATCTTTGGAAGACTCTCGCTCTGCTAGATACTCCATAACGCGGTCTCCGTGCCAAGCACTACCAGTCTCCGGCGTACCACCGCGTTTGGTGGCATCGTGGCGTACGGTGAAGAGTTTGTTCGCAGCTTCGTAACTGTTCCCCTGCTTGCATGTCCGCATGGTTGCGTAGCCTGCACGGTTGAAGACAGCAGGGATCGTTTGTTGTTCTAGGTTTGGCGGGCACAAACTTTTTTGCATGGCGAGTGGAGCCGTTGGCAAATGCCAAACAGTTCGCCCGCTCATGATCATATGCCGAGATGGGGAGCACACAGCACCCACATACGAACCCATGTGATAAGCACCGTCGAAGACCATACCATCCCTCGCTAAAGCATCAATGCTCGGCGTCTCCAAAGAGGATTCGGGATTGTAGCACTGCAAGTCAAATGGCGATTGATCATCGACGAGGATGAATAGAAAGTTCGGTCGCTTGGTCTCGGTGGCGGACGCATAATCAATCCCAATCAACATCAGCATTGACAAAAAGAACGTGTACTTCATGATCATCTGTCTCCGTAAACTCAGATAGGTTTGCTGTCGAGCCTGTTGTAACAATACTGCTGGTACTGACGCTGCTTTGACTATTCTTTAGTCTGTACGACAGAATAGTCTGCGCCGGTAAGACTATGAAGAACCGATCGTTGCCAATCGTAGAGTTTTCGCGAAAGTCTTTCTGCCAGCGCGGATTGTTGATCCAAGATATTGATCTTCTCTGCTGGATCCGCAACGAGGTCAAAGAGTTCTCGTTCTACATTGCCATTGTTGCGTTCATGTACGACAAGTTTGTAGCGATGATCAATGATGGCTCGCGGACCAACGTAGTCGGCTTCGGTGATCGATGGCTGGTGATAGTTCGTGAAGTCGCGAGTGGCTTTGCCTCCCATGCGTTTCACGAGCGGGGTCGTCCCCGATTGGAGTTCCGGGGCAATGTACGGTTTGAGAGCAGCCGTTTTCAGACGCGAGGTGTTATACTCCCAAAAGCAAAGTGGACTAGGCCGTTCTGTCATCTTGTTATCGAGAGCCGCGGTCAAATCGATGCCATCGAGTGGACGGTTTGGTAAAGGCCGGTTGACGAGCGAGCAGATCGTCGGAAGGAGATCGCTGGTGGATGCGCGAACATCTGAGACTTGTGGTTTCGCGATGCGAGCTGGCCATTCCACAAGGCCTGGGACGAGAATTCCCCCTTCGTACACTTGAGCTTTGACACCACGATGCGGTGCACCAAGCGCGGCGTCAGGCGATGTTCCGTTATCGCCACAGTAAAAGAGCAACGTGTTGTCACGAAGTTTTTCCTTGGCAAGATACTTTCTCAATTTACCGATCGCACGGTCCATGGCGGTGATCTCCGCGTAACGTTCACGAAGGACTTCACCTTGCGGGCGATTCGCCTTACCCCCTGTCTCGTTGGAGGTAAGATTGACTCGCTTCGAATACTTGGCGGGTAAGTCATCGTATAGAGCGAGATCTTCCGGACGACCACTGTAGGGTTCATGGGGCGAGCCAAACCATAGGACAGTAAAGAATGGTTTGTTCGCTTGGCGAGTTGCATTGATAAATCGAATCGCTTCGTCGACAACTACTTCGGAGCTCTCTCCCTGGAAGACCTGCGGTGGAGCTCCATTGTGGGATAGCGAGGGATTCATCTCGAAGAAATTGTCATGAGATACCCACTCATGAAACCCCATCGCACCCGGATTGACGGGCGACCCTTGCTTGACCGCGCCAACATGCCATTTGCCAAAGTGCCCGCACTGATAGCCTGCTTTATTGAGGATATGCGCGATTGTAATCTCTTCAGGCCGAAATGACCAACCTGGCGCGAATGTCCCCATCCGATTCGGATGACGCCCTGTGAGAAAGCTCGCTCGCGTCGGTGAACAACTTGGGTGGGCTGCGTAAAATCGATCGAATCGCAATCCTGTCGCGGCTATCTCATCGAGTACTGGTGTCTTTACGTGCGGATGTCCGTTGTATCCAGTCTCTTCCCAACCATGATCATCCCCCATCATCAAGAGGATGTTCGGTCGTGATTCGTCACAGGCACATCGACTGCTGAGTACAAGTCCGAACGTGATTACAAGCATCGATGCAAGGACATGCATAAGAGACATGGATGAGCTCATGGGTTTCTTCCTTTACGTTTTGAATTGTCTGCTTTCCCCAATTCCATCGCGCGTTGGGGATCGTAGTTGGGATTAGGTTCGGGCGTTCGGGCTCCTACTTCTTTTCGCCATTGCTTGAGAGATGCACTTAATGCTGCCACGCGATCCGGATGTGCGGATGCGAGATTGTGTTGCTCTGCTGGATCGTTTCCGAGATCATATAGTTCTCTCTCGCCCGACTCGAAGAACTCGATTAACTTCCAGTCGCTTTGCCGCATCGCACTGGCTGGAGTACTGTGATGATAATGTGGCAAATGCCAAAACAATTTATCGCGGTTCGGTTTGAGTTTGGGATCACGCAACCAGGGAACGAGACTTATACCATCGCACGGCTGATTGTCTACGTGCGCCTGCGAAGCTAACTCAAGTAGTGTCGGGTAAATATCCATGGTGATCGCTGGAGCATCGCACGTGTTACCAGCAGGAATAATCTCCGACCAGCGAGCAATGGCTGGTATGCGAATCCCTCCTTCGTAGAGCGTTCCCTTTTCGCCTCGCAAAGGTTTGTTCGAAGTAACGATTCGTCCATTTTGTTCATGTTCGAGACCACCGTTGTCCGACAAGAACAAGATCATGGTGTTCTTGGCGATTCCGGCGGTATCGATGGCTGCCATGATTCGCCCAACGCTTTGATCTAATTCTTCCAGCAAGCCTGCGTACTCTGGACGACTCGGATATCCCGCCATGGCTTCCTTTACTGCATACTTTGACACCAGTTCGGGCTTGGTTGTTAGCGGAATGTGCACTGCATGATGCGACACTTGCAACACAAACGGCTTGCCTCGGTGCAAGTGAATAAAATCGATGGCCTTATCTGTCAGGTGCTCTGCGGTTTGTCTCGTCTGTTGCTGCCCGTTTTCGTTCGTGGAGATCGTATTCCCTTTTGTTTCCAGAACGGTTTGCCAACCTTGCTGGCTAGGCCCATAGCCGTTACCACCGAGGTGCCATTTGCCGAAATACCCCGTCGCGTAACCCGCAGTCTTCAAACGTTCGGAAAATGTGTCAACTTCGAGCGGCAATTGCAATGGGACGATGGGATCCAAAAGCTTGGCAAAGGGACGCCGATGACCGGGGATATGTTGCGTGATTCCGAACCTCGCTTGATCCTGTCCGGATTGCAGATTGGCACGCGTGGGGGAACAGACTGGCCCAGCGTAGAACTGCGTGAACCGCACGCCTTGGTGTGCCAACCGATCGATGTTTGGGGTCTCATTGAACGTATTGCCGAAGCAACCAAGGTCTGCCCAGCCGAGATCATCAGCGAGGATCAGTACGATATTTGGCCGTTCTGCTGCAACCGTCCGATTCGGAACGATGAGAGCGCAGGCGATTAGAAGAAATACAGTCCGGCTCATTTTGGTTCTTTCTTTTTTGCACGAATCATCCAAGTATATCAAGATGATCGAGGCAGTGGTCGGCCGCAACAATGACTATACTAGAGCAAATTACCCACCTCACCATTTTGCAAAAGAACTGTACCCATCTCGTATAGCGAATTGTCACCCGTTCCCGTCAGGCTATTCATGATCCAATTGGCCGGTGCCTTGAGAGTCCAGGTTGTTATCCTAGCTTCGTTGTTTGCGTTTTCGGCAAACGGCGAGGATATCGAGTTTGATCAGATCATCAAACCGGTCCTACAGCAGTACTGTGTTGAGTGTCACTCCACGCAAAAGAAGGAAGGCGAATTGGACCTGGAGCAGTTTGCGAACTCAAAAACTGCAGCTCAACATCCAAAAGTTTGGGAAAGAGTCCTAGAACAGCTTTCTGATGGCGAGATGCCTCCCAAAGATAAACCGCAATTGCCATCGGACCTCCAAACAAAGATCAAGACATCGTTGCAGGAAATGCTGGACCAATGGGCACTAGCCAATGCAGGCGATCCTGGCGAAGTCGTTCTTCGGCGGCTTTCAAATAGAGAGTATACCTATACCCTTCGAGATCTGACTGGCATAGAAACTCTGGATCCAGCCAGAGAGTTTCCTGTGGATGGAGCTGCAGGTGAAGGCTTCACGAACGTAGGTGCCGCACTCGTTATGTCAGCTTCGTCTCTGACAAAGTATCTCGACGCTGCAAAAGAAGTTGCCAGCCACGCGGTTTTTCTGCCCGATGGTATTCGCTTTTCGTCCACTTCGTCTCGACGCGACTGGACGAACGAATCTCTCGCTCGGATTCGCGACTTTTATCGACAGTTCACTATCAACACGCAAGAGTCCGTGTCGGTCGGCGGAACAGGCCTGGTGAGCAGCGATGGTGGACGCATTCCCCTCGACAAGTATCTTGCCGCACTCCGCGAAGAGCGTACCGCTCTCACTGACGGTAAGAAGTCAATCGATACGATCGCTGGTGAACGCAAACTAAGCTCGAAGTATCTAGGAACCCTTTGGTCGATGCTACATGACCAACAGCCGTCGTTGTTGCTCGAGATGCTACAAACAAAATGGCGAAAGGGAGAACTCTCGATCGCAGATATTGAACCGTGGCAAGCGTCCCTTTGGCGATTCACCAATATCGGCCATCTTGGAAAGGTAGGGGGACCGATGGGGTGGATGAACCCTGTATCGCCGCTCGCTTCGCAACAAGAATTCCGAGTCAAGCTTGCGGCCCCTTCGGACGGCCAGGATATTGTCGTTTACTTGTCCGCAGATGATGCACTCGACGGTAATGAGGAGGACTACGCTTTGTGGGAGAATGCTCGCATCGTTTCTGAAGGCCGCCCTGACCTGCCACTAAAGGACATTCGCGACACATGGCAACGATTGCGACAACGACGCTCCACGATCGCTGCGACATCACCTCAATACCTTGCTGCTGCGCACGACGCACAATTAGCTAATGATCCAATCGATATTGCATCTCTTTCCAAAAAACATTACGTCGATTCAGAATTGCTTGCAGGCTGGCTAACCTATCTCGGTTTCCAAACATCGAATGACGTGGAGATCGGTAGCCTGCTCACAGGCAAAACGGAGAGCGTTTCGAATTACGGCTTCATCCAAGGCTGGGTCGGCGAGAATGCTTATAGCGTGCTGGCGAATTCATCCGACGCCACCGTACAAATACCCGGGACATTGAAACCATTCAGCGTCGCTACACATCCATCACCGACTCTTGCGTCCGTTGTGGGTTGGCGATGTCCAGAGCCGGGTGAGTTTATAGTAGAAGGGACGGTACAGGATGTGCATACAGCCTGTGGCAATGGCGTCTCGTGGGCAATCGAAGTTCGGCGTGGCAAGACTCGCGAAACTCTTTCGTCCGGAGTTACGACCGCAGGGAAAGTAAGTTCCGCAGGTCGACTTGAAAAAATATCGATGAAGACTGGAGACATGGTGGCTCTCGTGATCGCTCCTGGCAGCGGGAACCATAGCTGCGACCTGACCGCCATCGAACTAACCATTCGAAGCAAGCACAAAGAATGGAGTTTAGCGAAGGACATTGTCCCTGATATTCTGGCCGGAAATCCTCATGCCGACCGACACGGCAATCCTCAGGTATGGTACTTTTTTGGTGAACCTGAATCCCGAAGTGCCACCCCCACGATTCCACCTCAATCCATATTGGCACGATGGCGTCAAACCACGAATGGCGAAGAACGTGGTCGGCTTGCGTTCCAAGTGCAGCATTTACTACAACAAGACTTCGACGCCATTCCGACCGACTCCCCCGATCGAAAGGTACATACAGAACTGCTTTCGTTGCACGGCCCATTGCTGGCTTCGAAACTGCCATCGCTTGAGAACGCGAACCATGTTGGTTTAGATTCGCGATATGGACTCGATCCCGCACTTTTTGGAAAACATCCCCTTGGTAGAGATGTCGAAGGTAGAGATGTCGAAGCAAATAGTATTTGCGTCCGAGCACCGGTGACACTAGAGGTGCGTCTACCAGCAGACTTGGTTCAAGGTGCGGAACTGGTTGTACAAGGACGATTGCATCCAACCAGTGGCGATGAAGGGAGTGTGCAACTCCAGGCGACCAAGAGCCTGCCCTCACAGACTGGTTTAAGACCGAGTGCATTCAACTCCGCGAAGCTTACCGGAGCCTGGACTTCTAGTTTGCCATCGATGACGTTCGAATCTCCTGTTCTGGTCCATGCCGGTTCGACGGCACAGAAGCGACTTGAGCGAGCGTTCCATGACTTTCGTCAATTGTTCCCAGCGGCAGCTTGCTATACCACGATTGTTCCTGTGGATGAAGTGGTAACACTGACCCTTTTTCATCGCGAAGACGAACCACTATCGCGATTGTTACTGGATGACCAGCAACGCGCTACACTCGATCGGTTGTGGGCTGAGTTGCACTTTGTCAGTCAAGATGCACTCACGCTGGTCGATGCATTTCAACAGATATGGGAATACTCGACGCAAGACGGTCCCAATGCTCCGCATGGTGACAAGAGACTGGAGCCATTGCGCGAGCCAATCCTTAGAAAAGCGGAGGAATTCAAACAGTTCGTCACCTCAGTAGAACCGATGCAACTCGAGGCGGTCGTTCGGTTAGCGGATCAAGCTTGGCGTCGACCATTGAACGAGTCCGAACGTAGGGCCTTGCGAGAGCTTTATCAATCGCTGCGGAACAAAGATGTGGCTCACGAAGAAGCCGTTCGTATCACTCTCGCTCGCATACTGACGTCTCCAGCTTTCTTGTATCGCGGTGAATTGGTCGAGAACCACTCAGGTTTGAGCAAGGTGAGTGATTGGGAGTTGGCGACTCGACTGAGTTACTTTCTTTGGTCTTCGTCGCCTGATGAGGAATTGCGAACGGTCGCCGCTAACGGCACGCTTTTTTCCAAAGAAGTGCTCACAGCACAGACACGTCGGATGTTGCAAGATGGGAAAGTCCGACGTCTTGCCACCGAGTTTGGTTGTCAATGGTTGCATATTCGCGATCTGGAAACGCTGAACGAAAAGAGCGAACGTCATTTTCCAACCTTCATCGATTTGCGGGACGACATGCAAGAAGAGGCGGTACGCTTTTTTATGGATATGTTTCAATCGGATCTATCGGTGCTTTCTTTGTTGGGCTCGGATCACAGCTTCATGAATGCGGAGCTTGCTAAACACTACGGACTTCAATTGCCGAGCAACGAATGGCAGCGAGTCGATGGGCTGCGAGCTGGAGGTCGCGGAGGTATCTTGGGTTTCGCAGCAACGCTTGCACGACAGAGTGGGGCGTCGCGTACGAGCCCCATTCTACGAGGCAACTGGGTGAGTGAAGTCATTCTAGGTGAAAAGCTTCCCAGACCGCCGAAAGACGTTCCGATCTTGCCAGAGGAAACTCCCGATGGTTTAACAGAACGCCAGTTAATCGAACGCCATAGTAGCGATGCCAAATGCGCAAACTGCCATAAACGAATCGATCACTTTGGGTTCGCTTTGGAGGGCTTCGATGCAATCGGTAGATCACGCCACACGGATGCTGCGGGCCTGCAGATCGATACTTTGGCAAAACTACCCGAGGGTGGGGACCTAAACGGACTAGATGGATTACGATCGTATCTCCTGGAAAAACGTCAAGACGATTTCTTGCGTCAGTTCTGTCGTAAGCTACTCGGTTATGCTTTAGGGCGTTCTGTGCAATTGTCGGATAAGCCACTACTCGATGAGATGCTTGTTCAGCTAAAATCAACTGGTTACTGCGTTAGCACCGCAATTGAATTGATTGTCCACAGTTCGCAGTTTCAGCAAATTCGCGGGCGAGACTGATTCCCATACCTTCCTCGTAGTCTTAGCCAGCCCACCACTTTCCTCGGAGTCACCATGAGCCAACATTGCTACACTCGCCGTTCCTTCCTGCGTGGCGTGGGCGTGAGCATGGCGTTGCCTTGGCTCGAATCCTTTAACGTTTGGGGCGATGAACAGCGAGGGAATAAACCAGCAAGCGAAGCACCCGTGCGATTAGCAGTGTTATTCTCTGGGAATGGCTTTCATTCGAAACAATGGTGGGCAAAGGGTGAAGGCAGGGATATGCAACTCGGCAAAGTCCTTCAGCCTTTAAACGATTTTCGAGATCGAATGCTCTTCGTGAACGGACTCTATCATGAAGAAGCCAGAAAGGGAAACATCCATAGCTCCCAGACTGGCAACATCCTCTCCGGTGCACCCATTGCTTCCGGAGGTGAAATACGATCAGGTACGAGCTTTGATCAACTGCTAGCGCAAACCTACGGACGATCGACAAAGGTCTCAAGTCTCGTGCTGGGGTGCGAGCAATCGAACCCGTCCGTTCACAAAAATTACTCAATGCTCTACAGCTCGCACATCTCGTGGAGTTCACCGACAACTCCGAATCCACTTGAACTTTATCCAGCATTGGCTTTCGACCGTTTGTTCAAAGACGATGTCGCTCCGGGAGACAAGAGTGTACTCGATGCTGTTCTGGCGGACGCTCATGACCTGCGGCGTCGCATTAGCACAGGCGATCAACGCAAACTAGATGAGTATCTCGATTCGGTTCGCGATGTGGAGACTCGCATCGAGAACGCAGGCAAGCGAGGTGAGGTTCAAGGGTGGAGACCAACTCTCGACAAACCGAACAGAGATCGCCCCGCCGATGGCATTCCTCAGGACATTGAGGAGCATATGCGACTCATGAGCGATATTCTGGTACTCGGCTTTCAAACGGACACGACACGGATCACGACGTTAAAGCTCAACAATGACCACAGCGCTCTCAGGTTTCCAAATCTGACCAGCGTTGAACAACCAAAACACGGAATCGACTATATGATTCACCACTTGCTATCGCATTCCGACGGCGAAGACTGGCTCAAAGTCAATCAGTTCTTTATGGAACAAGTGGCCAATATTGCACGCAAACTCGATTCGATACAAGAAGGCACGCGGACCCTATTGGACAACACGATGCTTATGCACTGCTCGAGTATGATGGCCGGAGCCAAACACGACAACGACCAGCTACCTGTGATCGTTGTTGGGGGGGCAGGTGGCCGCATCCAGGGTGGACGTGTTCTTGATTACAGGGGGAAATCCGAGCGTCAGTTATGCAGGCTGTTCCTTTCCATGATGGACAAGATGGACGTTCGCCCAGCAACGTTCGGAGACGCTAAGAAGCCACTCGAGGAAGTCTGATAGGCTCGACGAAAAAGAGCTAAGGTGCACCGCGTCATGTACCAGACGCATCATTGCCAGTGTTTGCTTCGTTCAGGTCACACTCTGCATCCGATGGCTCTGCCATGATTTCTTCCATGGATGGGATAGGCAAAGGACAATCCCACAACGACCAATGCGCGGGCGTGAGCCGCATTTCGTCGTCGGTGAGTAAACATTCCTCGAGACGTGATCGCAATACGACCTCGTCCATCTCCGAGCCAATAAAAACCAATTCTTGTCGGCGATCCCCCCAAGGCTTCTCCATCGTCCCTCGGATCCAATCGCGGGTTGCTTCATCCTCGGGCCATTCCGATTCGTCAACGGTACACATCCACGGACCATCTTGATCCATTTTGATCGACACTCCAGCTTGCGACCAACGAAATGCTTCGTCATGATGCGTCGCAATCCAACAGTATCCCTTGGAACGCATCACACCTGCCAAAATGCCATCGTCGAAATTTAACGCCGTTGCAAAACGCTCCGGATGAAACGGACGACGAGCCTCAAAGATAAAGGACTCGATCCCATACTCATCCACTTCGCTCTGTTCGGCTCCGCGAGGAACCGCAAGCCAATTCGGATGCCCCTCCGCCCATTCTTCATTGTAGGTCCCAGTTCCTAACACGCTCTTCAAGTCAACTTGACCGTACTCGCTTTCGATCATCTGAGCGTAGGGATTGAGATGATGGACAAAGCGCTTTAGCTCTTCCAATTGCTCCACTGGGACTCGATCTGTTTTGTTCAAGACGATTACCGTTGCGAACTCAATCTGATCGATGAGCAAATCAACCACATTGCGATGGTCATCCTCGCTGATGCCGAGGTCGCGATCGACGAGATCATCGTACGTTTCATAGTCGCTCAAGAAATTCTCGCAGTCAACGACGGTGACCAGCGTATCCAACTCCGCAACGGTAGACAGACTGCGTCCCTCTTCGTCTTCGAAAGTAAAGGTTTCGGCTACGGGCATAGGTTCGGATATACCGGTCGACTCAATGAGCAAGTAATCGAAACGGCCCTCCGCTGCCAGTCGTTGTACTTCCAGCAGTAAGTCTTCGCGAAGGGTACAGCAGATACAGCCATTGGTCATCTCCACCAACTTTTCTTCGGTTCGGCTGAGTGTCGTTTCCCCTCGGATGATCGCAGCGTCGACATTGATTTCGCTCATGTCATTGACAATGACCGCGACGCGTAGCCCCTCTCGATTGCGCAAGATGTGGTTGAGCATCGTGGTTTTACCAGCCCCGAGAAAACCCGATAAAACCGTAACCGGCAAGCGTTTGGTGGCTTCCAAAATCATCTCCCCCATCTCAATTCTCAAATTCGCCCGATACCCAAGTTCGCCCGATACCCAAACACAAGTGCCTACAGCATACTGCAATCACCGGCACTTGCAATGCGTATGCAGCAATCGAAAATCCCATGCGGCGATTCAAGCGACTGTATACGCACCGCAAATGCACCTGCTCGCTATTGCAAAGAATATGCGTGTGTATACTATTGAGAAATAGATTTTTCACCCCCGCAGATCGCTAGACACGTCGCATGAATTCACTCTCGATCAGGTTTATTGCTTGCACCGCTCTATTTTTCGCGGGGGGCTGTGGTCCCACTGGGCCACAAAAGTACCCGGTGACTGGCACCGTGAAAGTGGATGGGAACCTAGCCGAACGCGTTCTGGTTCAGTTCACCTACGAAGGAACCGGCGACGTAAAAGGCAACGATAAATATCCATCGGCACTGACCGATGCGAGCGGTCTGTTCACCCTCGGAAAAGGCTCTGAGATCGAAGGTGCCGTGGCTGGAGAATATGTCGTGACGTTCTCGTGGATGTCCGGACCGGAGCTCGAAGCGTTCGACAAGTTCAAAGGGAAGCTTAGCGACCCGGCCAATTCCAAACATCGTGTCCGCGTACCCGAGGATGTCACTAAGCCACTCGTATTCGATTTGGAAAATCCTTCACCAGGGAGCGCACGAAAGTAGTCGTCTGCTTTGTTTGGTATCCGTCCCGTTAAGATTCATTCAATAGTCTTTTAAATTTCATCCAGTTAAATCAAATGAAGAAAATCGCCAGAAAAGGTTTCACGCTCGTTGAACTGTTAGTCGTCATCGCCATCATCGGAATTCTCGTAGGACTATTGCTGCCCGCTGTCCAAGCGGCTCGAGAAGCTGCGAGGCGAATGCAGTGCTCCAATAATCTGAAGCAAATGGGATTGGCGATGCACAATTACGAATCTGCTTTCAAGAAATTTCCATTCAATAACCCGAGCACAGTGCGCAGTCCTGGACAGACAATTCTTCAAGCAACATGGGATGTCGGTCTTCTTCCTTACATGGAACAGACGGCTGTTCATAGCCGTTGGAATCCATCGCTAGGATTCGCCGAAGGCACCAATCGTGAGCTTCTGACCTCGACACTGCCAATGTACAAATGTCCATCATCTCCTGTTCCAATGATTGCATCCTTTTGCCCGGTTTCAGCCTCGTTCGCACCCGATCGAACCGCTACGAGCGCTCAACGTTTCAATGCGATGGTAAATGAATACGGAGCTCCGCTCTCGATCGCTCCTCCTCCGATGTTGGCGACGACCGCTCGGGAAGATGGTTTCCTCAAGATACATACCAAAGGTCAGACAACTATCGGTAGCGTGACAGATGGTCTATCGAATACCGTGATGCTATGTGAAATCTCGGGTGGCCCCACTCGATACAATCGCAGGACGGCAACCGTTGACCAATCGAGTCCATTCGGGCACTTTGCTGGTTGGAATCGATTGTTGGCGTTGCGAATGAGCAACGATGGTACCACGCAATATGGTGGTAATTGCTTGATCAACTGCACGAACTTCGCAGGCTTGAATATGTTCTCTTTCCACACCGGTCTGGCCCAAATTGCACTGGGGGACGGATCTGTACGGTCTCTATCCGAGACTCTCTCGATGGAAGCAATGCATCGCATCGTCTCCGCTCAGGACGGTTTGCCATTGTTAGAGATCGAGTAACCTAGTTCAGCGAAGTTGCGTGTAGCGAACGAACACTTCCTAACCCGAAGCGTGACGACTTGTTGATTTTATAGATTTGCCGCAGGCAAAGGAAACATCACAACCCGAAGCGTGAGCGAGGGACGTACAAATCCCACAGAATCCCTCGCTCACGCTCTCACGCTTCGGGTTAGGATGTTTCCAGTCGTCCAGCGTCTCATAGAAAGAAGTAACAGCATGAAAAAAGTCCTACCATCGTTCACGTTGTTGGCATTGGTTCTCACTCCGAATACAGGCTGGACTCAATCGAGCATGCCCGAAAAGCTCAGGGCATTCCCAAGCTTCACAGCCCCCGAAGATGCCAAAGTAGATACGGCTTCACGTTACCCTCTTCAATGGGATCCTGACAAAGTAACATGGAAAGCAATTCTCGAGGGATACGGTCAATCCTGTCCACTTATTCTGGGCAATCAAGTATTCGTAACTTCGGTGGTCGGTCCGAATAAAGAAAGCTGCAAAGTCGCCTGCCTCGATCTTCGATCCGGCGCTGTCGTTTGGGAACGCAAATTCGATTCGAGCTTCCCAGTCGAGAGTACGCCAATGGTTAGTCGTGCTGCCCCAACACCTGTCGGTGACAAGAATGGAATCTATGTATTCTTTGAGAGTGGTGATCTCGTAGCTTACGACCTCACAGGAACACTGAAGTGGCAACGGTCCCTACAAAAGGATATGGAGAAGTTCGAAAACAAGTTTGGGCTTTCTTCAACTCCCGCGCAGACCGCCAAGAGTCTGTTTGTCTTGTTGGACCACGCCGGAGAATCGAGCCTCGTATGCATCGACAAGCAGACTGGGAACAGTGAATGGACCGCAGCTCGTGGCAAACGTTCCAACAGTTGGAGTTCACCCGGAATGGTACGTGTTGAAGGTGAACCGCTCGTCGTATGCTCTTCCGCAGGTAGCATCGATGCTTACAATCCGCAGAACGGTAAACTGCTTTGCTCCTACAACAAAGTGGGTGGCAATAGCGTTGCGACTCCTTACGACCTAGGCGATGGTCGCTTTTTGGTAGGTTCGTTGATTCGCCCCGCTGACGGTCCATCGGAAAACGCTTTGATTTCTAATCTATCCGCCAAGATCAGCAAAAAGAAAGGCGAATATGTTTTGGCACCGGAGTGGATTGCGAAAGACGCGCGAGGTTCGTTCTGTTCGCCAGTGGAACACAACGGTTTCAGTTATTGGCTCAACCCGCAAGGGGTTCTATTCTGCTTGGACTCGAAAACAGGTGAGGAGTACTATGCCAAACGTCCTGCCTGCGGCGCGTGTTGGGCTACCCCCTTTGCAGTCGGAGACCGACTCTACCTCTTTGGCAAAGAAGGGGAAACGAGCGTGATCAAAATAGGCAAAGAGTTTGAGGAACTATCGAAAGGAAATCGCGCCTGGGATCGCGACGCGGTATCGAGCGATGAATCGCCTCGCTCGCGAATGTCCGGACCAACCTTCTACGCAGCCGTTCCCATCGAAGCAGGCGGATTCCTTTTCCGTCGCGGCGATATGCTCTATCGGCTAGACAAACGATAGAGCGCTACTCAACGCTTATGTTTTAAAATGGAAGCAAACCGTAGATCCATCGCCACCCCACGTGATGGATCAAGACCGCGACAAAGAGGAACATCGAGAGTGAGAGATTGACGGGTTTGCTCAGCGTCGCTGACGGCTGTATCGCGGACTGCTCTTGACGGCTTTCTTGCGATTCGATCGCTTCGCTAATCTCTTCGGTTGAATTCGTATTGTTCTCGGTTGCCAATGGTTCTATACGCGGCGGACGGATAGGGATGAGCGACCAAACCAATTTCAATACACAAGCGAAGAGGAGTGTCATCAATACTGCTTGCCAACCTAAGGCAACGCCCACCATTGCGAGTCCAGCAGCGAAGTGGTGTTCGTGCGATTGGTCTGATGCGATCCAATGTCGATTCACATACGAAACCGCTTTTGCAGCTAGCAGTCCTAAACTCGCTCCCACTGCCACGGTTACCAACCCTTGAGACCAAACGGGCATCGTGACGCCGAAGATCGTCTGCGGAATCTTGACCAACAACAGGTGATGGAAAAATATCGCTGGTACAGCGAGCAGCAAAAGGAATTGCACAATGGCTTTGATCGGCAATCTTTTCCGATCCAAATCCATGAGAGCCAGCGCGAGCAACAGGCAAAGCATCACACAATGGAAGAGATAAATGGTTATAAGGTCCCACTTCGTATAGAAGACAATCCAAACGACTCCGGCATACATGTTGGGAACTCGGTTCGGTAGATTGATTCCGCCCGAAATGAGTTCGACAAAGTAAAATAAAAGAAAGAATGCGCCCACGATCATTTCAATCGTTGGGTAACGCAAGGAGATTGCTGTTTGACACGCTCGACAACGCCCTCCGAGCAGCAACCAACCGAGGATGGGCATATTGTCACGACCTGCAATCTGCGTCCCGCAACCGGGGCATCGCGATCTTTGAAAGACTAAGGAAATCCCGAGTGGCATGCGATAGACGACGACGTTGAGAAAGCTACCGACGGCAGCGCCTAATCCGAAAAACAAGAAAGCAGTCATCCCTTCGATTGTCCGCAAGCGAACTTGCTCTGCGTACGTCATATCGGTCTGCACTTGGGATATCTTCTGTGGCTTTTCACGATAAGCATCGAAGATAGCATCAGCCGCTGGAAGCAAAATCATATAGCTGACAAACGCAAAGGCGAACAACACTAGCGCGATTCGTACCCATGCTTTAGCATCCGGCGCTCTCATGCTCCGCACCCCTGGAACTTAATGAGCGTGCCCATGCGAATGATCATGATCATGCTTCTCCGATTCTAAGCCTGAACTTTCTTCATGGTTGTGACTATGTCCGGGTAGATTTTCGATGCCCACAGCGATCGCAATACCCATCAAAAACGCTGTGGTTAGTATACTTCGATCATGATCATGAAAGGCGACCTCTGGTAGTAAGTCAGCCAATGCGATACCAATGAAGAAACCAGCGGAGATCGCCAATCCCCAACCTAAAACACTCGAACCGGACGCGAAAGATGTTGCACCAAAATAAAAGGCCAACGCTCCTGCAGGACACGCCAACGAAAAGGCGAGATTGGCTCCGTTCTGAGCGGACTTTGGCCAGTTCTGTTTCTTCATCACCGAGGTGATGGCAAAGGCATCGAGCGGTTTGTGCAATAGCACAGCTAGAAAAGTCCCTAACCCGGCTAAACCTAACCAAGCACCATGTGATGCATCTGCCATCACACTACTGGCCAATGCGACTCCATCCACCAACGTGTGCAACAGCAATCCAAAGAAGAGCCCAGCCCAACTGATTCCCTTGGCATCGACGTGACCATGATGGTGTGGATGGTCATGTTGGCAATGGTGCCCGGCATTGCCTTCCGATTCGTTTTCAGTCACAGGCACACTATGATCGTGGGTATGAAACAATCGGATAAGCAGAAACATCACGGTCAACCCGATCAAGGTCCCGACGCCGGCTTGCGAATGGGACTGCAAAACCTCGCCTGCATGCGGCAGTAAATGCAACAATGCAATCCCTAGCATCAGTCCTCCGACACCGCTCATCAACAACTGCGTTCGCAGGTGCGTCATGCGAAGTAGCGACGAAAGTTTCCCACCCGCTAACGAAGCGGCGACGATCAAGATGCAGTAGCCGATCAATAGAACTGTCGGAGACATCGGGAGAGGCAGCCTTCTTGGAGACGTTCAGACGATGGAAAACCACCATCGTAAACTCGTCAACTCTTGGCGCACATACCAACGAGCAGAGACTATCTTCAAAATCGCCCGTTTTTTGACCTTCACCAATCGCGAGCATCGCTCCGACGCTCATCTGACGTATGGACCACGCGTCTGTCTTGGAATTCTCTAAGTGGCTGGCACCGGTTAATGGGCTGATCTAGACACTGCCAACAAATGTCGAAGTAGGCTGGGACCATTGTCCCGGCCGTCAATAAACTCTTTGAAAATCCATCCGCTCGGGACAAATGGTCCCAAGCTACAGTTAAACCGTGACTTTTGTCGGCTGTATCGATCTAGACATGGCCGACAAAAGACTGGCTAGGCTGGGAAAATTGTCCTGGCCGACTCTAACTCTCTGCAAAACCCTTCAGCTCGGGACAAAAGGTCCCAAGCTACAGTTAATGGTTGACTTTGCCAGTTGTGTCGATCCATATCAACTGATTACTGTTTTTGCTTTTTAGGCTTGTTGCGTGTGGCTGCTTGGTCTTTCCATTTGGAGATGCGAAGCTGCCGACCAACAACCCACGCTTGCCCAAGTGTCTTGAAGACCTCGCGCGGCATGCCAGCAGGCAAGAAGACACTGGTAAACTCGTCGTAGATTGTGATCTGCCCGATCAAGTTCGAATCCAAGCCGATTTCGTTCGCAATCGCTCCGACGATGTTCCCTGGTCGGACACCGTGTGTTCGGCCGACTTCGAGGCGAAAACGCTCACGCTCATGCTTCTCGATAGAATCCCCGAGTTCCATATCTCTGCGAGGTCTGTCTTTGCCTGGTCTGCCTTCCAATCTTGCACCTTCGGGCCGTGCGCCCTCTGGCCGTGTACCTTCGGATCGCGGACCCTCGAAGCGTGTATCCCCCTCAGGGCGAGATCGCTCTCTACTATTCCTTGAGCTGGTTTCGAATCCGTTCGTTGGTCGTTCGTCTCGTCGATTACGATCGCGACCCGTTCCACCTCGTCGTTCGGGTTCCGCCAACAAGAACGGTTTGTTGTTGAGCGATAGCAAGGCGAGGGCTGTAGCGATCTTTGTTGCATCCACAGATTGATCCGCCATGCATTGCGTGATCACTCGTTCCATCGCAGAGAACTCGGAGCTTGCAATAGCGGTCTCAGACAAGGCCGCTGCGATCTTGGACTTGAATCGTTCGACTCTCGTCGCGTTCACTTGACTTATGCTCGGCACATCCATGATTTCTAATCGCTGCCGTGTTGCTCGCTCTAGTTCTCGAAGGAACCCTTGCTGGCGAGGAGTTAATAGAAGAATGGCTTCGCCATCCCTACCCGCGCGGCCAGTACGTCCGATCCGATGCACGTAAGCTTCTGAGTCAAATGGAAGATCGTAGTTGATCACATGTGTGATTCTTTGAACGTCCAATCCTCGCGCGGCGACATCCGTTGCCACCAGGATGTCGAACGCTCCCTGTTTGAGTTGTTCGATACATCGCTCACGTTGCGATTGGGCGATCTCTCCGTTGATGGCAACAGCAGAGTAGCCGAGCTCTTGCAGACTCTCAGCCAACTCGACGGTAGCCACTCGAGTCTTCACGAAGATGATAGTACCGTCCGTGGGTTCTGTTTCCAAAATACGGTGCAATGCTTCGAACTTTCGCTTCGGTTCGGCTAGCACAAATCGCTGTCGAATCGTTGCGGCGGTCCGTTGCTGGACATCGATCGACACGACGTGCGGATCCTTGAGGTGGCGATCTGCGATCTCGCGAATTTGGCTTGGCATCGTCGCAGAAAACAGAGCTATTTGTACGTGTGGAGGAGATTGCTCCAACACCCAACGCACATCATCTACGAACCCCATGCGCAGCATTTCATCCGCTTCGTCGAGCACCAAGCATTGAAGCCCATCCAGTGTGAGTCGGTTCTCCCGCATGTGGTCCATGACCCGTCCAGGAGTACCAACAACGATGTGGGCACCGCGACGCAATGCTTGAATCTGGGTTGAGTAAGAACTGCCACCGTAAATGGGTGCGATTCTCAAGCCACGCAAATGCTGTCCATACTTCTCGAACGACTCAGCAACTTGGATAGCCAGCTCTCGCGTTGGAGTAAGAACGAGTACTTGAGTGTTCGGGTTATTGACATCGATTCGGCAAAGCAACGGCAGGGCGAATGCAGCCGTTTTCCCGGTGCCTGTTTGGGCTTGGCCCAACACGTCCCGTCCTCGCAGCAGTTCGGGAATCGTTCCCGCCTGGATACCGGTAGGAATGGTGTAACCGGAAGACTCGAGAGCTTGGCAGATTTCTGGGCTCAGGCCCAACGCTTGAAAAGCGGATTGTTCAACAACAGCAACAGGTTCAACCGCACCAGATTCAACAGTAACAGGCGCAACAATAACGGATTCTTCTAAAACGATTTCATTCATAAGTCAGCAAAGGTCAGTCAGACAGTCGTCTAATGAGTATCATGTATGCTCTCTTTCATCCGTCCAATCAACACAATAGGACGAACGAAACGACATTCCTGCGAATGCGGTCTTCAGAGAGCCGAACCAATCTTCTTCGCGGGATCACAGTGATCGAAACGATCTCTGCTCTGTCAAAGAAGCACCGTGGAAAGTGGGGTCCGACTCAACGACTAAAACGAAGGTTTCCAGAGGAAACTCACACAGGTTGACACAAGAACCATTGCCTTCCGAGCTTGATTTCTGCGTGAGATACTAAGTCCAACCGCCATTTTATCCAAGACATAAAATGGAGAAGTCAGGAAAAAAGATCGCTGGCACTTTCTGAAAACTGCGGGTTGGATTGGATTTTGACGAATGATCGTCACAACTCTAGGTATTGCACCAATCTTTCAACGGGGTGCGATGCACTTCGGCGTTGTTGGGCTGCAACTGACCGATTCGGTCGATGGATTGTTGTACATCCTGAGCATTTACCATCGGCTGTAGCTTTAATCGAAAGACGCGCGACTCTCCACCCGCAAGAGATACAACTCGCTTTTGCTTTTCTTCAAAGCCTCGTGGATTGGGGAAATTCGTTGCAGGCTCGAGGCCGACGACATACCCATCCTCCATCGCCGCAGTATTCTTCCACAAGTTTAAATACGGAAGCGTTCGCGTGTCGAAATGTACCGCTAGTCCTTTCGTTCGATCTTCAGATGCGAGAAGCGATTCGGACCACTTCGTCGAATCACAGGCAGAGCCCATAAAGTAAACTTGCTCCGCATAACCAGGCGTAGGACCATTACAACGATCCCAGCCGTCTATCCCATCCGCAGCGCGCGCATCGCGTGGGCATAACGTCTTGAACGCAGCATGAACCGAAGTCCCTGCTTGAACAACCGGTTGTCCCACATTGATATGGTAAAGCATCTGCATCTGAGTCGACGACGTCAACGGATTGGTAACTGTGTCCACGACCTCAATGACTGAACTGCCAACGCGAAATCGATATCTGGTTTGCAGCTCTAGAGAGTAAACGAGAAATCTCGATTCCTTGACCGTTCCGACGACATCGAGAATTCCATTCTCAACATCCACACTCACGTCCAAGTAGGTAGCAGGTAGATTGGCAATTCTGCCATGCAACGGATACTTGACCGTTCCGTTGGGATGAAACTCCGGTGCACCATTGCTTTGCATACCGCATCGCACGAGCAATTCATCAAATCCCTCTAGCCATCCAATCCCGCTTGAGTCCTGTGTCGGGACCAAGCTAGGATGAACGGGACCATCGACAGGACTGTGCCAGCCGAACTCAATGCCGTCCACTTCGCATTTCCAAATACCCATCCCTCTGTCGGGCAAGATAACGACTCGAACCGCTCCTGTATCGATGGCAAGCAACTCCATACCCATCGCTTTGCCCAAAACTGACGGCGCGAAATGAACACCAAAGCGGCCAGTACCCGCACTGATCTTTTCCGGAACAAAGCCTACGGCTTCCGCTGCTTCTTCCGGTGTAGGATGGATGGAAAGTCGGTTGCGAAGAATCCACTTGGGGTTCGTTTGATAGGGTTCCATAGCTACTCCCGAAACGGTTCCTTTAAGTTGGATGTAAGACTAAGACATGTGAGCTGACTGACAAGCGATTTAACCTGGAGCGGCAACGCTGCATGCAAAATCGAGTCGAGCTGCTAGCTTGCCTTCGACGGTTACTTTGCCTGTCATAAAGTAAGCGGTCGATACGACTTCGTTCAAGGTGACTTCGATGTCGACCGTTTCGCCGGGCCGCACCATGCGCTTGAATTTCGCGGCATCGATTCGTGTAGCCACGGGCACCACCGACCCATCTTGCGGTGTGAACTGACTCAGCAGAATCGCTCCGCTTTGCAAACAGCACTCACAAAGAATGACCCCTGGCACTAGCGGGAAATTAGGGAAATGCCCTTGAAGAAAAAACTCGTCTGGTCCAAAGGTTTTCTTACAGTGGATAGACTTTTCTGTTTGGCTAACGACTTCATCGACCAGAAGCATAGGCTTCCTGTGTGGAATGAGCTTTTGGATCTGTTCGGTGTTCATCGCGTTAAGGTTCATGCTGGTCGAAGGGGGTTTTAGGAACGTATTAGAAGATCCTCGAAGATACCCGATCGAACGATAACGGCAAGCTATGCGATGACTTGCTCGAATTCTGTCGAGACATTGCGACTCGGCTGTGTGGTACACGAAGCCGCTAGGGAACCGAAATCGAGTTCCATCTGTTCGTACTCGCGGTTGTGGCCGAATTCTTTGTAAAACATGCTCGGCTGAATATCGTGGTTGTTCTGGTACTTTTCGCTGTCGTACTCGCGAATGTTCCCAGTCAGTTCATGGAAAAAGATCTGGCAAATTCGCAATCCACCGTAGATCCGAACTGGCTGTACCGCGAACATCTCAATCGTCCAGTGGCCTCGGAATCCGACATCTCCAAATCCAGAAGCACAGTGCACGAACAAACCCAATCGTGCGATCGAACTACGCCCCTCGATCATCGGCACGAGGTTGTGCGTCTCGGTGTACTCCACCGTCCTGCCAAGATAGATTTGGCCTGGGCTCAAGATGATTCCTTCGTCTGGAATCGTGAGTCTTCGAAAGCGATTCGGCTGCTTTGCGTCCAGCACGACTTCTTCGTAGACGAGCAACTCGTTGTGCAGGGTCAAGTTGTAGCTATTTGGATTAAGGCTTTTTTCATCGAAGGGAGATATACAAACATCTCCGCCCAATCGAGACCTGATTTCATCACCTGAAAGGACCATTGTCAGCTCTCTTGTGTGCTCTCTGGAATTTGAATTGAGATCGGGTGCATTACCCCATCTGCCTCAATCGAAAATCGCGCAGGACAGATATCAGCCGTCCATCGCAGGGTAGCAGGATAACAGACACAGGGTCCCTTCCGCTACTATCTGCTCTCAAATTCCAAATCTTTCCATCGAAGAATTCTGAAACCTCGAAGTTTGCTGTTTAGCAAAAGAATGCGGAGTTGGAAAATTCTGCGAGCGCGTGAGTTCCGCGTACCACGCCCTTGTTTTGTTGTTTGGTTGGAAGATACTACATGACAGGGAAAGAGGGGGATGTCATCGTCGATTTGGAGATGCCTTAGACATAGTGAATAGCCTGGAACAAGAACTGCGAGATTTGGTCGTTCTTTTCAATAGGGATCGTGTCGAATATGCATTGTGTGGTGGGATGGCCGTTGCTCTTCACGGCTATCCGAGATTCACCAAAGATATCGATTTTCTAATACCGCAAGAGTCATTGGAAAAGGCTCGTAAGGCTGTAGAAATGCTGGGTTTTCTTGACGAATCGGGCCGTAGTCGAGATGAAGCTTGCCGCCGGACGAGATCAAGATCTGCTAGACATTAAACAGCTAGGATTCGCACGCGATGATGAGCAAACAGAGTAACGAGAAAAAAAGACAACGCACCATCGAAGTAGAGATGTCTAGCGAAGCGATCGATCGAAGACTAAGAGAAGCTGGCGAATTGAATCAATTGGGTCTATCACTGGCCAGAGCAAAACTATGTCCACTACCTGCGGAATCAACCAAGCCCCCATCGGACTCAAGTAAGCAATAGTTCAATCGCTCAAACTATCGAGCAAACGACTACAAAGCCTCACCCATGATCACTCGCAATCGATGTAAAATTCTACTCCGCGATTGACGGACGGAAGCTGATGTCATTTGAAGTTGTTTTGCAACGACATCGGCTGGTATCCCATCATTGACCGATCGCCAAAAATGCTTGAGTTGCAAAAATGATTGTGGATAGCTTTGAGAAACAGGATGTTGCGACACTCTGATGAACAAACTTAATCCATATGCAGTTACTTCAAGAATTGACGCGCCCTCGATTGCAGAATCCGAAGACGCTATCTTGTTGGATTATTGGCACGAATCTCTTGTGATTGACAATCCGCTTACCGAGTCAGAAGCTCTCCAGGTTTTCGATGCACATGGAAAGAAGTACATTCAAGGAGCATTCCTGTTCCTTTGCTTCGGCTTTTCTTGTTTCTGCTCAATGATCTTCCTGGGTTCCAATCTATGGAACCTAACCCGGCTTTGTCTATTCGCCTTAGCTTTGATCGTCTTCAGTATCGACCAACGGTTCCGATGGGCGTCCCCAAAACGCAGGACCATTCTCGATGTCCCTGTGAATACTTGGCGGTTTTGGGAACTTCAAAAGATCAAGCCATGGGACATTTCCAAACTGGTGTTCGCGAAAGACTGGCTAGAGATTTCCGTAAGCGGACAGGAGGCTTCGATAAACGGAACTTACTGGATGGATTATCGCATGGTCTTGTTCCAAAAACTGAATAGCTCGGTCCAGATCTTCACACCTTCCGGAGATCTTCTCGGCATTTCCTCTCGCGCTTTGTCGGAGGTGGATACAGAACGAATTCAGACATTTATCTTCTTGTTCAACAAGCACTATCGATCTATTGAGAAAAAGAAACTGGCACTTCAGTCAAACCCAGACCAGACCACAGTTCCATTGCCTCCACCGGGCTCTATTGCAGTCCAATGTGACCATAATCCGCAAGAAGTTAGAACATTCTATGCTGCCCTCGATCTTGAAAATTTGAACCCTTTTTCAAGATGGGCTCAGCTTCGATTCTATATGGCCATCTATCGATCACAATTTTTTGCGATGCTCGTCTGGTGTGTCATCACATGACCAAGGACTACTTAGTAGCTTGGGATGAATCAGGTTATCTCTTCGTTAAAGAGGAATGGTTCTCAAGTGCTGCGGATTTTCAGCAACTCGTATCCTGGTTTCGTGCGAGTGTTCCTGAAGGGAGTCGCGAATCGCTACGCCGTTTTCTCTATAAGCTGAACGGCTCTGCGATTCATGAAGACAACTCTAGCGAGTGACGTTACAAGTACGATGTTGATAGAGACAGCAGGGGTCACGTGTCCGCTTTAGTTGACCGTCACTGAAAAGGCAAACTTGTATTCGCTTAATCGAGATGCTACCTCGTTAGGAAGCCAACTGCTTTTCGAAGATCAGACCATGATCTACGGAGCGAAAACCGAGTCGTTGAAGCAGCGTGATTGTTCGTTGTTGATCCGCGGATGCTATCGACCTTACTGCCCGCTTTTTGTCCTGCTGCAATTGCCGCATCGACTCTGCGACAAGATAAAGGAACTGCTCTCGCGACTCTTCTCCGGCCGGTACCTCAGGAAGAATCATTCGCACTAGACTCGAATCTAAACCGACAAGCGAAGGATCGGGGTACCAGCACATGAGGACTCCCCCTAGACTCGGCGGTGATTTCAGCATCAGGTGGAATCGAGTTTGTTCGCAATGACCTAAAACTGTGCTTGTCCACCAATGTTCGTAATCTTCGTCCAGCATCCTTCCAATCGTGCATGTGCGTCTTGCTTGGATTTGCAATCGATCCATGGGCGGACGAAACGAAGCCAAATCAAGCTCCCAAGATTCGGTAGGGCGATTCGGTAAAAAGCCAGCTACGCGTAGCCATTTTTGACTCTTCGTGTCCGATGCTACGACCCCCATCAGATTGTCGCCGTCTGCAATTCCTTGGTAGAAACCGCCAACCCCACCAGCTCCGAGCCCGGTGCAGACGGTTGCGCCTCGAGATGTCAGCGCATGCATGGCATGAGCCAGCAGCATTCTCGCGATAGCGTCTTCATCGGCACTAGGTAAGACGCATATTTTGTGAATCGCACAATGCTCCCTGCTCATACTCTGCGAGGATTCATCCCCCACAAATCCGAAGTGAACAAATCCGATCGCGTGGCCGAGGTCGTCGATCGCGATCGCTAGATCATCGGCAAAGAAATAGGGCTTCGACAGAACGCAAGAATCCCAAACGACGGTGGAGCAAGCTGCGTGAGAATGGACCGAGTGGTGGTGTGCGCTCCAAATCTTGGCCAATGCAGGTGTATCTGTGTTGAGAAACGACCTGATCGTCCACACAAATCACCCCAAAACCGCTGGGACGCGAAAACACTCGTCGTCGGAAGAAGGTGCGTTTTTCAAAGCTTCTTCTCGCGGCAGGGAAGCAAGCACTTTATCCTCAACCAAAACATTTACAATTTCGATGGCGTGAACCATTGGGCTGATCCCATCGGTATCCACCTGAGAAAGCTCAGTTACCAATTCCACGACATTACCCAATTGTTCGGTAATTTCCACTAGCTCATCCTCTGTAAAGGAGAGCCGAGCAAGATTAGCTATTCTTTTGACGTCGTCGAGAGTTAGCGACATCGGCACTCACACTTTCGTGCCGAAGGGAATTAGCTTGGAATCGCGAAAGGCTTGTTTTTAACAGCCTTTCGAATGCGTCCGCTGCGGATGCATTGAACACAAACTCGCATGGTTCGCACTTCACCATTTGGGAGGGAAGCTTTGATGGATTGGAGATTTGGCGTGAAGCGTCGCTTGGTGATACCGGTTACTTTGGTACCAACGCCGCCGAGGTACTTTGCCTTACCACGAGTCTCGACCGAGTTTCCAACTGATGCTGATTTGCCGCAGACTTCGCAAGCCTTGGACATGATCCACCTGAACCAACGATAAAAGTTATGGAATCCCGCCTAGTTCCGATACGTAACGGGCCCCGGAGTATAACGATGCAATCGGTGGTCGCAATGTCAAAAATCAGCCTGTTTGACCCGATTGCCCAAAAAACATTGGGAAATTACACTTGAACGCCCCTGCGACTTGCTTCGTAGGAACCTCTTTCTTCTCTACATGCCCGCAAGACGGAACGGAATGACCATTCAGAAATTTACGCGGGAATTTGCAAGCGTTACCGAAGCCGCCGGCAGGCTAGCCTGTGCGGTCAAGGCTGATGCTGTGCTTTTTCTGCTGGATAGCGCCACGGATTGGGAGCGGTTGCGAGAATTAATCCCTGCCGAAATCAAGCGAATTTTGGTGGCGGCCGACAAACTGGAGGATTTGGCCGATGCCGAAAAGCACGGCCTAACCCCGATCGTCCTTAACAAAGAAGATTCGCCGTTGCTGGAACGGCTCCAGCACGCATTGATCGAATCGGTAGCCGACGAGCTTCTGGCTAGCCACTGCGACGTGATCGCCGTCTACTGTGGATTCGAAGTCAATCGAGCGGACTCGATTTCGATCATTCGCCTCGACGAGCGCATGCGCCGATTCACGAGCCGTGATCTTCAACGACTCGAGAGCTCAGTTCCTCTCAATAATCTGAAGATCGTCATCGATTTGGCTGTTCAAATCGGCCGCGAAGGTCGCGAAGGGAAAAAAGTCGGCACGATGTTCATTGTGGGTGACACCCGCAAAGTGCTTCAGCATTGCAAAGATAGCGGCTTCGATCC
>JAJTID010000235.1 GCA_021300155.1 Pirellula sp.
ACAATAGCCACTGGTCTTGACGAACTTGTCATTGTGAAGGATCGTCGGAT
The DNA here is from genome assembly GCA_021300155.1 of Pirellula sp. Classification (GTDB taxonomy): domain Bacteria; phylum Planctomycetota; class Planctomycetia; order Pirellulales; family Pirellulaceae; genus JBKCUI01. Next base: position 51 of record JAJTID010000235.1, read on the forward strand.
CAAAGTATTTGTTGTTGGGAGCATCTCCGCAGGAGCCCGGATAAACTTGCCCAATCCCTCCACCGCCGTGAATGAACATCTCGTCAAAGCCGCGAGCCTTGGGAAGATACTCGTCTTCGTCCCCCAAATGCCATTTCCCGAAAATGCCAGTTGAGTAGCCTGCTTCGCGTAGTACTTGTGCAAGTGTCTTGGCCTGCAGTGTCAGTCGTTCACGTTCGAGAATGGTATGTGTGATTCCATTCTTGAACTCATGCCGACCCGTAAACAATGCACTTCGAGTGGGCGAGCAGGTTGGACTGACGTGAAAGTCGGTAAAGCGTACGCCTTCTCCTCGCAATCGATCCAAGTTAGGTGTCTTGAGAATAGGATTCCCGTGAGCTGAGATATCACCGTAGCCTTGGTCGTCGGTAAAGAAGAATACGATGTTCGGTCGTTTACCTGCGATCGAATCGGCAAACGTTGCATGACAACTCACCGCGAGAAGCGTCATGAAAAAACAGTACATCAAGAACTTCATCAGAATCTCCCACTAGTTGATAAACGCAAACTCATTCGAATTCAGCAATACATTTGTCAATTCAGCCAAGTCACGATTTACGAGAAACGTCTCCGAAAGTGATCGTTCCTCGGCGCTCGGATTGCGTGCTAGAACCGCTTGAAACAACCCTTCGATCTGCGCTGCTAAAGTCACGTGCGTGGCTTTGAATTTGTTGGCAAGTGCTTGCGAAGCACTAACGTTCATTTCGCCATTCAAGAGCGCTAATGCTTGAGGTGCGACGATGGATGTATCTCTTTTCGGACAAGAGACCGTATTCTCTGGCAGGTCGAATGTCTCCAACCATGGTAGCCGCAGCGTACGTTTCTGAATCAGATAGATACTGCGAGCCGTCTGAAGAGACGGAGCGGACGGGTACCAACCCTTGGTTTTTGTTTCGTTGTCATCGAGCACTGCCGGGTTGGCTTGCAGAATGTCATCGGAGAGCTTTGGCCAAACAGGTGGACCACCCGCTCGATGTTGAAGCTGACCGGAAACCAGCAGGACCGCATCCCGAAGCTCTTCGGCTTTCAATCGTTTCAGTCCCACTCGACACGAGCGATACACTCGCCCTGTGGAGTCACTGAGCTTACTTCCGGTTGGCAATGATTGTTGTTGGAATGCATGACTCGTCACGATCAGTCGTTGTATATGTTTGATAGACCAACCGCTTTCTACAAGCTCCGTTGCGAGATAGTCCAACAGTCCTGGGTTTGCAGGTAAAGATCCGGTCCATCCAAAATCGTTTGGCGTATCCACAATACCAGTACCGAAATGCATTTGCCAAAGTCGATTGACAATCACTCGGGCCGTCCATGGATTCTCTCGCGAAACCATCCAACGGGCCAAGGTAAGACGACGACCTGTTGTCGTCTCTGAAATTGGCTTTTCGATCGTAGGTGTATTGGGATACAAAACTGAGGGGAAGCCGGGCTCTACCATGTCACGCGGATCGCGATGATCACCTTGAAACAACACGGCTATCTTGTCTATCGATTCCTTCGAGTCGGTCATCAAGAGTCCGACACTCGGTTTACGAATTTGAGCTTTCAGCGATTTGATCTGTGCTTCGAATTTGGATAACTCCGTTTTCTGCTCCTCTTGCATGGCAGCTTGGAGGCGCGTTCTTTCATTCGACTTGTTCTTCTTCGGCTTTTCTGTCGTCGTTGGGTCTGGCTCGACATGTAATAGTGCCACCAACTCATTGATCCGTTCTCGAAGCCTTGCATTGATAGCATCAATCTCAGCATTTACTTTGGCATTATGCTCCTGGATCGCGATTTGATCGTGGGCTAATTCCAACGGCTTGTCATCCGCAAACGAACAGGCTGCAAAGAAAGCACGAAAGCGGTAATGATCTGCATGAGAAAGGGGATCGGTCTTATGATCATGACAACGACAACAAGCCATCGTCAACCCGAGCATCGCGCTGGCTGTCGTCTCCGTGAGGTCCGACAGCACTTCGACACGCGCACGGTCTTGTTCGTTGAACAGTTTGGCGGCGTTGTCATAGGGCCCCAATCGCAAATAGCCAGTCGCGATGAGCATTTGCTGTTCCCGCTCGGTCGTGGGTTCACCTGGCAACAACTCGTCGCCAGCGAGTTGCTCAATAAGGAACTGATCGTATGGTAAATTCTGGTTCCATGCTCGAATCACGTAATCGCGAAATAACCAAGCTTTGGGACGAAACTCATCCCAGTCGAAACCATTGCTATCGCTATAGCGAATGGCATCGAGCCACATTCTCGCCCAATGCTCTCCGTATTCGGGCGACGCCAACCATCGATCGACTTCTATCGCAAAACGCTCCATCGAAGGAGCTGCTGCGAACTCGCTGGAAAGCTCGTAGCTCAACGGAAGCCCTACAAGGCTATTGGCCGCTCGACGCAACCAAGCTCTTGGATCCACATCAGGTGCGGGGACTGCATTTTCCTCTTCCCAATCTGCCAGCAGAAACGAGTCAATAGGGTTCCATACCCATGCGGTATTCTTCACCAAAGGAATCGGTGGCTTCGCGATGGGTCGAAGCGACCAAAGGCCCAATCGCTCTCCTTCAAACAAAATACGAATTGGATTCTTAGGATCCGATAGTGCATTTCCGATTAGCTCCTGTTCCTCGTGCGACTCGGATTGTGCCCATGCGATCTTCGAGTAGCAGCAACCGAGAGGGGCGAGAATCGCGAAAAAAACAATACATATCCAAAGAGATTTCGTACGCATCAAGAGAATATATCCTTGAGCGGACTCGCGGAACCTTCAACACCCGTGAGGCGTTCGTCGCGTCCATTGACCGAGTAAGAGAGTTCTTCATACGATATCCCGAGGGCTGTCAAAATGGTCGCATGCAAGTCGCGAAACTGAACCGGACGCTCGGTTGCCATCAAGCCAATTTCGTCCGTGGCACCAATGTGCAGCCCGGGCTTGATTCCTCCCCCTGCGAGCCAAATGGTAAAGCCAGCTGCATTGTGTTGCCGTCCTCGATCACCTTGGACCATGGGCGTTCTACCAAACTCGCTAGCCCAGATGACAAGCGTACTATCGAGCATTCCCGTCTGTTTCAAATCCGCGATCAACGCTGCGACAGGCTGATCCGTCCAACGCGCACGAGGTGTGTGATTCTCTGTCAGCTTTGCATGCGCATCCCAACCATCTTTGTCGGGCATATCGTACAGTTGCACAAACCGTACCCCGCGTTCCACGAGTCGTCGTGCCAATAGACACTTGCGAGCAAAGCTCTGCGTTCTTTTGTCGTGGTGATCGAGACCGTAGAGCGAATGGACATGCTGCGGTTCCTCTTCCAATCGGCCAACATCCAACGCGGCGGATTGCATTCGATATGCGAGTTCATACGAAGCGATACGTGCGTCCAACTCCAAGAAGCCAGGGAGTCTGGACTGGTGCTCGTGATTCAGTGCTGCAATCAAATCCAACGACTGTCGCTGTCCATCCACGAACGATGGGTGCGGCGTCAAATTGGGAACGGGTTCGCCTCGATCTCGAAACCGAGTGCTCTGAAACGCGGGAGGCAAGAAGCCGTTGCTATAATTGCCTGCCCCACCGAGTGGTCCCGCATCGAATAACACCACGTAGCCAGGAAGATTCTCGTTCTCCGAACCCAAGCCATAGGTAACCCACGAACCTAAACTTGCCTTACCGGCGCGCACATCACCTGTGTGTAATTGATAGCTGGCGGGTGCATGATTGTTCGAGTCGGCTTGCATCGAGTGAATAAAGCAAACATCATCGACATGCTTGGAGAAGTGAGGCATTAGCTCGCTCACCCAAGTTCCATTTTGACCGTACTGTTGGAACGAATAAGGGCTCTGCAAGATCTTATCTTCGCAACCGTGAAACACGTTGGCGAATCGAGTCGATTGCACGGCTTCTCGAACGGGTTTAGGAACTGGTTTGTCAGCCAATTCCTTTAGCAATGGTTTGTGATCGAAAGTATCGATCTGGGACGGTCCACCCACCAAGAAAAGGAAGATGACTGACTTGGCCTTGGGGGCAAAGTGCGGTATTCGCTGTGCCAGCGGACATAGTGGATCGATGTCACCAACGCGACGCAGCGACTTCTGTTCGTTCGGCAGAGCCAATCGTTGCATCGCATTCCAAGCTAACATACCAAAACCACCGCCGAGACCTTGAAGAAAGCTTCGGCGAGAATTTGGCAACAGCAAGCTGCTCGGGAGGGATAACATGGAACAATGGCAAGCGGGAGGGGAATCGTTATTGAACGCGGTCCTCCATTGTACCCTCAACCTCGGCCATGTGCCGAAGGTTATTCAAAAGGGGTACTTAGCTCCAGCGAAATCCTTCGCAACGTCCCAGCCTACCAAGGGCCGCGGACAGGATAAACACCGAATTGATCGGTGTGGCTAGGCCAGTGTGGAGTTGCCTTGAACACGCCACCACCGCCGCCGTTTGAAGCTCGACCGCTAAACTGATGCCAAACTGGGGTCATTGTGTTTTGAGAAACGCCCCACGAGTAGTTCGATTGCATCGTGACAGTCGGAGGGACAATCAATGCCGTTGGCTGGCCCGTTCGGAGCCAATAGTACTCGCCGTGCCAAGGCTTTTGTTGAGATTGTTGGTCAGCCCAATAGTCTCCCCATGTGGAATGAGAAATCCACGCGGCACGAGAACCGATCCCGTTCACATTACCATTCCCGGCACCAGCCCAAGCTCCGGAAAATCTGCCGCCATGGCCTTGCGCATCGGCCGAGCCAGAACTAATTGCGACCGCAGCAATGGCAATCGCACCGATCAAAATCACACGCATCATGGACAAAGGTCCTGTATTGGAGTTCCAGTGAATTCTCGAACTAACAGTCCATGCTAGTTCGAGTTGTCAAAAATACTTTCGACTGGTCTCCGACTCAGCCTTGTCCGAAGTCGAGTTCTCAGCGAGGAATCTCGAACATCTTGTAAATTCCCTTGCCAGCCGTTCGCACGGGTGGCGAATAGTAGCTAGCGCGAGTTCGATTCAAACCCATACCTTCATCGTAATACGAATGATAACGATCTTTATGGGCGTAGAGGAATTGGTGAGGATACAGTGGTTGGTAGGTGTTGTAGGTATGTCCTACCCAGCCTGGAACGCCGATCGGCGAAACGTACAGACCCGCTTCCGCTTGGTTGTTGTACCCGCGAGTAAAATAGTTGTCGAAAAGTGGTTGAGTACCTTTACCCAACATGTTTCCAAAACTATCGACCCCGCTACATCCGGCAGGGACGTAGCTTCCAGCCATGCCACCGCATGAACCGTTGTAGCATTGTGCATGGGACAAGCCAGCTTGTGCTACGGCCATCCCCATTGTCAATGCAAGTGTTGTTGAAACTCTCCGTAGCATCTTTGCTTCTCTCCTTGACTTCAAACGATTCGACGATGGGAAATTCCACCGTACAGGAAGTTCGGTCAATAGTAGCTAGCAATATGAATCCAATGATAGCAAGCCTAGGTTTTTGCTGCTCCCGTGATCCCAACAAAACGAGGAATCGCAACCTGCCGAATATTCCGGCGATAGCAGGCGGGCGCTGGTTATCTGTCCACGCAGGTAGCTTGCTGGCATACACTTTACTATCATACAGATGGCTGTCCTTAGGTTTACGTCATCATTTCCGATCCTGCGAATCTTTATGAACTCCAATGCTGGTGTCGCTGCAAACTTGTCAGATCTCTTGATCGACTTGGGGAATATCCCACTCTCCCGCGTGCGAACGGAACCGAGCCCCGGGACTGCGACGGAGGAAGATCTGCTCGTTTGCAATTCAAACGGCACGAGATGCGAACTGGTGGACGGAATCTTGGTGGAGAAGATTATGGGTTGGCGAGAGTCATTGATTGCATGTTTTTTAATCGAGCTGATGCGTTGCTTTCTGAGATCGAACAATCTCGGACTCGTCACTGGCCCTGACGGCATGATGCGAATTCTCAAGAGTCAAGTTCGCGGTCCAGACGTCGCCTTTGTTTCTTGGGGGCGACTTCCTGGTGGGAAAGTGCCGACGGACAGAGTGCCGGAGATCGTCCCAGACTTAGCTGTGGAAGTCCTCCGCGATGGCAACACGTATGCCGAAATGGCTCGCAAGCGGCGCGAGTACTTCCACGCTGGCGTCCGCCAAGTTTGGATGGTCGACATCAACCAACGCACCGTTGCTGTCTACCATGACATCACGAAGTACGAAGTGCTCAACGAAACACATTCATTAGTCGGCGGCGATGTTCTTCCCGGATTCGAGGTCTCGCTAGCAGAACTCTTCGGCGAACTCGACCGCACCAGCCCGACAGCTTCCTAGTTAAACAAATTATGAGACGACTTGTTACTCCTCTCGTGTTCTTCGGACTTTGTTGTTTTGCATTCGTACAGGGCGCTGAACTCGAACTTCGATCGCCCATTGAATATCAAGTCGTTCAACGGCAAACGAAAGATCGTGGTACGATTCGAATCGCCGGCCGACTTTCGGAAGATATACCCAAGAACACGTTCCTCGAAGTGAAGCTTAGTGAAGAGGGGCAAGATGGAATTTGGCAACGAATTGAATCGGTCCTCGAAGGGCGCAATGTATCCGCATCGGTGCCATCCAAATCGGGTGGTTGGAAAAGACTAGACGTGCGCATCGCAAACGCCAATACAGCAATTGCGAGTGCGACCGTCATGCATGTCGGCGTCGGCGAAGTCTTTGTGATCGCGGGCCAATCGAACTCGGCAAACTACGGCGAAGGCAAACTCGAAACACAGTCCGGACGCGTCGTCGCGTTCGATGGATCGAAGTGGACAATCGCCAACGATCCTCAACCGAGAGCCAAAGGAAAAAGTGGCAGCTTTGTTCCCGCGTTCGGTGATGCATTGGCCGCAAAACTTGATGTACCGATCGGCATTGTAGCGTGTGGTGTGGGCGGAACGAGCGTTCGCGAATGGCTTCCGAAAGGCTCGCTATTCCCCATGCCTCCGACCATTGAAAGTCGTGTTGAAAAAGACGCCAGTGGCCAATGGATGAGCAAAGGGGAGGCGTACGATACGCTCATTGAGCAGATGAAGGAGTTAGGCCTTCACGGCTTCCGAGCGGTTCTTTGGCATCAAGGGGAAAGCGATGCCAACCAGAAAGACCCAACCCGCACGTTGCCGGGCCAACTGTATCGAGAGTATCTGGAGAAGATCATTCGAGATTCTTGCCGAGATATTGGCTGGGATGCTCCCTGGATTGTTGCTCAGACCTCATACCATGTACCTGGTGACGAATCATCTCCAGACATCCGCGCAGCCCAAGCCTCATTGTGGAAAGATGGAATCGCCGGAGAAGGGCCCGACACGGACACATTAAAGGGAGACATGAGAGAGCGAAACGGACAAGGGGTTCATTTCAGCGTCAAAGGACTTAAAGCTCACGGCGAAATGTGGGCCGAAAAAGTTGTGACATGGCTCCATGGACTGCCATAAGGCAAGAACCGTTGTTCAGTTTAAAATGCGGAGCCAATCGCTTTCTAATCGCGACAAAGAGGGCCAATCTGGTCACGCTATCTGTTGCAGTCGTCGTTGCTCAGAGTGAACTTTCCGGGTAATTTCTCCGCCTCGATTTGGACTGCCAAGATGGATCAATTGGGATACATTAATGGGCCAACAAGACGTTTGTTTTTCGATTCCGCTTCCCCCGACCCCGATGTCTAGGCATGGCAAAACCCAGAGTTCTCGTGCTTCGTGCCCCTGGTACGAATTGTGATGTGGAAACATCGTACGCTTTTGAAATGGCGGGAGCAGTACCAGTTCGACTCCATGTCAACCAATTGATGGAGAATCCGTCGCTCGCTTCGACGTTTCAGATGCTCTGCTTCCCCGGCGGATTCAGTTACGGAGATGATATCGCCGCCGGCCAAATTCTAGCAACTCAAATCAAAACGTTTCTGAGCGAGACGCTAGAGATGTTTCGCCAAGAGGATCGTTTGGTTCTGGGCATCTGCAATGGTTTTCAAATCATGATGCGATTGGGGATCTTTTTTGAACAAGCGGAAAAGACGCCACCTGCGACTTTAACGTGGAACCGTCAAGGTCGATTCGAAGATCGTTGGGTGCACTTGAAACCAACCAGTGATCATTGCGTCTTCTTGAAAGGGATCTCGCAATTCTACCTTCCGATGGCGCATGCTGAAGGACGCTTTTTGTTTCGCGATGACGCCACGCGTGAGACCATGCAGGCCAGCAATCAAGTAGCAATACAGTATTGCAATCCCGCTGGCGAAACAGGCGACAGGATTTTGGCGTTTCCCGACAATCCGAATGGTGCTGAGTCGAACGTCGCAGGCATTTGCGATTTTAGTGGGCGAATCTTTGGATTGATGCCTCACCCAGAGCGACATCTATTCGCCACTAACCATCCGCAATGGACTCGGCGACGCGAACAACCTGAGCATGGCGAGGGGCTGAAAGTCTTTCAAAACGCAGTCGCTTACTTCGGATAGTTTCGTTCCAGCAACGCGAAAGAGCACCATGCGAGTCGTTCACTCACCTCACGAAGTCTACGCATTGGTGGACTTTGAAAGACGAAACGGAAATCGCGTTGGGCTTGTACCAACCATGGGTGCGCTGCATGCAGGGCATATTTCTCTGGTACAACAGGCCAAACTCCAGTCAGACATCGTGGCCACTACGATTTTTGTGAATCCAACGCAGTTTGGTCCCAAGGAGGACTTTAGTAAGTATCCGCGAACCCTCGAATCGGACTTGGAAAAACTGGATTCCGTCGGCTGCGACATCGTGTTCGTACCAAATTCAGAACAAGTCTATGCACCCGAGCACTCGACTTATGTCGAACCACCGAAAGTAGCCAATCGTTGGGAAGGTGAGATTCGACCTGGGCATTATCGTGGGGTAACGACGATCGTCCTCAAGTTGTTTATGATGGTGCCTGCTCAGGTTGCCTTTTTTGGTCGCAAGGACTATCAGCAGGTGGCGGTGATTCGAGCGATGGTCGAGGATTTAAATCTGCCAATTCAAATAGTGACATGCGATACGATTCGCGAGCCCGATGGTTTAGCGATGAGCAGTCGCAATCGTTATTTGAATGATTCCGAGCGTTCGCGTGCTCTCAGTTTGAGCCGAGCATTGAAAGCAGCCAACTCCATGGTCGAAGAAGGCTGTCACAACGTAGCAGACATTGAAAACGAAATGACGAAAATATTGCTCAATGCGCCCGTCGATTCGATCGATTATGCTCGGATCGTCGACGGTGACACGTTGGAACCACTTTCCGAAGTAACGTCGCCTGCTGTTGCGATTATTGCTGCCAGACTTGGAACGACCCGATTGATTGACAATAGCATCTTGTGTTGACTTTGCAGTTCCAATCTATCGCGTTAATTGATTGTGCGTGCCGACGCGGCAGCGACATTCGCAACTAAGGTTTCACTGCGGCATGGGGGGCTTGGAGGGAGGTTAGTTCGTCCAATAAATTTCTTGTTGGTCGACGATGCCCGCGAGACTCAAACGCAATGACTTCCGTATTCCGTAAGATGGAAGGAACCTTTTGTGACGCCAAAAGGCATCCGATACGTTCCAGGGCCATCCCACGCCTTTTTCCTCTACACTCCCAATTCCGATATCGGGGCGCCGTGATTGACCACATTGCGAGGACGACCGCTGGAGTCAACGTATTGTGTTTCCAAAGGAACGCCAAAGTACCGATAGAGTGTAGCCGCCAAATCGCCAGGAGTTACGGCACGTTCGCGAATCGAACCACCGTCTTTGTCGGTCGAGCCTATCACCTGTCCATGTCGCAATCCACCACCAGCCATGACCATCGACATCACATTTGGCCAATGGTCTCGTCCGTCCGTGCTGCCTTGTGTGCCCATCATCGGCGTTCGGCCAAACTCACCCATCGCGATCACCAGCACATCATCTAACTTTCCGCGTTCCTCCAGATCACTCACCAACGTGGTTAACAAATGATCAAACAAGGGAAGCAATGGCTTGAGCCCCTTCGATATGCCACCGTAGGGTGGAATATTGTCGCCGTGATTGTCCCACGTTCCGCTTGCCGTATGGTAACTAAGATCGAGCGTTACGAACGCCGACCCCGACTCGACCAATCGTCGCGCGAGCAATGCCTGTTGGCACCATAGGTGATCTCCATACCGTTCGCGAGTCGCTTTTGATTCGAGGCTTAAGTCAAATGCTTGTCGTGTCTCAGGTCCTAGTAGCAAATCAAACGCCTGTTGATTGTAAGCATCCATGGCTTCCATCACTCGTGATTGATCAATATCGCGACGCATCGTATCGATGTCCGCGAGCAATTTTCGTCGGTCGGACATCCGTTCAAAGCTAAGCCCCTTCGCGAATTGAAACATCTCACCCGCGGTCGATTTGCCCGTGTTGTTTCCGATCAAGTCGTAGATAGGTAGTTTCGATGCGAGGTTGCCTGGGAACGGATCGAATTGTTGACCGAGATCTCCGGCGAATGCGATATGACTCTTCGAGCGATAGAAACCGATATTTGGAGGGATACCTTTGCGATGGCTACCGTGGTGCTTTGCAATGACGGAGGCGATCGAAGGGTAGCGAACGGCTTCTGGATTTGTGCGAGGTTCCGCCTCCAAGTTTCCGGTTTGAAATACCATGTTGGGTTCATGGTTACTGGATTTCGCATCGACGGATCGGAGGATCGTAAAGCGATCCATCATCGCGGCTTGTTTGGGCAAATGCTCGCAGATGATGACGCCGGGAAGTGTAGTGGGAATCACTCCAAAGGGACCGCGATTTTGAGGCGGCCGATCCGGTTTTGGATCCCATGTGTCGATTTGACTTGGCCCCCCCGTCATCCAAAGCAAGATTACGCTTTTTCCCTTGGGGGCACCCAGCCCTCCGCGGTCAATCGGTTCCCTCGCTTGCAGTAGCTGCGGAAGAGACAGTCCTGCCATCCCGAGCATACTCGATTTGAGCAAATTTCGTCGGCTAGCGACCGAGAGCCCTTCGGTGACCAGTGGGTTCAGAGAGCGAAAAGCATGCGAATGCGAATGTTCGGACGCTTTCACGAGTGGAGATCGAGTCATCGGTTTAGTCTCAAAAAACGCAGCGATGCGCAGGATTCAGCAGGTTTTTGAACGACTCGTAGGATTGTAACTCGCAATTGCCCCCCAAAACATCTGGGGTTCTCCAATTTTCGATTGAAGGGTGCCAGAATCTTGCATTTTGCTAGAATGGGGCGTGACAAATGTCTTAACATTTCAACCATACCACTCAATCCTCGGAGTACACCTGTGGCACATACGCTAGCACCTCTTCCATACGCTTCCAACGCCATGGAACCACACATCGACGCGCAAACGATGGAGATCCACCACGGAAAACACCATCAAGCGTACGTAACCAATCTGAACAAAGCAGTCGAAGGAACCGCGGTTGAGTCCAAGACGGCCGAAGAGCTGATCAAGGATCTTAGCGCTGTCCCCGAAGACAAGCGTACTGCGGTTCGTAACAACGCTGGTGGACACGTCAATCACACGTTTTTCTGGCAAATCATTGGCTGGAACGCCGGTGGAAAACCGAGCGGAGCATTGCTTGCTGACATCGAAGCCACTTTTGGTAGCTTTGAGGCATTCAAGGAGAAGCTCGCTACTGCTGCTACCACCCGATTCGGAAGCGGTTGGGCATGGCTCGTTCTCAACAATGGTAAGCTTGAGATCGGCTCGACTGCCAATCAAGACAGCCCTTTGATGGGCAAGGCTGTTGCCGGTATCGAAGGAACACCGATTCTTGGTTTGGATGTTTGGGAACATGCGTACTACCTCAAATATCAGAATCGCCGACCTGATTATGTCGCTGCGTTTTGGAACGTGGTCAATTGGAACGAAGTTGGCAAGCGATACGATGCCGCGAAGAAAGGCTAGTTGATAGGCTTGGCCTAGTTCCCATCTTTTGAAGGTCGCTCTTCGAACGAGCGACCTTTGTTTGTAATGGCTTGTTCGCTATCGTTACTGAATCGTGGTACTTTCTATGACACACCATTTTGTCCGAACCGCTACGATCTTTTTGTTGATAACTTGGATGGCAACAAAATGGATTTCCGTTTCGTTAGCCGATGACAAGCCTAACATTCTTCTGTTGCTCAGTGACGATCATAGCTATCCGTACCTAAGCTGTTATGGCAACACAAACGTCCATACGCCAACGATCGATCGATTGGCAAAAGATGGAATCCGATTCCATCGTTACTTTACGACTTGTCCGCAATGTGTTCCTTCTCGCGCGTCATTGATGACAGGGCGTTCCCCTGTGGCGGCTCGCATGACTCGCTTTTCTTCGCCGCTTCCGCGCGACGAACAGACTTTGCCTGAATTGCTGAAGTCCAAAGGCAACTATTACACAGGCGTCTGTGGTAGATCCTTTCATTTGGATGGATCATCGAAAGATCCCGTTGCCAATGCGATTTTAGACAAGCATGGAATGAAGACCTTTCGCGATAGGGTCGATTTCTTGCAGAATTCAGGCGACAAACAAGTTGCCGCGACCGTAGCAACATTCCTCGATGGACGCCCATCGGATCGACCGTTCTTTATGTGGGCAAACTTTAGCGACCCACACCATGTTTGGGACGCACCAGCACATTTCCGACCTGATCCTGCTACATTGAAATTGCCAGATCATTGGCCAGATCTCCCGGGAGTCCGAGAACAAGTTGCAGACTATTCCGCCGAAGTCAATCGCTTGGATGAGTCGATCGCATCGGTATTGAAAGTGCTCGAGGAGCGAGAGCTATACGACAAGACAATCATTGTGTTCGCAGGCGATAATGGAGCAGCCTTGCCTCACGGAAAAGGTTCTCTCTACGACCCGGGTTCCAACGTGCCACTCATCGTGCGTTATCCCAATTCCCCACAAAAAGGAGTGGAGTCACGAGTCTTGCTGAGCGGCGAAGACATTGCACCCACATTGCTCGACGCAGCCGGAATCGAGGCTGGGAACAAAATGACGGGGCAGAGTTTTTGGAATTTACTGATCGGTAAACAATACAAACCTCGCGAGCATGTTTTCGTAGAACGCGGACCACATGGTTCTGCGAGTGTTAGTGCAACCATGTCCAATAGCGGTTACGACCTGGCTCGCGCCGTGCGAAGCGATCGATACAAACTAATCTACAATTGCACGCCATGGATTCCATATTCGCCAGTCGATTCGGCTGGTGGAGCAGCTTGGAATCAAATCAAAGCTGCCAACGAAGCGAAGCAACTAAGTGATGGCGTGTCGAAAACCTATTTCACTACACCGCGTTCGGTTTACGAGTTGTATGATCTCGACAACGATCCATCGGAACTAAATAACCTTGCTGGCGATCCATCCGTCGTTGAAGTAGAAAACTCCCTTCGAGAAGCGATGATTGAGAAGATGATTCTTGATTTCGATTATTTGCCGTTGCCTGAATCAAAATCAGTTGCGAGTCGCCCCAACACGAAAAAGCAATCTAACGCTGCGGACAGCGAAGCGACGCGTGCGAAGAACTTTGTTGCTTTGGACAAGGATGGGGACGGAAAGTTAAGCAAGCAAGAGTTTAGCGCGAATCGTCAACCAGACGAAGCCAATCGCTGGTTTTCGATGCG
>JAJTID010000112.1 GCA_021300155.1 Pirellula sp.
CAGTCAAACGAAGCGATTCCAAATAAGGGCTAGCCAAGGAATTGGATCCGCTTTTCCAGCTCATTGCGACTACTCTGTTTCTTCGTTAGTTGTCTTTTTTTTCGTGGTCTTCTTCGAAGCTTTTGTTGCTTTCGTCGCTTTCTTCTTCACAGACTTCTTCGGTGATGCGACCTTTTCTTCGTCACCATCGTCGGCGTTTTTCTTCTTGGCCTTCGTCCCCTTGGTTACTTTCTTGGCCGTCTTTTTCTTAGACGTTTTCTTTTTGGATCCGCCTGCGGCAGCACGGGCCGCAAGAAGATCCAGAGCTTGTGCAAAGGTGAGTTCATCGCCATTGGCATCTTTGGGTAGGGATGCGTTGGTTTCACCATCGGTCACATAGAGACCGTATCGACCATCCCGCAGTTCGATCTTTTTGCCGGTGACCGGGGACTCATCCATCGTTTTCAGCGCTGGGGTTGCGGCTCCGCGACCACGTCCCGCTGCCTTGGGTTGTGCTAAGATTTCAAGAGCTTGGTCTAGCGTAATCTCGAGAAGCCCCACGCCTGCAGGCAAAGAACGGGAGTCCGATCCATGCTTTAGGTAAGGGCCGAATCGCCCTTGAGTTGCGACGACAGGCTCGCCATCTGTTGGATGCTTTCCAAGATCGCGAGGCAATGATAATAGTTTGACAGCGGTCTCTAGATCGAGCGTTTCCACGCTCATGCCTTTTAGTAGTGAAGCGTTTTTCTTCTCTTCATCGTCCGGACCACCCAACTGCACGTAAGGACCAAACCTGCCTTGTTTGATATAGATCGGCTTGAGAGACTCCGGATGCATTCCGAGTGGTTCCTCACTGATCTGTTGTTTCGCGAGCAACTCTTGGGCGTATTGAAAGGTTAGTTCATCTGGAGCGAGGTCCTCCGGGAGGCTTGCTCGTTGTTCGGCACGCTCAATGAATGGACCATATCTTCCGACCCGAACGACGATAGGAGCGGTGTCTATAGGATTGCCACTCAAGGGATAGGAGCATGCCGTCCGCGGATCGATTTCCGCTACTTTTTGCTCTAGAAGAGGTTTCAATCCTACTCCTCCTGGCGCTAGGCTTTCTTCGATCCCATCGACACCGAAATAGAACTCTTGCAAGTAGGCCAAGTTGCCACGTTCGTTGCGGCTGATTTGATCAAGATAGTCTTCCATCTCAGCGGTGAATTGATAATCCACGAGGGACTTAAAATGCTCTTCTAGCAATCGAATTACCGCGAATGCAGTCCAGCTAGGAACCAACGCATTCCCTTTTTTGAACACGTAGTCGCGCCGAAGTATTGTGTCGATAATTGCAGCGTAAGTACTCGGACGACCGATGCCACGTTCTTCCAGCCCTTGCGTTAACGATGCTTCCGTAAATCTCGCGGGTGGCTGCGTTGTATGGGAGATCGCATCAATCGACTTTGCCTGCAAAGGATCCTTTGCCTTCATGACAGGAAGTAATTTTTCCTTCTCTGCTAATTCGGCAGCTGGATCATCGCTACCCTCCACGTAAGCACGGAGGAAGCCTTCAAACTCGATCGATGTACCGGTCGCTTGAAAGATCGCGTCGTCCGCTTCAATCGTGACAACAACGCGACGTTTTCTAGCGTCCGCCATCTGCGAAGCAATAGTCCGTTTCCAAATCAAATCGAAGAGTCGGAACTGATCGTAGGATAATTCGCCTCGAATCGCTTCCGGCAATTGAAACGGATGACCGGCTGGTCGAATCGCTTCGTGAGCTTCCTGCGCGTTCTTGACTTTTGTCGCGTAGGTTCGCTCAGTTGGATAAAGAAAGTTCTCACCATACTGTGACCGAACCAGTTGGCGTGCTGCATTGATCGCTTCCTTGGACAGGGTCGTCGAGTCGGTACGCATGTAAGTGATGTAACCGTTCTCATACAAACTCTGTGCGATCCGCATGGTGTCGCGAGCGGTAAGCCCTAGCTTGCGGTTCGATTCTTGTTGCAAAGTACTTGTGGTGAACGGAGCTTTCGGTCGTTCGGTATAAGGCTTGACCTCGACACTTGTAACTTTGAACTCGGCTTTTGCGAGCCTCACCTTCAGCGCTTCTGCTGCAGCTTGATCGAGTACTAGAAACTGCGAATCTTTGATTTTTCCAGTGGCTGCATCAAAATCTTTCCCGGCTGGGATTCGACGATTCGCGACGCTGGTCAACGAGGCCGTAAATCGTTCCTTTGAAGAGGTTTCCAGAAGAGCATCGAGGTCAAAATAAGTAGCGGAATGGAACGCCATGCGTTCTCGTTCGCGTTCTACGATCAATCGAACGGCAACACTTTGCACACGGCCAGCGGAAAGACCCGGCCGAACTTTCTTCCATAGGATCGGGGAAACGTCATAACCGTACAATCGGTCGAGAATCCGTCGCGTTTCTTGTGCCTTGACCAGCCCCTCGTCGATGCTTCGCGTTGATTTCAACGCGCTTTGGATCGCTTCCTTGGTGATTTCATGGAAAACCATCCGATGGACGGGGACTTTGGGCTTAAGAACTTCTCGTAAATGCCACGAAATGGCCTCCCCTTCACGATCCTCGTCCGTCGCGAGATAGAGATCTTTGGCATCTTTTAATGCAGACTTCAAAAACGAAATATGTTTTTTCTTATCGGACGGGACCACATAAAGAGGAGCGAACCCGTCATCGACGTTTACTCCGAGCGACGCCCATGACTCCGATTTGTACTCGGCAGGCACTTCTTTTGCTCCCCCCGGCAGATCACGAATGTGCCCAATCGACGCTTCGACTTGGAAACCGCTCCCCAAATATTTGGCGATGGTCTTCGCTTTTGCGGGTGATTCGACAATGACGAGGGATTTTTTCTCGCTCATAAACCAATTGCAATCTTTTGTGCCAAAAGGACTTTTTAGGAGAAAGGCTGGACGATCCTGTCACCATTGGTTTCTCCCACATAGCGTTTTTGGCCTGAGAGTCGATAATTTGTCAAGCCCCCCAACGATTGTTTACAGTGCAATTGCATCAGCCGGTGGAAACCCTACAATCCAGCGGCAACCAGGATTTTCTTGGGGGTAGTTTCGGTTTTGGAGCAAATCAGAGGATAGATGCGGGTATGGCAAGTCCCTTCGAAATTTTTAGAAAGAATCAGCGGCTATGGATGGCAGCGGCCGTTCTCGTTGCAATTATCTCCTTTGTCATCGCTCCGATGCTTCAGTATTTTATGGATGGCGGAACCAACGGTCGGTCCGGACCAAATCCGGTCGTCGCGTCCTGGAGCGGCGGGGCCATGCGAGTTGTTCAGATCGAACAGGATCAAAAGGATCTCCAACTCGTAAACCGTTTCCTGAGAGAACTGTACTCCAAGGTCGATGAGAATGGGGGAGTTCCTAAGGTACCGAGCTTCTTCCCGCAACAAAACATGTTCGGGATCACGCCGTATCAATCGATTTTGGACCCGGAAGTCATTATCGATCGTAGGTTGTTGCAAACCGAAGCCCAACGCATGGGTATTCAGTTCGATGACGATGCCGTGACTCAGTTTTTGACAAGATTCGTTGACGGAAAGCTCGATGGCAAGACCATTCAGAAACTGATGCTGACTTCCACCGAACGTCGGCTAACCATGCCGATGTTCCAGCGCGTGATGAAGGACGAGTTGGTTTATCAAGAAATGATGCGGCTCATGCGTGCCGGTTTGAACTTTGAAGATGTCCGCAATTCTCAAATCGTCGCTATGCCGGCGCTCACGACTCCCAGCAAGAATTGGCGAGAATACCTCAGGTTGAATCGCACCGCCAAAATCAAAGCGTATCCCGTTTATGTCAAGGATTTTCTGGCTGAAGTCAAAACGAAGCCTTCGGATAAAGAGTTAAAAGATCTCTATGCAGCCGGCAGTGGCATGATTCGCATGTCCAACACTCTCGAATCCGCCCCGGCGTTCATGACACCCGCGATGGCAGACTTTGAGTTTCTGTCGATCGACACAGAAAAGTTCGTTCAGGAAGAAATGGCCAAAATACCTGAGGCTACCCTGAGATCCGAATACGAGCGGCGCGTTGCTGAAAAGCAATTCCGCGTTCCTATTGAAGCGCCAAAGAACGATGCTTCCGGTCTCCCGAACACAGCGGATCCTGCTGTCCCCAGTGGTTCTACCCCGACCGGGGATAGGCCAACAACCCCTCCTTCGCTCCCCTCTCCAGACGGTGCGGTTGATCCGGCCGAGACAGTGAAGCCTGTCGAACCCTCAACCGCTCCAGCAACGGAACCGGCGGTCGATGCGCCGAAGGGGACACCAAGCGAAACACCTGTCGTGCCTTCTATCGATGCGCCAAAGGGCCCTGGGAAAGAACCGCCCAAGTCTTCGAGCTTGAACAGGCCTGAAGGGCAAATCCGGTTGGTTTCTTATCAAGAAGAAAAGCCAACCGTACAACCGCTTGCGGACTCACCGGCACCCACTGCGCCTGCACCGGCACCCGCCACGCCTGTACAGGCAACCCCTTCCGTTCCAGCAGTAACTCCAGACGTCGCGACGCCAGCGCTTGAAAATCCGCTTCGCGAACAAATAGATGCACCTGCGAATGCTTCGGACACGCCGCGAAGCACGGAGACAACAAAGCCTGTGGATCAGCCTCCAACGACAGAGAAGCCCGGGGTTCCTACGTTGCCAAGCATGACATTGGGTGACTCGGTCCAGCCTGCCAATCCGTCGGAGCCCATCGCAGACTCAACCCCGATGAGAACGCAGACCTTTGATGAGGTCAAGGACCGAATCGCTCGTGAGCTTGCGACAGCCACAGCGACGAGCATTGTCGAAGACAAAGTTCGCGAAGTTTACGGGATGATGAATATCTACCAATCGGAACGCTATCAGTATCTTCGAGCGGTCCAGGAAAAAGTGCCTGATACCGTCGAACCTGAAAAACTCGACCTCAAGAAGATCGCTGCAGACTACGGCTTTGATTATGGAACAACCGGGATGGTAGATTCCGAAACGGTAATGTTTCATCCTATTGGACAATCTGCGGTAAGCATCAATCCGCGAGCTCAACCGGTCCCTATTGGAGCATTCATTCAGGCGACTCAGGAAAAAGGTGCAACATGGACTCCCTTGATTTCAACGTCTCGAATGGGTCAATCCGCTGTACAGTACCTGTCGTGGAAAACAGAACTAAAGGAACCAGAAGTTCCATCCTTCGACGTTTGCAAAGACAAAGTCACGGAAGTATGGACTGCGCAACAAGCGTTGAAGTTAGTAGAAGCAAAGGCAGCCGATCTAGCGAGCAGGATCGGCAGCGGCCAAATCGAAGAGATTCTTTCGTCGGAAGAAGACAAGAAAAAAGTCTTGGAACCTGCGCCTTTCACTGCGATGAATCCGATGTACCCCATGTTCATGCGTTTCAATATGCAAGCGCAAATGGATGAGGTAGGTAATGTCGCGCCATTGCAACCGGTCGACATGAACTTCATGGAAGCTGTCTTCAGTAAGAAGCCTGGGGAAGCCACGTTTGCGCCTGATCGACGCAAGTCGGTCTTTTATGTAATCAAGGTTCTTGAGATGGGTGAAACCAAGGAGCTACTGACAAAATTCCAAGCGTCTCCCGCGGAAGGGGTTAGTGCTCTTGTCTCACGAGATAACGATCGCGTGATCGGACCCATGATGGATGGGATTCGAAAGCGATTGGGCTATCGAGCCTATTGATGGTGGACCTAACGAGGTACATGCAGCAAACCCCTACTTAGAAAGTTGACGACATGTCCCACACGATGGTAATTTTTGGTGCCTCGGGTGATTTAACGAGTCGAAAGCTAATACCTGCACTGTACCGACAGTTTCATCGGAAGAAGCTTCCGAAGCCGACACGTATTGTAGGTGTAGCGAGGAGTGTTTTCACATCGGAACAATGGCGAACTCAGCTCGCCGAGACGACGGAAAAGTACGCAAAAGCAGACTTCGCCGCGGACGATTGGAAAGCGTTTTCTGAATCGATCTATTACCTTCCTGGCGATATCAGCAACGAGCAAGACTTTCATAAGCTCGGTGCATTTTTGAATGATATCGAAGGAGATCAACAGACCGATCGCGTCTACTATCTTTCAACCATGCCGCAGTTGTACGCTACCGCGATTGCGCAAATGGGCAAAGCAGGACTCAACGTAGATAATCACGGCCATCGTCGAGTCATCATTGAGAAACCCTTTGGAACCGATTCGGTAACAGCACGACAGTTGAATGATTCGATCCATCAGACCTTTCGAGAAGATCAAATCTATCGAATCGACCATTACCTCGGCAAAGAGACGGTTCAAAATATGCTTGTATTGCGTTTCGGCAATACGATTTTTGAACCACTTTGGAATCGAAACTATATCGATCACGTGCAAATCACTTGCGCTGAAGAGGTAAAAGTAGGACGGCGTGGCGATTACTACGATAAAGCGGGCATTCTACGCGACATGTTTCAGAACCACATCTTCCAATTGATGATGGTGACTGCCATGGAGGCCCCCGTTCGGTACACGGGTGAGTTCGTTCGCGATGAGAAGGTCAAAGTGCTTCAGGCTGTTCGCCCTTACAAAGGTAGCGACTTCGCGGAGAATGGCGTTCGTGGTCAATACGAAGGATATTGCGAGGAAGAGGGGATTCCGGACGATAGTCAAACCGAGACTTTCGCTGCCTTGAAACTCTATATAGACAATTGGAGATGGCGGGGCGTACCGTTCTATCTCCGAAGCGGAAAGGCGATGTCTTGCCGCACCACGCAAATCGTCATTCAGTTTCGCGAACCACCGCACATGCTCTTCGGTGAACAAAAATCGTATCGACCAGAAGCCAACAGGCTGGTGATTCAAATCCAACCGGCAGAAGGCATGCAGCTCCATTTCCAGTCCAAAGTCCCGGATTCCGATATGAAGCTCAGACTGAGCGAATTGGATTTCCGATTCGACTCCAACGGAAAAGAGCTTCCAGATGCTTACCAGAGGCTATTGCTGGACGGTTTGCTCGGAGATCCTGGTCTTTTCGCACGGAGCGACGAGGTCGAGCAAGCGTGGCGGATCATCGATCCCATCATTGCGGCATGGAAAAGCCCGGCCGCGCCAACCCTGTATACGTACGAGCCAGGCCTTTGGGGGCCGACGCAGTCCAGCGATTGGATGCACGAACAAGGAAGAAATTGGTTCGATGTTTGTCCGATGATCTAGACTGATACTAGAGCAGTTAAGCCAGCGTGGCGTTGTCCGAACGTTGATGTTTGCGCGTCGGGAAGACGATTCCGTCTTTCTTCGAACCTTGCGAACCCGTATGCTATCTGGGGGGTTCGTAACGCCGCGTTATGGATACTCCGAAAGTCCCACTGATTTGCAAGCCGCCTTTGCGTGCTCAAAGTCCTATTCATGACCAACTCAAATTTCAAGATTGATCTAGCACCACGCGTTCATCGTTTGCCACCCTATTTGTTTGGACGCATCAACAATCTGCTCTACCAGAAGCGGCGATCTGGCCAGGATTTGATCGATCTCGGGATGGGGAATCCGTCGGACCCACCAGATCCAGCGGTGATCATGAAGCTCGCCGAAGCCGCAAAAGATCCAACCAATCACGGGTATTCCAAAAGCAACGGGATATTGAATCTGAGACGTGAGTTGACGAGCAAGTATCTACGAAAATATGGGGTGCGATTGGATCCTGAGACCGAGACGATTGTTTGCCTCGGATCGAAGGAAGGGTTTTCCCACATGTTGTTGGCGCTTATCGGTGCTGGCGACACAGCCATCATCCCTGCACCTTACTTCCCTGTGCATATGTTCGGAGTGGTTCTAGCGTCTGGCAATGTGGTTGCCTTGGATGTGTCGAACACGGATCGCTATCTATCGAATATCGCTTATACGTGCGAGCATTTTTATCCGCGACCGAAGTTGTTGATTATCAATTATCCGCACAATCCATCGACGGTCACCGTCGAGCCCGAGTTCTTTGTGGATGTGGTTCGATTGGCCAAGAAATATGGTCTGATGGTCATCAGCGACTTTGCTTACGCGGACGTAGCCTACGATGGCTATGTTCCTCCATCATTCTTGTCTGCACCTGGAGCAAAGGATGTCGGTGTAGAGTTTACGACCATGAGCAAAGGATACAATATGGCTGGCTGGCGTATTGGTTTTTGCTCCGGAAATGCAGAGATGGTGAAGGCCTTGGCGACCATCAAGGGTTACTACGATTACGGAATGTTTCAAGCGATACAGATCGCTGCGATTGTGGCATTGCGCGATACAGAAGCTACCGTTGAGAAGCAATCGTTGATTTATCAAGGACGACGCAATGTCCTGGTCGAAGGACTTCGGCGCATCGGTTGGCAAGTTTCTTTGCCGAAGGCAGGTATGTTCGCTTGGGCTAAAATACCTGAGCCTTGGGCTTCTCGCATGAATTCGATCGACTTCGCAATGCACCTATTGGAACATGGAAATGTTGCCGTAAGCCCCGGTGGCGGATTTGGTCCTATGGGTGAAGGCTATCTTCGAATGGCCCTCGTCGAGAACGAAGCTCGTTTGAGACAAGCGGTACGTCAAATCGGTTCGTGCTTGGAGCGAACCTCTGCTCCTGAGCTTGTAATGACTTAGCATTTGCAGGATGAGTGAAACCAACGAGCCATAGGATCCCAATGAATCGATTAGCGGTTGTCCTTGCGTTGGCAAACTCTGTCTCGCTCTCATTCACGAGCCGAGTCACAAGTGGTCAGTCCATTGCACAGTCCATGCCTGCGTTACCCACAGTCATCGTGGTTCGGCCGAGCGATTGGCATGGCAAATTGGAAGAGTGGAACAGCTATCGTTCTGTAGACTATCAACTTCAATTCATTGATTCGACCGCGAATCCCTATCTTTTGCGAAACGCGGTACTCGATGCGGTGAATAAAGCAGGTTCTCCGGTGGAGGCCATCGTTCTATGCGGCGATGTCGCAGAACCACCAGCGAACCTCAAGGGTGCGAATCCAACCCGACCGATTACCCCCACGTTTTCGCTCGATACGAGCGTAAAGCTAGGGCAACTTCAAACTCCGACACTGGTCACCGATGCGTTGTATGGGGACATTGATGATGATGGCTGTCCGGATATCCCAGTCGGCCGATTGCCCGCAAAAAACGCGGAAGAGCTTCGGCGAATGCTCGGTCGAAGCATCGCGTATGAACGCTCAACCGATGTCGGGTTGTGGCGTGATCAAGTGCATGTGACGGCCGGGGTGGGGGGATTCGGGATGCTAGCCGATGCGGCGATCGAAAGCGTCGCGCGGCGCTATTTGACTGAGGGTATCCCGGATCGATTCCAACTCCAGATGACCTACGCGAGTTTGACGAGTCCGTATTGTCCCGACCCGACCAAGTTGAAGGATGCTTTTCTAAGTCGAGTTAATCGAGGCGGTATGTTCTGGGTCTATATCGGTCATGGCTGGATCGATTGCCTAGATCGCTTTACTTACGGAAAAACTGAAGAGTTGATTTGCAGCGCGGAAGATGCCAAGCGGTTCAGTTCTCCGAACGGACCTCCGATTGCCGTGCTATTGGCCTGCTATACCGGTGCTTTCGATGCAAAAGTCGATTGCTTCGCAGAGCGATTGCTACAACAACCGGACGGACCGATTGCTGTTATCGCGGGCTCCCGAGTCACGATGCCCTATGGTTTGAGTCAGCTTGCAGGCGAAATGCTGGAATCGTGTTTTATAGAACGAACCGATACTCTGGGTAAGATTGTTGGTGATGCGAAAAAGGCGACTTGGTTAGATGCGACCGATGCTTCGCAGGTACGATCTAACTCTGAATCATCGACGGCAAAACTAAAGTCAAAGTATCAATCGGCGATTGAACAAATGGCCAAATCACTAAGTCCTCCGGACCATAGCTTGGTCGGTGAACGACGCGAGCATGTTAGGCTGATGAATTTGCTCGGCGACCCGTTGCTCAAAATCCGCCATCCGCACGCGATCGACTTAAAGAGTGCGGAGACTGTCGACGCAGGGTCGACAATCTCCGCATCGTTCGTTGCGCCTTGGTCGGGTAAAGCACGGATCGAACTTTACTTGAACCGAGATCGACTACCGACCGATTTGGTGTCCATCGGAAACTACACAGGAACCATCGAGCAACATACCCAAATGCAGTCGAACTACGAGAATGCGAATCAATTGCAACTCTGGTCCCAGGAGCTTGACGTAAACCAGGGGAAATGTGCATTCGAAGTGCCGATTACTGGCGAGATGCGAGGCAAATACGTGTTGCGGGTTAGAATGCAGTCGGCCAACGATTGGGCAATCGGTGCAAAGAGGATCACGGTGCGTCGGGTAAAGGATCTTCGGTAAGAATGCCAGTGACGAGAATTGAAGATATCGGCTCGAAATGGCTCGAGCCCTACCGCAACTTGCGCACATCCAATTTGACACGTTTTAGTGGTCGTTTCATTGCCGAAAGTCGACTGCTTGTCGAGCGGCTGTTAGCAAGTCCGTTGACCGTAGAGTCTGTACTGATCGATGAGAAGTACTTAGAGGAATCAGCAGCCTATGTACCGTCCGATGTGGAGACTTTCGTTGTCTCCTCGTCGATGATCAGCGAACTAATCGGGTTCCATTTCCATCGCGGATACTTGGCCTGTGGCTTACGCCCCGACTATCGTTCGCCGGATGATTTCTTGATTCCCGTTTCTAATGCAGATTCCGTACCGCGCAAGCGATGGACGGGAGTGATGCTCGTTGGTGTTCAGGATCCCGAGAACATGGGCTCCATCCTGCGAACATGCGCCGCATTGGGGATCGCCGAGATTTTTCTTGGTCCCGAGTGTGTGGACCCGTTCGCGCGGCGGGTTCTCCGTGTTTCGATGGGAAATGCCTTTAAGCTTCGTTTTTTTGAAGTTTCTGAGCCCATGAAAGTCTTGAGTCGATTCGAAGAACTCGGAGTGGAGACGATTTCCGCGTGCCTTTCGGACGACTGCGAAGAGCTCAGCACCTTTCAGAGACGGGGGGATTCCATCCTGCTTTTAGGGAATGAAGCCCGAGGATTACCCAAGGAAATCCAGATTCGAACGAATCGACGATTGGAGATCGGAATGGACTTGGCTACCGACTCACTCAACGTGAGTGTCGCCGCAGCTATAATTTTGCACAATCTTTGTCGGATCTGTTGATTGGGTGACGCTTATTGGCCTGTGGGCGAACCCAGAGTTGAGATTATGATAAGAGAATATTAATTCAAAGCATTAGCGAACCGTCGGTCACCTTGTCTCAAAGTAGCAGTACTCCCACCAATGAAGCCTGGAAGCACGCATTCGCGGTTGCCTCTGCAACTCACGTCGGGATGCGTCGCCGCAATAATCAAGACAATCATGCAATCCACTTGGCGTTGGATGAAGCTTCGTGGCGAAAGTTTGGACATTTGATCATTGTTGCAGACGGAATGGGAGCCCATGCGGCAGGCGAGCTAGCTAGCCAGCTCTCTGTGGAACTCATACCACACCATTATCACAAACTGTTCCGAGGAGCCCATGCCGAGGCTTTGCAGCAGTCTTTGGTCGAAACCAATGCGGAGATATATCGTCGCGGCCAAGCAAACCCCGAGTTCCGGAGCATGGGTACGACGACCTGCGCGTTGACGATCGTTCCTGAGGGAGCATTGATTGCGCATGTTGGCGATAGTCGTGTTTACCGTATGCGCGGCGCGCAACTCGAACAATTGACTTTCGACCATTCGCTGGTTTGGGAGATGAGAGCGACTGGCGACCTGTCCGAGGAAGCATTGAAAAATAGCTCGATTCCTAAGAACGTCATCACGCGGTCGCTCGGTCCGAATGCCTCCGTGGCTGTCGATCTCGAGGGACCGTTTCCTTTGCGGATCGGTGACAAATTTTTGTTGTGTTCCGACGGCCTCAGTGGTCAACTCTCGGATGAAGAGCTGGGCATCATCCTTCAGTTGGTTGATATCGAGACGGCCGTCCAAGCGATGGTGGATTTGGCAAACTTGCGAGGTGGCCCGGATAACATCACGGTCGTAGTGTGCGAAGTCGTTTCGGCTGAAGTGATCGGTACTGAAGAATCAAATGCCGCTGTTGCTGCCATGGCCGAGGGTGTTTTTCCGATAGCGTTCGGAGTTGGAACTGCCATAGGGTTATTGCTTTGTGTATTTATGCTACTGTTAGGTCAGTTTCCTTTTGCTTTGATCGCATTTGGAACGGCAATCGCTGCGTTCGCAACTGGTTGGTTCAAGTACCGGGCATCTATACTGAAGCAGCCTTCTAGTGGCAGTCAATTCGGTCGAGCGCCGTATCGTAAAGCGCAATGCAAACCAAACTCAGCCTTTGCAAAGGATCTTGCGAGTGTTGTGACGGAATTGGAAGCATGGTTTCACGAGAACAAGTGGCCGATCGATTCGAAGATGCTCTCGAGTGTCCGAGAACAAGCGAAGCGAGCTGACGCAGCGCGTAATTTTTCTGAATCGATCAAATGCTATATTCAAGTGATGCTGCAGATGATGCGGGAAGCTCGCGATAATCAACATCGCGAATCGAACGAACCTGAACAAGACGATGATGTCATCGAGTACTAGCAAAAGAATCCAATTTCTCTCAGGAATCAGCAAGCCACTCGGCTAATCGATTTGCCATCATCATTACAGTCACTTGCGTGTTGCCTGATGGAAGACTCGGGATACTAGCCGCGTCACACACGAAAAGATTGTCTGAACCGCGCACTCGAAAACGCGGAGTGCAAACAGCATCTTTCTCTTTTCCGATAGCGCATGTTCCCGCGAAATGATAAATGGTCGTTGCGAGTCTTTCGGCCAAGCGAATTACCTGCTCGGCCGATCCTCGTCGATCTCCGGGCATGACTTCACGAGCAGTCCATTGTTCCGCCGCATGATTCGCAACCCACTCGCGAGCCCACTGAATGGCTGTCACCAATCCTTCGCAATCCTCAGCCGTTGCATGGTATCCTGGATCGATCAGCGATTGCCCATCAGTTCTTGCTTGCGTGATTAAACGCATGCGCCCTCGACTCTTTGGGTGCAACAGAGTGACGGCAATACTCATGCACGGCGACGGGACATTGCGCGTTGGGTATTCAAGATAGTGTGTCGGAGTAACATGCCATTGAACTGTAGGCATGGGGCCATTCGATCTTTCGACTTCGCAAAAATCCAAACGACCGTTGGTATTTGGACAAAGGAATGCCCCGAGTTCGGCGATATTCGAAGCCATCGGGCCGGTGCGTTTGGTCAGATAGTAATATCGTTCCTTCCGTGAAAAGCGACTTTGCAGTGGGGGGCACGGTGACTCCAATACGATTGGAAAAACGAGATGATCCTGCAAATTCTCGCCGAGCATTATCGACTCGTGGATCATCGTTTCGTGAGAGCCTCTTGCAACAGTTCTTCCGAAGCCACTGTTGGCCAACAACTGGGGGGAACCAAACGCTCCGCAACAAACGATGACACCCTTAGTACATCGAATAAACTCATGATCCGAGTCTGTTGTCGAACATTCGATTCCTTCGGCAGAATCCAGTTTGATGCGAATTCTCGTGACTCGGACTCCCCGTACGATCGACAATTCGTTCGACGAACCATTCTTTAACCATGCATGTTTTGCATCGAGTCGCAGTCCGTTCCGAGTTGTCCGTTGGTAAGGAAACAATGCGGACGACGCGTTGTCGCGTTGAGTCAGTCGAAGCAACGACTGAGATGCTTCGTGAAGATCGGTAACCTTCCATTCGCGGTCGGGATAGGTGGTTTCAATGTGTCGTAATGCACTCTGGCATTGATCCCAAGTCCAGTCATCGCCAGCGATCTTCTGCCAATCATCGAAGTCTCCTCGATGGGGTGGCATATAGATCATGGCATTGATCAGAGTCGACCCACCGATTCCTCTTCCCGCAGGCAAGCGAATTTTTCGACCTGCAAGCCCTGGCTGTGGTACCGTCTCGTAGGGATAGCAAAACCGAGAGTCCGAGAACAAATGTGGGTACAGGACAGGCGTCCTAGTAAATCGATGGCATGTTCTGTCCCCTTCCTCAACGAGAAGTACCGAGCCAGCCTGTCTTCGAACGAGTTCGGCGGCCAATACACAGCCTGCCGTTCCTGCACCGACAATGATGTAGTCGTATTTACTTTTCGTATTCGGCATAACAGCGATGGTAGGCGAAGTAGGGCGAGTATGGGGAATGGTACGAGCGTCTTCTTTGGCGTATAGTGGTTCTATGTTTGATTACAATACTCGACTGGTAACTTTTAGCGCAGGTCTGCTTGGTTGCATGGCGGGCGCGGTAGGCGTTTACCTACTTCTGCGGCGTAGATCGCTGCTTGGCGATACGATATGCCACGCGTCATTACCCGGATTGGGATTGTCGTTCTTGGTGCAGGTTCTCCTAGGTGGTAACGGACGAAACCTTGGTGCATTGCTTCTCGGGGCGGCTCTATCGGGGATCGTCGGGGCGATCGGTGTTTTGCTCCTTGGAAAGTTTACTCGTCTAAAGCCTGATGCGATTCTAGCCACGATCCTAAGCGTTTTCTTTGGACTGGGCATGGTTTTGTTCGGAGTAGTTCAACAAGTGCCCGAAGGGAATGCTGCGGGGCTAGAGAACTTTATCCTTGGTAAATCTGCATCGATTGTAGAATCCGATTTCCAGATGCTTGGCGTCGCATCGATTGCTGTGCTGTCCACGCTTTGGCTGTGCCGCAAGGAACTGCAAGTATTTTGTTTTGATACGAATTTTGCATCCTCGACTGGATGGCCCGTACTACTTCTCGATTTGATTTTGCTTACCTCGGTACTAATCGTCGTGATAGTCGGTGCCAATGTAGTCGGGGTCATTTTGGTGGTGGCTCTCATGGTCATTCCACCGGTTGCCGCTAGATTCTGGACCTCGCAACTTCAACGTACCGTGTGCATCAGTGCCTTTTTGGGTGGCATGGCTGGCGTCCTCGGCTCCATCGCCAGTCTCTACATGGATCACATGCCAACGGGGCCGTCCATCGTTTTAGCGGCAGCACTTCTCTTCTCGATCAGTTTGCTGTTTGGCAAAGAAAAGGGGCTTGTTTGGAGAGCGTGGTCTTTTTCCGCTTTGAAGAACGAGGCCGATTCAGAGCACGTGTTGCGTTCCATCTTCGAGGTGCTGGAGTCGCTCGGACAACAGCCTCAACCGCACGGTCAAACTCGTTCCGAAGGGATCGCGCCATCGACATTGATTCGTACCAGGAGTTGGGACGGTATCCGATTGAAGCGAGCGATCGATTCCATTTGCAGGGAAGGTTGGGCGGTTCGCAATTCCTCCGGTGAAATTGCACTTACAGCCAGCGGCATTCAAGCGTCACTCAAATCGGTGAGACGACATCGTCTACTCGAACTCTATTTTGCAAATCTTGCAGACCTTTCACCAGCCGCATTGGATCGAGGAGCCGACGTGCTGGAGCATGCATTGGATGACGAGATGCTAGCCAAACTTGAGCAAGACTTTATTAGCATGGGAATCAAGATCGACGTACCAGAAAGCGTGCATCCCCTCCTTTCAGATTAGATTCCTGGCATCACCGTTAGAGCAACTCTCCAATCATCCCATCTGACTCGCCCCCTTGAAAATCAGCGGGCAATGGAACCTTCAAGCAATGGAACATAGTGCTCCACAAATTCCCTAGCCGAACATCTTCCTTGACGAGATGTCCCTGATGTTTTAGGCCCAGCTTTGTTCCGCCCGCGATCATCGTTGGAAGATGGTGATTGTGGTGTGCATTGATCGCACCACCACTACTTCCGTAGGCCACGAGCGTGTGATCCAGCAGAGTGCCATCCCCTTCCTTGGTCTCCCTGAGCTTGTTCAAGAAGTAAGCCCATTCCTCCATGTACCAGATGTCGGATTGAGTAAACCACTTGAGCTTGTCGGGATCTTCTCCATGGTGAGTCATCTCATGGTAATTGTAGGGATTTCCTTGGTCTCTCCAGGAACCGGTTCCGTCTTGTCCATCCATTCGAGGCATATAAGCGATCACGCGAGTACTATCGGTCTGCAACGATAGCGTAATGATGTCGAACATCAATCGTTGATAACGACGATAGTCCAAACCGCTCTTATCCGGATCCAGCCCTTGTTCTTTTCCGAAGGTGACTTGTTCTACGGAAGGCTTGGGACGGCGCAGCCATTCCTTCTCGGTTTGCATCAACCGCTCGACATCGCGAACACCCGTAAGATACTCTTCTAGCTTTCTGCGATCCTCACCGCCCAGCGATTCTCCCAGCTTTAGTGCTTGGTCTCGCAGTGAGTCCAGAATGCTAGTCCGGCGTGCAAACTCCGCTTCTCGTTCGAGGAGTGTGTCGTTCGAATCGGGACGGAACAAACGATCGAAGAGCACATGAGGTCGATTCTCGGAAGGGATCGGCGTACCGCTGGGACTCCAAGAGATCGTTTGATCTTGATTGCCGCCAAAGCCTGTACCTCGTTTGATACCGAGAGTCAGTGACGGGAATCGCGTCGCATTACCGATCGACGCTGCAAGTTCCTGATCGCAGGAGACTCGCAATTTTGCTCCCGCACTGCGCGTATTGGTGCCAGTCAAAAACGTACGATCCCCTGTATGTCCACCCGAATGAGTCAACTTCAATCCCGAGATGATCGTAAACTCGTCGCGCAGCGCCGCGAGAGGTTGTAGAATCGGAGTGAGTTGGTAACTCTTCCCCGTCTCGGCGGGTGTGAAATCTCGACCATTGATTCCCAATCCCCAAAACGCGAAGACCGCCCGCTGCGGTCGTTCGTTCTCGGCTATCGAACCAGCATGTGTCAACGATGTTGATCGGAGACTCATCGCATCGAGCCATGGCAGTGCCAGCGAAACGCCTGCCGCCTTCAATAGTGTGCGGCGTGGCAACGGATCGCGACGATGGAGGATATGCATATCTCTAGTTCCTATTTTGTTTGGAAGGTTTCACTCATCACGATCGTTTGTAACAATGGTTGGATACGATATTCGTTTTGCTGTAATGCTTTGACTAGTCGGTCGAGCAATTCATGATCGGTATAACCAACAGGTCGGCCGAGAGCATAGGTAAGCAATTTGATACTGAAGGCACGGGCGAAGCGATCTTTCTGTGCTAACAAGCCCGCTTTGTATTCAGCCAACGTATTGAATTGAGTCCCATCAGGAAACGCACCACTAACATCTAGTATGGGACCGTTCGACCCGCGAAAGCCCTCGCCATTGAACCGCTCTCGCCAGCGACCGATGGCATCGTAATTTTCGAGAGCGAGTCCGAAAGGATCGAGCTTGGCGTGACACGATGCGCAAACATCATCACTGCGATGCATTTCCAAACGTTCGCGAACGGTTAGTTTTTTCCCTGATGTGTTGGGTTGGATTTCGCCCGCATTTGGGGGTGGCGCGTTTGGTGGATCATTGAAGAGTTCTCGCAACACCCACGCACCACGACGTATTGGCAACGTTCGTGTTCCGTCGGCCAACAGCGTCATTAAACCTGCCATTCCCAAAACACCGCCTCGGTGATGCTCAGGCTTGGTCGCGACGCGCCGAAACTCATCCCCCGTCACTCCCTCGATACCATAATGCTTCGCCAATCGCTCGTTGATGACCAGAAAGTCACTATCGAGGAACGAAGTAATCGGCAGATTTTGGTGCAACACTTCCGCAAAGAACGCGAGCGGCTCTTGTTTGGCCGACTGTTCTAGTGGCTTATCGTAATCGCGATACTCGGCTGCCGGTTGCATGGAACCATAGTCACGCACCGAAAGCCATTGGCCTCCGAAGTTTCGAACCAACTGCGATGATTTCCAGTCCGCCAGCATCCGTTGCAATTGCGATCGTACCACTTCTGGATTGCGGAGTGTTCCCGCCTTAGCTAGTGAGAATAGTTCGTCATCAGGCATGCTGCTCCAAAGAAAATAAGACAATCTCGATGCAAATTCAAAGTCATTCAATGATCGTGCGTGGCTATCTTGGCCCGTAGGCTCGTGCAGAAAGACAAAATCAGGAGAACAAAGCAACCATTGCAATCCCACACGGACTGCTTCCGGTAGAGAATTGTTGCCTGAATTTCGTGCTCCCTGAACGATTGCAACAACGGCATCTAATTCCTCATTCGTCGCTGGCCTCCGATAGGCTCGCGGCAACAACCGAGCAAACATCTCTCGGATGTACGATTCGTCATCGCGAAGATCACCGTCGAAGAACAAAGCTTGATGACTTTTAGGCGGCCAAGTTTTCTGAATCGGCCCTTCGATCTCAATTGACTCGAGCAACAGCCGTGGAAGTTTTTCGATCTCCATGGCTGGGTTGTAGATATTCGCGGGGCCGCTCCAAGCGTTCAGTTGGGACTCCAGTGCATCACGCTGTTTCTTCAGTTCCGATAACTCGACTTCCGTCGCTCGACGAGTCACGGCATCCGACATTTCTCCACGTAATTTTGTCCATTGAGAAACCAGTGCGGTATACTTTGGTTCGCGAATTACGGCGTCGACATTGTGATTCCACAAAAGCCGAAATACTTGAGGGCCTTTCACTTCACCATTCACCGGCCCTCGAAGGAACATCATGGTTTCAGTGACACCGGAATCGTTGTAAGGAATCTCTTGGACCGTTTGAATCGGCGAGTCCATCGCATACTGCAACAAAAATCGATTCGGTTCTTTCCGTGCTCGCTGGTCGATACGAGCATGAATGCGGATGCGATAGTATCCGTCTTGTGTGACAACTTTCGAGATCGCAAAGTGTTCGATGGCTCCCCACTCGGCCAACTCACGGCGATAGGTCGGCCCTCCTTGAATGTATTCTACGACGTCAGAGTGGACAAACATCGACTTGGCGCCTCGCGGAATCGTATGCTGAAACGCCGGAAATACTTCGACCTCGTCAGCGGGAGGTCGACGATGGACAAATTCTAGCTTGTTGAGCAATCGGTTGGTCTTAGGTGGAGACGTAACCACCGCGATCGCGGCTATCTTTGCTGCCGCATCCAAGCTGCGTTCCAGTTGAGTCTGATCGTAAAACAGGCCAGCACCCAATCGATCGAATCCCTCCGCTGTTCCGTCAGCTGGCATTTCTTCCAACAGGGGTCGCACTAGATTTTCATCGATATGCAACAGATCTCGGATGGAGTTAGCATACTCATCTCGATTGAGTCTTCGCATCGAGATTCGTCCTCCAGCATTTTTCGCACGAAGATCGACCTCGCGCAGTTGTTGCTGGACCCACGCGACGACAGCAGTCGACTGTTCGATTTGTGGTCTGAGCTTTTCCTTCGGTGGCATATCACCTGCGTTGATTCGATCGATGACTTCTTTCCATTGATCCGCAACATGAGTCACCTTGAAATCGGAACCTAATTGATCGACTCGATAGCCCGCTTTGGCTTTTTCACCATGACATTCGAGGCAGTGCTGCTTCAGGTACGGTTGGACGATGTTTTCAAAATCTGACGGTGTAGCTGAAGAGTTGCTACAGAAAGCAAACAGCAGGAAACAGCCAATAGCAATTCGGACAAGAGCCGGTTGATCAAGTCTTGGGGGGGGCATCGCAAGAATCCGCTGAATCGGGTGGAAGGGCCACCACTATCTTAACACCGCGGTGCCTTGAGGCGGAACCATTTTCGGAGTTTGTTGAACTGTTAGGCACAGCCAACAAGAATCACGCCTTGAAACTAGCACGGGTCCCATTGCACGCGACCCTAATGTCTCGTGCATGTTGTCCCGTGCATGGTGATTATTGAGAAAAAGTCACGGAACAGTTCAGACACTGGCCGATCCTTACCCAAGTGCGAGTGCAAATTCCATTATTTGCTTACCTCAGACCGTCTTGGCAGTACCCAGTCTTTACGCGGAAAATGGCATGTATAACCGCCAGGGTTTCGGACCAAGTAGTCCTGATGCTCAGGCTCCGCTTCCCAAAAGTCACTTGCGGCTTTGACTTCGGTAACGACTTTGCCGGGCCACAAACCTGCCGCATTGACATCCTCAATCGTATCCAACGCCACTCGCTTTTGTTCTTCACTGGTAAAGTAGATTCCAGAACGGTACGAAGTACCGCGATCGTTGCCTTGACGATTCATGGTCGTGGGGTCATGGATCTGAAAGAAGAACTCGAGCATTTTACGGAAATCTGTTTTGCTCGGGTCGAAAATCACCTCAATGGCTTCTGCGTGCGTACCATGATTGCGATAGGTAGCATTCTTTACATCTCCTCCCGTGTAACCAACACGGGTTGAAATAACTCCCGGTTGTTTTCGGAACAAATCCTCCATACCCCAGAAGCATCCACCTGCCAAAATTGCTTTTTCTGTATTCACTTTCTTCCCTATTGCGGTTTCTGGTTTCGATTTCGCGGCCGATTTGTCGCTGGTCTGAGCTTTTACGTTGGGCGCCATAAAGGCAGTACCAAGCACGATGACTCCGGTGAAAACTGTCCACAAGGTTGTTTTTTGACGTTCCATTCTGGCTCGCTCCTTAAGAAAAAAACATGGGTAGCATGATTACGCGACTGACGGAAGATTGTTCATTCACTGGACGTTCGAGTATACAATTCGAGCTCGAAACGGAAACCGAACTCAGGTCAAATCAGCTAATTTTCTCCAAAGGACACAACTCTGGGACAAGCTAATCCTTTCGGAGATTCGACAGCGGCGTGACTCCATTGAGATATGCTTTAAGATCCACTTCGATGTATTGAATCAATTTCTCCAATTGCACCAGTTTGAATATCATATGCGGATGAACGCTTGAGCCCGTTCTAAGTCTGCACCTTCGAGCGGCGGCTCAGGCTGCGATTCATACAAGTAATCCTCCTAGCCTGCTGCATCGTAAATACGATGGATGTTTGCGCTCAGTTCGAGCGTAGTGTCCGGAAAATCCCCCTTCGAGGGGATCGGAATGATTGACAAAGGATCAAATACTGTTCGCGGTCCGGACCGTAACGTTTGTTGCTGGGGCTGAGCACTTCGATCATGGTCACTAGTAGTCGATCGTGCCGATCGCGGATCTCGATGACGGGATGCCATTCAATATCGATATCGGAGAGCGTTGCCATGATCGACTTCACTTGGTTCAATGCTGCATCGGATGATGGGACGCAATTCTTACTGGCTTCTCAAATGATCGGGAAGCCTTGGCCGATTCGTGCTCGAATGAACGCGTAGTTGGAAGAACTCGAGGTTGTAACTAGCACTCTGTACAATCGCTTGCAGGAAATAGAAAAAGAAACTTTTCGGGAGTCGATCATAACACTGTTGAATAGCGTGAGCTAACGCTCGAAATGCCAATTGCTATCGAGATACCGAGTCTGCATCAAACGATCATGCTCCGCAGCTAGTTCTGACTGAAGGGGAAAGTCTTCCCATATTTTGCTCGCGTCCCAACATTCTCTCGCGGCCATTATCCACTGATTCGCAAAATCATCGGATGAAACATCGTCGTTGCTTAACAGGTTTCTGACAAAGCTCTGATGGGTTCGCTTTTCTCGGTAGTCTGGCTGACGAGGTGGCTCACACAAATAGCGATCGATCCAATCGAGCGGCATCGATCTGACGGGCAATTCTTCCGGGCAAGTTAGGGTTAGGAATTTCTTGAGGGCTTGTTGCGCGACTTTCATAGTAACTGAAGACCAGTGGCGATCATTCTTGATAAAGAGTCGCTACTTCCGTAGATCGTCTTCGGAGGCGGAATCCGGATCGCACTGGAGGAATTCTGCGAACTTGCGAGTATAACGATCGAACCCTGAACTGCCGTGCCAGCAGCTTACTTGAAGTATGTCATTCTCTCTCTAGCTCTTGGGGCTTTAGCTGCCGAGAGTTCTACCTCAACTTGCTCGTATTCATGTGAACGTAATCGACAAGATCTCTAGTTTGCAGAAGCTCTTCTGATTTCTCACCCGTAAGCCACAATTTGTCTGGAAGTTTCGTTGTCCAAGTGTACTTCACCGAACATAGGATCGCGTAACCACCTTTCGCAGGACCACCTCCGTTACTAGTAGTCGTACTCTTTAAAGAAACCGGTACCCAGTCGTTTCCAAGTTTTCGCCAATCCACCTCTCTCTTGCCGATTTCTAAGAACTTTCCATCTGGTAGTAGCCGAAGCATTTTGAAACGGATCGGCATTTCGCCCACTTCTTTTGAGAATGTCACATCCCCAAACACAGGGGATTCACGCGAGATTTTGTATCGAACGACATCTCTTTTCGGATCCTCCCGTCGCTCGTCGAATACGAACCGTGCAAGGACGGTACTTTGGCGGTCCGTCGCAAGTTCGCTAACAGAAGTATCAAAAAAGCCCGATCCTCCGACCCAGATACTCATGAACGGATCGCAAAAACGAATAGTACCTTTGAGGTTTTTCGCTTCAGCAAAGGTAACAGTGCTCGGTTGTAGCGATCTTGAATTCATGACTACTATTTCGATACGTTTGTCGACGTGAGCGTCCGGCCAACCGCATCTTGACAGGGGACGTGGGGCTACTTTGGTTTCTTTTTGTTTCGGAGTTGGCGTTTACGAAGTTCCTTGCGGCGGCGCTCCTCGCGGCGGATTGCATCGATCTCCCATTTGCAATCCG
>JAJTID010000260.1 GCA_021300155.1 Pirellula sp.
CAAACCCATGGAACCACTAACATGAAAATTCTCGCTCTTGACCTCGGTAAGTTCAATACCATGTGCTACTTCTTCGACACAAAAACTCGAAAACACTCCTTCCTCAACGCAGCAACGGATCGCGACTACCTCACGACTGTTTTCAAGAAACACAAAATCGATCTCGTTGTCATGGAAGCTTGCGGACCATCGGGGTGGATTACGGACCTTGCAAAGGGCCTCGACCTTGAAACTGTCGTTTGCTCAACCAACGAAGACGCATGGAAGTGGGCAAACGTAAAACGCAAGACTGACAAAGACGATGCCCTGAAACTCGCTCGGATGGCTTCGATGGATGAACTCAAGGCGGTTCATATGCCCACCGAAGCACATCGAGAGTTCCGCTCTCTGGTCAAATACCGAAAGACACTCGACTGACCAACCTCATCGCAATCTTCGAAAACCCAGCACTCGACTTCTCCAAGAATCGAGCTGACGGAGACGATATCCTTGGGGACGCCTACACAACGCTTGTGAGGACAGGAAGATCAAGCTGTCACGGTCCGAATATCCAACAGCTTCCCAGGGCTGGGGGCTTTCGCGAAATGATCGTTCCTTCGCCTGGCTTTGTCTTCCTCGGGATCGATTACGCTGCGATCGAGCTTAGGACATTAGCGGCAGTATGCGAAAGCCGATACGGTCGCTCTCAACTTGCAGACGTAATCAAACAGGGGATCGATCCTCATAGTTTTACGGCGTCTATGTTTGAAGGCGTATCGCTGGAAGACTTCGCAAAGCTACCGAACAGGAAGCAGCTTCGGCAACAGGCGAAAGCTCTCAACTTCGGAATTCCTGGGGGACTCGGAGCAGCTTCGCTAGTGAGTTACGCGGCAGCAACTTACGGCGTAACGATGACGATCGAGCAGGCTTCGAGCTTTCGAGATCGCTTGATCCACGAAGTTTACTCGGAGCTTACGGAATATCTCAAAGACGATCCTGTCGCTTCTCTTGCTCACAATCTGAAGACTTCCGCTTTTCGAGTGAGAAGCTGCTTTGATACGGACGGAG
Organism: Pirellula sp.; assembly: GCA_021300155.1. GTDB lineage: Bacteria > Planctomycetota > Planctomycetia > Pirellulales > Pirellulaceae > JBKCUI01. The sequence continues at coordinate 1,048 of JAJTID010000260.1, forward strand.
CTTTGGGAGCTGCTAAACGAATCATTGCCGGCAAAGGAAAAGCTTCGGGGGCCAACTACGGCGAAGCCTTTGTCGATCGAGTTTGGGAGACGCTCAAAACATTGAATGAGAATCGGAAGCTCTCCGATCTGATCAAGAATCGAGAGGCAGGGGATCAGCTTTCGAGGGATCTCTTCTTCTCCCCAGTCGCGACGATGACAGGAAGACTACGCGGGAAAGTCGGCTTCTCTCAGTCTCGGAATACTCCCTTCCAAGGCCTTGCAGCTGACGGAGCGAAGTTAGCTTTGTGGGGGTTGTATCGAGCAGGCTTTCGAGCTGTCGCTTTCGTTCACGATGAAGTATTGATCGAGCTTCCGATCAACGCGGATCACACTGAAGCAGCGAAGCGAATCGATCGCATACTTTGCGAGACCATGGAAGAGCTGACGGGATCCATTCCGATCGCTTGCGAGTTTGCTCTCTCCGATCGATGGTATAAATCTGCCGAAGCAGTTTTTAACAGTTCAGGGGAACTCCAAAAATGGAATCCAAAGTGATCAAAAATAGGAAACTCTTTTTGATCCGTTCACAATTCCATGCGGAAGGAAAACGGTTTTACTAGTTGTGACGGTATTGTTGATAATGACATCAACACGTCCGCTCCCGGACAAATGTGTAAAAGTCGGTGTATCTCGCAAAACGAAAAAATCGGGTCCGACTTGCGAAAGAGCAATGGTTTGCCCAGCGATGGCAAGTTGAAGAATTACTTGGGAAGAGTAGGGAATACGTTTAACCGACATGAGCAACGACAATCTAGTAATTCAAGCAAAGAACTTTGGGCACTCGAGGGGCATCTTAATCGATTTTGGCAATCCATTGGGGATCGGGCAAGAGGGAATTGTCTGGAAAACTAATCGGGAAACTGCCGTCAAAGTATTTGATCGAATTGGGAATTTTGATCGGGAAGTCGCCTGCTACTTGAAGTTGAAGGAAAGGGATGTCTATGAAATTGCCGGTTTCACTGTTCCGAGACTTATCGATTTTGATTCTGAATTCCATGTCGTTGAGATGTCAATTGTCGCGCCTCCGTACCTTTTGGACTTCGGCAAATCTTGGATGAGTCGTCCAAATTATACAGCCGAGCAATGGGAGGAATATGAAGATGAAAAAAGCAGTTTGTTCGACGGCAATTGGGAACTAGTGCAATCCGCCCTTTATGCTTTGAAGAAATACGGAATTTGGTACATCGATCCGAACCCAAACAACATCAACTGCGAGAAGCATCCGCTTGCAGTCAAAGCAAAATAGCAACGAAGTTGCTTTTGGGGCAAATGTGCTTTACAATCGGTAAAGCATTGCAATGGGAAAAGTAATGAATAAGAAGCAGAAAAAGACGATCTCAGTATCTCAACAACTACGGGAAGCGATTGAAACTTCGGAGCTGACCCGATATCGAATTTCGAAAGAAACCGGGATCGCTCAAAGCACGTTGTCGGAGTTTGTTCATGGCAATCGCTCGTTATCGCTTGCAAACGTCGACAAAATTTGTGAGCTGATCAACCTCGAATTGACACAAAAGAAGCAACAACCCCTCAAGTGAATCGAAGGAAGGTTTGACAATGGCAAGTCTCAGAAAACAAGCGAAGGGCGGCAGCTGGCAGCTTCGCTTGTCGGTCAAAAAGCAAAGGTGCGTTATATCTTTGACGGATCTCTCCGAAGCCCAGGCGAATCGCTGGAAGCTTTTCGTCCAAGCAATCGCAAACAGTATCGACTTTGAAAGCCCTCTCGATCGAAAGACGCTTGAATGGCTAGCTTCGCTTACTCCTGATCAGCGAAAGAAGCTCTCCGACAAAGGCCTGATCGAAGCCGACGATCCAGTAAATAAAGAGATCACACTTTCGGAATATCTCACGGCCTATTTTGAATCGCATAAGTCGGAGCTGAAAAAAGCGAGTTGGATCTCCTATCAACACACTCGCAAAAGACTCGAAGAGTTCTTCAAGGGTCGCACACTTCAAAGCATTACGGCAATGGATGTAAAGGCTTTCCGCCGATGGCTTGAAACATCGAACAAGAGAGACAAGCCCAAAGACGGAGAGAAGGTGAAGCCTTTGGCGATCAATACGATCAAGCGACGGACTGGACTTTGCCGGCAGATTTTCAAACAGGCGATCGAAGACGGGTTGATCTCTCGGAATCCCTTCGTCGGAATGTCAACTTCGGTACGATCCAACAAAGAGAGACAATACTATATCCCGCTCGATATCTTTTCGAAGGTGCTTGAAAAAGCTCCTAACGCGACTTGGCGATCGCTTTTGGTTCTGGCAAGGCTAGGGGCTTTGAGGATCCCCAGCGAAGCCCAGGGCTTGAAATGGGAGCATATCGCCTGGGAAGCGAAAAGGATCTCGATCGTCGCTTCGAGCAAAACAGAACACCACGCAAAACGAGCAGTACGGATCCTTCCTTTATTGCCGGCAATCGAAACGGAGCTTCTGAAGCTCTTCGCGGAAGCCGATGAGGGGGCGGAATACGTCTTCCCGAATATCCAAGCCGATACGAATCTGCGGAAGGGTTTGACGGTAATGATCCAAAGAGCTGGCGTAACGCAATGGCCGAAGCTGTGGCAGAATCTGAGAGCTTCAGGAGCGACGGACTTCGCCAAGAATCTTCCTAGCCATGTCGCAGCTGCTATCTGTGGACATACGGAGCAGATCGCGAAAGAACACTATTGGACAGTCTCGGTAGGGGATCTTGATATCGCCATGGATAAGCTGTCTCCAAAGTTAGCCACAAAGTTAGCCACAATCGATGTCTCGGAGGGGCTCGAAACGTCCCCTTCTGTCTCGGACGGAGTAGATGCCGAAACGAAAAAAGCCCCGATAATTCAGGGCTTTGACGAGATCTGTCGCTTGATGTCTTCTCTTGGCATATGTGTAACAGTGGACGATATTGGACTCGAACCAACGACCCCCACGATGTCAACGTGGTGCTCTAACCAACTGAGCTAACCGTCCAGAGTCATCGATTGTCACACCAGCCGGCAGACTGTCAAGTTCAAGTCTGCGTTGGTTGTCGAAATCCAACTCCACGGTTATGCTCTTCCCCTGACAATCTGCAGTATCCCTAGCAACAATCTTCCCAACACGACACCCGTCTTTCACTGAAGTTAACAATGTTGAATGACCATCAAAGAGTTGTTATCACCGGTCTCGGCGTGGTTTGCCCTCTTGGACGAGATCTCGATTCGTTGTGGAATAACCTCCTCGCTGGCAAATGTGGTATCGCAGAGCTGAGCTGCCTACCTGCCGACAGCAATACCGTCCGTTTCGGAGGTGAAGCCAAGTGCTTTACCGGGGATATTGGCGATTTCGGACCACTAGAGAAGTCGCTCCAACGAGCCATCAAGAAGAACCAGAAGGTCATGTGCCGCGAAATCGAGATGGGTGTCGCCGCGTGCCAAATGGCTCTCCACCATAGCGGGCTTGCGGATCCAGCCACGCGAAACCCGGAGCGGACCGGCATCGTCTACGGTAGCGATTATATTTTGACGCGTCCCGAAGAATATGCAGATGGCGTAAAAGCATGCTTTGATGACCATGGACAATTTCTCATGCCTCTTTGGCCTGGCACGGGGCGCCCGCAGGTCAATCCGCTTTGGCTATTGAAGTATTTGCCCAACATGCCGGCCTCTCATGTTGCAATTTACAATGATCTGCGTGGGCCTAGTAATTCCGTAACAATTCGCGAGGCCAGCAGTGCGGCATCGATCACTGAAGCCGTTGCGACCATTCGCCGAGGGGCGGCAGATGTGATGTTGGCCGGCGCGACAGGTTCTCGACTAGAACCCCTGCGAGCGTTGCACTTTGCTACGTCCGAGAAAAACGCCAACGATGCAGATCCAGCTAGAATGAGCCGGCCCTTTGGCAAACATCGCTCCGGTACCGTACTCGGCGAAGGAGCCGGAGCGCTGGTCCTCGAGTCTCTCTCGAATGCAAAGGCACGCGGAGCAAAGATTTGGGGCGAAGTCGTCGGTGGAGCTGGATCGGCGGTTTGCGGCGAGTTGCATTCAAAGAAAGTCGACAATATTCGAGTTGCGACGGCAAACGTACTCCGGGGGCTGCTGAAAAAAGCGGGTGAGGCGGGAGTCGATTTAGCACCCGATCAGTGGCATATTCATGCTTGCGGAAAAAGCGAGCTCGAACACGATCGTTCGGAGGCGTTGGGAATCCAAGATGTGCTGGCAGGCCAGTCGCCCGTCGTTACTTCGGCGAAAGGGTATTTTGGTAATCTAGGGGCAGGCTCGGCCGCGATCGAGATCGTGGCCAGCTGTCTTGCTTTGGCAAATAATGTACTTTTTCCTTTAGTCGATGCTGATTCTATCGGGATGGACTGCCCGATTCGTCCCGCAAAGTCCAGCGATTCTCCAGGAAAAGCGTTTGCGAGCCTTTCTTATTCCGGCCAAGGGCAAGCGGCGGGGGTTTTCGTGCGAAGCGTGGTTTCCGCTTGACAGGCAACTCGGCAACCTGTACCCTCTTGCCTCCCAAAATTTCGTGGAAAGCTTTGTTTTTGTTGAGTTTTCAAAATGGCAGTACCAAAGAGACGACATTCCAACGCACGATCCGGCAAGCGTCGCGCACACCACTCCAAGAAACCGCGTCAAGTGCAAACTTGCCCAAAGTGCAGCAGCCCGGTCCTTAGCCACCATGTTTGCCAAAAGTGCGGCTATTACATGGGTCGCACCGTTGTGCAAATGAGCGAAGAGTAAATCAACCCGGCTAGCTTCTTGTGCCAAACATCGCTTTATTGTTTCCAGGGCAAGGTGCTCAAACGGTCGGAATGGGCCGTGGATTGCTTGAACGCAGTGCCAGAGCTCGCGAACTATTTGAGATAGCTTCCGGCATATTGGGCTTCGATCTTGCGAAGCTCTGCGTAGAGGGGCCGGAGCAGGAACTCCATCGAACGAGTAACGCACAGCCTGCTTTGTTCGTCCACTCCATGGCTGCTCTAACGCTCTTTTTGGAAGAGAAACCCGGGATACTGGATTCTGTTGTTGCGGTCGCTGGACTGAGCCTTGGCGAGTATTCTGCTCTTGCTGCCGCCGGCGCGATTTCGTTCGAAGACGGCGTGAGGCTCGTACAGGAACGCGGCGCTGCGATGCAAGAAGCGGCTTCCGCTGTTGATAGTGGCATGGCGAGCGTACTCGGGCTGGAGCGGGAACAGCTCGAAGCTCTATGCAATGCTTCGAGACAACTAGGAGAGGTGTTGCAAGTCGCGAATCTGCTTTGCCCAGGAAACATCGCTATCTCCGGTCAGTCTGCATCTCTGAATGAGGCGGAGAAGCGGTCTGCAGAAGCTGGAGCGAGCCGGTTCATTCGATTGAATGTGGCGGGCGCATTTCATACCGATATTATGAAGCCTGCAGTGAAACGTCTCTCGTCAGCAATTGCAAGCACAAACTTTTCACCACTTCATTACCCGTTGTATGCGAATGTTGATTCGCAGCCGCACGTCCAACCGAGCGAGATTGCGGAGCTTCTTACTCAACAAATGGTCTCGCCGGTCCTTTGGGAGAGCACTTTGCGTAATCTTCAGTCGGCCGGTGTCGATATGTTTTATGAGATCGGGGCAGGCCGAGTACTCGCAGGAACACTGAAGCGAGTCGATCGCAAAGCATCTTGCGAATGTTACGGCGATTAGGGACGATCTCAAATCGCCAGAATACAACTTTCTATTATTCATCCAGGTAGGGATTCAACATGACCGTTTCGACACTAGGACTTTCCGCCAACCTTTCGGGCCAAGTGGCGATGGTAACCGGCGCATCTCAAGGACTTGGGGCAGCGATCGCGATTCGACTTGGAGAGAATGGAGCCAAGGTCTTATGCGTTGCGAGGAACGCGGAGAAGCTGGCGGATACTGTGGCCAAGATCAAGGAACTCGGTGGCGATGCCGTTGCGTTGTCATGCGACGTGACCGATCGAGTAGCTGTAGAGAAGCTATTCGAGCAGGTAGAGGTCGAATACAAGCGGCTTGACATCATCGTCAACAATGCGGGCATCACACGCGACACGCTTTTGCCACGGATGACCGATGCGCATTGGGATGAGATCATGGCTGCGAACTTAACAAGCTGCTTTATATTCTGTCGCGGTGCAACGCGAATCATGATGGGGCAGCGTTACGGCCGAATCATCAACATGTCCAGCGTGTCTGGCTTGATTGGCAACGCAGGTCAAACCAACTACTCTGCGACCAAGGCGGGAATGATTGGCTTGACACGTTCTTTGTCGAAAGAGTTGGCCAAGCGAAAGATCACCGTCAATGCTGTCGCACCGGGCTTTATTGAAAGCGACATGACCAAAGCGCTGGGAGACACTGTCACTGACGAAGTAAAGAAGCGTATCCCAGCCAACCGCCTCGGTCAGGCAGACGATGTCGCAGCTTGCGTACTTTTCTTAGCCAGTCCAGCCGCGAGTTACGTCACTGGACAAGTGCTAACGGTTGATGGCGGTATGACCGGCTGATCATTCTTGCTAGCGATTCAACGCTTTGTACTGATTTTTTCACACTACATGCGTCGCGTCATGGAGGCACGCGATTTTTCCTATAAGCAATGCTGCGCAAGCACCACTTAAGCTAGAATAGAGTGGTGAATGTCACCTTTGATGGGGACTGGCTGTTTTGTTTCGTTCTTTTCTGGAGCACTATCATGCGAAGCCGAATGGTTAGAGGCTTTACTCTGGTGGAGTTGTTGGTTGTCATCGCCATCATTGGCATTTTGGTTGGTTTACTGCTGCCGGCTGTTCAAGCGGCGAGAGAAGCTGCACGGCGGATGCAATGCAGCAATAACTTGAAGCAAATCGGTCTCGCGATTCACAATTATGAATCAACAACCAAAAAGATTCCTCCTGGTTCTGGCTTTTATGCCAATGCTCCCGTAATTGCGGTTGGATCTTTACCGGCTCCGTTTCAGCGGTTTGCTGGTGTTCGCGACAATCGCCCACATTTGTTGGTTCGAATTCTCCCTTATATAGAACAACAAGCACTCTATAACGAGTTTGGAAACGACATAGTCGCTACCGACAACGCTCGAATCACGAATCCCGCGGATCCGTTGGGCGGAAACTTATTGCGAGGCATAATCGTTCCTACGACGATTTGTCCGTCGGACAACAATCCTCAGCGAGCAACTACTATTGACGGGCGAGCGGGGACTGTGCAGCCAGCGAATTACCATTTCAGCATGGGGCCAACAAATGCAATGAGCAACAATGCGGCCTGTGCGTGTCCGCTGTTTAATACTTTCACACCCCGAAGCCAACCTGGCACCGACGTAAATAATCCGTCTGGGCCATTCACCCGACGGGGCAATGTTCAGCCGACAACTATGACTGGAAATGGTGGATATCAAGGGACCTTTGGGGCGGTGTCGGATGGACTTTCAAATACGATTTTCATTGGCGAGACTATTGTTGATTGGTCCGCACATGCATTGAATGGTTGGAGCCATTCGAATCAATGGGGTAGGTTTACCCAAGTTCCAATCAACTGGAATACACAATTTGTGGATTTGGCTGCCGCAACTGCTGCAGGCAAAACGGGGTGTGAAGCTCGTTGTAATTGGAACACAGCCGAGGGTTTCAAATCACGCCACACAGGTGGAGCGCAATTCACTATGGGGGATGGCTCCGTGCAGTTCATCAGCCAAGGAGTCGACATGATTCTCTACAACGCAATGGGTTCAAAAGCGGGAGGAGAGGTAGCTTCACTACCAAACTAGTATGAGATCTTTATACATCGCATTGTTAGTCTTTTCGGTTGGTTGCGGACCAGCAGATAATCTTGTTTCGGTAACCGGAACGGTTCTCAATGACGACAAGCCCATTCAGGGGGCTACCGTGGCGTTCGTTGGCAACAATGGCGGAACGTACGGTACTGGCATAACGGACTCCGCAGGAAAGTTCTCTTTACGAGCAGCGCCGGGACAAAACAAAGTCGCTATTGCAAAGGATGATGTGCCTAGTGGACCGCCTCCATCGAACAACCCGGAAGACCAAACTATGGGGACACCCGAACAAGTCGCAAAGGCGATGAAATCGGCACCGAAACCTCTTATTGCAGCCAAGTTTGGAAATCCCGACAAGTCTGGAATCGTGATCGATGTAAAGCCAGGCATGACTCCAATGGAACTAAGAGTTTCGTCCAAGTAGCTTTTGCAAAAAGCTACTTGTTATTCCGGAAATCAGCCCAGCAATGACTGCCGTTGCTGGGTGATTTAATTTACTTTTTACGAGAGTGTAGATCCCACGGATATTCCAAGCGACTGCAATGAACTCTAAAGACTATCCAATTTGGGAACCAAGAATTCGTGGGCTACTTACTGCTTGTGTTTTGCTTGCGGTTTGGAGTCTTGCAGTTTCGTTGTTGGCTTACCCGTTCTTTCCATTGCCTAGTTTGCCAGAACAAGGGATCTCACCGAAGCCTGAAATTGTCAAGCTTTACCGTGATACTGGTATCGAATTCTATACTCGAAACTATGCAGTACTCTTCGGTGGAATCGGCCTTGTCCTAGGGGCTTTGATTGCGCTAATGACAACCCAAAAACGAATGGCATCAGTCGTAGCTGCGAGCACCGTTGGAGTTTTGCTGGGCTCATTGGGCGGGTACACCGTGGGCTATTATGTTTACATGGCGATAGCAGCTAGCACAGATCAATCGTTAGTGCAGAGTTGCCTCTTTCATTTTTTGGTATGGGGAATTCCTATTGCGGGAGTCGTCCTAGCAGTTTCTGGTTTGCACAATTCACCAGATAATATTGGGAAGCAAACTATTGCAACTTTAGTTGTCGTGTTGGTCGCAGCAGTTGGGTACGGAATGATCAGCACTTTGCTTTTTCCGAACGCGAACCAACTCCAATTGGTACCCGAATCCACGAGTGAACGCATTGTTTGGTCGATTAGCTATCCGATGATGATTGGAGTGGGACTACTATATGCACTCAGAATTTCTTCGCAACATTTAGAGACAAACAAAGCCGGGAGATCGCGTCTCGAAAGCTGAAGGGATACTCCAACCGTGAAATAGGTGCTCAGCTCGGGCTAGTGTCAAAGACCGTTGATCGGAAAGCTGCCAAAATCGAAGCTCGTTGGAAACAATACTTGGACAACGACCGCCGGAATTGCTGAGCAAAGTTTGATACGTCTGCGAATCGACAACTTCGCAATCGTGGAAGCTGGCTTCATTTAAAGCATTTAAAGGATTTAAAGGGACACACCATTTTATTGATAATTCAATCAATCAATCAAGCAATCAAGCAACCAAACCACTCATCAGTCCAAATACGCAATGCGGCGGCAAAAAAAGAGGCGGCTGACCTCGAACCCGTATTAATTTTCTGGTTCAGCTTATAGCAAGCGCAAAAGGGAAGCATCGCGACCTACCTCCGAAGTCGCCATCGATAACTACGTTCAGTTCGAAATCGTCCGAACTAGGACGCAAGCCGCTTGAGGTAGAATCTCCGATGCGTCTTCAAGCTCCGCATCTCACGCACCGTTTGAGCTTTCCCGGCTACTTGGCTGAACATCCGTCCAAAGTCTTTCGTC
>JAJTID010000207.1 GCA_021300155.1 Pirellula sp.
CCTAGATGCCAATAAGTACGTGAATTTATCGTTCGAATATGACGAAGAAGGGGTCTTTGGCCGAAGCGATCAATTTAATTTCTTCAAGAAAGGAACGTCCGTCGCATTCCTGTTTGGTGGCTTCCACCCTGATTATCATCGACCTACCGATGGGCCAGCCAAAATCAACTACAAGAAGATCGCTTCCGCAGCCAGATTGTTCTATTTGACAACCCACTTCGCGGCCGAGCATGGACATTTCAAAGTGCCAACCCCGGAAGCGAAGCCATCTGAGGCAAAACCGACAGATGCAAAACCTGTTGAGGCAAAGCCTGCGGAAACAAAGCCAGTAGAGGCTAAACCTGCTGAAGCCAAGCCGGCTGAAGTGAAGGCAGAAGTCAAATAGACAACTTGACGCAGCTTTCGTTCAGCCACTGCCGACAAAAGTCCAGGTAGACTGAGACGTTTGTCGACCATTTTACGGGCCGTCACTAACTGCTTGAAAAATCCATCAGCTCGGGACAAATGGTCCCAAGCTACAGTGGTCCCAAGCTACAGTGGTCCCAAGCTACAGTGGTCCCAAGCTACAGTGGTCTCAAGCTATAGTGGTCTCAAGCTATAGTGGTCTCAAGCTACGGTGATTCCAAACTACAGTGCTAAGCATCGTAACCAAGGTTCGGTGCAAGCCAGCGTTCAGCGGTCGATACTGGCCATCCCTTGCGCTTCGCATAATCTTCCACTTGATCTCGCGTGATCTGATCGACAGCAAAGTAACGAGACTCTGGATGGGAAAAATAGAGTCCGCTCACCGAGGAAGCAGGCCACATCGCATAACTTTCAGTCAACGTAATACCCGCACGCGCTTCCACTTCGAGCAGATCCCAAAGAATCTTCTTCTCAGTGTGATCAGGGCAAGATGGATAGCCAGCCGCAGGTCGGATCCCTTGATATTTTTCTTCGATCAAGTCATCCTTTGACAAGTGTTCCGAAATCCCCCATTCGCGTCGCACTCGCTCGTGCAACATCTCAGCGAAGGCTTCCGCTAAGCGGTCCGCGCACGCTTGTACCAAGATCGCTTTGCCGTCTTCCATCTCTTCGCGAAGCTTCTTCGCCAAGTCATCTACTCCGTGCCCGGCAGTCACCGCAAAAGCACCGATGTAGTCAGGTTTGCCGGTTGGATCGACATAGTCGGCCAAGCTTCGGAATGCCTTTTGATCTACTCGTTCCCATTGTTGCCTTAGCATCTCGAATCGAGCTCGCTCTTCGGTGCGTGTTTCATCCGTGTAAAGAACGATCGTATCGCCCAGGCTCGCGGCCGGGAAGAATCCATAGGATCCCTTGAGGCTGATCGTCGTATCTTTTTCGAATTGATCCAAAACTTTCTGAGCATCGTCGAATAATTCTTTGGCAATCTCGCCAACGACCTCATCCTTAAAGATCTTCGGATACTTGCCTTTGAGTTCCCATGTCATAAAGAACGGAGACCAGTCGATGTACGGGCGTAATTCAGCGACGGTAGTCGTGAAGTCGCGAACGCCGATGAATGCGGGCTTGGGCGCCGAGTAAGAATCCCAATCCAGCTTTAATTTGCGTTGTTGGGCTTCTGCAAAATCAACCAGTTTACGATCGCGACGCATCGCGAAACTTGCTCGTTCTTCTTCTTGTTTCTGTTGCACTTCTTTGCGGAAGGCTTCGCGACTCTCTGGGTTCACTAGTTTTTCAACGACTGGCACACTTCGAGAAGCATCGAGAACGTGCACCACTTCATGACTGTAGTGCTGCGCAATCTTGACCGCAGTATGTTTCGCACTCGTTGTTGCGCCACCGATCAAGAGAGGTACATTAAAGCCTTCTCTTTCCATTTCCTTGGCGACATGCACCATCTCGTCCAAAGAAGGAGTGATGAGGCCTGACAAACCAATCACTTGGGCCCCATGCTTCTTCGCTTCGGTAAGAATCTTCTCGCAAGGAACCAAAACACCAAGGTCGATGACCTCGAAATCGTTGCAAGCGAGTACGGTACCGACGATGTTCTTGCCGATATCATGAACGTCCCCTTTGACGGTCGCGAGCAGCACTTTTCCGCGGCTGGTATGTCCACCAGTTGCGCCGGCGGCTTTCTTTTCTGCTTCCATGAATGGAGTCAGATAGGCCACACTCTTTTTCATCACGGCCGCTGACTTTACGACTTGCGGTAGGAACATTTTTCCTTGACCGAACAAATCTCCGATCAGATTCATCGCATCCATGAGCGGACCTTCGATCACTTTTAGCGGCCGCCCGTATTCGACCCTCGCTTGTTCGGTATCGACATCGATGAATTCCGATATCCCTTTCATCAACGCATGCTTAAGTCGTTCTGCCACAGGCAACTCACGCCATGCATCCACCTTGACGGGACCTTTGTCTTTTGCCTTAACCGTCTCGGAGAACTCGATAAGTCGCTCTGTCGCATCAGGACGTCGATTGAGCAAAACGTCTTCCACGCGTTCTCGAAGTTCTGGTTCGATCTCGTCATAGACCTCGAGCATTTCGGGGTTCACGATCCCCATGTCGAGGCCGGCATTGATGGCGTGATACAAAAAGACCGCGTTCATCGATTCGCGTACCGTGTTGTTCCCACGGAAGGAGAACGACACGTTGCTGACGCCCCCGCTCGTGCGAGCTCCTGGGCATTCCTTTTTGATCGTTCGTACAGCTTCGATAAAGTCCACTGCGTAGTTCGCGTGCTCCGGTAAACCTGTACCAACGGTCAGGATATTCGGATCGAAAACAATATCTTCTGCAGGGAATCCATTCTCGGTTAACAGTTTGTAAGCGCGTTTGCAAATACGCACTTTGTTTTCATAATCGGCCGCCTGGCCTTGTTCATCGAATGCCATCACGACGACGGCTGCACCATGTTGGTGAATGAATTTGGCTTTGTTCAGGAACTCTGCTTCCCCCTCTTTGAGGCTGATCGAATTCACGATGGGCTTGCCTGGTGAATGTCGGATGCCAACTTGCAAAATTTCCCACTTCGAGCTGTCCACCATGAGTGGCACTTTCGCAATGTCCGCTTCGTGTGCAACGAGATTGAGGAACGTGCTCATGGCGGCGGCGCCATCCAACATTCCTTCGTCCATGTTGACGTCGATGACGTTTGCTCCACCGGTCACTTGGGCTTTGGCAACATTGATGGCGTCGTCAAACTTGCCTTCTTTGATCAAGCGGGCGAACTTTTTCGAGCCCGTGACGTTGGTTCGCTCGCCGATCATGACGAACGGGTTCTTCGGTTGCATCACGTAAGGATCGTTACCCGAATATTGTGTCGGCCGATTACCGCGATGGGCGCGACGAGGAGTTATACCCGCCACCGCTTCTCCGATGGCCTTGATGTGGGGAGGTGTGCTTCCACAACATCCTCCAACGATATTGACCCAACCTTGCTTGGCGAAATCGCGAACAAAGCCGGCCATTTGGCCTGGGGTCTGATCAAACTCACCCATTGCGTTTGGCAAACCGGCGTTCGGATAACAACTGATGGCAGAATCGGAAACATTCGCAAGTCTTTCGACATAGGGACGCATTTCTTGACCACCGAGGCCGCAGTTCAGACCAACGCTAAGCATCGGAAAGTGCGATACCGCGATCCAAAAGGCTTCGAGTTGTTGGCCGGTCATCGTGACACCGCCAGGGAACATCGTTGCCGATAACATGGTGGGCCATCGTCGTCCACGGCGTTCAAATACGTTCTCAATAGCGACCAAGCATGCCTTGAAATTGAGCGTATCGAAAGCTGTTTCAGGCAATAGGATGTCAACGCCGCCATCCAGCAATCCCTCAATGTTTACTTCATAGCTGGCCACCATCTCTTCGAAGGTCGCAGCTCGTATTGCAAAGTTTCCTCGCGCGTTCATGGAGAGGGTGATGGCGGTTGGGCCAATACTGCCAGCGACGAATCGGGGCTTGGATGGATCTCGTTTGAGGTGTTGCTCAACTGCCGAACGTGCAACTTCCGCTCCCGTTTTGGAGATTTCATAGGCAAGATCGGAAAGCTTGTTTTCGGCCAATCCAATCAAGCTCGCATTGAAAGTATTGGTTTCAATAATGTCGGAGCCAGCGTTCAAGTATTCGGCATGAATACTTCGAATGACATCAGGCTGGGTAAGCACCAACAAGTCCGTGGCTTTGGACAAATCAGCCGGGTGGTCTTTGAATCGCTCCCCGCGAATAGCCGACTCCGGAAGCTTCTTTTGGAAGATTAACGCCCCCATGGAGCCATCCAAGAGAAGAATTCTCTCCTCCATGAGTTCCTTGAGGAGGGCTTCGGTGTCGGACTGAGCACGCGTCAACATGTAAAATACCTGAATGATGGACTGATGAAAGAAGCGACTATTCTACTCCAGTAGCTGATTCCTCAAAGCCACTGGATTGATAGTACCGCCTTTATCTGGGTTTTCTAACTCATCGTAATCTCGAAGGTGAATCGATTGGTTTTTCGAGTCAGCAGTTAAAGATGGTATTACGAGGGGTAGGTTCGCTATTGTGCCCTGTAAGCTTTATTCCGGTTTTGAGATCTGCCGTTGGAACGTTAGCTGCTGCTGCCGGGTTGGGTGGGAGCGAGGATGTCTCGGTTCCCCAAACACCAACGAGGGCCGACGATATCCGTTTTTCCGATCTTTACCCGGATGAAGTAACGCGAGCGACCGGGGGTAGGGTGGTCCTGAATCTCGTTCCAAGGGATGCTAACGGGTTTGCATCCGAACCACTTTACGAACTTGACTGGGATGAGATGGAGATGGTCATCATCTATCACGGTATGGACGCATCCGCCCAGGTTGACAAACCCAATCGCATAGGATTGGAAACTGCGACGAACATGCGGATCCAATATCGGCTTGCTGGGATACTTCATCAATTGTCCCCAACTTGAACGGAGTAACACACCGACGATCGCGATGGTGAACGAAAGCTCCATTCCAACGATAAGAAAAATCACCCAACCTGGCATTCTTAGTATCCGCTTATGCAACGCACTCCGTCAGTAGCTTAGTAATCCTATCGACGTACCCCAAAGATTCTATCCTCGGCCCGAACTGGTCTGTAGACTACGCTCTGGATCATGAACGCCTCTATTCCATACTGTTGTACTCTGGAGGCCACCGTTTGGCAGGTTGGCAGAAGATCGAACTCGATGGTTATCGCGTTATGAAGCTTACTTCTCCGTTTAAGGGGACTCGGGAGAATGAACTCGTCTATACATCGATCTCATCGAGCTCTTCGGCACGCTCCATGATGAACCGGAACCGGGCGGATGCGTCGCGGCCCATGAGGTCGTTCATGATGCGGTCGGTCTCTAATTGATCGTCAATCTCCACCTTGAGCAATCTGCGTGTCGCGGGATTCAACGTCGTATCCCACAGATCCTTGGGCATCATCTCACCAAGACCCTTGAACCGTGTTATCTCGGGTTTTCCACGTTTCCCGTGTTTTTCCAAAATGCTGACTCGGGCCGCTTCGTCCGCTGCCCAATAACGTTCCTTCCCAATATCGATTCGAAACAAAGGTGGAACGGAAATGAAAACGCGACCATCGTTGATCAGAGGTTGCATGTGACGATAAAGAAACGTCAACAGCAATGTCGTAATGTGGTGACCATCGGAATCGGCATCTGCCAACAAGATGATTCGTTCGTATCGAATACGCGCAACATCCATGGATTTTCCAATGCCGCAGCCCAAAGCGGTAACAAGATCTTGTATTTCTTTGTTCTCTAACACCTTGGACAACGCCACCGACTCGGTGTTGAGAACCTTTCCTCGAAGTGGCAAGATGGCTTGAAAGTTTCGATCCCGTCCTTGCTTGGCGCTACCACCTGCCGAGTCACCTTCGACAATGAACAATTCCGATTTGCCCCGGCCCGAAGAGAGACAGTCGCTTAGCTTCCCCGGCAGCATCGCGCGCGATGTGCTTGTCTTCCGCGATACCGATTCGGATGCGGCACGCGAAGCAGCTCTCGCACGAGCCGAAGCGATGATTCGCGCCACGATCGATTCTGCCACCGACCGATTGCTGTTCAACCACTGTTCCAACGCAGGTCGAATCGCATTGTCGACCGATGTTTGGACTTCCGGATTGTTAAGGCGATCTTTCGTTTGACCTTGGAATTGCGGATCAGGAATAAAGGTCGACACGATCGCGACCAACCCTTCGCGAATATCCTCGTGACCAATCTTGACGCCTCGCGGAATCAGGTTGTGAATCTCGAAGAAGTTTCGAATCGCTTTCCCTAACCCGGCGCGGAATCCGTTCTCGTGCGTGCCGCCGTCCGCATTGGGGATACCATTGCAATACGACCGAACATGTTCGTCGGTCGATTCGGTCCATTGCAATGCGATCTCGATACGTTCGTCCCCATCTTTTCGAACCGAGAACGGTGTGTCATGAATAGGTCGGGCATTTCTTTCCGTCAGCACCTTGGCCAAATAGTCGGTGATCCCCTGCTCATGAAAGAAGCTATCTTTCTTGCCATTCACTTCATCGATAAACAGGACGCGAACTTTGCGATGTAGGAAACTAGTGATCTCCAACCGCTGTCGGATACTATCTGGATCGAACTCAGTCTTCGGGAAGATCGTTGGATCTGGAGTAAACGTAATCGAAGTACCCGTCCCGCGCGCGTTCGAAGCCGCCTTCTGCAATTTGGTGATTGGCTTCCCTTGAGCAAACTCCATCTTGTAAATGGCGCCATCTCGCCGAACCATGGCGACCAACTCTTTGGACAGGGCGTTCACCACCGAGGCTCCCACACCGTGCAATCCGCCAGAAGTTTTGTAGTTCTTGCCTTCGAATTTGCCACCCGCGTGAAGAACAGTAAGAACGATCTCCAACGCGCTCTTGCCGGTCTTGGCATGTTTGTCGACAGGAATCCCACGTCCGTTATCCGCAACGGTCACTGTTCGACCATTTTTGTGCAATGTCACGACGATTTCATCCGCGTGACCATTCATCGCCTCATCGACGGAGTTGTCCAGAATCTCCCAAACCAAATGATGCAGACCGGCGGTGCTCACACCACCGATATACATCGCTGGTCGCTTGCGAACTGGCTCCAGTCCTTCCAAAGCAACAATGTCGGACGCGGTATAGGATTGCGATGCAGTGCTCATGGTTGAACTAATGGTGAAGTGCGAGTTTCGTTCGTCTGAAGCATGATGTTGGGCCTTACGCTACTCACTGGATTCCAACGCGTCGGGCGCCTTGATCGGATGGGTGATAATCGCGGAGATCTTTCCATTCTTCTGAATCTCAATTCCACGGCCGCCGCGAGCCGTCACTCGATATTTGGCCGTAGAAATAGTCTTCTGAGCGCCCCGGTTCGTTTCCACCACGAGCAAGTCTCGATCGCCTGTCGAAGCTTTGAAGCCGAGCATCCGATCGGTCTTTGCGAGTTTGATCAAAAGAACTCCTTTGCCAGCCCCCGACAGATAATTGATCTCCACTGCAGGACATACCATGGCGCGGCAATCCGCACTGATCGCGAGAATCGTCTCCGATCCGTGAATCGCCTCCACAGCAACGACTTCGTGCTCTGGTGCAACACGCGCAAACCGCCGTCCCGTGCGCGTGGATGGCTCCGCGAATGGTTGAAGACCAAATCGCATCGCATAGCCACTGCTGGTCGCGGCGAACGCATGTACTTCGGGGCACAAGTCTGGTTTCTTTGGATTCTCCATGATGTTTCCAATCACGCGAGGGTCCAATGAAAGGACGGAGACGATCTTCTCTCCGTCCTTCATCTTGAACAACTTTTGGATCGGTTCGCCGTAACCTGTCGACGCGGGGATATCAATAAACCTCGCCGTATAGCAGACACCAAAGGAAGAGAAGAACGCGATGGTCGCACGTGTCGATCCCCCGACGAGTCCCAAAATCGAATCACCTTCTCGAAGACGACTCTTGCTCGGATCAGCGATCTGTTTCTGACGCTTGACCCAACCATCGCGAGTGACTAGCACATGGCAATCCTCCTCGATGATAAAGTCTTTTTCGTTGTATTCAGGCTCCTCGGCGATCGTGATGATCTGAGTTCGACGTGCACCCTCTTTGGTTTTCGCGTAGGTACCGATGATCGATTCGATCTCTTCGCGAACAATACTCCAGCGACCGGAATTATTGGTGTCCCGTGTACTCTCTTTGAGCAGACGTTGAATCTCGCGTGCACGTTTTTGTTTCGCTTTGAGCTCCTCTTGAATCAGATTGATTTCCAATCGAGCCAGTCGATACAGTTTCAATTCCAAGATAGCATCGGTTTGCTCTGCATCCAATCCACCCTTGGCAGCCGGGAATCGTTGCATGATCTTTTCGGCTGCGTCCGCTTTACCTTCGGATTTTCGAATGATGCGGATGATTTCGTCCAACGCATCGAAGATGAGAACAAAGCCCTCAAGTATATGAATGCGTCGCAATAACGCTTCCAACTC
This sequence comes from Pirellula sp., assembly GCA_021300155.1. Taxonomy (GTDB): domain Bacteria; phylum Planctomycetota; class Planctomycetia; order Pirellulales; family Pirellulaceae; genus JBKCUI01. Next base: position 8,445 of record JAJTID010000207.1, read on the forward strand.
ATGTTCTAACCTTTTGGTGACAACCTCCAATCGGAACTGGAGGAAGAACCATAGGATCTCTTTCAATCCTAGGCGACTCGGTGCTCCAACCTCCGGATTCTCTGTCGGAATCAAGCACGTCATATTGACAGCAAAGTTGGTTTGCAACGGCGTATGTTTGTACAAGTAAGCGAGCACTTTCGCTTCGTCTGCATCTTTGCGTAATTGCAAGTCGATTCGAATCTCTTCGGTCGAAACGTCTCGAACGTCTTCGAGCAATGGCATCTTCCCGCCAACGACAATGTCTGCGATCCGCTCGACAAGGACCGATTTGTTGACAGCGTAAGGGATCGAGGTGATGTGCAGTATCTTGCTCGTCTTTGTTTCTTCCCCTGCGACTGTCGTACCACGAATCTTGAGCGACCCCTGGCCTGTGCGGTAGATCTCGCGCAGCTCATCTTTTGTATTGATCAGCATGCCACCGGTTGGAAAATCAGGACCGTTGACCGCATCGTTGGCAACCAATTGATAATCTTTGATGTCTGGATCCGCGAGCAACTTCAAAAGAGCCCTGCACACTTCGCCTAGATTGTGAGGCGGTATGTTGGTAGCCATCCCAACCGCGATACCCGTCGCACCATTGACGAGCAGGTTAGGAACGCGGCTTGGTAGAACCACAGGTTCCAACCGACTGCCATCGTAGTTTGGTTTGAAGTGAACCGTGCTGCTACTCAGGTCAGTAAGCACTTCGCGAGCGACGGCCGACATGCGGCACTCGGTGTACCGCATCGCAGCGGCGTTGTCACCGTCGATCGAGCCAAAGTTTCCGCTACCATCGACCAGCGGCATTCGCAGCGAGAACGACTGTGCCATGCGAACAAGTGCATCGTAGATGGCCGAGTCCCCGTGCGGGTGATAGTTACCCATCACATCCCCGACGACTTTCGCGCATTTGCGATGCTTGCTTGTGAAGTCGAGTCCCTGTTGATCCATCGTATACAGAATACGACGTTGAACTGGCTTTAAGCCATCTCGAACATCCGGTAGCGCACGACTCGTGATCACCGAAAGAGAGTAGTTCAAATAACGTGCCTGCGCAGCGTTGCGCAACGAGATCCCCGAGATCGAGCTATCGTTTAGTTCCGAAGACTCATCTTTCGAGCTAGAACGCCGACGCTTGGGCTTGTCGGGTTTGCCCGCTCCACCGGATTCCTCGGGCGCGTCGTCTGGTCCGACATCGTCATCATCTTTCGGGCTACGGCGCTTGGCCATCCTGGTAGGTCCTCCTTGATTCGAAACTCTTGGTGCGGCTCGTGTGTTTGGCGATCGGATTCATGCTTTTTCGCAGTCGATCACGCGCAAGTTGGGCTGTTTGCGTAATCTAGGCGAGATTCTAGTTGCATTTGCCGATGCGTCTAGTTGTAGATAGCCGTGGTCTATCGGCATTTCATGAAGACAAACACAACAATCAAACCGTTTTTCGAAGTCGATAGACAGCAATCAGGCCATTTGTTGAGTTGGTTCGCGGTCTAAGACGAACCGTGCTTTACGATTTCCAGGACTTCCGGGGGAATCCCGATTGGCAAAATGTGTAATTCGCCAACGAACGGCGCGGCATCCGATTCCATCAAACCAACTTTTGAAGCCACAAACGTCAATGTATGATGCGCTCGCAACGTCTCCACGGAATGACCACCAGTCTGCGCATCCAAACCGGTTGGTACATCAATAGCAACTCGAATCGCAGCACTTCGGTTGGCGTGATGTACCATCTGGGCGAAAGTTCCACGAAGCTCCCCTTTGCTGCCTGTGCCGAGCATCGCATCCACAAGAAGCGTCGCGCTTTGCAATTCGTCAATCGCTTGCTGCATGGTTGTCGTGATCTCTACCGTATCGAAACTTGCGGGCAACCAACGGCAAGAGACCGAGGTTTTCTCGAGTATCGCTAGGTTGGCTGCTGTGACAGCTGTCAATTTGTGGCGATCACCAATGATCCAAACGGAGACCGACAGACCACGAGCGTGAAGATGACGCGCAATCACCAGCCCGTCTCCGCCATTGTTTCCTATCCCGCAAACAACAACAAACTTAGCCTCATCGTTCACCAAGTCTGCAACAAAATCCGCAGCGCCTCTCCCTGCGTTCTCCATCAAAACCAAACCGAGCATGCCAAAACTGTGGATTGCAATCTCATCCACCATTCGGCTTTGAAGAACTGTCAGGGGTGTTGCGATTGATTGATGGACATGCACGGACAACACCTCCAATTACGTCCTTATTTTGAATTCGGCGAGGTAGGTAAATACTCTTGAGCATCCACGTAGCCATCGCCGTTTTTGTCTCGCATCGAAAACCAGCGATTGGCTTCGTCTGGTTGACGATTCGCGCTAAACTCTTGCTTGCTTAACTTTCCGTCCCCATCCTTGTCCAAAGCAACAAAGTTCTTCGCACGCGTCGCTTCGCTGTCCGCAGCGTTAGATTGC
>JAJTID010000048.1 GCA_021300155.1 Pirellula sp.
CATGAAGCGTTGAACCGCTCCTAACTCTCCGAGGAATCATCATGGGCCATCCGAATCGACGTAGGTTTGTTTCCAACATCTCGACCGCTTCCACAATGGCAGCCCTGGCTGGTCCAAATGGTTGGTTGCGATCAGCCGCAGCGAATGAACTGCAGCTTCCGTCGGGCTCGGTCCGCTTCAGCAACGATGTCGAGCCACTAGTTCGTTGGCTTGAGACGGCACCAAAGGAAAAAGTCGTTGCTGGCTTTGTGGAGAAGATACAAAGCGGCATTCCTTACTATCGATTATTAGCATCCGTCTTTCTGGCTGGTATCCGAAACGTTCAACCACGGCCGAGTGTGGGATTCAAATTCCATACCGTTTTGGTAGTACATTCCGCCCATCAAGCGAGCTTGGCCGCCAGCAATCGGGACCGTTGGCTTCCGCTCCTCTGGGCTGCTGACTATTTCAAACGCGCGCAGGATGATGATGCCAAACAAGGCGACTGGACGATGCAGTCCCCCGCCAATGTTGAGAAGATGAGTTCGTCGGCAGCCATGCGAGGGCTTGAAAGTGCATTCGATCGTTGGGACCTCGAAGCAGCGGACCGCTTCGCAACCGCAGCCGCGCGACACTGTTCGCACGGTCAGTTGCTAGAGATTTTTGCTAAGTACGGCAGTCGAGATTTTCGAGACATCGGCCACAAAGCGATTTACGTCGCAGGGGCATTTCGACTTCTCGATACGATAGGCCGCGAACATACGGAACCGATCGTACGTTCCCTAACCTATGCATTGCTCAATCATGGAAATGGGGCGAATCCGTCCGGTCTCGATCTTGCTCCGGACCGGCCTGGCAAAGAGAACTGGGATCGAACTCAGAGCATTTCGGACCATTGGATGACAAGCGATTGGAACGAGTCTCACACGCAGTCAGTGCTAGAGAGTTTGCGAGATGATTCTGCGAGCGAAGTTTGCAAATCCGTCCATCAACGAATGCAACGCGATACGAATTGGCATTCTATCTATGATGCTTTGTTCGTCGCATCAAGCGAATTGGTCCTACGCCAGAATGGTATCGTACCATTGCATGCAGTGACCTCCACCAATGCCATTCACTATTTATTCCAAACGGTCAAAGAAGAGCGTTTGCGATGGTGGTTGCTGCTTCAAAATTGCGCTTTCGTCAGTCTTCTTCGAGATGCAGCCAAAGACCGTGACAAACTTCGCGATATCAAGATTGATACACTGGCTAGCGATACAGGCTCGACGCCAGCCGAACTAGGAACAGTTTTCCAAAACCTGGGAAGCGATCGCGATTTGGCATCCCGCCAAGTTTATACCTATCTTCAACGATCGAATTCGCCGAACGATTTTTTTGCTTCCGCGCGCAACTACGTATTCTCGAAAGGCAATGACTCGCACGACTACAAGTTTTCGTCGGCAATTCTGGAAGATTACTCGAATGTGAGTCCTGCTTATCGCAATCTCTATTTATCGGGGTGTGCACAGTTGTTGCATGGCGATTCTGCTCCTGATACTAAACTGTTTCAACGGGTAAGGGAATTACTGTAGAGTGAAACAGCTTGATTGAACAAGAACCTTATTCAATCAACTACGAGCGTCTGGATCTGTTCGATTTTTGCCTTCCCAGGAAAAATGGCTAGCGTTCCGAACCCGTTTTGTACTATCCTGGCTTCTGGCAAAGGAACCATGAACGACAAAGCATCATCGGATAACAGCGGAGCGGATGGGAATGCAGGCATTGGTAAAGGCAAAACGAGGCGTTGGACTAGAACTCCAAGAGGTTCCCAAGCCCACGATCGGGATCAACGATTGTTTGATTCGCGTCTTCAAGACCGGTATCTGCGGAACCGATTTACATATCTACAATTACGACGCTTGGGCACAGAAAACTATTCCCGTGCCAATGGTCGTTGGGCATGAATTCGTCGGTGAGATCGTAGAGGTTGGTTCGAATGTCACCGACTTTTTCCCTGGTGAAATCGTATCAGGAGAAGGCCATGTGGTTTGTGGCCGATGCAGAAACTGCTTGGCCGGCAGACGCCATCTTTGCAAAGACACTTCAGGCGTTGGGGTCAATCGAACGGGGGCATTTGCCGAGTACATCTCGCTTCCCATGACCAATATCTGGCACCATCGCCAAGATATCGACCATGATATCGCCTCGATTTTCGATCCGCTCGGAAACGCAGTCCATACGGCACTTAGTTTTGATTGCCATTTAGAAGATGTTTTGATCACCGGCGCGGGACCGATTGGTTTGATGGCCACGGCAGTGGTTCGCCACGCGGGAGCTCGCCACATCGTCGTTTCGGACTTGAACCCTTATCGATTGGATCTGGCGAGAAAAATGGGAGCCACGTTAGCCATCGATCCACGCGAAGTGAGTGTCGCGGCCGCCCAAAAAGAACTGGGAATGAAAGAAGGCTTCGATGTTGGGCTCGAAATGTCTGGTTCGCCAGCAGCCCTGCGATCGATGCTAGAGAACATGTGTCACGGTGGAAAAATTGCCATGCTCGGGATTCCGTCCGAACCTATCGCGATCGACTGGAATCTAGTTGTTTTTAACATGCTGACGATTCGCGGGATCTACGGACGGGAAATGTACGAAACCTGGTACAAAATGAGCGTTCTCTTGGAAAGCGGGTTAGACATTTCGCAGGTTATCACCCATCGATTCGATTTCCGGGATTTTGAAAGAGGATTCGAAGCCATGAATTCCGGGATGTGCGGAAAAGTCGTTTTGGATTGGACAACTGCTTAGCAACCCACGTTGTCCTTGATTTGAAAATCCCCATATTCGAACCTGCGTGAACCAGCGATTTATGGAATTCGCTCGCTGGGATACAATTCCACCCCGCTCTGACGTTCATTTGATGGAAAGTACTTTGGCTCATGACGCTCCCTAACCTACTAGTTACAGCAGCTTTGCCCTACGCGAATGGCCATATCCACCTTGGCCATCTCGTTGAATACATTCAAACTGATATCTGGGTTCGCTTTCAACGCCTCATGGGTCGGCGATGCATCTTCATTTGCGCCGATGATACGCACGGAACCGCGATCATGATCCGCGCTCGGCAAGAAGGACGATCCGAAGCCGAAGTCATCGCCGATATGCAATCCGCCCACGAACGCGACTTCGCAGGCTTTGATATCTCCTTTGATCACTACGGCAGCACCAATTCGCCCGAGAACCTCGAGCTCTGCTCTCAAATTTGGAGTTCGCTTCGCCAAGCAGGATTGGTCGTCGAAGATGATGTCGAACAACTCTTCGATCCAGTCGCCGGTACGTTCTTAGCCGATCGTTTCGTCAAGGGAACTTGCCCGTTGTGCAAGACGGTCGATCAATACGGCGACAACTGCAGCAAGTGCGGTGCCACCTACTCCCCTACCGAGCTCATCAACCCCACGAGCACTCTCAGTGGCGCGACACCCGTAAAGAAGACGGCTAAGCATTTGTTTGTGCGTCTCGAAGCCTTGCATGAATTCCTTGATAGCTGGACGCAATCGGGTGAACACTTGCAATCGGAAATCGCCAACTATCTCAAGGGACATTTCCTTGGCAATCCGCTGCGAGACTGGGACGTTTCGCGGCCTGCGCCCTACTTCGGCTTTGAGATTCCAGATAGTCCCGGAAACTACTGGTACGTTTGGTTTGATGCACCCATCGGCTATATCGCTTCCACTTGGCAATGGTGCAAAAAGAATAACGAAAAGCTCGCCGATTGGTGGCATAGCGATCAGACCGAGATCCACCACTTTATCGGAAAAGACATCACGTACTTCCATACGTTGTTTTGGCCAGGTGTTCTCAAGTCGGCTGGCTTCTCTCTTCCCAAGTTTGTGCACATCCACGGGTTCCTTACCGTCGATGGCGAGAAAATGGCAAAGTCCAAAGGTACGCAAGTTCAAGCGGCAACTTACTTGAAGCATTTGGATCCTCAATTCCTTCGATACTTCTATGCGTCCAAGCTTGGACCGCGCCTCGATGACATCGATTTGAATTTGACCGAGTTCGCTAACAAAGTGAACTCCGATCTTGTCGGTAAGGTAGTGAACTTGGCAAGTCGAACGGCGCGATTCATTGAGACAGTAGGGTTGGCACCGGAGTACCCTCACGACGGTGGATTGTTTGTATCCGCAGCAGCTGCAGGCGATAAGATTGCACAAGCGTACGAGCAAGTTGATTATTCGCGAGCGATGCGAATGATCATGGAGATTGCAGATCAGGCCAATGCATTCGTAGAAAACACAGCGCCGTGGACATTGAAGAAAGATCCGAACCAACAAGTTCGATTGCAAGAAGTATGCACGATCGTCCTCAATCTGTTCCGACAGTTGTGTGTTTACTTAGCACCAGTGTTGCCAAAGTTAGCGGATCAATGTGGACAGTTGTTGCAATCGCCAATCCAACATTGGAACGATAGCCAAACTCCGCTCGTGAACTCACCCATTTCGAAATTCGAACACTTACTACAACGCCTACTCCCAGAGAAAGTCCAAGCCATGATTGACGAAAGCAAAGTGGAATCTACACCTGTCGAATCTGAGACACTTGCAAGCACAACAGCAGATGCTCCACCTGCTGCTTCACAAGATTCAGGGGATGCACTGGCTGCCGAGCCGATGGCTCCTGTATGCACTATCGAGGACTTCACCAAGGTCGATTTGCGAGTGGCCCGAATTGTGAAAGCCGAAGAAGTACCCGAGGCAAAGAAGCTCGTGAAGCTCACCGTCAGTCTTGGTGGCGACAACATTAGAACCGTGTTCGCCGGAATTAAAGCCGCGTACACACTTCAGCAACTCGAAGGTCGATTGGTGGTCATCGTTGCGAACTTGCAACCACGTCAAATGAAGTTTGGTTTAAGCGAAGGGATGGTAACTGCAGCCGGCCCTGGCGGTACCGAAGTCTTCTTGCTCGGCGTCGACAGCGGCGCCGTTCCAGGACAACGAGTACATTAAAAAGTGTATTAAGTTGTACATCGCGAGCAAAGTAGGTATTTGCACCTACCTACGACCTCGCTTTCATACTGAGACCTGTTATATTGAGAAGTTGCTTTTTGCGTTTACCAGCAGTTTTAACCTGCCGCTTGTGAAACGGGACTTTTGTCAGTTGCATTTCGTCCCGTACTGTTCGAAGGGAATTTCTCGTTGTCCAAGTTTGATGATGCCAGAAGAAACAGTGCTGCCGCTAACCCCAATCGACCTCCAGAACGCAGTTGGGAGCCTTCGTTGCAAACGGTCGAGGGAATTGTCTCTGGAGTAGAGGGGACGACACTCTCTATGAAAAACCGAAATGGACATCTGGTTGCGCACAAGCTAGCAGAGGATGCAACCTATGTATGCGATGGCAAGGGCTGCAATGCTTCTGATCTTGCTGTTGGGCAACGAGTGCGTGTCACGGTCGCAAAAGGGGATAGGACTCTGGCGGTAGGGATCGAGTCGCTCGATAAAGATCCAAGCTTTAAATCCACCGATTGATCATGCTGCTAATCCAAAATGGATGTCCATCGCATGGTATTTGCATGGATTAACGCGATGGGCATGACATTCTTGCTGCCCTTAGTTCAGGGTCGCGACAAGGAATTAGGGCGTTGGACTAGCCAGCGAATCGAGGAACCACAACAGCCGACCGTGTTTGGGTTCGATCAATTGCGCCGGGTATTCATTAGGGTGACGTGGTCCATGAAGAACGACTTCCATAGCAGGTCGTTTTGAAGCCCCGCAAACGAGGAATGCAACATTACGAGCGGAGTTGATAGCTGGTGCCGTCATCGTGAGTCGGTAGGCTGCAAACTTGGGAACGTAATTAGCAACGAACATCCGTTTGGTTTCATCCAATGCATCCGTTTCAGGAAACAACGATGCGGTATGCGCATCATCCCCGAGTCCCAAAAGGATGACGTCGATAGTCGGGAAGTCACCAGCCAAGCTGTCTTGTGGATCGAGCGCCCTACGAACTTGAAGTTCGTATTCTGCGGCTGCGCGTTCGGGTGCCGCTACAGAAATCTGCACTGGAACTACACGAGGCACGTGCTTTGGATTCGAGGGATCGATGCGATCCAACCAAGCTTCTCGAACCATTCGATAATTACTATCGACGTGCTCATGCGGAACATTCCGTTCGTCGCCCCAGATCAACACTACCTTGGACCAATCTAGTTCGTCGAGTGAAGTCTCAAGGATCAGTTGGTATAGTCGTTTCGGTGTAGAGCCCCCCGAGAGCGATATGCTGCACACGCCGCGCGAAGCGATGGACTCTTGGATGGTTTCGATCAGCCATTCTTTGGCCGCCAAAGCAACATCTTCAGCATTGGTTTTTACAATCGTCTGATGATACATTCGAATTCAATCATGGATGGTAGGATTCGACGCATTGGATAATTGTCGAAGTGCCAATTGTAGCGGACAACTCGATTCGTTTACAGCAAGGCCTCTGCGATAAGCATTCAACAGTTCTCGCGATATCTGAGCGAGCATCCGCCGAACTTCTCGTCGTTCACCTTTGACTCTGGCGATCGTCATGTTGTCATAAGCAGTTGTTTGGTGTCGCATCCAGGCGATCACCGCCGATTCTGCGCGTTGTTCGATGGGTATGCGCTCGGTGCGAGCGACCGTTCCGCTACCGACCGGAGTTGCGTGTTCGGTAACCAGCTTAGCCAATTGCTTGGCAACGGATTCATAGCGAGTATCAAAGTCTAGAAATTGAAGTACCGATTCTTCGAAGGCACCTACATATTGCGTTTGCTTTTTCTCTCGTCGAACCGAATTGGAAGCACGCTTCTTTGCATAGGATTCCGTAGCGCGTTCCGCTTCAAGTTCCGATCGCTTGGTAGCGATAGTCAACGCGGACGCCCAAATACCCTGTGAAAAGATCTTTCGGCCTTTTTTGATTTGAACGGTCCAAGTAGGGCCGGCTGCCTTGACCCGTCTGGTGAGTCCCGCATCGCCGGGAGGTAGCAAATCCCAACCATCCGGAACAATTAGCACTTTTCCAGAGGCGTCGATTACTGATCGATCTGATTTCCCAGGAGCAACGATCAAAGAAATATGACTAGCCGAAGTGTTCATGCCGCGACAGCGTTTCCTCTTCAATCGCCGAGATTAGCCTTGCGCAAACGATGCGTATTTTTTGGAAAGCATGTTTCGTGGCCAAGCAAAGCCAAGCCCAACGCCTCCAAGCAACTCCGTAGGCACCACTCCACCCAGCACTTTAAACATCGGACGATAGAGCGATTCCCAATCTTTGTTACCTGCTGGGCAATACTGTCGGCCATTCCCTTCTACAGCGGTCATGCCGACGATTCGCGATGCAAGAGAAGCCGAAGTCAGGAACGACGCACCAATGCATGTGAGATCTTGAACATAGCACTTCAGTCCATAATGTTTAGCAGCAGCAGCGAACAGCAAAGAGTCGCTGATACCTTTGCAAGCCTTGATCGCAATGCCAGAATAACCTTGTTGTTTTGCAAACATGAACGCATCCAAGTCGGTCAGCGACTCGTCGATTACGACAGGTTTGAGGCGACTGACACGATGCATCGTCACCTCTTTTCGTGCACGAAGATCGCGTCCCATCGGTTGTTCAATGTAATGAAGCTTTGCGATTGCTTCTCTTGCCAATCGATCGATTCGTTCCAAGAAATCGATGACATAGTCTTCGTTATCGCATGCTTCGTTGAAGTCCATGGAATAAGACCATGTTCGCGTGGGAGCAACACGCATCGCGATGCGTTCGATCTCTACAAGTCGACCTACATCCGCATCCAAATCTTGGCCGGTGAGCTTCACCTTCAAGTGTGATAGGTGCTGTGTACGAATCCATTCTTCTAGTGTTTCTGGCAAACCATCGCCGACTGGTTTGTTGAGATCCGCAGCAGATAGTGGGTCGAGCGAGCCGACCAAATGGTATAGTGCTAGCGTGGAGGCCGGCTTAGGCAAGACCGAGTCGCTAAAGTGCTTGCCCACGAAATCAGGCCCGAGCCAATGCGACAAGTCACTGCCTATGTGGTCAGGGGTTAGGCAATCGAAACAGTTGGCATTGTGCAATCGTCCATAAGCATCATGCAAAGCAATATCGACGCTTGAAAACGCTAGGGCGATCGCCAGGTCGGGGATCGGCTCTTGAAGCTTCATAGCGATCGCTAGCTCTTCGGCTTTCGATTTGGCTATCGCTTTGAGTTGTTGTGATAAAAAGAGCGGGTGGGCGGCTGGTTCCAATTCGGTAACCGATTGAACGATCCGCTCTGCAAGGGCGATTACGGTTCGGAGAACTTGTTCGGGAGTTAGCAATTTGCTCGGCCAAGCCCATGCTGAGCCAAGGGTCATTTCTCCCATTCCAAACGCGGTTTTCTTTTTCCCTTTGTCTTCCAGCGTGACCGTAGTACGGAATACCGTAACGTCCTTAACGACACGCCCTCCGAATTTGAGGGGAGAACGATAAACGAAGGGGAACTTTTCGCATTCCGCTTCGATGACTGCAATTTTGGTAGACTTCGACATGGTAAGTTAGTAAACGCCTGAGAGACCGGAATGGCTCTATTCTTTTGGATAGCATACGGCCCGGGAAGTCGATTTCGATACCCCTAAAGCGGATTTTGTCCCTAGAGAATTGGGCGTTTCTAGCGCAATCGCTCTTGACCTGAATCAACGAAAAACCTGACAATCCGCCTTTCGGCGAAGAGTTCGTCGGCTAAAGAAGGGATTTTCATGGTAACCGTAGTTTGCACTCGTTGGCTCGACGCTTTTCCAGTTTCGTATGTTCGACTCATGCGCAATGCGGTGCGAGCGAACCTGACGCGTGAGCATCGATTCATTTGCGTTACTGACAATCCTGGAGCCATGGATCGTGATATTGAAACGGTCCAGATGCCAGACATGCAGATACCGACCCATTTTCAACGATTCGGGTGCTGGCCTAAACTCTCGATTTTCGCTCCGGGAGTTTTGCCTCCGGACCAACCGACACTCTACCTAGACTTGGACATGATGATTCGCGGGAACATCGATCCATTTTTTGAGCGAATTGAGAAGCACGGCGGCTTTCATGCGTTGCGCGAATGGAATCCGTCCTTATGGAGCTTTGTTCCGCTATCACTGAGGCCTGATCGGGGTGTTCAAGGCTCGATATTAGGCTTTATCCCCAGCGAACAAGCGGAGATCTATCATCGATTCATGCGTGATCAGAACGCCTGCTTCGAGCAGTACTCGCTGGACCAGCAGTACCTGTCGGATGCTGCCGGAGAACGAACGTATTGGCCCTTTGCATGGACCGCGAGCTTCAAGTGGCATTGTTTGAAGTACTATCCATTCAACAAACTGTTCCCTAAAGCCAAAGAGCCGAAACGAGCCAAGATTGTTGTTTTTCATGGCAAGCCTCGCCCTATCGACGTTGTCCCGCTTGGCAATTATCGCTGGGGTACAAAACGAAAGTTCGGTTATGGACCCGTGAGCTGGGTCCGTGATTATTGGCTTCAGCACGATGACTCCTGGGTCGATTCGGTTGCAACGAACGAAACTCGATCCGCTGCATAGTTCCCATTCTGGGGATGCTCGATCCGTTTGCCTTTGGCCATACGAGGTCTTAATTTTAGTGTAGGTCGGAAAACCTCAAGGAGACAAGCGATTCGATTGTTGGATAATCGGCCCACAAACGATTGAAACGATTCGCGCATCGAAAGGTGACGAACGTAGCCGCACCGACCTGAAACCAGTGCGGCAGCTTTCGTTCCGCGTACTAGCTAGATCTCAGTGGGCGCCTGGCGACCGTCTACTTTAAAACCAATTCGGAGTCTTCGCAGTCGATGTGAATTGGCGAAGTGTCGTCTTGTTCACGTCGAAGCAATTCTGTCGCGATCTTGTTCTGCAATCGCCGTTGAATCACTCGCTTCAGCGGCCTCGCTCCGTAAATCGGATCGAACCCTTCTTCTGCAATGGCATCGAGCGCCCTGTCGGAAACTTCGAGCGTAATGTGCTTGTCAGCAAGTTGCTTCTCGAGCTTCTGCATCTGCAAGCTAACGATTTTGCGAATCTGCTCTCTCTTGAGAGGTTCGAAAATGATCGTTTCGTCAATTCGATTGAGGAACTCGGGTAGGAATCGCGTTTTCAATGAATCTTGAACCGCTTGGTGCATATCTTCTTCATTGCCACCTTCTTCAGCGACACGTTGAATCATTTGGCTGCCGATGTTGCTCGTCATCACAATGATGGTGTTTGTGAAGTCCACGGTGCGATTCTGACCGTCCGTCAAACGTCCATCGTCGAGCACTTGCAACAACACATTGAAGACATCGGTGTGGGCCTTCTCGATTTCGTCCAACAGAACAACCGAGTAAGGTCGGCGTCTCACCGCTTCCGTCAGTTGGCCACCCTCTTCGTAACCGACATAGCCAGGAGGTGCGCCGACCAACCGGCTCACGTTGTGTTTTTCCATAAACTCACTCATGTCGATGCGAACCATGGCAGATTCATCATCGAACATCACTTCAGCAAGCGATTTACAAAGTTCCGTTTTCCCAACACCTGTCGGACCCAGGAATAGAAAAGAACCGATCGGTCGATTGGGATCTTGTAATCCACTTCGGCTTCGGCGCACCGCATTGCTAACCGCTTCGACGGCTTTGTTTTGACCTATGAGACGTTGATGAAGGCGTTCCTCCATCACCAACAATTTTGCTCGCTCGGTCTCAAGCATTCGCGTAACGGGAACGCCTGTCCAGGAACTGACGACCGCCGCGATCTCATCGGGAGTGACTTCCGTTCGAAGCAATTTCCGCTCACTGGTGTTGGTGGAAACAGGATGTGTTTCCGTTTCTTCTTTGTGCAGCTCATCGGTCAATTTGCGACGCTTTTGATCTAGTTCGTAAAGCCGTTGGTATTCCGATTCCTCGACCGTTCCACCGGACGATTGTTTCTCTTTGATGCGAGATTCGATTTGACGAAATTCGCCTGAAACTTGGTCCAACGCGCGACGAATCGAACCGACGCCAGAAAGTCCCAACTTTTCGGCTTCCCATTTTTCCCGATACGATGCGAGTTCCTTTTGCGTCTTCGCAATCTCTTGTTCGATGTCTGCCAATGACTCTTCGCTTTCCTCATCCGATTCATCGTTGAGTTGGCGTTGCGCGATTTCTAACTGCCTTAATCGACGTTGCAGTGAATCAATTTCCGCAGGCACGCTGTCGCGTTCCATCGCAATCCGAGCAGACGCTTCGTCCACGAGATCGATGGCTTTGTCCGGTAAGAAGCGATCTGAGATGTAGCGTTGCGATAGTTTGGCCGCTTCGACGAGTGCCGCGTCTCGAATCTTGATGCCGTGGTGCGCTTCGTACCGAGGCTTCAATCCACGCAAAATCGTAATCGTATCTTCTACACTCGGTTCGCCAACATAGACTGGCTGAAAGCGACGTTCGAGGGCAGCGTCCTTTTCAATATGTTTACGGTACTCATCAAGGGTGGTGGCACCGACGCAACGCAGTTGACCGCGGGCCAATTCTGGTTTGAGAAGATTTGCAGCATCGCTCGACCCTTCTGCCGCTCCTGCTCCAATGACGGTATGCAGTTCGTCAATAAACAGAATGACATCACCATTCGAGTCCTTGACTTCGCGCAGAACCGCTTTGAGTCTCTCTTCAAACTCACCGCGAAACTTGGTGCCTGCGATCAAGCTTCCCATATCCAACGCGACAACGCGCCGGTTCTTCAAGCTTTGCGGTACATCACCAGCCACAATGCGTTGAGCCAACCCCTCGGCGATCGCCGTCTTACCCACACCAGGCTCGCCGATAAGTACAGGATTGTTCTTCGTTCGACGCGAGAGCACTTGAATCACGCGACGAATCTCATTGTCGCGACCGATGACCGGATCAAGTTTGTTCTTGGTCGCCATCTCGACCAGATCGATTCCATACTTTTCCAATGCTTGGAATTTGCCTTCGGGGTTTTGGTCGGTTACTCGCGCGCTACCTCGCACCGATTGCAGTGCACCGAGAATGTCGTTCTCGTCGATCGCTAATAGCTTCAGCACTTCTCCTGCTTTGTTTTGCGTGCGGCAAAGCCCTAATAACAAATGCTCGGTGCTAACGTACTCGTCTTTCATCGCCGTCGCCGCGGAAGCAGACGATTCGAAAACTTTTTGCAAACTGGGGCCAACTCCCGCTTGCCGACCACCCGAACTTTTCGGTAATCGTCCCAATTCACTGTCAGTAACCGAACGAAGCTTATCAACGGAGGCCCCGATTTTCTTCAATAACGGCACGACTACACCTTCATTGTCCAGCAACAATGCATGCATGAGGTGCAATGGTTCCAGCTCAGGATTGCCGAGCGATGAAGCCTTTGATTGTGCCTCGACGATCGCTTCTTGTGCTTTGATCGTCAGTTTGTCCATTCGAAACGACATATAAACCTCTGGTCAATCGGGGTACACTCGGAGCCGGGCAACTGCCTTGGCAGTCGCGAAACGGAACAACTGGCCACCAAAGCAAATGCCGCGCCAAACCGGAAATGTATTCTAAAGAATTGCGTTCCGGGCCACCGCTTGAAAGATGATCGCCAACTGCTACGGCGCAACGGACTGTGGTGGAATTCTCGCTTTAGGCCTCCGGGGTCGGCAAGTCGCGGTCGTTGCGGAGCTTTTCGGCCAAGCAAAGGACGTGGCCATCCGGGTCCGTAATCTCGAATTCAGATAACCCGTAGAACATCCGTTCGAGTCGACGATGCACGATTCGATCGGCTACAAATTGCTCATAGAGCGTGCGAAGCTTACCACCCTCCAAACGCAAATAGACATCCCACGAATACGGCTTTCTTTCAATAGTTGGGCGACCTGGCTCCCGCTGAAGCATGATCTCCGCCTCGCCGTGACGCAAAATGGCAAAGGTATGTGGAGGCGATTCGGGAAAAGGATCTCCTTCGAATCCCAAGGCAGTTTCGTACCATCGCATACTTCGTTGTACGTCATTTACCTTGAGAACAGGAACAGCTTGAAAAACACGCATCGTCACAATTGCTTCTCTTCAAATCTTTCGGCATGACGGCATCCATCCCAACCGTGGCCTAATTTCTTCCATTCTGCTAGATGAAGTCGCGGCTGTTGGGCTGGGCATTGTACTAGAAACGCTGGAACGAAGTTCCATCGAATCGATTGATCCCTGCCGTTGTATTAATATACACATTTTCTATAGGATCCTCCGCGATCTGATCAATCCTATGGTGACTGAGACCGTGCTTGGTTATGAAGTGGATGATGCGTTCCCTGTCGAAACGGTAAAGTCCATCCTTCCAGGTTGCGAACCACCAATGGTTCTTGCTGTCGTGATGGACCAGCATCAAATTGTCACCCAGTTTCTCAACTACGTTGCCAATTGCATTCTGCGTGAACGAAATTTGAGACGGTGGCAATTGAAATTCATTTGCATGAATCCCCATTTCCCAACACGCTAAGGAGAGGCTAAGAACAAGTAGATGCGCTATGTGATGTAAGGTGTGCAGTGGGCTCTATTGGTAAGCGGATCTTGTTTTGGTACACGTTGGTTTCCCAAATTGGCACTAACGTGGCCTAGCCTATTGAAAGGACACGGTTGATTGTAGCCAGTGCTTGCGGGGCAGTGCTAAACCTGCTTTAATTCGAAGGGTATCTAGTCTCTCAAGAAAATAGAATTCTATGCAGTGTATCGCTTCGTTGCCGAATTGGTTCCAGCTTCCTTGCGATTGTCTTGTCGTAGGCGTCCCTGATGACTGGAAGAGCGCGAGCTATATTGGAGAATTGGACGCGTCTCTTTCGGGCCTATTGACCAAGCTTTTGGAGTCGGGAGATGTGCCGACCAAAGCCAATACGCTGACAATGTTGCTCGCCCCGGTTGGAATCCCTGCCAAGCAAGTGGTGTTGGTCGGCACGGGTGTTTCCTCCGAATGGAATACCAGCACTGCCTTTCGCGCGGCGGGTACCGCTGCGAAATCGGTTGCAAATCGACGACTGGAACGTGTTCGATTTGTTGGCTTTACAGGCTCCCCCGCTGAGCAGCGAGCTGCGATCTGTGGCGCACTGGTCGGAAGCGTTGGCCAGGATCTCTTGCGAAAAGAAAAGTCTCTGTTTCAACCTGAAGTCTACGAATGGGTCGGTATCGAGGAAGAGAACATCAAACGGGCATTTGCTATTGGCGAATCGGTTAACTTGGCTCGCAGGCTGGTAAATCTACCTGCAAACTATCTTTACCCAGAATCGTTTGCCAATGAAGCACAAATCGTCGCTCAACAGTACAAACTCGGCATCGAAGTTTGGGATAAAGCAAAACTAGAATCAGAGCGCTGCGGCTCATTGCTGGGCGTGGCACGCGGTTCGGTCAAGGAACCACGACTGGTGATCCTTCATTATCGCGGTGGAGATTCGGCCTCGGCTCCCATTGCTCTGGTTGGCAAAGGAGTCACCTTCGACAGCGGTGGTTACTCGCTGAAACCGACCGACGGTATGTTGACGATGAAATGCGATATGGCTGGCGCTGCAACCGTACTGGGTATCATGCAAGCCGCGGCGAGGCTTCAAGCATCCTGCAATCTAGTTGCCATCATCGGTCTCGTCGAGAACCTCGTATCAGGCGATGCCTTCAAGCTGGGCGATGTTCTCACTGCGAGAAGCGGAAAAACGATTGAGATTCACAACACGGATGCCGAAGGTCGATTGGTACTCGCTGATTGTTTGGACGTGGCTCTAGGTTTCTCGCCTGCCAAGATCGTAGACTTTGCAACATTGACTGGAGCATGCTGTGTAGCGCTCGGCAATGACATCTCCGGCCTGATGACCAATAACATCGCATGGCAATCTGAAATCCAACAGGCGGCCGAACGCTTTGGTGAGTATGTTTGGCCATTGCCGATGCATGGGTTCTTCTCGGAACAAATTGTCGGGAAGGTTGCAGACATCAAGAATGTCGGCGAAGGACGCTGGGGTGGTGCGATAACGGCTGCTAAGTTTTTGGAAGAGTTTGTCAACAAGACACCTTGGACACACATCGACATTGCAGGCCCAGCGTTCTTGGATTCTCCGAAGCCATGGTGCGATGCGGGTGGCTCTGGCGCATTGGTTCGTACTTTCGCTGAAATGCTGAGCGGATCGTGACGGTCCTGTTAGCGATCGAGACAAGCGGCAAATATGGATCGGTCGCGATTGCGAAAGTACCACAAGAACTCCAAGAGGCAGACGCAACCCATGACGCAGGTCTAGCGAGCCCAGCGGTGGTAGCGGTCGACTTGCCCACCGATCGCGGTTCGGCTCAATCTCTTGCCGCATTCATCGACTCATTGCTTCGCTCCGAGAATTTGAAGCCCAGCGATCTCGGGTGCATCGCAGTGTTAAGCGGGCCGGGCTCTTTTACAGGTCTGCGTGTCGGCATCGCGACGGCCAAGTCGATGGCTTATGCATTATCCATTCCAGTGGTCGAGTTAGACACGCTAGATTGCATTCTACGTCAAACGAGGCACACCACTGAAGGCTATCGATTGGCACATGTTTTATTAGATGCCTACCGTGGGCAACTCTTTGTGAAGACAATCTCTGGCAATACGACTACGGGACGGACCGAGGGAGCGACAGTCCTTTGCGACATCGAAGGGCTTGTCCAGAGTGCGATGTCAGCGGGTATTGACAAAGAGCAGGTCTTTGTTGGGCCAGGTTGTGAGCGACTTCAACGATATTTGGCACGTGAAGAAAAGTTAGATGCCGTCAAGAAATGGTTTGAATCGGTAAGATGGATTAACGATTCACATTCGAGTCCCCAAGCATCTAGCGTGGCGGAATTGGGCTGGAGAAAATGGATGTCAGGCAAAACATTAGACCCGTTCCTTTTGCTTCCCAAGTATTTTCGCGGCAGTGCAGCGGAAGAAAAGGCTTCTAAACCGGTTTGAGCAAATTGCCGATCCTGTATAGTATGGTTTCTCGCCATCATTCCCAGGATCTACCTATGGACATCAAACGCAACCCGACTCGATCTGTCAAAATCGGCTCTATTCACGTGGGAGCGGCTCACCCGATTGCGGTGCAGAGCATGACTGCCACGCACACGACGGACATCGACGCAACGGTTGCCTTGGTGAATGCTCTGGAGAAAGCAGGGGCTCACGTTGTTCGCATCGCAGTCGATAGTGATAAGGATGCTGCGGCTCTTGCCGAAATTCGCAAACAAACGACAGCGAATCTTTCGGTGGATTTGCAAGAGAACTATCGGTTGGTTGAAAAAGTTGCGCCGCATGTAGACAAGGTTCGGTACAACCCAGGGCATCTTTATCACCATGAACGGGAGAGACCTTGGCAAGATAAGGTAAAGTATTTGGCCGAAGTCGCTGCCGCCAATGATTGTGCGATGCGAGTCGGTGTGAATTGCGGAAGCGTAGACCCTGCACAAAGAGAAAAGTTCGATGAGCATGACTCGATCGGTCCGATGTTGGCGTCCGCGTTCGAGCATTGCGAGCTATTGGATTCGATCGGCTTTCATCGTTTTGTCGTTTCATTGAAAGATAGTGATCCAACCAATGTTGTTGAAGTGAATCGCCGCTTTGCAGAAGTACGTCGGGACATCCCGTTGCATTTGGGGGTCACTGAGGCAGGATTGCCCCCTGATGGAATTATCAAAACGCGAATCGCATTTGAACAGCTCATTGGGCGAGGCATCGGCGACACGTTGCGCGTGAGTTTAACTGTCCCAAATTCGAAAAAATCGATGGAGATCGAAGCCGGGATGCAGATCATCGACGATATTTATAATGGCCGCCTTCGATCTGTGGTTGCACTGGATCCAACCAAGCTGAATATCATTTCGTGCCCCAGTTGTTCTCGCGTCGAAAACGAAGCCTTCGTCGAACTGGCTCAAGATGTGAAGGCGATGACCGAATACGCGAAGGATTATGCAATTACGATTGCAGTGATGGGGTGCCGTGTGAATGGACCGGGAGAGACGGATGATGCGGATCTCGGTTTATGGTGCGGTCCCAGCAAAGTAAATCTCAAGAAGGGGAGCGAGTCGTTGGGGGCGTTTCCCTACGATGAGATTCTTGGTAAGCTCAAAATAGAACTTGATAAGCTAATTGAGTCCAAGCGACTTGTGGTGTAAGCAGTCGAGCTATTGTCTTTCCTTAATTTATCGAGCGTCGTCGTGATTCAGTTTTCTCTCGTGCGTTCCTGCCTGTTCTTGGTTTTGCTTTTTGCGGGAACGAAAGTAGTGCTGGGCGGAATTACGATGCCCGCAATCTTTTCCGACCACATGGTTTTGCAATGCAATATGGAAACGCCAGTCTGGGGATGGGCGGAACCGGGAGAGGCTGTGACCGTCTCGATTGATCAACAAAGCAAGCAAGCTACCGCGAATTCCGACGGAAAGTGGATGGTTCGGTTTGAGCCAATGGCTAGTGGATCATCGACCACCATAACGATTCGTGGAACGAACGAAGTCGTAATTCGTGACGTGGTCGTGGGCGAAGTGTGGCTTGGTTCAGGTCAATCCAACATGGCGATGACGGTGAAGGCGTCCAACAATTTTAGCCAGGAGCAATCCGATGCCGATCTACCGATGATTCGGATGTTCAAGGAAGAGTCTGCGGCTTCAAATGAAGAGCAGAAAATCGGAAAAGGAAAGTGGCTTGTTTGCACTCCGGATTCCGTTGGGGGATTCTCGGCCACATTGTTCTTTTTTGGACGCGAGATTCACAAATCCCTTCAGGCTCCTGTCGGCTTGATCAATTCTTCAGTGGGTGGCACTCCGATCGAATCGTGGATTGCCGCTGATGTGCAACGCAATTCGAAATCATTGCAAGCCTTTTTTGAAGAGCAGAGCCCAGCAGCTAACACATCTCCGACTGAATCAGAGAAGAAGAAGTACGAGCAAGATCTAGCAAAGTGGGCGGAAACTGCTAAGAAAGCTCGAGCGGAAAATCGAAAGCTTCCACGCAAACCAGCGGATCCAACTGAAGTTCGCAATCGAAAGGGGAACATAGGAGGATTGTTCAATGGAAAGATTGCACCGTTGATTCCATATGCCTTGCGAGGTGCGTTGTGGTATCAAGGGGAAGCGAATAGCTTTCCTGCGAAAGCTCCATTTTATGAGCACCAACTGTCTTTGTTGATCCAGGATTGGCGTTCGAGATGGGGATATGATTTTCCATTCGCTTGGGCGCAACTTCCTAATTTTGAAGGTGAAGGTCGCGATTGGCCAACGATTCGAGAGGCCATGCTTAAATCGCTCTCGATTCCGAAAACCGGTATGGGTATCAACATCGATATCGGTGACAAGAAAGATATCCATCCCAAGAACAAACAAGAGGTTGGAAGGAGACTATCGCTTTGGGCGTTAGGTACTGTCTACGGTCAATCGGTGGCGGCCACGTCGGGACCATTACCACTTGACCAAAAGATCCGCGGAAATGAAGTCATCGTTTCGTTTCTGCATGCCAATGGCGGGCTCGTCGCATCGGACGGAACGGTGAAGGGATTTCTGATTGCAGGCGAGAGCATGGAGTGGAAATCAGCTAAGGCCCGAATTGAGGGCAATACAGTGATTGTGAGTAGTCCCGAAGTGACGAATCCCATCGCTGTCCGTTATGCATGGGAGAATTTTCCAGATTGCAATCTCTACAACGGCGCTGGCCTCCCCGCTTCTCCTTTTCGAACAGAGAAATCGAACAAGTAAGCAGCAATCGCACGCTCGATGGGTTAATTCAATGCGACCACTTGCCGTACCAACAACTTACTGTTACCGCACCAAGTTACCGCACCAAGTTACTGGGCCAAGTTACTGGGCCCATTCGCGGAGGCAGTGTTGGTTTGCCATCGAGATACCGCTGACGATGGCTCCGACGATTCCCACGAATCCTTGATCGGTCCCGCAAAGAAATAGATTCTTGAGACGGGTTGTGCCATCGAGTTGTTTGTGGGGTGCGCCATAAACGGCACCGTTATCGTGGGAAGTGAAGCGTCGTATGGTCTTCGGCGTAAACACGTCCGTATCGACGACGTGTCGTCGGAAGTCTGGCATGAATCGAACTGCAGATGCTACCGATTCGTCGTACCAACGAAACTTGGCCCGCTGGTACTCTTCGTCGTTGAGTGAGGACCAGCGTTGAAAGTCAGCGATGGTCGTTAGTCGCATAAAGCCCGCTTCGAGTTCCCCTTCTTCGGCAGAGTATGCGTAGTTATTCGGTGAGCAAATCACACCTGTACGAACATCGCACAACGATTGGGCAGGCTTTGACCAGTGGAACTTTTCGGAATCGTTGAAGAAGACAATCGTTTCGTCAAAGCCGAGCTTTTTCGGTTGGCAATCGAGAACCGATATCGACTCGATAAACGTCATCTCACCAGCCGCAGCTACCTCGACGACGGAGCTATCGTCGCACAGTCGCATGGTCTCGACAACGCCAGCGCTTGAGAGAATACGTTTACCAGTCATTATGGTTCCATCTTCGAGTTCAACACCGACTGCATGATCTCCATCAACATGGATTTTCGAAATTCCGCTTCGCAACCGGAGTTCGCCTCCCAATTCGCGATAGCGCCGCACCAAGTGTTTGAGGATAAGTCTTACGCCTTTGAATGGTCGAGCGAATCCTTCGAGGAAGATACTTCGAAACATGATGCAGAACTGCCCCCAGTCCATATCGTGTTCTTTTGCATTGCCGTACCACATCAATGGACATAAGAGCATTTCAATCAGAAGCGGATCTGAGAAGATTTCGCTCAAGATCGTTCGTGTCGATTGTGCGAAGTCTTCTTGCTTCAAATCGTCGTAATCGACCAGTCGATTGAGCAATGTTTGAAATGCGTCTTTCTGGTGCGGAAAGGACGCGTTCACTTGTGATTGGAGATAGGCGATATCGTTGTTGAATTCCAGGTTGACACCAGGGAATGCGATTCGAGAGCCGCATTGTTCGGCCAGTTGAAAGTCTTCCCAGCGGAATCGCAGTTGTTTCAATAAGCGAGCCAACGGACCTTTCTTCGCCCCCTTGGCCGTGTAGTTCGTCATCGCATGAAGACCGACGTCATAATTGCGTCCATTCATGCGGTAGAATGAGTTCAATCCACCGATGGTCCAGTGCTTTTCGAGGATACAAACACGTTGATCGTAATGAGCCAACCGGATACCTGCTGCAAGTCCGCTCATGCCTGCACCGATAATGATCGTATCGTAGGGTGCTGGGTGGGTTGGTTCGGACATTTTGGCTGGATGGGTTGTTAGCGAAAAATCGCGATGGATGACTAAGGACTGTCGAGAATTATGCCGGGTTGGCAACTGCCGTCTAGGTCTGCAGTTACACTCATACTATACACCGGCCATCAAGCAGAGGTTTTGCACAGCAGCCCCGCTAGCGCCCTTGCCGAGGTTGTCGAGTTTGGCGATCAATACCGCTTGCCCCAAGGCATCATCCCCGAAGACGCTCAGCTCCATTCGATTGGTCCCGTTGAGTGCTTGCGCTTCTACGCGGCCATTGTCTGTCGCCGGAACGACTTGGACAAACTCGCAATTTGCATAGTGGTCGCTTAAGCAATCGTGCAATTGGCTTACTTTGGAGATCCCAGAAAGCAGGTCAAAATGGACAGCGATTTCCACAATCATGCCGCTATGGAATGCACCTACGGATGGCAAGAATATGGGGCGTCGCTTGAGACCTGTATATTTTTGAAGTTCGGGAACGTGTTTGTGTTTGAGTTGCAATCCATACACATCGAGTGGTGCAGCCTTTTTGCTGGCATCGGTGGTTTCGTAGGCTTCGATCATTTGGCGTCCGCCGCCCGAGTAACCACTGAAGCCTTGAACGACCAGCGGGTAGTCCACGGGCATGATACCCGCGGAGATGAGAGGTCGAGTGAGTCCGATACCGCCGGTGGGATAGCAACCAGGATTGGTGACGCGATTCGATTGTTGGATGAGGGAGGTTTGGTTCCGATCCATTTCCGCAAAGCCATAGACCCATCCATCTGCAACACGATGTGCGGTGCTGGCATCGATGATCCGCGGCCGTTTGGACCCACTAGATAGTCCGTCGACAAGGGCCGTTGTTTCTTTTGCCGCATCGTCATGCAAGCAGAGGATTACAAAGTCAGAATTGGCGAGGATCGAGACCTTTGCATTCGGATCTTTTCGCGAGGAGGGATCGATGCTGAGCAACTGAAATTCTGGCTTTAGGGCCAGCCGTTCACGAATTTGAAGTCCTGTGGTACCAGCTTCGCCATCGATAAAAACCGTAGTCATGGTTACTCATGCACAAAGGGTCAGTGAGAAGGAAAGCGAGAAATTGTAGGACGATCGCTCGGATTAGGCGAGGACTTATCGTTGGCAGTATCTTCGCATTCATAGACGATCCTCGGTTTCCAAGCGGATGAGAATAGAGGAAAATCGCCTAGGATTCGAATTTGCTATAACATTGCAATCGACAATCCGATTCAGGCCATGAGCAATCTATGAACCAAGCCTTACCCATTCGCCCGCAGAAATCGTCAGTCACCGAACGTCCATCTTTGGTGCGGAGGATTTTGAGGAGGACGATTTTTGGGGTGCTTTTCGCTCTGCCCATTATCCTCACCATCTTTCTGGTTTATCAGATCTATATCGTTTTGGATTCCTGGGTCATAGAACCTGTGGCATCCCTTATTTTGCCGAAAGGGATTGAGGATCCTTACTGGAAGTCGATCGAAAACTTTGTGACGCCTCCTATATCGTTGCTGACGGTTTTTCTTTTCTTTTACTTTCTCGGTTACGCGTTTCAATCTCGACTGAGTCGATGGGTCGACGGACTGTTTGGGCGAATTCCTGGTATTTCGATGCTTTATCGCGCGATTCGAGATGCATCTCAAGCGATCCAAGGTCCGGACGGATTGAAGAAAATTGACACCGTCGTCCTTGTCCCGTTTCCGCATGCGAATGCGAGAGCAACCGGGTTCTTGATGGGGGAATGTCAAGATATCGAAAGCGGCGAACCACTCGTTTGTGTTTATGTTCCGATCGCGTTGTTTCCACCTTCAGGATATACGCTCTTGTTCCGCCGTGAAGAAATCATCTTTACGGAGTGGGAGGCAAGCTCACCGTGGAAGTTGGTTTTATCGGGAGGATTGACCATCCCAACTCGAATTCCCTTTCGGTGATACGCAATCAAATTTTGACTTCACAGTTAGATATGAGGAAGTGCTTTACAGGTCACTAAACGACCGACACTTTTTCTTCGTCTCGTATTCGAGCGATGTACGCTGCAAAGTCTGCGTCTTCTCCCTGAAGCAATTGCGGCAAGGCCGTTCGGAAGTCCTCTCGTCGACACCATTCTCGCATGAAGTCATCCCACGAGAGCCATCGACGTCGTTGGTTTTGGGACATTTCGTCACTGTAGGCCGTGAGATAAGCGCGTTCGAATAATGATATCAAGATTTCGAACATCACCTGCATCCGCTCTCGTTGTTCGTCCGAAAGGTCGGGTGTGGCCTTTTGTGTTCTTAGTTTAAGATCTGAATGCTCGAGGACGAGTTTGAGAAAGTCAATATAAGCATCTGAGAGGAGCTGGTAGACTTCCTCGTCTTCGTTATCCCGCTCTTTATGTTGTTCTAGAACGAACGTATAGATGGCAAGTGGCAAGCCAAACACGGTGATTATGTTCGCGACGATTTGCCAGAAATCTAAAAACGTCATAACTTAATCTGTCCCTTGAGTCGCATTCGACAAACAGCAGTCCACAAGGCTATCGAGTTCCACGCGTTGCGATGTTCGGATCATGGTGCAGCCACGTGTTTCGAGCGAACGAGTGATTCCAGCAGAGAGGCTAAACCATCGTTGTGATGAATAACATTTTGGAATCAGCTTGCAAATACTCTCTGCGATATTCGAACTTGTTACCAGGATGCCGTCAAACTCATCTGATTCGCATTGATTTATTAGGTTCTTTGGCCAGGTTTCCACGGGTATTTGACGGTATACGTTGATCGATTGGACGAACGCACCGGATTTCGTTAAGGCTTCGAGCCCTTCTTGTTTCCCCGAAGCAGTACGAACGAACAGAAACTGCCGATTCTCGCATCCGATCTTTAGCAGGTCTATCAATGCCGCGATTCCAGTTGTCTGTGGCGTGCAGTCTGCGATGAGATGCCATCTTTGGAGTGCAGCGCTCGTTGCTGTACCGACCGATGCGATTCGGCATTTTCCGAAAGACCGTCCGTCGAGTCCACGAGAGAATAGCCGACTCATGAAGGCATCGACTCCATTGACGCTTGATAGCACGATCCAATCGAAGCTAGCCAGACGATCTATAGCTTGATCTATCTCCGTCCAATCGACGGGAGGTAATATCTCCAAAGCAGGTTCATGAACAACCTCTGCACCTAATGTTCTCAATTTATCGGTAAGGTAAGCGCCGGTATGCGACGTGCTTGCGACCAAGTACTTTTTCCCGAATAGAGGGCGGTTGACAAACCAATTGAGCGATGCGGTAGATGCGACGACATCTCCCACAATCGAGATGACGGGAGGTCGCAGTCCGTTCAATGCGATAATGGTTTGACCGACATTCCCTAGTTCGCATCGGATCACTTGCTGGTCGGGCCATGAAATCCGACGAAGCAATGCAACAGGGGTAGAAGCCGGCTTCCCAGCGGCGATCAATTGACGACTCCAGTGTTCTGCGGTTGTGACGCCCATATACATGACCAAAGTGCCAGGAAATCGCGCTAGAGCATGCCAGTCTAGTGGATCTTCTGCATCGTTGCTCCCATCGGTTGGTTGCAATTGCCCTGTTACGAATGCAACGGCAGAGGCCCAGTCTCGGTGAGTCAAGGGTATGCCCGCGTATGCGGTCGCAGCCATAGCCGCGGTGATCCCTGGAACGATCTCGTATGGAATGTTCGCCGCTTCGAGTTCTTCGACTTCTTCTGCGGTGCGAGCGAATATTGCTGTATCGCCACCCTTAAGGCGTGCAACGGATTTGCCCAATTTCGCAAACTCGATTATCCGCTTATTGATTTCTTGTTGGGTCCACATACCTCCGTGACCATGCTTGCCAACACACAGGGTGATTGCGTCAGCCTTTGCATGTTTCAGCAAGAGTGGATTGGCCAGTCCATCGTACAGAATGATGTCACACCGATGCAGACACTCAACACCCTTCAACGTGATCAGTTGCGGGTCCCCCGGTCCTGCTCCGATGAGATAGACCTTTCCAAATGGAGTCGTATCCATAGCGCTACCTTCGGACACAGATCGTTATCGGTGATAGGTGAAGCTTCAATTCTGGTACGGTCATGTGGATCGCTTTAAGATCGGATGGCTGCAACGCACCGTGTGCCAAGGCATGATCTAGCGATTTGCATCGTTCGAGGCCCAACCAGAATTGGTCTGGGAACAAAGCATCTTGTAAATCCAAGACAGCCAAGTTGGGTAGATACTGCCACAACTCATGAATGTGATCTCGAATAACCAATCCACGCATCGACAACACTTGGATCTGGCGTTGGCGACTCGACTTGATTTTGCTCAGGATAGTCTTCAGATCCGAGTCCATGGTTGCTTGATCCAAGATCCAAACATTTTGGACATCCAACGGAGACACAACAAGGGTATCTTGCCAAAGGAAGTATTCGGGCAGATTGGGTTGGCTTCGTCGTGTATGGACCAGAGCAGCGACGAGCCCGATACACGAAAAAAGCATGCAGTAAAAACAGAAGTACTTGACGTTTTCAATCCACAACTCGCCGCGACTCCATCGCGAGAAAAGCTCTGCGACGATCGATGCCATCGTCGTAGCTAGGATGCACAGGATTGCGATGCCGACAGGCGTGAGACTGGTGTGTTTTCGACGGAACATGGAAGCTCAAAAGCACAGCGGAAAAAGCAAAACGGAAAAACACACAATAGATAACCAAGGAACGAAGCGAAGCGGTCAAGGTTCACGCTGCGAAATTCTGGTTTGAACCCGCAGTATAGCAGCTGAGCAAGATTTCGAAACGATTTCCTTTCGGATGGATTGTCAGGTAGTTGATCATTGACACGGAATGTTCGAGAAATACCCACTCACATCTATGCCACGCAAGGGATCAGTTGTCTATAATAAGGACATCATGAACCCGATCGACCCAGCCGCATCTCCTTCTCAAGTCGGAAGTAAATCTCTGGCTCGGTTTGCCAATACAGATTCGCTTTTTGTCCGGCCAGATCCAAACGCCGACGTCGTCAAGTCTGGTCCGATGATCCAATTGGAGCGATTCCAGCAATTGGAGCAGGAGATCCGACATTCGTCCGCTGTTCCTGAGCCGTATGTCGAACTTGCACAGATTTATTTACAACGCGAACGCTGGGCGGATGCGAGGCGAACGCTTGATGCTGGGATCCAAAATTGTCCTGAGCATGAACCGCTGGTACTTTTGCATGAAGATCTTGTGTTGAATCAAGCTGCACAGTTTGTCGAGGCCGCCAAAACGGAACATGCCCAAAAGCATACAGCTCAGGCTCGCTTTGATTTAGAACAAGCCGAAGTTAATTTGGTCAACTTACGGATCAAGGTTTGTCGGGATCGTTTTCAAAGGCACCCAGACCAGAAGGAAATACTCATCACATGGGCAATTGCACTGCGTCAGTCGAAACGGCCCGAGGAAGCGATCGAGATACTGCAGGAAGCGGCTAGGGAATTGCCTCTTCGATCGCGTGCTAGTTTGCAGCTCGGGATGTGTTATCAATCGATGGATCGGTCTCTCGATGCATTAAGTGCATTTCGCAAAGCTGCCTTGTTTCGATCGCCTGAACCTGACGCAAAAATAGCGAGCACCGCTCTTGAGTTAGCAGCCAAACTGGCCGAAGAAAAGGGACTAATCGATTCAGCCATTTACTACTGGGAGGAGTTGGCGAAGCGACAGGCGGGAATGAGTGATACGATCCGCCAAAAGATAGCTTCCCTCACGCCACTTCTTCCCAAGCTGCCCGACCTACTTTGATGGTGAATCGTTCAACTGGCACATCGAGGCACTCGCTGGGCCTCGTTTCGCTCGTTTGCCTCGTCATTGGCAACATGATAGGAAGCGGTGTGTACCTGTCCAGCTACTACTCTCTGGATAGCCTTCGGGACGCCAAATATGTTTTGTGGATATGGTTGATTGCTGGAGTCCATGCCATCTGCGGAGCGGTGGCATATGCGGCCGTTGCAAAACGGCTCCCTATCTCTGGCGGTGAATATGCAATCCTCTCGCGATGGGGGCATCCTGTTTTCGGATTCATGGCGGGTTGGATTTCGATCGTGGCTGGTTTCGCAGCACCGATCGCGTTGGCAGCGGGTGTATTCGCCGAGTATGCAGCACTCGTGATAACGAACAATGCGAGTATTCCGTTTTGGTTGTCTGTCGGATCCATCGTAGTCGCTTCCGTTCTGCATGCGATCGGTGTATCGGTGAACGCATGGGTGAACAACACCGTGGTCACCATCAAGATGCTCTGTTTGGTTTTATTTCTCATCATCGGGCTTGTATGGTTGACGGATCATCGGGAGTCTGGTGTGCTACTCGATGCTTCCAAAGAGGTCGTCGCAGAAACGCAGGGAGAAAAGCCGGCAGAAGAGGCCAAGCCAGTCAGTGGACCGGTAGGCTCTGTATTGATATGGGCGATGATGGGTTCACTCTACTTTACCACGCTCGCCTATACAGGCTTCAATGCAAGTATCTATTTGGCGGGTGAGTTTTCCAAATCGAACGAGGAACTTGAAAACGCGAAGGCATCGAATTCCACAGGTTCGATTGCGGATCCAATCGTTGGAAGATCGATGATCATCGCATGCATGGTCGTGACGATATTTTACTTGCTACTGAACTTTATCTTTTTGTATGCGATACCAGCGACAGAGATCATTGGTGCAAAGGAACGTTTTGTTGGCGCCGTTGCGATGGCGATTGGCGGAGAATGGTGCAGGCAGATGATGAGTTGGGTGATAATCCTTTCGTCACTCACGAGCATTCTTGCCATGACGATGACGGGGCCTTACGTTTATCTTCAAATGTTTCAAGACTATGGCGCGGACCGTTGGGTTCCCGACAAGCGAGTGCAAAAAGTGCTTGCCATTAGCATTCAAGCCGTTTTGGCGTTGTTAGTCGTTCAATTCGGGACGTTGCGTTCGACGTTGGCGTATCTTGGGCTAACGTTAACTGCTTGTGGAGCATTGGCTATAGCAACGCTTTGGTTTGCGGGTCTTCGAGGGCGCAAATTGAAGGATTCTGTATCGACTCCTTTGCGATGGTGGGAGCATGTCGGCGCTGGCGTTTATGTTGTTGGTGCAGGTGTGTTGTTTGCGGTCGCATCCACCATGATCCCGAAGCAATTCTATTGGTGTCTTGCTACGATCGCGATAGGACTGGCTCTTTATGCGATCATCAAAAAGCTGGGCGTACGAGCGACTCCAGACTGATATAGGGATCACGATTCAAGGGATTCCTGAATGGTCACTTGGGTAGTAGCGACAGCGCAGCTGCGCATGGTCTGGCGATTACGTGACAGGCGATCAATTTCCCAAGTCCTTCGACCCGTGGTTTTGCAGCTTCGATAGCCGCATTCACGGCAGCTACATCACCCCGAATGACGACCGTTACGTATCCGCCTCCGAGTTTCTCTTTACCGACCACTTCGACGGATGCCGATTTGCATGCAGTGTCGATCGCCTCAAAGACCGCAGTGAAGCCTTGTGTTTCGATGAAGCCTAAGGCGAGAGAGTTGTTAGGAGTCATAAGTTGATTTTCGTTCGAGGAAGGAATCTTGACAACCGGTTGTTCGATGAGAGCACTGACTTCGTTCGGGCTGAGGATCGCGCGGAGAGCTTGTTCATCAGGGCGATTGATAATCAGTGTTGTTGTATTTCCGTTAGGTGCGTGAGGGAAAAATGATGAGGCTGCAACTTTGCCTGCTTGCAGGGCGGATTGTACATCGCTGGAGCTACCTGCAATTTTAATTACCGAACCGAGCATGTCGTTCCATTCTGCTTGAATAAGAACCACATTGGCGGCCTTGGCCATCTGATCTAGAGCGACCATACCTGCTGTCCATCCGAGCGTTTCTAAGATACCGATGGAGTCAGTTGTAATGGCCAAGGTGTTGCTATCGATGAATGTCAGCGAGCTCATAATCGATTATTGCTTTTGGGAGGTGGCAAGCTTTTCTTCGAAGCGGGAGAGAGCCCGCTTGAGATCTGGGTGATGTGGTTTGAGTTCGCATGCTTTGCGTTGTTGCTCGACGGCATCTTTCCATTTGCCTGCAGCAAAGTAGCAATGCGCTAACGTATCCAAATACTCTGCATGATCAGGATCGAGGAGGCAAGCGCGTCGGCTCAGCAAGACAGCTTCGCCGAAATCTCCTTCGGTATTGGCAATAAGCCAAGCTAGGGAGTTCAGGTTGTTCGCAAGTCGATCGAAAAACGATTCTACAAATTCGGAGTTGTACTTTTTGAGAAACTCGTCGTACCTTCGAATCTCGGTACGAAGTTCAGATACCGAGTTTTTTAACTTTTCTCTTCGAATCGACTTTAACTCTTCTGTTTCTTTTAGTTTGTAGAGGCCGATGATCGCATCGACATTGGCGGGTAGAATGTCGATAGATTGGATGTAGTGCGAAGCTGCATCCGCTTCGTTGGATGTTCGCAATGCGTCAGCAGCATAAAGATGGTAGTAGGAACGAACAAATGCCGTGGACTCCGGTTGATCCATCATCTGTCGGCGAAACATCGGTTCATTCTCGAAGCGAAGCACAAAGGGCTCGAGTGTCTTCTTTGCGTCGTCGAAGCGTCCTTGAGAATGCTGGATTTCTGCGAGTTGTTGAAGGCATCGCAG
The DNA here is from genome assembly GCA_021300155.1 of Pirellula sp. Lineage (GTDB taxonomy): Bacteria > Planctomycetota > Planctomycetia > Pirellulales > Pirellulaceae > JBKCUI01. Next base: position 28,819 of record JAJTID010000048.1, read on the forward strand.
GCTGGTTTCCATCAGCAGGTCTTGGTCTGCAGCGATAGCTAGCTCGCGTTCTGCCCAGTCAAATCGACCTCGACTTGCTAGAACGCTTCCAATGTAGAAACGCCGCTCTTTGCTGGAGGCATTACGATAGCCCAGTGTGAACTCAAGTGACTTATTCAGGGGGTCGTTATTGGATGCGGTCGGTTCCAGCGGTTCACCCTGCACATCGACGGTGCGTTGGTTTAGAGCGTTTTCCGCGATCGCATCTGCTAATTTCAGATTACCTAATTGCAAGTGGCTTTCAGCTAGGTAGTACGTAAAGATTGGTTCGCGAGATAGAACCTTATATGGCAACGATGCGTGTTGGAGTTGCACCAATTCACTCAATTCGAGTCGCAATGCCCATTGAGCGAATTCTTCAGCTTGCGAAGAAGCGACACCCGTTTGCGATTGAGCATTGAGAGACGTCGGGCGAGGTTCCAGAAGAGTTTTGCCAAGTTCGATCGCTTGCTCTCGCATCGCAGGCAAGCGACAAATTTGGAATACGATCCATTTCGTCAGATCTTGCTTTACGTCGTATGACGAATCGCTGGAACGCGACTGAATCAACTGTGTTTCTTTATCAATCTCTTTTTTCCACCACTCTATCTCGGCGGTTATGATCTCGCTTGCAAAGTATTTTTGAATCCATTGGCTGGCAGTACTTTCGCCGCCGTCTACAAAGCTCAGGATTCTTTTGGCTCGCGCTTCCTGGGATTGACCAATCGGTGGTTTGCTTCGTAGCACATGCAATGCGGCTCGTTTTGCGAGAGCACCATAGGTTTCATAACGCGCCAGTCTGCAAAGTGCAGGCAACCCATCCTCTCGTTCCAGTCGAGCGAGTTCATCAATGTAGGTCGTCTTCTCGACAATTTCTGCAGAACCGTAATTGGACAGAATCTCGCGGACTCGAGGTGAATCGTATTCCCATTCCCAGTTGAATTGATTGCTTTGGACGATAAAGCGGGCGGCGGCGGCGATTTCGGGGTCAACATGAAAGCTTGCCGCATGAAGTTGGTCGAGTGCAACCACTCCGATTCGCTCTAGCTCCGTTTTCGCGTTCTGTCTGCGTCCATAGGAAGAATCCCCCAACTGCTCGATCAGTTTTCCGATCCGATCCTTGAGCGGCGTGGCATCCTGGCACGAACCTGAAGAACTGACGCCAACGAAAAGCCCCAGTCCTCCGGCTATTACTTTTGCAAGGTAAATGTTCATTTATAGGAATCCTATCCCGATCAAGCACGCGACAGCAGGATCGAACTACTCGAGAAATCGTCCAACCGACGCGACACAAAAGAATGGTATGAACCCGACATTCCCATCTTAACAGACAAATGGATCGGAGCGGAATATTCGTTATTTTTACCGGTTCGGTAGGAATTTTTTGACAGAGGAGTCTGAGGCCGGTAGGATAAAGGTCGGATGGATAGGTCGGCACCCGGCCTTTCTCCACTCGTCTGCACACACTTTTCCGCTGCTTGGGCTATTTGAAAAGGACGCTTTTCAGTCTGTGTCATTTCACAGGCATGGCTCCTAGCATGCTCATAGGAGATTCGCACGATGGCGAAGAAACTTCAACATGTTTGGGGCCTTGAGATTGGCCAGAGCGCCCTCAAGGGACTGCGATGTCATTTGGAGGGGGATCAAGTTATTGCGGATACTTTCGATTTCGTCGAGTATCCCAAAATCCTCAGCCAGCCCGAAGCTGAACCGGAACTGCTGATTTCGGATGCGCTCCAGCAGTTTACCTCTCGGAATGATTTGCGTGGTGCTTCGGTTGCAGTCAGTGTTCCTGGACAAAGTGGTCTCGCGAAATTCTTCAAGCCGCCGCCCGTTGAAGTCAAGAAAATCGGCGACATCGTAAGGTATGAAGCAAAGCAGCAAATTCCCTTCGACTTAAAGGACGTTATTTGGGACTTCCAGCAGATGGAGGGCGCTCAAATCGAGGACGGATACGCACTGGAGAGCGAAGTTGGTCTTTTTGCTATGAAGCGAGAGGCTGTTTTTCGAGCCTTGAAGCCATACAAGGACAAAGGGATCGATATCGATCTTGTGCAATTGGCCCCGATGAGTCTTTACAACATGGTTACCTATGATCGCTTTACGGAGCGGATGGCGACCGAGACTTTTGATGCAGATGCGCCACAAAAATCGGTAGTTGTTTTATCGATCGGAACGGATGCTAGTGACCTGATCGTTACCAATGGATTTCGTGTTTGGCAACGAAACATTCCGATCGGCGGAAACCACTTTACGCGACAGTTAACGAAAGATCTTAAGCTGACATTTGCGAAAGCGGAACATCTTAAACGCAACGCAATGCAAGCGGATGATCCCAAACTCGTTTTTCAAGCGATGCGACCCGTCTTCAACGACATGGTAACAGAAATTCAGCGTTCATTGAATTTCTACAAAACGGTCAATAAAAAAGGAGAGCTGGAATCGATCCTTCTGCTTGGCAACACCTCTAAATTGCCTGGTTTGCAACAGTTCTTGAACAAGAACTTAGGCATGGATGTGGAGCTATTGGAAAAGTTTCCAAAGCTAGAAGGGACTGAAGTAACCGGCGCTCAAGCTTTCAAAGAGAATGTTCCAGCGTTTGGTGTCGTTTATGGTCTTTGCTTGCAACAGCTTCGTCGAGGTCCGATGCGGACCAATTTGTTGCCTCAAGAGATCATTGTTGAGCGTGTTATTCGCAACAAGAAACCTTGGACGGTCGCGGCTTTGTCGATATTGCTAGGCGGTATGGTTGCACATCACGCAATGAAGGGCCAGGCACTGGGTGTAGTCGATGCGGCTGTGTGGGCGCCGGCGGAAACGGCTGTCGGATCACTCACGAAGAAATCTGCGGACGAGATTGCGACTGATGCTACCTACTTGGCCAAAGCGGAATTGTTTCAAAAGGTCGGTCTAGAAGTTAGTTCAGGAGCAAGTCGCCGACTGCAAACTTTGGAGCTGATGAAGGTGATTGCAGCTGCGAAGAACCAAGATCCAGAGCTGCTCGACAAAACTCCCGAAGAACTCCCCTACAATAAGAGAAAAGACTTTCACTTTACGAGTATCGAACAAAAGTATTTTGCAGATCTAGAACGATGGTTCACTGCTGACCTCAAATCCAAGTACATGGACGGGGTCAAAAACATGAACAAGTTCTTGAAGATAGCTGCTCCGTTACCCGAGTTAACACCATTAACCGGCCCGGGCTGGGTAATTGAGATCAAGGGCTATCATTTTTACAATGGTATCAAGGGAGAAGAAGGCCAAGAGCACGTTCAGAATTATCTTATTAATTTCCTGCTAAACGGCTCTATTCCTTTGAACTTAGAAGACAAAACAGGAATAGCTCCGCCAGAGGGAGCTCCTCCGGTACCAGCGGGGAATGTGGCCATCCGGGACTTAGGCATTCGACTTCCGATCGTAAGATATGCTCCGCTTATCGATAGCAAGTTCAAGGTACCGAACCCTGCCTACTGGGCTCTTTTACAAGAGCAACGGTTGGCTGCATTAGGAGCTAGTGGCGCCGGAGGTATGGCTGGCATGGGCGGAGGTCCAGGCGGTATGGCTGGCATGGGTGGAGGTCCAGGCGGTATGGCCGGCATGGGTGGAGGTCCAGGTGGCTTGGCTGGAGGAATGGGAGGAATGGGATCCGGTGGTGATGGCTACTCAGGTACAGGAGTTGCGTTGAAGCCGTTAAAGGATGCGAATGGCAAAGAAGTGCCACCAGATTTCGCTGCTCCACTTTCTGAGTTTGTAGTTCAGTTTGCCTGGAAGCCCCGCTTGGATCCGGAAGGAGGAAGCGCGGCAGGTGGATTGCCTTCTGCGGAAGCTGCCGCGACAGAAGAAGGTACGACAACCGATTCCCAGTAAGTGGCTTTTCATTTACATGTCAGTTCGATCTCGATTTAAACGACTTTGTGAAGAGTGAATCAATATGGATGAGTTCAAGAAGAAACTAGCAGTTGCGCTGAAGCACAAGTTTTGGATACTTGCTGTGCTTTTGCTTCTTCTGTCAATTGTCGGGTTTTGGATTGCGGAGTCGGGGTTGTCTAAGCTGTTGTCAGAGCGTGTTTCTGCCATCAATAAAGGATATGACGACGTGCAACAAGTTAGCTCGAAGGTTGCGACCCATCCGAATCAGCTGTCCCATGCAAAGATGGAGGAGATGCTAAAGCGTAAAGAGTTCGACGTCCGTGAAGCATGGAAAGACAGGTACGTTAATCAACTGCCGTTGATGACTTGGCCAAGCGAAGCATTTGCGCAAGAAGAAACGGCGGACATATTCCGTTCACTTCGCCCAGTTGAGAAGTTCATCGAATTCCCAATTGCTGACCCTCCAGCAGATCTATCGACATTCTCTGAGGCCGATCGCCGCGTTTATCTCGGCTTGGCAAAAATCACGGAAGCCGATCGCCGAGTTTATCGGGATTATATCGGACCAGTCTTCAAAAAGATCACAAGCCAAATAGGTACGGAATGGAGAGCGGAGCTTAAAGTCAACGCCGGCGGTGGAATGGGTGGATACGGTGGTATGGGCGGAATGATGGGCGGCATGGGAGGTATGGGAGGCGAAGGTGGTGAAGGCGGATTCAGTGGGGGAGAAGGGATGAGTGGATATGGGGGAATGACTGGAGCCTTGACCAATGATGTTGTCATTTGGCAAACACCATCTCAGCAAGCTTTGCTGGATCAGATCGTTCCCTGGTACAACCCCAACTCTGCTCCGTCCATCTTGGATATCTACTATACCCAGGAAGATATGTGGCTTCTGGGAAACATCATGAAGATCATCAAAGCGACAAATGAGAATGCAAAAGAGAACTTTCAAGCGGTCGTGAAGGAGATTGAGTGGATTCGCATGGGGCGGCATGCTAACCGCGACGCTGGGAAGCTTTATGTCGGTGCTACTGGTGGCGGAATGGGTGGTTATGGTGGGATGGGAATGGGAATGGGATCTGAAGGAGGTGGCGAGGGCGACGGAATGGGAATGGGAATGGGAATGGGAATGGGAATGGGATCTGAAGGAGGTAGCGACGGGATGGGGATGGGGATGGGAATGGGAATGGGATCTGAAGGAGGTAGTGAAGGCAGCGGAATGGAAGGTGGTGGGATGTACGGCGGTGTTGGAGGAGTCACAAGAGATCCTGCCGACAACCGTTACATCAGTTTTGCAACTGAAACATTCTTCCAACCTAGAAAAGGGGAAGAGATTCGTTCGTCCATCAAGGATGTTCAGCCTGGAAATGCGGTGGATGCAATTGCCAAACGCATACCCATTAGGTTACGTGTCCGAATGGAATCAAGCCAAATTCATAGATTGGTTGCCGCGTGTGGGAATGCTCCTTTCCCGCTGGAAGTATACCAAGTCCGAGTCAACACAGAGGCGGCAACCAGTTCGGGTGGGGGTGGATACGGCGATGGAATGGGTGGAATGGCAGGTGGAGGATTGGGAGGCATGGGAGGTGGAGGATTGGGAGGCATGGGAGGTGGAGGATTGGGAGGCATGGGGATGGGAATGGGGATGCCCGGCGGTGATGGAATGGGAAGCGAAGGCGGAATGGGAGTCGGTGGCGAGGGCTATGGCGGTATGAGTGGTATGAGTGGCATGACCATGCCCAAGACCAAGGTATCGCCTATAGAGGAAGTGGCCGTTGAAATTTTTGGTCTGATCTATTTGTATAACCCAGTCAACATTGGAGAATTGGGCGCAGACGCTGTCGGTAGCATTTCCAATACGGAAGTAGCTGATGGATCTGCCGTTCCTCCCACAGATGGAAACGCGAATTCTCCAGCAGCTCCGAGCGGCATGCCGGAGGGGGCAGTACCGAATGCAGATCCTAGCGCACCGAATGCAGATCCTGGCGCACCAAATGCAGAGCCTGGCGCACCAAATGCAGATCCTGGCGCGCCAAATGCAGATCCTGGCGCGCCAGGTGCAGATTCTGGAGCGCCGGGTGCAGGTCCAGGTGCACCGGGGAATTGATCTGGGATTGGCACCAGGCTTTGGAAATTTTTTCAATTAGCAAACCTGCAAGCAACCGCTGCAGGTTCAACAAACTCTCGATCGTAGCCATTTAAACAGTCTTCATAGGAATAGAACCATGGCAAAAAAGAAGAAATCCTCTTCTGGCGGAAAGAGCATCGGTGCAAAAGGCTTTTTGGTACTACACATCGAGAAGATTGTATTTGCAACGATAGCATTACTTTCGTTGGTGCTTGTTTACCTGGGAATGTCGGGAGACAAAATCTCTGGGAATAAGAACCCAGAGGATCTAAAGAAAAAGGCAGAGGTCACCCTGGCTAGCGTGGTGAACGATTCACATTGGGACCAGATAAACACCGAGGCCGGTCGTTCGCATACGGATTCGTTTGTGAGAGTAACGAATCCAATTGACTCAATTGAATGGAAAGAGCCTCGCTTCTTTACGCCATCGAATAAATCGAAAACGAAGCGTGGCGACCCAGAGATCAAGGCGCCCGTGAAGTTGATGGCGCAGTATTACGCGGGCCCCATCGCGCAATTGGCAAACAACGACCCATTTGATCTCTTTATGGATGCTAAGCGTGAAGAACCGAAGAAACCCAAGAACAGTGGTCAGGGCGGTATGGGAATGGGAGGATTCGGCGGTGAGGGAGGAGAAATGGGATCCGGTGGAGGACGAGGAGGTGTAGGAGGAATGGGTGCCGGTGGAATGGGTGCCGGTGGAATGGGTGCCGGTGGAATGGGTGCCGGTGGAATGTCGGGAGGCATGGGCGGCGAAGGTGGTGATGGGATGGGAGGTTTTGCTGGCGCAAATGCCAAACGAATGCTAAGCACTGGATATGATAAAGGGTACAAGCTAGGCATGATCACCAACCCAGAGGTGTTTCCAAAGAGGGACAAAAACAAAAAGAACATAGCAGCAAGGTCATTTGAAGTGGTCGCAGTGACGGCTTTGGCCCTCCACGAAGAAATGGAGGCGTCCTATAAGAGTGTTTTTCAGGACAATGAGCCACCCGACTTCATGTCAGGGCGAGATCATCCATACTATCAGGGATTCGAAGTGCAGAGAGTCGAGGTTTCGAGTGCTTCCCAAGAGATCAAGGAGGAGGATTGGAAGCCTTTGCCAGACGCATCGCCAACGCAGTTCAAAAAATTCGCTTCCGAAGAATTCATGGGCACTTGTAATGAAGTCAACCGAGCTGGATGGACAACAGGCAACCTTTCAATGCCAATTCCTCCTTTTTTGCGCATGGACTACAGGAAGCTTGCGACGCATCCAGACGTTCCATCGAATTTGCCCGAACTCGTTCGAGATGATGATCAACCGACGGGAGGGATGTTCGGTGGCATGGGTGGCATGGGTGGCTATAGCGGAGAAGGCGGCATGGGGGGGATGGGTGGCTATGGCGGAGAGGGTGGTATGGGCGGCATGGGTGGCTATGGCGGAGAAGGTGGCTTTGGCATGGGTATCGGTAGCGAGGGGGGCTTTGGAGAAGGCAGCGGAATGGGCACCGGCGGATTAGGCGGTGAGGGTGGCATGGGTGGCATGGGTGGCTATGGCGGAGAAGGAGGGATGGGTGGCATGATGGGTGGAGAAGGGATGGGCGGAGTTGGTGGTTACGGTGGAATGGGAGGAGCCGCAGGAGTCGCTGCGCCTGCGAGACTTCCGAGTACGAAGTACAAGCTGATTCGGTTTTTTGACACCAAAGTCGAACGAGAAAAATCCTATCGTTATCGTGTTCGATTGGTGATGTATGATCCAAACTTCCCAGAGTATGAAATTATTGCACCGAAAACCATTAACCTTGACAAGGATGCAGTGGATAGAGTTCAGGACTTGAAGCTAGCGGTGAAGCCTGACCCGGATAACTTTAACAAGAGGAAGAGCGAACGCTTTACCGATTGGTCTGCTCCGTCAGATGTTGTAACAACGATCATGCCAGCAGCTGTTTATGCGGGCACACTTGGCAAGCCTGCGTTGGCACCTTGGGGGGAAGGCGAATTCTACGAAACGCAGCCAACCAAAACAGAGTTAGTTCTGAACGCTCGGCTGAGGTCATATTTCCCATCTTTTGCTTTGAAAGAGAAGGAAGCCGTTACTCGAGGCTATGTGTTTACGACTGGACAAAAAACCAGCCTTGGTCATGAGTTTGTCCATCCAGTTTTGCCGGTTGTGAAGGTGTTGAAGAAAGTAAATCCTAAAGAACCGGAGGTGAAACTAGAATCACTTATTACCACACAGGTTGCGGTGTTGGATGTTTCTGGTGGATATCCGTTGAAGATGCTAACTGCAAAAGATGGCGGGACTGGTGGTGAAGTGGTTTCGTTCGATGCCGCGACGGGACAGCTTGTTGTTAGTCGGGAGTTTGAGGACTTTACCGATTTCAACATGGCCGTAAAGCCGGACCAACCGGCTGTTGGTCCACTCGGTGGAGGAATGGGGAACACTGGGGCCGGAGCCATGGGCGGAGATGGATACGGAATGGGTGGAATGGGTGGAATGGGTGGCTATGGCGGAGAAGGCGGCATGGGAGGAGAAGGTATGGGCAGTGGCGGCATGGGGCCAGGTGGGCTGAGTGGTGGTGGAATGGGACCTGGTGGTGGCATGGGAGCCGGAGGAAGAGGCGGAAAGTAGAAAATCGTCGGATTGTAAAAAAGGCTGGTGTTATGTCAGCCTTTTTTTTACATAAACGAGTGTTTTGCTGATTACGATGGAGTAGACATTTCATTCTCAACAAACCCTTTAGACTCATGAAATTAAATTTTTCCGCTGCGTTTGCTTATTCGGTCTTACTCTTTTTTGGTGCGAATCTGGTCGCGCAATATCGAGAGTCAGATCTTGAGAAGTTCGGGCTGGTCAATCATTGGGAAGGAAATCTCGGCGGGGCAGGCACCGTTGGCGGAGCGAATTCCGTTTTGATTTGGCCCCACTCTACGAAGAACCATGAGGTGGTTCGCGTTGTTGTAAGTGGTAGATTAGTTGGGGCCTTTTATGGCGATCAAGTTGACCAAACGGAGCTAGAAGACTCCATTGCCACGGGAAATAACGGGGCGAAACAACCGATGCTCGGGATGAAGGGTGCGCAGCGTGAGGCTGAGAAACTAGCCAAGAAGTACTCGATCCTCGGCAAGAAAGTCGACGTTCAAGCAGAAGAGCCGGTCCCCTTTGTCTATTTGATAGCAGTAAATCAATTAGGTGCGCTAACCGTTCTTGACGCCGAGAACGGTACATTGATTTGGCGAAATCAACTGCCAGACCATACTCTTCCTGTTTTTGGTCCGGGTGCATCTGACGACTATGTTGTTGTAACGAACGGAAAGCGGCTCTTGGTTTACGAGATGGCCACAGGCCGTACCGTCGTCGATCGAATGTTGGAGTTTGTTCCGACGGGGCAACCAACAATTGCGAACGGTAAAGCCGTCGTTCCATCTGTCGGCGGCCGCACTATTTTCTATGATATAAAGGATCCGAAGGCTCGTTCTTTAGTCTTGAGGATCGGTACAGAAAATCGATTTGGGATAGCAAAATCCGCCGACCGTTATTTAGCTTGGCCTGTGGACTCCAAACTAGTGATTGCCCAAACAGAGCCAGAAACCAGGATTTGGACTATGTTCGACACACGGTCTAAAATTCATGCGAAGCCCGTGGCCGTTGATTCAGGTTTTGTGGCAGTTTCCGAAAGTGGGAACGTGGTTCGTTGCAAGAACAGCCGATTGGAACCACTCGTTTGGCAGACAAAAATAGGCTCGACTTGCAAACAGTCTCCAGTACCTGGAAAAAACATCGTTACAGTTGTAACCGATAACAATCAGATCTTTGCATTGAGCTTAGAGGACGGACAGGAAGTATGGCGATCGACAAGTTCCACATATGTTTCCGTTCTAGCTGTGACTAAATCAAAGGTGTATGCATTTGATAAGTCCGGAAATCTAGTAATCCTCGACTCCAGTTCCGGCAGAGTCGATGGTAGGATGTCGGTGGGATTAATTGTGCCTATCGCAAATACTGTATCAGACCGGCTCTTTTTTGCGGCACAAGACGGTCGAATCGTTAGCATACGCGAAGAAGATGCGAAGACTCCATCGTTTCATTTCTCGACAAAGGGGACTTCTTCAGACTCTGCGCCAGAAGCAGAAGAAAAAGAAGCCAAACCAGATGAAGCTGCTCCTGCAGTCGATCCTTTTGGTAATTCGGACTTGCCGATGACAGATGCGACTCCAGATCCATTCGAGGTTGGCAAAGACCCTCTCTAGCCTAACGCCGAAGGGAGTCGAGTTGGTATGAGATTTCGGTAGATTGCTGGATGGATTGCACTGTTGTTGCTTCGTCCCTTTGCATTTCTAATCCGATTTCTTGGTGGTTTTCAGAACGAGCTAGTTTCCCCTCTGCAGGGTCAAACCAAAAAAGTCCTATCGCATTTTGGCTCACGAGCTTCGCTTCGGATCCCTCTTCGAGCTGAAAGGCAGTGGATGACTTTATTTTGGAAAGCTCGCGTCCATCAACCGTTTCCTTACCAACCAGTTGATAAGAAGTCGTTAGAAGAAGCTTCCAGTATTGCTTCTTTACATGAGATTGAACCGTCCATGGCTCGCCGATTTTCGGGCCCGACTTGGGGAAAGCAATAGCTACCTTCGGGTTATATAGTGTTTCCTTTGGTTGGCTCGTTTCAAAGTCAATGATGTCGCCAAACGAACTCAATCGGAATTGCAACGTTGCATTCATAGGAGCGATAGCGGTCGCCCAAATCGTTTTGATTTTCGGATGCAAAGCACCCGGTGCGGCTGCCTTATCGGAATCTGCGCTGTGCTCTTCTTTTGAATCAGAAATAGAAAGTCTCACTCGTTCTGTTTTTTGTTGGATAGTGGCAATCCCTTCGGAGTCCACCTCGACTACACGCCACGCGAGGGAAGTACGTTGACGAATCTTTGATTCCGCTTGAGAGGCTTCTCGAACAGCCGAGTTCTGGTCCACTTCGATAGCGATACGTTCATCTTTTCGAAATTTCCATCGAAGTGGCTCATCTCCAATCGCAGTCGTTGGAAGCAGCCCAACAAGAAAAGCAACTGTGAAACGACTTCGACAGTTTAAAGCATGTTTTCGCGAACGCATTCTTGGATTCCAGGATTGAAAGGAGGCAGGCGGGGAATCCTATCGACTCACGCACGTTCGGCACAATAGGAACGACGAGGCCGCTGTGATAGAGACTTGCGTTAAAAGCCTGGAAAGAATGGGGGCAGAAAAAAGAGGGCCGACGTTAGACGCCGGCCCTCTGTTATTTTTTTCCTCCGACCGTTCGCGGCACGACACGGAGCCGCTGCGAGACTGGCGCAGATCAAGCGTGCTACTGCACTCGCCTATAGTGATCCAGGCCAACGCAAAATGATGGTCCCTCAGCCGGAAAAACGACCGGAGGCTTTTTGAGTGCTTCTCATTTCCAAGAAGCACATCCGCACTATAGGCCACAGAAACGGCCAAGGAAAGGGAGAAAACGATTTTCTAGTTTTCGGGGCGGTACAACATCCGTCCGCAACTAGGGCAAGGGCAAGGGTGGCCCATTCGCAAACGATCTAGAACTCGTGGCGTCACATTCGTATAGCAGCCACCACACGAATTCCCATCGATCGGGCACAACGCGTCCATTCCGCGAGAGCCAACGAGGCGTTTGTATTCTGTTGCAAATTCTGAGGGCAAGGAGCATTCAAGTTCCGCAAGTTCCGATTGGACACGCTTCAGATCCACGTGAAGGGACTCTAGTCTTTTCTCAACCGCCAGGATCATCTTAGCCTTTTCCTCTTCGGCTAGCTTCACTCTTTCCTCGAGTCCGGGAACAGTCGATTGCAACGCATCCACTTCCTCGGAGGCTTCGAAGATTTCGTCGGAGAGGACACTATTGGCTTTCTCGTCGGCCGCAATTTGCTCCTTGAGCGTCTGGTACTCACGATTGTTTTTTGCCGCGTTCATTTTCCCAGCGAGGTCGCGAAGTTTAACTTCCCTTTCTCGTTGCTGAAGCTGTTTTCGATCTGCTTCCATCTTTTTTTGCTTGATGGCGTCGCGACAATCTTGGAGCGATTGCTTGGCAGTCTTGACGACAACCTCTGCTGCCGAGATTTGTTTCGGTCCACGCTCGATCTGATTTGTTAATTCGGAAATTTGAGTCAAACGGAGATGAAGCAGGCGAACAACCGAATCTGAAACGTTCACTGGCACCTCGGAAAATGAACAAACGCGAGTAAACGAGCAATTAAACCAGAAACCTAAGACAAAACAATGGCATGGAACCAGACATCCGTGCGGCTATCTACCGAGTTTTTCGGACGCAGCCCGTGGATTCGAGGAAAGGAGAAGATTCTCATGGAACACCTGTCCTCAAACGAGAGGGGCTTAGTTATCATAATCACGGGTTCTCTCTCCTCAAATGCCCCTCACTTTTCCCGTTTGGATTCGTTTGGCATATGGATGCAAGTAAGGTTTTCGATTTAGTTGGCAAGGCGTCTTATCTAGCACTTGCTGCAGTTGCTCTTTGGGGAGCCTACTACGTTGTGCTCGTTTTGTCGCGAGTGGGACGAAAGAGATTCAAGACAGAGGAGGCGCAGGATGCATTTCTGGATTCAATCGAAGCCGACTTGAAACGAGGCGACTTCGACACGGTCATACAAGCCTGCGAAGGAGACCAGAGGGCCTTGCCAATGATGGTATCGTTCGCATGCAAGAATCGCATTTTTGGATTCAATAAAGTTCGGCAGATGACGCTGGATCGGTTTCAGCGCGACGTGATCGCGGACCTCGACTTCAATATTGCGTGGATCATTACTGTGATCAAAACAGCACCGATGTTGGGGCTGTTCGGAACGGTCGTCGGTATGATGGGAGCGTTCGGAAAGCTTTCCAGTGCGGCCAATGTTAGCCCTGCAGATTTAGCTTTGGACATTCGTGTCGCCTTGGAGACAACGGCGATCGGTCTATCGATCGCTATTCCGCTCGTAATGTGCATGGCATTGATCACCAATCGTATTCGACAAATGCAGGATCTAATCACCTCGGGATTGGCGAGGTTTCTTGAGGCTTACAAAATCGGACACGACCGTGATCTCGCACGTAAAGGTCGACAAAGCGCATAGTGGAGGGGTTTGCGTTTTAGAATTTCCAGTGTAGACGTCCGCTCAAACTCGATGGAGGCCGTGGTCTGTGAGTAATCTGCCGATCGAAGATGGCGAGCCTGAATTGGTATCGCTACCACCTCGACCTCCCATGGACGACGAGATGGACATCACTCCGATGATTGATATGACGTTTTTGCTTCTCATCTTTTTCATTCTGACTTCGAAGATGACGGGCGAGAAAACATACGACACTCCACCTGCGAAGAACGGCACAACGGTCGTCAGCAAGAATTGTGTTTCGATTGTGGTAACGCGTGGCACAGGCGAAGCGCCGCTTGTGGCTCGCGGAGACGGGACCTTGTTTGCGGAAGATCCTGAATTGCAAGCTGCAGAGATATCCGAGTACGTTCAATTGGAGTTGGAATCGGGAAGAAAAACCGAAGTGTTGATTCGCGCCGAAGGAAACGTGACTGCAGGTCAGTTGAACAAAGTAAAGCAGTCGATCAGCGAAGTCCTGAGCGAAGGCAAACTCCTCAATATTGCCGTGACGGAGTCAAAGTAGTATGGCAATCAAGGTCGCATGCGCATCGTGTTCTTCGGTTCACTCGGTAAACGATCGACTGGCCGGGCGCGCAATTCGTTGTCCGCACTGCGATGCTTTTATCCAAGTCCCGCTCCCGTCCGCCACCGCCACCGACGAGATTGTCGAGGTGGAATTAATCGAAGAGGATGTGGCGGAAGTTGTCGAAATCGTTGAATCTACCGATAACGGTGCTGCTGCCGTCGAAGCCGAAGTCTTGGATGAAAACAGTCTCGATGCTCGAGCTTCCGATGATAAATTCCGAGACGACGAAGAAGAAGTAGAGGAAATTTCTTTCCCAAAAAAGGAACTTCCCAAGGACGACATGGACATGACACCGATGGTCGATGTCACGTTTTTGTTGCTGATATTCTTCATGATTACAGCTTCATTCAGTAGTGAAAAAGTTTTTGAAGAGCCTCCGCCACTCTCGGACGCCAGCTCGATTCAAAAGCAAGAACCGATCAATCTCGACAACGTTCGTGTGCAGATCGACGAGTACAACGCGTATACGATCATCATGCCCGGTGGTGATGAGCGCGAAGCAAGCAGCAAGCAAGATTTGCTCATTGCTCTCTCCGAGGCGCGAGCCGAAGTTGCGACGGGTGCTAATGACGATCAACTCAAGCTTATCGTAGAAGCTCACGTCGAATGCATTCATGCGGCGGTGATTTCAGCACTCGATGCGGGGAGAGATCGCGGTTTTACAAGTTTTCAAGTTCAGGTGGTTGAGGAGTTTCAGTAATCAATGGCAGCTTCTGCGTTTATACGACTGCTTGAAAGTCGCGGTCTCCTCGATCCCGAGATCATTTCAGAACTGGACCGACAAGTCGAAACATCCAAAGTCCGTGTGACACCTGAGGCGATCGCCAAGCTTCTTGTCGAGAACGGGCAGCTCACACGTTTTCAGGCAACCAAACTGATTGCGGAATTGAACGAATCTGTCGATCGATCTGGAAGTGATCCGACGACCACTCTTCGAGGTGGCCGACCTCTTGAAACGGCATCGATCGCGGTTAGCGATCATGATTCCGTCGAAGACCTGCTTCCAGACGAACTCGTCGCGGAAGCAGCCGATGTTGTCGCGGCGGACGTAGTCGAAGAAGTGACTCCAGTGCAGGTGGTGGCTCAGCCCATCGCGAGAGCTTCGCGGCGCGACGCTGATGAAGATTTCGGTAGTATTCAATCGCCGCGTCAAGTCATCCGAGATAATCCCAGCAAGAAAAATTCATGGGAGTCGTTTCGCATCCTTGGAATCGGTGCCATTTTAGCACTGTTCCTAGTTGCGCTCATCCCGTTAGTCATGTGGGTGATGAAAGGCTCAGCACAAGATGCATATGGCATGGCTGAGAGCGCTTACGAATCGAGAGATTACGAGAAAGCAGCCAAGCTATTCAATGATTTTGCGTACAAATTTTCGGGCGATGAGAATGCGAGCAAAGCAAGGGTTCTCGCTGTCTTGGCTCAGATACGCGAAGACGCGGAGAAAGTCGCTGACCCAACCGTTGCCCTAAAGTCTGCGCAGGATTTATTGCCAAAAGTCTCGGCCGAAGACGATATCGATGCTCTTCGAACGGACATGGCAGATGTGTTGCTTCGATTGTCGGAGAAATTCGTTGGACGCATTGAAGCGACTGAATCGCTGGACGATCGCGAGAAGTTGCTGGCCAAGATGGGTGAGCAGATGGCATTGGTACGCGATCCACGCTATATCGCGACGCAAGAACGTACCCAAAACGCTCTTCGAATTCAAAATATCGAAGAAGGTATGCTGCGAGCGCAGCGGGATATTCAAAAGGGTCGTGACCTTTTGGTAGCGATCGATTCTATGTCGAAATCGAACGAGGCTAAAGACGTCAATAAATCCTACGAGATTCGTCGTGAGATTGTTCGCAAGTATCCGATCCTCGAGTCGGATGGAAAGCTGAACGAACTCTTGGCTAACGCAACAGGACTCCAAAAAGATCTCGTCACAGGAGCAACACAGCTTCCGACCGTAAGTACAGAAGTGGCGTCCAACGACGTTATTGCAAAAGCCATTCTTGTGAATAGAACAGGGAAAGGGGATAGTAGCCTCACGGAGACGGTCTACCTGAAAGTCAAAGGTTCGCTAGTTGCTATACGGGTTTCGGATGGAACCGTTTTGTGGAGTCAATATGTCGGCCGAGACTGGACCGGGCGTCCACAACAGCTTTCCGCCTCCGGAGATGGCGACGTCTTGGTGAGCTTTCCAGAGCAAGGGGCAATACGACGTCTTTCCGCTGCCGATGGTTCGATCGTTTGGGACTCTAAGTTTCAGTGTCGGATCCAAGAGCCAGTCATCGATCGCGAAGAGATTTTTCTCACAACTTCCAATGGAGAAGCTTATGCGATCGACGTATCCTCGGGACAGATTCGGTGGGGCAAGAAATTCCCGCAAACGATCGAGACTGCACCCGGCGGGGCACTAGGAAAGAAACGGAAATACATCGTCGGTAATCATTCCAATCTGTACGCGGTTTCGCGGGCCAGCGGCGCATGTGAAGAAGTCGAGTACCTCGGGCACAATCCCGGTACCATCGCGATTCCGCCGATTTGGATCATGAATCACTTGATCGTTTTCGAAAATTCCGGTCCAGATTATTCGTTCGTTAAAGTGTTTTCGACAAATGAGGAAGGGCTTGAGATCAAACCGAGTCAGCAGATCCCGATGCGGTTTCGAGGTCATTTTGTTGTCGAGCCTCAAATCGAAGGGCGAAGATTTGTGGTTGCAACCAACCTCGGGGAAGTTGCAGTCTTGGAAGTCGATGCATCGAGTACCAAAGATAAAGTCACCAAGATGGCGAGCATCATTGAAAAAGAATCGTCACCGAAAGTGAATTGGCCATTGATGGTCGGATCCGATTTGTATTTAGCCTCGGATAGACTCGCGTTTTACCAGATTCAAGTTAGTAGCCAGAAGATAAACCCCTCTTGGCAGAAGTACGCGAAAGACCAGTTTACGGCTCGCCCCATTAAGCTTCAGGACTCTATTTTGCTTTCTCGCGTGGTCCGAGGAAACCTGGGTGTTCGTATTGCCTCGATCAACCCACAAACGGGAAATACTAACTGGGAAACAGATATTGGAGTCCCTATTTCCGCGATAGTTGGTAATGCAAAACAGTTCACCGCACTTACAACACAGGGAGCGGTTTATACCTTTGATGCAAAAGCATTCGATGGCAAGCAACCTATCCAACAAGTAGAGAATCTCGGTGGTAATGAACTGAATATGAAGTTCACAAATCCTGTTCAACTCAAAGATGGTCGGCTGCTTGTCATGAACGGTGAGAAGGCGGACTCAATGCTTCTTGTCGATCCTAGCAAGAGTCGAAGCTTGAGTAAGATGATTGCAGTCTCGTTCGGAGAGGCCAAGCCAAGCAACGACCTAGTGGCTGTCGGCAACAACGTGATCATTCCTCTTTCGAATGCCCAGTTGGCGATGTTCGATCCGGACAAAGGGCAACAAGTTGGCATACCATTCCAGCCAACCGTGCGAGCTGGTGAGAGCCCGAAATGGTTGAATCCTATTGTGCTTGCCGACGGCCAAAATATCGTGATTGCGGATACGCAACGCAGTATGTACAAGCTATCGACCAACCGACAATTGCGGACCATCATTCAACAGGATTTGGAACGTCCGCTCAAGGGACGGTTGTCTGTGCTAGGCAATGCCGTTGTTGCGGTCAGTGCGAATGACTCGGGCGATCAACTCGATTTCTTTGACGGAATAGAACTCAAGAAATTTGCCTCACTTCCGGTGGAGGGACGATTCGCGTGGGGGCCGTACGTCGCGACAGGTCAAACGGACAGTCTCGTCGTTGCATTGAGCGATATCGAGGGATTAGTTGCGGTGGACGAGTCAGGCAAACGTCGTTGGAGCACGTCGCTAGAGCGAGAAGAGTTTGTCGACAAGCCCATCGTGATCGAGAACGACATTGTCGTCGGAACGTCTGGAGGTGATCTTCTGCGATTTTCTTTAACCGATGGGAAAATTGTCGGCAAAACGAAAGTTGGCCAGCCGCACAGCGCTTCACCGCTTCAAGTTGGCAATAGGTTGCTCATTCCATGCGACGAAGGTTCGATTGTTACACTTCCGTTGCCTGCTGCGAAAGATTAGGCGATAAGGATGAGTAGTTACCTCAGAACAATGAAGGGTCTTCGAGCCAAGGCTATGCTAGAGCTAGTCCGGTGGCTGCTCTGCGCGTCTTTCGTTTTCGCTGGCGTGCAAAGCCAAGCCCAGGACATCGATAACATACTCAAGGAGCTCGATATCTCGGGTTCGTTGCTCGATATGGCTCCGTTTGACATCATTACCTTGATCCCATCGGAAAGCGGCAAGAGCGTTCTTGTTAATCTTTTAGAACTACCGAACAGAAAGGTGCCTACCAATCCGAAAACAACGGAAAAGCTACGTTGCGTTCTGAATATTTTTCCCGGTCGCGTCTATGAAGTCGCATGGAAAGATATAGCCAAGGTGACACTTTGGGAAGATTTGCTCTTGGATCGAGCGAAAAAGCATATCGAAGAACGTAGCTACGCCGAAGCCTTCGAGTATCTCGTCCATTTGCGAGACAATTATCCACAGGTCGCAAACATTAGTGCGCTCCATCAGGATTTTTTGTTTCGCACCGCTCGCGACATGGCAAACGAAGGAGATTTACCTCATACGTTAGCCGCTTTAGAAGAACTGCAGCGAAAGTTTCCGGCCTTTAAGACAAAGGAAGTCCAGAATGCGATTTCGAATGTTGCTAAGAAACTGATCGATGATCTTTTTCAACGTGATGAATTGGCCGTCGCGCGTTCGATGATCTTGCGACTTGATTCGGAGTATAAAGGTAGTTTGCCTGTGGTGTCGCAAGCGAAGGCAAGATTCGCAGACCTAGCAGAGAGTTATCTCGAAAAATCAAAGGCCTATCGAGACGAAGGAGATTATGGTCGTGCGCGAACGGCCGCTGTCAAAATGCTGGAGATCGAACCAACTCTCAAAGGCGGGAAAGAGTACCTACAAGAGTTGGTGAAATCTTTCCCATTGGTCCGAATTGGCGTGTTTCAACAATCATCCAAAGCGGACACCGCTGCGTTGGCGGATTGGCCTGCGTTGAGAAATGGACAGATTCTCTCAAGTCCTGTCTTTGAGTTTAGAAATACAGGTCCTGAGGGTGGCATCTACAAGTTTTCGTTCGGAAACGCGATGCACAGTGACGACCGGCAAGAGCTGGATCTGACCATTCAGAATCCTGGAAAATCAAAAATTCCCGACAGCCTGATCTTGTCGCAAGCGATGCTCAATAGAGCCCGTGTGGGTGGACCGCAATATACACCGAGCTGGGCATCGATTTTGGATTCGGTCACCGTATCTGGCCCGGAGCGATTGAAGCTTAAATTTCGGCGCCCCCATGTTTTGCCGCAAGCGTTCTTGCAATGGCAACTGCCTCCTTCTGCAGAGATGTCGTTTGATCGCTCCGTCTATCGTTTGAAGGCCGAAGATAAAGAAAGAAAACGGTATGAATGGGCTGGTGAAAGTGACCCCGCAGACTTTCAACCTCGCGAAATACAAGAAATCCTCTATTCCGATCCCATGAAAGCAATCAGCGATCTGATCAAAGGAGAGATTGAATTTATCGACCGATTGTTCCCCGCCGATGCAAAACGTCTCGGCAATGTGCCTGCTATCAAAACTGAACCGTATGCTTTGCCGATGGTTCACATGCTGGTGCCGCGAGGCAAGAATCCGTTTATGGAAGATCGTGAGTTTAAACGCGCTATGTTGTACGCGATCAATCGAGAAGTGATCTTGCGCGATGAGATCTTGGGCGGAGCGGCAACTCCCGCCGATCGATTGATTAGTGGTCCTTTCCCGGCAGGAGTCAGTGACTCCGATGCGATCGCTTATGCCTACAATTCGAGTGTAGAGACCATTCCTTATGATCCTCGACTTGCCAAGGTATTAGTACTTCTAGCGCAGGCTAACCAGGCAACCAAAGCAGCAAAGAAACGTGAGGCGGCACCGAAGCTTCCCGTCGTGCGATTGGGAGTGCCAAACTATGAGTCGACGCGAGTTGCCGGACAAGCGATCATGCAAGCGTGGAAGATTGTCGGGATCGATAGCGAATTGGTTCTGTATGATACGATCCCTTCGCCTGAGGATGAATCGATCGACGTCCTTTATCTGTCGGCTTCCGTTTGGGAGCCAGCTACAGATGCCGAGAGACTCTTTGGTAAAGGCGCTCCAGCAGAGACAAATAACCAGTATATTGTTCAGTCCCTTGGAAAACTGAATAGTGCCAGGAACTGGAAAGAAGTGCGCGATGGCTGCCAAGATTTGCACGCACTGGTCGCCTCGCATCTACCGATACTACCTCTCTGGCAAGTGAGCGAGACCTTTGCTTATCGAACGGAGATGGCGGGAGTATCGAAACGCCCAATTGGTTTGTATCAAGATGTCCAGAAGTGGAGGATTCAAGTAAAGTGAAGTTGAATCCATCGTTATTGGCCACTCGGACACTAGTTGCGCGAAATTGCTCTTTCATGTTGAACGCTTGGGCGTTGTTCTTCGCATTCGTTGTTACGACGTCTCGTTCGGAAGCCCAAGATATTTGGGAATATGCACCGTATCGGGTTAGCGTATGGGTTACTGTCGCGCCCAGCATCGGTTGGACCGAATCGAGCGAACAGGATTTTCATCGAAAAGTACAAGAGCTATGCGAAGTAGACTTTGGTGGAACCTGGAAAATAAAATCACAGTCTGCACCTGATTCTCTTTATGGATCGTTGCTGTATCGAATTGATGAAATGTCGATTCAGCAAGTGCTTGCGCGAGAAATGACCTTGGTAGTTGGCAAGTCGGAAAAAGCAAAAGCGAAGTTTTTGGAACTGAATCCACCTCCTCCGCCAGTTGTCTTGACACCTGCCGAGGAGGCAAAACGCAAGAAGATGTCCAAAGAACAGATCCAGGAAATGGAGGATGCAGCAGCGCGAGCCGCCAGTCTGAACAGCGTGCGTACTTTTGATTCAGCATTGGAGAGAATTGATTCATTCCATGTCATGTCGCTCCCTTATTCAGGGCTCATCCGAGATCTAGTTCCCTATCAACAGACCGAACGATGGAAGAAGTTTTCAGACAAAGTTCGTTTGTTCCCGGGTTCTTTAGAAAAGCTCAAATCGGATTTGTCTGAGGGCAATATTGTTGCTGCATTAATTCCTAAAACGGAGTTGAATCTGATCAAAGATGTTGCACGTTCTATTCCGGCTCGATTACCTTGGCAGCCTGAACAATTGCTTCGCGACTATGACAAGATCTTCTTGGCATCGATCGATCGTTCGGGTGAGAACTATCGAATACGCGTTCGTGAATTGGACTCCGTCGTCCGTCGAATGAGCGAGACATCGACGAGCGAAGCCTTCCGTCGAGAGGATATCGCTCGATCCTTAGTCCATCAAATGCGATCCGTCTTTTCGCCCGTGGTGCGAATCGAAGAAACCGACAACTTCACGGCGACGATGCGAGTCAAGAGCTCAGGTCTTATCGTAGGTAAAGATCATCCGGCCAAAATTGGTATCGGAGATGTTGTGGTTCCATTCATTCGTCGCGATGACATGAATGGCAATCCGACATTGCTTCAGAATTTACCTTTTACCTTCATTGCAGCCACAGAAAAGATCGATGAGACGTCGTTGTTTTACGGGGCTATTTTCTCAGCGAGTCGCGGCGCACTGACGGCTGCAAAGAACAGACGCACCCAACGCTTGGGGCTGAAGATATCTGCTTCTCATCCGGCCTCCGAATTGAAGCTAACCTTTCGACAGCAGATTGTAGCTGGAAAACTTCAGCCCCCAGTCGCAGTACCGGGTGCAGAGATCTATCAGCGAACACCGGGGCACGATGATTTGTTGATGTTGGGAAGAACTGATTGGCAAGGGAATATATCTCTCAATGCAACATCGCTGCCGACGATCAAATACGAGATTCCAACCGCAAGTCGTAATCGTGCTATCGCAGACGCCCGCAAAGTCGTGCGCGATCCGGTGCCACCACCCAAGTATCCAGAACCACCACCCGAACCTCAAGCGACAGAATCTCAAGCCGTTCCCTCACCCGGAGAAAAGAGCGACGAGGGCAAGTCGATGGAGGAGCCTAAACCAACGCCGAAAAAATCAGAAGAAGAAGCATTGGTAAAGATGGCAGCTCCCGTCACTGAGGCTCTACCACCGAAACCGATCAAGGGGGAAGTTCAGATCAACTACCCGTTGTATCTTTACTACGTGAAGAATGGAGATACTCTGTTGGCAAGATTGCCGATCGTCACAGGCATGTCGCCGATAGAAGAAGCAAAATTGCCCGACGACAGAAAACGGTTGGAGACCGAAGCGTTCTTGAAAGGATTGCAGAACGAAGTGCTCGATCTCGTTGTGCGTCGAAAGATTCTCGAATCACGCATCAACAAGCAGCTGGCCGATAAAAAAGTTGCCGAAGCCGAAAAGTATTTGGACCAGTTCAAACGAATCAAGTCCTATGAAAAACTATCCGAACAGATCGAATCAATTCAGCGTCGGGCCATGCTCAATGATGCTGGAAAGATCAGCCCAGCCCTCGAGAAAAAGATCGATACGATGGTGGATACCACCAGGCAGATCATGCAAAAATGGTTGCAAGATTCAATGCTTCGAGATCTCGAATTGAAAGTTAGCGAAGCCAAATGACCAAAAAAGTTTTAGATGTTGGGAACTGCAATCCCGACCACAGCGCGTTGCAGTCAATGCTTACCAGTCGATACTATGTCCAGGTTTTGCGAACGCATGGGATGGCAGATACCATCGCGGCGATGCAATCGGAAAAGGTCGATTTGGTCCTGATTAATCGAAAACTCGACCAGGATTACAGCGACGGCACGGAGATTCTTAAGAAAATCAAGGCAAATCCAGACTTCGCCGCGATCCCCGTCATGGTTATCACAAATTATCCGGAACATCAAGAGCGAGCGGTTGCCATGGGTGCCGAATACGGATTCGGCAAGCTACAATATAAAGATGCTGCAACTCACGAAAGGTTGAGCCAGTTCCTGAATCCCAAGTAGTCGATTGAAGTTGTTGGATAGAGTCATGGCAAGAAAAAATGACGCAGATGAAGTAGAGGTCGTCCGACAAATTCTGCGATCCGTTGGTCTGCGTAGCACTCCTGCGCGAATCGCAGTGTTGACGTTGTTGCGCAAAGCATCCAAGCCGCGAACCCATGCAGAACTCTCCGAGCAACTCGTTCCGATGGGATTTGATAAAGCGACAGTGTTTCGAAACCTATCGGATTTGGCCGATGCCGAACTCATCGTTCGTACCGAGTTGGGTGACCATGTGTGGCGATTTGAAATCCGCGATCCAAATCACGACCGCAGCAGCCATCCCCATTTTGTTTGTGTAGATTGCGGAACAGTCGCATGTCTGGTGGATGTGTCTGTTCCAGACGACCGGGTTCGGCGCACGAACAAGATTGCTCGGATAACCGAAGTCTTGGTCAAGGGCCATTGTTTAAGTTGTGAACCTGCCGGAGTTTAGAGTGGTCATTGCCCCTGTGGGCAAACCGCACCCTCCCCTAGCGGCCTGTAAAAACAAGCGATATCGCGCCTTAATCTCATAGACTTCAGGCCAATCTCAGCGTATCTGGGAGCACAAAAATGAATCCACCCGATGGAGGTTATCGATGAATTGGCTGCTGAACAATCCGCTGGGAAATCTTTATGGCCCGTATTTCTTGGTCCTCTATATCGCGTTGATTGCCGTGGCCATCGGTTGGTTACTGTTCCAACATAAAATCTCTATCGCGAACGATTCTCGCCCTCCTCTACCTGTCCCACGCCAGATCGATCCTTATCTCTTTGCGTACCTTCGAGGTAGCTCGAACGAAGTGATTCGTCTAGGTTTCGTCGAGTTGTTGGAGAAAGGATGGATCGAACCGGTGAAGGGACTCAAGCGATCCACCAAGTACCAGTCGATCGCCGAACGTCCCAAGACATTGGATAGCAACCCACTGCTGGCAGCCATCTTCGACTATTTTCGTGTTGCGAAGCAGCCTGAGTCGATGTTCCGAACGAATCTGCCTCAGCAAGTGAAAGATAAAGCCATGCATTGGGACGCATGGATTGAAAAAGAAAACTTGAAGCCATCCTCGGATGCAAGATTCTCCTATCGCTTCCAATCCATCTTCTTGATGATTGCATTAGGCATCTTGGGTCTCTACAAATTCGTGGTAGCCGTCCTTCACGGACGAGACAATGTGATCATCCTTACCGTATTGCTCGTCAGTACACCGATCGCCCTGTTTTGGTTAGGTTCCATGAGACGATTCACAGATCGAGGGAAGCAATTTGTCGGGGACGTTCAATCGGCATTGCGACCATCGCTGATGTCCAAGGATCCGGATGTGAAGCAACGCGTAGAATCAGAGCTTACAGACTCGACCAGCTTTCCTGTCTATGCGATGGGCGTATTCGGAATCATGGCACTCCAAGGAACCGAGCTAGACGCAGCGCACAGAGCGTTCCAAAATTCTCAACTCGCTGCGGGCGGCAGCTGCGGTGCTTCCGCCTGTGGCAGCGGTGTGAGCTGCGGTGGCGGTGCTAGCTGCGGTGGCGGAGGAGGAGGTGGATGCGGAGGCGGCGGGTGTGGTGGTTGCGGTGCGGGCTAATGTGGATTGGTCGGCCCTACCAACGCTAGGTGTCGGACTGGGCTTTCGTCCGATACATCGATCGGAGATCTTTCTCTATCGAGACCAAATCCACTTTCTCGAAGTCACCGCTGATCATTACTTCGATCCTGTTGCAGAGAAAGACAACGAGCTCCGACTGCTTGCAAAGAATTTTGCGATCATCCCCCACGGATTGGCGATGTCACTCGGCTCGGCCGAAGGACTGGACGCAGAGTATGTAGCCGAGTTCACCAATGTCGTCGATACCGTTCAACCCGCTTGGTGTAGCGATCACATCGCCTTTACGCGCGCTGGCGGACTAGAGATCGGTCACCTTACTCCGATCCCGCGAACAAGAGCTTCATTGCGAGTACTCGACAGAAACATAGCGACACTGAAACAGTCCGTGTCAGTACCGATCATCTTGGAGAACATTACAGAAACAATCTTGTTCCCCGGTGAAGCGATCGAGCAAGCGGAATTCTTAACGGAGTTATGTGAACAGTCGGATGTGGGGCTTTTATTGGACGTTACAAATCTGTTCATCAATTCTGTCAATCATCGATACGATCCGATTTCCGTGTTGCAGCGGCTACCTCGCGATCGAATCATTCAATTGCACTTCGTAGGAGGTCATCTTCGCGATGGGGTGTGGATCGATAGTCACGGTGACGAGACCAATGAAGAAGTTTGGCAACTCCTCGAAGAAGTCCTGAAGTATGCACCGGTCAAGGGAATAATCTTGGAACGTGACGAGAATATTCCACCTTTGGCTCAATTGATCCCAGAGATTTCGAGAGCCACGCAGCTTGGTAGCAAATACGGTCGTTGGGCAGCCGTCCATGACTAGAGAGCGTAGCGATTCGGAAGATGTCGAGCGGGAAATCGAAAGGCTTCGCATCGATCAAGAGACACTCGCTGCGATGTTGCTTAGAGTCCGAACCAACAACGATGCGTCGACATTATCCATCGATCAACAGCAACTCGACGATTCGCGTGAAACATTATTCCGCAAGCGACAATCACAGACCGCCGCATGTCTCCCGCGAACCACAGCGATACTGAGGCAGAACTTTTTCATCGAGTATCGAAGCTTTGCGGAAGGCTATCAGCCCAAAAGTTCGAAAGCCATCTTGGATGAAGCGATTGCATTTGCCAGCCATATCCCGAAGCACCATGTTCTCGAACGATGGAAAGAGGAAGCAGTACGATACGATCTTTTGTTCTGCCGTTGGAAAAGAAACAAACTCTTTTTCACTATAGATCGGTTAACCTATGACCTACCAGGGTGGTCGCTTGCTATTACCGAACCACCGCACAAGAAATCGCTCCTGGTTATCGCATGGCGATGTGGCAAATTTGGTAAGATTCATTTGCTCTAATGACGCATTTTTTTCTGAAGTGAATCGGAAAGATTCTGAATAGCAGCAGAACCTACGCTGTAGTTCTGGCTGCTCTAGTCTAGTCGCCGCTTGCGTACTCATCACGGGTTAAAAGCACAAAAATGGTGTGTCCCCATAGACATCCCCATAGACAACATGCTCAAGAGTTTGGATGTTGGAGGGAGCAGAAAAGGACAGGGGTAGAACGCCAAAAACGGTGTCCGGTCGGGGCCAGCTCGAAACGGACAGGATTACAGGCTCGTTCTGGCTTGATCCTGCCTCCGGAGCTTTGGTGATCTACTAAAAGGCGGCTCAAGATCCCGCTACCGTACTCGAATCCCACGGACAGCGTGGAATACGTTACGATGTACAGATCTACATACAAGCCCACCATGAAAACCTACCTCGTTTATTTGATCCAGGCTCTTCTATGCTGAAGCGATTTTCAATAGCAGCCCTGTTGTTCGTCCTGCTATTTAATGTTTATGACGTTGCCGCTTCGCCACCTAACGCTGCTGCGTCTCCGAATGTCGTGGTGATTATTGCTGATGACTTGGGGTATTCCGATATCGGTTGTTATGGCGGTGAGATTTCGACGCCCAACCTGGATGCACTGGCTGCGAATGGATTGCGATTTACGCAGTTTTATAACACAGCGCGATGTTGGCCTAGCAGATCCGCGTTGCTAACCGGTTACTATCCGCAACAGATGCGACGCGATGCGTTGCCGGAAATCAAAGGTGGCAACAGTGGCAAACGGCCGTCATGGGCTCGATTGATACCGGATTATTTGAAGCCAGCCGGCTACCGCTGCTACCACAGCGGCAAATGGCACATTGATGGCAATGTTTTGAGTGGTGGTTTTGATCGCTCGTTCAATGTAAGGAACCAAGGTAATTTTTTCTCGGGCAAGAACGATACGATCGATGACAAGCTTGTTCCGCAGACAGTAGACGAGAAAGGCCACTATTCGACGATCGCGACGGCGGATCATGCGATCGAGTGCCTAAAGGACCATGCGGCGAATCATTCTTCGAAACCATTCTTTCAGTATTTGGCCTTTATTGCGCCGCACTTTCCATTGCATGCGCTGCCTGAAGACATTGCCAAGTACGATCGCAAGTACTTGGGTGGTTGGGATGCAATGCGACAAGCAAGATACGAGCGCATGCGGAAGTATGGGATAAGCAACACGGCACTTTCGCTTTTGGAACCTACAGTCGGCCCTCCTTATCCGTTTCCTGATGCGATTGCAAAGTTGGGGCCAGGTGAAATCAATCGGCCGTTGCCATGGGATCAGTTAACATCCCTTCAAAAGGAGTTTCAAGCGACCAAGATGGCGATTCATGCAGCGATGGTCGATCGCATGGACCAAGAGATCGGTCGAATCATTGCCCAATTGAGAGCGATGAACGCACTGGAGAACACCTTGATTCTGTTTTGTTCCGACAATGGTGCCAGTGCAGAGATCATGGTTCGGGATGGTGGTCATGATCCGAATGCGGCACCGGGAAGTGCTGCCTCGTATTTGTGCCTCGGACCTGGGTTTTCCAGTGCATGCAACACACCACATCGCAGGCACAAGTCGTGGGTGCATGAGGGAGGCATCAGTACACCGTTGATCGTGCATTGGCCGCAAGGAATCGCAGACAAAGGTGCGATTCGATCAACTCCATCGCATCTCATTGATGTGGTTCCGACGGTTCTCGACCTTGCGAAAATAGAGAAACCCAAAAAGTGGAACGATGTCGAGATTCCTTCTGCACCTGGAAGAAGTCTCACGAAGGCATTTGCCGGGGAACTAACAATTGAACGGGAGTCGTTATGGTGGTTGCATGAAGGGCACCGAGCGATCCGCGTCGGCGATTGGAAGCTTGTTGCGGCAAAAGGTGATCCATGGGAGTTGTACGATATGAAGGTTGATCGCGCGGAGCAGAACAATCTTGCGTCAGCGATGCCCGCGAAAGTGGCTGAGCTAGAAAAGGCGTGGCAAACCCAAACCGAGAGCTTTACTCAATTGGTGAAGTCCAGCGACTAGTTAGTTCGACTTGGCTACGATGGCGACTTAAACGAAACTGGAGCGATTGATTGTCGTTTGCATTTTGATTCTAACTTTTCATCGAGGTTTTCCAGCAAGCTCGAATTTCGGCGAGTCGTCGTTCTGCGGTTGCGACGGATTTCTCGATCATTTTTGCTGTCTCCGAATTGCTATAACCCTCCATTCGAAGGCACGCGATACGTTGAAGCTCTTGGTCTGTGAGCATCGCGAATAAACCCTGACATTCTTCTTCCACCATGGCTATCTCTTCTGGCGAAGGTGTGTTGTCTTGAACGCTATCGATACCCAGACTAGATGCTTTCAAGTCCGGCCACTCCCCCAGGTGCAATATTGATCGGTTATCCGATGGTCGTTGTCGGGGGAGGCATGTTCTTTCGAGCGAGGATGGTCGTGCTTGTTACCAGTGTTTCTATGCTCTCGTATATTGTGCTTCTGGTCGTTAACCCATACATGCTTACTAACCGTTTTCAGCATGCAGTTTTTCTCGTTATCCTGGCTTGCATGGGGATTTGTGGATTGCACCAAGTCCGTCGCTTTCGCATGCTAAGTAACTAGATCGAGACTTGGAGAGATCACTCGCTCGAGTGTATGTTATGTCATCGATTGAGAAGCCCACGATAGATCCGATCAACTACGAACTTTCGGAAGTTGATCGAGCGAAGTGATGAGTGTTTCAAGGCGAGTCCTGTCGATGCTATTCAATTCCAACTGGCGACCGAATCGGACTGCATAAAAACAATCAGCCAGCCAGTAAGCGTCTTCTTGCAAGCGATTGCATTTGAGAATTGTAGCGGCCTCGATCAAAAACTCGCGTGGCGTTTGTGATGGGTTTCGTTGCAATCCCAATCTTTTGAGCGATAACGTGATTCGTCTGAAAAATTCAACCTTCACTACATTTGTTTTTCGCCTTCGGATGCTTAATCGTGGCGCAAGCTGCGGAAACATCCACATCAATACACGTTGAACAACAATCATAGCCAATCCTAAAACAGATATGGTCAATGCTGCTTTCCAGGAAAACCACTTGTCTGGAGATAGGAGACCGCCTATCAGTCTGCTCGATTGAAGATTGGATAAGAAATCGGATACACTGGACCAGAATGCGTTGTATGACTCCTGAGAAGATTCTGCAAAAATGGATAGCATGCCGCTTTGCCGCGACTTATCCATATTCAGTATCATCTCCGACCAGAGATCTTGCATCACACCGAAAGTTTGTCCACTTGGTTCACGAAACGAACCACTTGCATTCGAGCCATCGCCCGATGGTGTGGGGTCCATTCGAAGCCACATGCCGTGCTTTACCCAGCTAGGAACCCGCTCCATAAGGGCTTTCGACTTGAGTTCCTCAACACTAAAGTAAGCTTCGACCCAAACGTGAGCATGCTTTTGCTGCACTAAGAAATAGCTGCCGACCTCGTTGTATTCACTTGGTCGAAATCCACTTACTAGACGGGTGGGAATATTCATGGAACGGAGCAGTATCGCCAAGGAAGAAGCGTAATACTCGCAATGGCCACTTCGCTTGTTCAGCAGAAAGTCCGCAATCGGATCTAACCGAGGATTGATGGGTGGGGTGTTCCGAAGAGAATACTTGAATTCTTGGCTCGTAGCGAAGTGCTGTTCCAAAAACAATGCTCTTGCAACTTTGTCTCGCGAGTCGGCTGTGCATTTATCAAGAATCTGATCGCGAAGGCGAAGAATCACGCTAAGCGATGTCGGGAATTCGGTAAGCTCTTCTCGGCGATAGATCCGAAACGAATCACGGTCCGACTCTATTCCCGGTTCGTCCGGGAAGCAATCATTCATGCTTGGTAACAACGCCAGTTCTTCGCCCGCTAGAAATCCATACGATCGAAAGCTGAATCGCCGTTTAATGGAGCGTGTTCGTGATTCATCTGCCGTATCTGCTAATCGCCAGTCCCGACGCATCGAGATGAAGCTCTCAGGCAGGTTCGAGTGCGCGAACGGCGCAACAACGGGAACTGGTTCTCCGAGCGAATTCTTCTCAATGATAGAAACGATCACTCTGTCTGTTTGTGTTGCAAGCTCCTGGCGTATTTCGCCCGGTTTAGGGACCGCGCGAAATGTTTTCCGATCGACCATAACGGCGGGTTCACCTTTTTCCCACACACCCTGGGTTGGTCCATCAAAGTATCTGTGAAGTACCGTGAGTCTCACATAGGGTGGTCGGTTAGGGCGGTAAGGGAGACCGCTTAGCTCGTTGAGCATTTGCATTCGAAACATGGGAGTCTCGTTCTGCCGAATGTCCCCTCGAAACTTGAGCGACACTTGTTCTGAAAATCCAACCGACGACATAAACCAATTTTCAGGTTCGTATGCCCCAACCTTCGTTCGAGGTAATGTGTAAAAGTAAGCTGCGGAAAACAACAGCACACTGAATGAAATAGGAAGAATACTGCTTCTCCATCGCGAGAATTGTTTTAACGCCGACCGCGATGCCAAAGTCTCTAGTGAATCTGTTGAAGTCAATGACACGCCTGAACTCTGCTTGGAAACAGCGTTTTCACGACCGAACCAGTGCATCCACTTTGCCCACAAGCTGATCGATTCGGATTGCGACTCACCATGTCGCATTTGCGACGCGTACTGAGCCAGGGCGATCATGGTTGCCGTCCCAATCGCAAGAATCGGTAACATCAATACGCCGTAGAGTACGTTGTCATTTACCAGGGCTCCAACGACTAGTTCCAGTAGCAGGAACACTCCCCATTGTTCGAAAACCCTCTTGTTCTTCTTCTGAAAAATCAAAGGGAGTTGGACATAAACCAGCAGGTTGCCTACTGCTAACAATCGATTGGCTGCCGCATCGCCTAAGAACTGGCCGACGGCGAAGATGGCTCCAGTAATCATCAGCACATAGACTAGGAAACGATGAATGGTGAACCAACGCAACAAATCCGTGTATAGAACTCCGACCAAGACGGAGATACCTACCAATGTTGGCAGCGACCAGGACTCTTGCCCCAGACCAACTAGCCCCGCAATCATCGTAGCGAGAATACCAAAATAGACCGAACATCGGAGCAGCACTCGATCCGATAGGCTTGGTTCCTTTGGGTTGTTCTGGACTTGCATCATGTTCGTCGCCTCCAGCCCATGGCTCGCTTATCGCTTAAGAATCGTTTTCCTTGCACTCATTTTAACAAACTCGATAACTCCGAGCAGCACAGCGAGAGCAATTAGCAAGATTCCCCAGAAAACAATCAACATCGAAGGGGGCAAGATGATTTCCGAAACTGTCGTCCAAATGTTCGCCCAGTTGTATAGCGTGTAAACGACTCCCAGCGATAGATAAGGGCCGAATGGTGTTGACGAGTCTCTAGTAACTATCCAGAAACCTACCACGAATATCAAGCCAAAGAACGGCGATAGAAAAAACGAAATCCAAACCACTTGCCAGCCCGTAAATGCCCCCACCATTGCCATCAGTGTTACGTCACCGAAACCCAATGCCTCTTTCTTGAGAACCACAGCCGCAACAATGCGAAAGGACCAAACCAAAAGACCTCCTAGTCCAATTCCGAACAGAGAGGAGAGCATGCTTTCCCATCGTACTGGCGTTAAGAAATAGTAGGCTGCGATGATTCCCACCGTTCCCACCACTGCCATCCATATCACTCGAATCGTCCATGGGTCGCGAGCCAGATAAGCCCAAAAATAGTTCCATGCCTTCTTCCAACCACGTCGTGTAATCCAAACCCGATTGAGCAACGCAAAGCACCAACCAAGCCAGAAAAAGATCGCTAAAAACAACGCTAGACTCCCGCCTTGAATCCAGCTTGCAGGCCAAAGAAACGGCGAGTTCGCGTGCAAGTCGACCATAGCTACTGTAGGCCAATCCGTCGGATCCAGCTCTTTCAATCGCCAGTCAGGAAATGCTGCTGACATGACAACGGCTAAGCATGTGCCTGGCACCGTGATGACGTCAGGAATTGTCCTCTCATCAAAGTCGATGAACGTGGCGACCGTCAATAATAATGTTAGCAACCCTACGCATACAAACGATTGAAACAATACGTAGTCGCTGGCAGGCGGCACTCCGAGAGGTAGCAATCTACCAGCCATGATGTAGGAATACATCCACCATAGCGCTATGGGGACAGAGAGTTCGATCAGCATTGGACGTAACCAAAAGAGCCATCCATGTTTATCCGATTCGCTGGTGCGGGCGAACCAGCCCAACACAGGCACTTTCTGAATAAGAGGCCGGGCGGGCGAATCGGGGGGGCGTTGCCACGGACTGATCGGTCGAGGAAAGTATGCGAACTGGTAGATCGCGTAATTGATGAATGGTCCGAGGATCAGTCCCAGCAATGCGATGATGAAGCCCAGCAAAGCGATCATGTATTCCACCCGTCACGTTGCTTTCTTTGTTGCATGCTATGAGCCCGGTGTATTCAAGACGTTCGAGAATTCAATCGCCAGTGGATTGCCATTGGACATAGCTACGAAAGACGTCGTCTGCCAGTTGCTCCAATTCTACCGTATCGCTTGAAAAAGATGCATGCGCAACCGTTTGGTAAAGAGGAGATCGCCGTTCCAAAACGGTCTCAATCTCCTCGACGACTCCAAGTTTGCTAAGAGCTGGGCGGCGTGCTTTGGTGGTCGTGTCCGTTGCGATCCTCATTGCTAATGTTGTGGGGCTGGCTTTTAACCATGCCACCCATCCACTTCGACGGATTAGCTCTCGATTGGTCTCTCGAAGTATTGCCCCACCACCGAGGGCGATTACGTGAGGCTCAGGTCGTTTGGAGACCTCTGCAATCACAGCCGACTCTTGATCGCGGAATCCTTCCTCGCCGACCGCCTCAAAGATGCTGGCGATAGTGGCACCAGCTTTCGTTTCAATCAATTCATCTGTATCAACCACAGGTCGATTCAACCGGCTGCCGAGCAGCCTAGAAAGCGTAGACTTTCCACATCCCCGATATCCGGTTAGATAGAGATGGATCGCTTTCAATTGCTACCGCAACCCTAGCCGTTGATCGATTCGATTTTGATCCGAGTGTACTTTTGACGGTGTCCTGTTCGGACATCGTAGTTCTTTCTGCGGCGGAACTTTTGAATGTAGATCTTTTCGCCTTTTTCAAGGCCAACGACCGACGCTGTTACTTTTGCACCATCTACAGTGGGGCGCCCCAACTTGAGGCCGCTTTCGCCTCCGATGGCAAGAATTCGATCGAATTCGATTTGGTCGCCTGTTTCAGCGGTATCGCGGTAATCGATATCCAGAAGTTGATCTTTTTCGACTTTAAACTGGCGTCCGCCGTCACAAATAATCGCGTACATGGCTCGTAAAACGGAATTTTCTAGGAATATTGGCTAACATCCAAAAATTGGAGAACCTCGAAGGATACTTGGCCACCTTGGTTTCGTCGAGCCCAAAACTCCCGGGCAATTTCCGAAAAACAACTCGTTTGTCAGCCGGGATTGTCGATGCTACGATTTGGGTCCGTCATCGTCTCGCTCTTCCAAATCGTGTTCCCACTCGCAAAATGACGGATCTTTTACCATGACCAAGCATATTTTCGTGACTGGAGGGGTTGTAAGCTCCATTGGCAAGGGGCTTACCAGTGCCTCGATCGGAATGCTTTTGGAAGCCCGCGGACTACGGGTTCGCATGCAAAAGCTCGATCCGTACATTAACGTCGACCCCGGCACGATGAGCCCCTATCAGCACGGGGAAGTCTACGTGTTGGATGACGGCAGCGAAACCGATTTGGACCTCGGACATTATGAGCGATTCACCAGCGGCCGCTTGACTCGGGATTCCAACTACACGACGGGACAAATCTACCTGCGCGTGATCGAAAAGGAACGCCGAGGCCAATTCCTCGGGAAAACCGTTCAGGTCATTCCGCATATCACGAATGAGATCAAAGAAGCGATCCACCGGATGGCTGACAAGGATACGGATATCGTCATCACTGAGATCGGCGGCACCGTGGGCGATATTGAATCGCTCCCGTTCCTGGAAGCGATTCGGCAGTTTCGACAAGACATCGGACGCGACAACTGTTTGTTCATTCACCTTACCTTGGTGCCGTACCTCAAGGCAGCCGCCGAAATCAAAACCAAACCGACTCAGCATTCGGTCGGGTTGCTCCGCCAAATTGGTATCCAACCGGAAATGTTGATCTGCCGATGTGAACAAAGTATCTCTCGCGAAGAACGGGAGAAAATCGCTTTGTTCTGCAATGTCGACCTGGAAGCAGTGATCGAAGAATTGGACAAAGACTTTTCGATTTACGAAGTCCCACTTTCGCTGCGTGATCACAAGCTCGATGAGTTTGTGATGAAAAAATTCCAACTGACGGGCCAACCATTGAAGCTGGACGCATGGGACAATTTGATGTTCGCATTGCGAAACCCTAAGCATGAAATCAGTATCGCTGTCGTTGGTAAGTATGCAGAACACAAAGATGCCTACAAATCGATCTATGAATCTCTAGATCATGCAGGGATCCATCACCATGCACAGATTCGTATCGCCCGAATCCAAAGCGCTGATATCGAAGAAGAAGGGCCAGAACGATTGCTCGCTGGCTACGATGGAATCTTGATTCCCGGCGGTTTCGGCGAACGTGGTGTCGAAGGCAAAGTGCAAGCGATCCGCTACGCTCGCGAACGAGAAATTCCTTTTTTCGGAATCTGCTTGGGTATGCAATGCGCTGCCATCGAATTCGGTCGAAACATCGTGGGGTTGGACCGAGCTCACTCAACGGAATTCGATAAGGACACCCCAAACCCTGTGATCTGTTTGCTCGATGAACAAAAACAAGTTACCAATCTGGGCGGGACAATGCGCCTTGGTGCGCAACCATGCTCTCTCATCGAAGGTTCCACTGCTCACAAAGCTTATCAAGAATCACAAGTTTCCGAGCGACATCGACATCGATACGAATTCAACAACGTCTATCGAAGCCAATTCGAAGCCCATGGCATGCGATTTTCCGGATTAAGCCCCGACGGCACGTTAGTTGAAATTCTAGAAATACCGTCGCACCCTTTTTACTTGGCCGTCCAATTCCACCCAGAATTCAAGAGCAAGCCAACCAAATCACACCCGCTGTTTGCTGCGTTTGTGAATGCAGCAGTTCAACGTCGAACTGGTCGTAAGCAACGTAATGTGAATGCCGATAACGTCGAACAACGTGTTTCGCCGCCCGCTATCGCTCCGTAAACTAGACCATGCAATTTGCAATGGCTTTCGATGCCTGCAACATTGCGTGACCGCGGCTTTCATTGCAGTCGCGGTCGCTGCATCGCGGTTGGTTATTAAGGTTTAACTGCTTTGAGCAGAAACGTCGGATTGGCGGACTCGAGGCGCAACTTATCAAGCTGATAATTGCCTCGCGAAATCTGAACCATCCACAACATCGCTTCGACTCGCATTTTGTTCGACAACAGTTGCTGAAGCGCGACGACGTAGTCCATGCTCATCATGTTGGCGACCAAGCTACCGCCGCTTCGCAGTCGAGGCCAAGCGTGCGTGACGATATCGGTCACTGCACGACCTGTCCCTCCCACGAAAATAGCCTCTGGGTCTGGCAAGCTCATCCACGCTGCTGGCGCCTCTCCCAGCACGGGGACTACATTGTCGACCCCAAGCCGACTCGCATTCTCCAGAATGAGCTGATAGTCTTCGGGGTCCATCTCGATCGCATAAGCCTTTCCAAGCCTAGCAATCTTTGCCGCTTCAATCGCAACCGAACCACTCCCTGCACCGATGTCCCAAAGGATCGATGTTTCGTGAAGGTTCAATTCGCTCAATGCGATCGAACGCACTTCGCACGGGGTCACCAAGCCACGCTTCGGCTTCGTTTGGCGAAAGACCTCATCGGGGTTCCCAAACATTCGGATGCCCGAAACATCCATTGGCTGATCTGGAACCCCCGATTGCCGGACGAGAATCATCACGTTCAGCGGTGAGAATTTCTGATTGACGATGTCTGCTAATTTGCCACGAGTCACACGTTCATCCGGAGATCCCAGATTCTCGCAGACATAGACCGTAAAGTACGTGATCCCCTTCGATATCAAAGCTTCCGCAAGCCGCGCAGGAGGAGCCTCGTCCGACGTAAAAACGCCCACCTTTTCAGCAGTTCGAATCCGTTCAATCACTCGATCCAAAGGTTGCGACGCTAGATTGGTCAAATAAGCTTCGTCCCAACTCTCTTTGACCCGCGCGAACGCTAACTGCATGCTGCTAACATGCGGTACCACATCGAATCGATCTTTACCCAACCGGTCGCACAGAAAACGCGCGGTGCCATAAAAGAGAGGATCACCGTTTGCCAGCACGACAGCCGGTCCGCTCGCTTGATCCAAGACGTTGGCTAGTTTGTCGAGATCCCCGCCAACGGTCGCTGTTTTGCCGGAGAAGTGCGGAAACTTTGTAAGCAGTGAGGGTGACCCAACTAACAAAGCCGCAGAATCTATGGTCTCAGCAGCCTGCTTCGTTAGCCCCTCAGAACCGTCATCCCCAACGCCGATAATCCAAATTTTGTTGCTCATTCCTTTGTTATATCGGCAAATCGAGCATTCGAGGAGTCCGCTACATCAACTCTGAGATCGGCGTTGCGTCGCTGACCAGATGGGTAGGACGTCCGGCCGGCGTGTGATAGATCTTGCCCGGGTCAATCCCGAGTTTGCGATACACAGTCGAAACGTAGTTTTCCGGCGAGAGAACACGTTCGACCGCTGCGTAGCCCTGCCGATCGGTCGCTCCGATCACTTGTCCGCCGCGGCTACCTCCACCAGCAAAAAGGATCGACATGGCGTTTGCCCAGTGGTCTCGTCCTGGCTTGGTTTGCCCGGCAAGCGTGCTGATCTTAGGCGTTCGTCCGAACTCCCCTAGCGCAATCACCATCGTCGTTTCGAGCAACCCACGTTGGTCCAAATCGTTGATCAACGTTGCAACGGTTTGATCCCAAGTAGGTAGTCGCTTCTGCAATGCGCCAAACAAATCCGAATGATGATCCCATCCGCCATCGTAAATGGTGACAAACGGGACACCTGCCTCCACCAATCGTCTCGCCAAAAGTGCACGTTGTCCGAACGCATTGCGACCGTACGCTTCACGCGTCGTTTCAGGTTCGCTACCGATATCGAAGGCTCGTTGGGCTTCGGGCGTTTGAACGAGATCGTACCCCTGAGCATAGTTGTCATCGTAGGCAGACACGGGGTCGATCGACTCCGCAAATTCAAAGCGTGACATGCGATCCACGGTCTTGCGCAAATCTCGGCGACTGGTGAATCGCTCCTGGTCCAAACCGACCGGCAACTCTACATCGCGAACACGAAAGTTCTTGTTGTTCGGATCGTTGTTGATGATAAACGGCGCATACTTGGCACCTAAAAAGTTAGGACCACCGGACCGAGACATGGACGGCATCGTAAAGTACCCCGGCAATCCATGCGGTGCTTCGCGTTCGTAAGCTGCCACCGACCCCAAGCTTGGATGGAAACTCACAAAGGCACCGCATCCCACCGGGATGCGTGGCGGAGCACCCGTCATCATGTAATGATTGCCGGCACCGTGATTCCCCTGGTTATGGCAAACCGACCGGATGATGGAATACTTGTCCGCAATCGCAGCTAATTTGGGTAGATGCTCGCAGATGTGTATCCCAGGTACATTGGTTGAGATCGGTTGAAAATCACCTCGAATCTCCGATGGAGCATCTGGCTTTGGATCGAATGTTTCGAAGTGTGTCGGTCCACCATCCATCCAAATGAGAATGCAATTGCTAGGCTTCTTCTTGGAGGAGGAGCCATCACCAGCCTGTTCCGCATTCGCTTTCCTCAAGGCGAGAAGATCCAAAAAGCTGCCACCCGCGAGTCCAGCAAGTCCAAGCTTCAGATAGGTTCGTCGTTGCATTTGGGATACCTCAAGAATCGATCCACGATTAATCAATGAACGTAAACTCAGGCGAGTTGATCATCGCCCAAACAATATCTTCTACCCATCGCCGGCGGTCCGGTTGATGCTTCTGTTCCGCAAGCAGCGTTTTTATTTCATCGTCACTCGGGGCTCTAGAATATATCTGGAAATATATCTTCCGCAAAACTACTTCGGACGGAGAATCCAGGGCCCATTTGGCGCAATTCGAATCCTCCGCCGTCAATCTCGCTTGAATTTGGCTGGAGTTCATCAAATGCAGGGACTGCGACATGGTCGTATCCGACGTCCTCTCGCAGGGTGGATCCTGATTGGCGTCAGGGCGACTGAATGCATCGAGTAACTCCGAATCCACACGATAAGTCCACAACTGGACGGCACGAGTCCCATACGGCACTCCTGAAAAAGTCGTCGGCACACCAGTGGCGTCGGACAATGCATCGGACATTACCTCCGCACGCATTCGGCGACGCTGGTGTCGTGAAAAGTTCCTGGAGTCGTGGGCGTTCGATGCGTTCGGCAAGGATGAAAGTTGATAAGTGCGACTAGAGAAAATCACTTTGAGCATCTGTTTGTTGTCGAATCCGACGGAACGGTAGTGATCCGCCAGCCGATTCAACAACGGGACATTGCTAGGTGGATTCGTCGCCCGAAAATCATCCACTGGGTCGACAATCCCGAGACCCATGACTTCCGCCCACAAGCGATTTACAGCCGCTTTCGCAAAGTAGGGATTCTCAGGAGACAAGAGCCAATCGACCAACGCGATGCGTGGATCCGTTCCGTCCTGTATCGCAGGGGACGGGCCCGTCAATGGCTTCGGCGCAAGTATTTGTTGCGTCAGCGGGTGCTTTACCTCCCCCTTGTCCTTTACGAAGAATATTTCTTCGCCCCCCGATATCGGTGGGGATAGCCCAACTCCTTTATGGCCAATCTTTGCAAAGTAAGACGCGAGGCCATAAAAGTCCGACTGCCCATACACCTCAAAGGGATGCTGATGGCACTTCGCGCACTCAAGTCGCACGCCTAAGAATAGTTGGCTAACAACGGTCGTTATCTCGTCCGGCTCCCTTCGATCGCGGAAAAATGTCGTCGCACCATTCCGCCAAGTACTGCCCTGCGCTGTAAGCAATTCTCGAACAAACTGATCGTGCGGTAGATTCTTTCGGAACGACTGTCGCAACCAATGGTCCAAGCTATATGTCGCTTTGATCCCAACGCGGTATGGATTGGGTCGCAACAAATCGGCCCATTTATTGGCCCAAAAATCTGCATACTCGGGCTGATCTAGAACGCGATCGATCCAACGAACTCGTTTGTCCGATCGCTCATCCGCTAGGAACTCAGCGACCTCGTCTGGAGTCGGCAATCTACCGATCGCATCGAGGAAGAGCCGTCGAAGAAAAACTGTATCGGTCGACAATTCGCTGGGCATGACATCCAACGACTGCAGTTTGTCGATGACGAGATCGTCAATCCAGTTGTTGCGAGGTAACTCGTCAAAGGCTGTGGCTGGAATCGACTTTGCTTTGAGGACTGCCGTGCTCCATGTAGCGATCCGGCCCATGTAACGAGCCATGATGGTCGCTTCACCCGCGTAAGGCCCCGATCGAAGCGCGCCAGACTTTACCGACACGATCCCCGGGTCGCTTGATTGGAACGAGGAGACTCCCGTTACATCGCGTTCTACACCATCCGAATAGGTCGCAAGGACGCGGACCTCGGCGTCTTCGTTCGTACTGAGGTTTCGAGGATCGGGCTCGAATCGAATACCCGCAAGTGTCGGGTCCGATGCAGTCGTGCGTTGCAGACCAGTTTTGATCCATTGAATGAGAGTCGCGTAATCCTCGTCCTCCTCTTTTAACCGAATACCACCACCGTGAGGCTCTTTGCCGGTCGCTTTGGTGAGCAATAACGAGTCTGTAGGCGCCGCGATAGAAACGCGTCGACCGCGTGCATTTTTGACGAGTGCATCGAAATCCATATTCGAATCAAAGCCGAATAGGGATAACGAAAATCCGTTCTGTCCACGCGACTTGCCGTGACAGGGTCCTGAGTTACAGCCACGCGCCGTCAAGATCGGTTGGATATCAAGTTCGAACTTTGGTACATATCCAGAATTAGGATCCGCCCCAAATGCACGATTGCCGCCTGTCGCAGAAACAAAAATTAAAAAGCCCACGCAAACGCATGCACCCACAGTGGTGTTATTGGAAGCTTTGATCATTATGGCGGGGAAGTACAAGGAGGGACCGAGCGAACCTGCAGTATAGTCGCTTCAATCGCCGGAAGAAAGAGAAAGAGTTTTGCTGGCTTTTCGCTGCGTCCAATATGGTTTCCCACCCCATGTGACTTAGCCGCGTCACAATCGGAACAATCCGAAGCCTCGGAGCCTGCCACCCCTCGATTCCCCCCTGGAGATTGGAATTGGATGAGTCGTTGTCTTGATTGACTTGGTGGCCAGTTATACTCATTTTTCATCGGCTTCCCGCTCTCGATCTCCGCACGAGCTATTCCGCGACTCAGAACGCTAGGCCTTCGACTTTGGGCAACATTGGTTTCTGATGCAACAAAAATACCTGATGACAAGAAACACAGCCGTACGCCCCAGAATCGTTGCCATGGAGTATCAGGTGCTTGGGCACTACCCGGACTATATCCGCAATATTGCCGAACAATGGCATTTGAGTTCCTGGGACGCTGAGATTGAATTCATTGTTTCCAACCGATTCGCGTCCATTCATGGTGAAGCGGACCAGGCTGTTCGATCATTTCGTGACGATCGTATTCATATAACACCTGTTAGCCAGGACGAAGAAGAAGGAATACTACGCCAGGGGAGGCAGCACTACTTTGGATGGGAGTTGTTTCGGAAATACTGCGCCAAATCGAATGCTGCGCATGGGTTGTTGATGTACCTAGACAACTTTCAGCTACCGATCTGGTTAGGCAAAAAGTTAACGTGCAGTTTTTCTGCAATTTATTTCCGTCCCACTTTTCACTATCACCGGTATTTGCACCATCGACCATCGTTCCTCCAACGATTAGTTAGTCTTCGAAAGAAATGGTTTATGAAGCAGGTATTGCGATGTTCGCAATTAAAGGAGTTGTACGTCCTCGACCCAACCGCGATCGACTATATCCGCAACCATTTTAGGACGCACGTTCGTATCTCGCACTTCGCCGACACCTTTTCTCCATATCCATCCCGACCAGATCGCATTGCAGAGATTCGACGAGAGCTTGGAATCGAAATGGGACGCAAAGTCTTTACGTTGCTAGGTGTCCTTGACTCTCGGAAAGGTCCTATTGAGTTGCTTCAATCGGTGTCACATTTAGACAACGACACTGCCTCGAAGATGACGTTGATGCTCTTGGGTTACACTCCCGATGATTATGTTGAAAAAGTGAATGCAGCTTACGAAGTTGCAAAGAAGAGAAGTTCTCTCCAGCTCATCTACGAAAACCGTTTTATTCCTGGCACCGATGTGCAGAATTACTTTGCGGCTTCAGATGTAATCCTCACAACCTACCAAGGGCACATGGGGAGCAGCCTTGCATTGATCCGTGCTGCAGCGGAAGGGAAACCACTTTTGTCCTCAAATTTTGGAACTGTTGGGGAGCTTGTGGAGCAAAGACGACTAGGAATCACTGTGGATTCGACAGACCCCCGATCCATCGCGAGAGGCATTACAAGACTGATGACCGAAGTTCCTCGATTTGATAGTCACGAAGCGAAGCGGATAGTGGATGAGAACTCCTGCGAACAACTTCGTCGCGACCTTGCTCGAATGTTTGATTTCTGTAGCACTCCCGCCGGTGATCCTGTGAACGAGGTAGCTTGTGGTGAGCAAAGCTAGAGCGACTCAAAAAGCACCAG
Source organism: Pirellula sp. (assembly GCA_021300155.1). Taxonomy (GTDB): domain Bacteria; phylum Planctomycetota; class Planctomycetia; order Pirellulales; family Pirellulaceae; genus JBKCUI01. The sequence goes on from JAJTID010000048.1 coordinate 70,443, forward strand.
TCTTTCGCACGGGAAACGGTAATTACTATTTCTTCGAATTGATGACCGTATTCGTGTTGATGTTTTGTTATTGGAACATAGACCACGACTGGAATCGTTCTGTCAACTATGCGGATGTAGATGAAGGATTGTATGACGGAAGTGAAAATTCGACAGCTGACCGCCTTGGCAAAGTCAATCCTATGTCAACAGTGAGTCGACTCCTGCTGGCTGGCTGGGGAGGGCTTTGTTTCTTTAGTCGTCGATCATCGACCATCAACTGGAATAGTCCTCTGCTTTGGTCCAGTCTAATTTTTGCATCGCTCTTATGCCTCAGTCTATTTTGGTCGATCCAATTCGGGCATACTCTTTTCAAGCTGACCGTGCTAGTTGCAGTGGTCATTAGCGCCATTGGCTTCGCATCCCGATTTCCCGTTGGGCAGTTGTTTGAAATGATATGCTTTGTCTGTATTTTCTTTATAGGAATTGGTGTTCTTTCCGAGATAATACAGGGAACCTTTCGTCCCTGGCGAGGAGCTTATCGTTTCATTGGTACTTCACACCCGAACACGCTTGCTATTTTTGCAGCGTTCCTTTGTTTGTCCGCGAGGCTATTTCTTCGTCAAGGAAAGTCGCAGTGGTTCTCCATACTGATTGTTGCGATTGGTGTTGGCGTTCTCCTGTTGGCAAAATCGAGAACTACTCTTGGGGGCGTTTTGGCGGCTATGCTCGTTACTCAGGTTGTCTCGGTGCGTGGTTCAAATCGAATCTACTTGTTGACGGGGGGAGTGTTTGTAATGGGGGCAATTGCGCTTGCTCCCATATTCTTGAGTCAACAGGCGACTGGCCAATTGGGAAGCGCTGTTGCTATGGGACGCACGGAAGATGTTACAAGCTTGACAGGACGACTTCCTCTTTGGCAAGAACTTCTAGATTCCATTAACAAAAGACCGATGCTTGGATACGGATACTTGGCCTATTGGGACGCAAACCGAGTGGAGTACTTGAGCGATGTGTTTAAGTGGGAGATTCCGCATGGGCATAATGCATACCTGGATGTTTGTCTTGATGTTGGCATCGTGGGTTTAGGGGTTTGTATTGTTTGGCTACTCACGGCACTCGGTGAGTCCCTTTGCCTTTACCAATCCACAAAGAGAATAGAGTATGCCATCATCTTCGGCTTAATCGTTTTTGCTATTGTCAACGGTTTTGGGGAGTCCCTGTTTAAACTACCAACCTTCCACCTCTTCGCATTGCTTTGTTTCATGGGATCACTCGTTTTCTTACAACCCAGTTATGAGCAGGAGACAACGGTAATGGTACCTGCAACGACCCGACGGAAAACCAGACGTTTCTCGCATTCATTACCAGTTCGATAACCGGCTATTAATGAGTAACCCCCCCAGCGATTCTAATGTCAGGCCAATGAACATCCCACCGTTCTCTCAGGCCCACCGACCTATCTCCGTCGTCGTGGTCGGGCAAACTCCGCCACCCATTCACGGGCAATCGCTCATGATCCAAATGTTGCTGGACGGTGCGCGAAACGGCTCGATGGCTGGTATTCAACTACATCATGTCCGAATGGCATTTTCAGACAATATGGATCAAGTCGGTCGGTTTCAACTGCGAAAAGTAGGTCATCTGATCGGGCTGATCTTTCGTATCCTCATGGCTCACTTTCGATGTAAAGCTCAAGTCCTCTACTATCCTCCCGCCGGGCCCAATAGTGTTCCATTACTACGAGATCTTGTGATTTTGACTGCAACGCGTTGGCTCTTCGCTCGAACGGTATTTCATTTTCAGGCTAGCGGGTCAAGCGAGAAAATCGAATCGTTTCCCAGGCCTCTACGATGGTTAGTGAAGAGAGCCTTTCTAAAACCGTGCGCTTCGATTCAACTTTCGCAGTTTGCAGTCGATGATGCCAGCTACTTCGATTCAAAAAATATCTATACCATCCCAAACGCTGCTCATGATGAAGCTAAGCGATTAGGCTGGAGTACTACAACATTAATTGCACATCGCCAACGAAGTTCCGAGCAGCCTGTGCGATTGCTATACGTCGGGACCGTTTGTGAATCGAAAGGCATTCTTGTTCTCTTGGAAGCATGTCGTCTGCTGGCGACGAAAGGATTTCACTTCCATCTCGATATTGTGGGTAGTTTCCAACCCGCAAGCTTTGAAAAGAAGATACATGTGCAATTGACGGAGATGCGAATCGAATCGGCGGTGACTCTTCACGGTCAAAAAACAGGGAATGCAAAATGGAGAATGTTCGCGGACGCTGACATTTTTTGTTTCCCCTCCCACTACGAATCGGAGGGGTTTCCATGCGTCTTGGTCGAAGCCATGTGTTTTTCGCTACCCATTGTTTCGACGCGATGGCGTGGAATTCCGTCTATTGTGGATCATGGCGTTACAGGCTTTCTATGTGAAATTCAATCTCCTGAATCGATTCAAGAAAGTTTGTGCCAATTAATCCAATCGCTCGAGCTCCGGCAAAGAATGGGTGCAGCCGCTCGCACGATCTACGAGTCCGAGCTTACGCCGGACCTTCACTTCAAAAAGATGCAGGAAGTCTTCGTAAACTTAAATGTCAATTGATTTTTCCAAGACGCGAGTGACTAGAACCTAGCATATTGGCGAATGCAAATCGAAAAGCTTTAACTGGTGAATTCGGCGACTCACACATCGTTCAAGAGCTTAACGAATTGTGACATCAAAATCGGGTTGTTTTGCATCGAGATCCAAAGGTAGGTAAGAGAACAACTCAGCGTCTTTCAACAAGAAGCGGATTTTGAAGTCGTTCGCATCGGGAAGCGAGGGATAGCGAGGGGATTGCCATGCTATCTCGTGAGAAACCTCGTCCCCCCGGAGTGCTTGACATAGATCGCGAGAATAACCAGGCACGACTTTGTTCTTTCGATCGAGAATTTCGGCTTGGATATAACCTGCCGGTCCAGTGCGTCCATTGATCATCAAGCGCGCAGATCGCATTGGTTCTCGACGGGTGATCAACCATCCTTCTTCCTTTTCGGATCGCATGGAACAGAACCCATCGAGCCTCATTTTGGCTAGACCGATCGCAGCTTGAACACGTGGCTCGTCATGGGCTCGATCGGTACCCGAGTAATAGAACCACAACTCCTTCCCGACTTGCACAGGTGCTCGGGAGGTCAAAACCATTCCGCGATCCCAACTCCTTGCTTCACCTCTCGGCAAAAATTGTTCACGATCCTTGGGTCGATCCCAATGGACCAAATCCCAACTCCATGCCAATTGAACTTCCATCGTTCGAGGTGAATCGGATTGAGCTTCATGAAGCTTCTCGACAGAATACTCGCCGTATCGGAAATAGCGTGCACGATAAATCCAAGGTAGACCAATAAACAAGCCTTGGTATGCGAACACGGGCATGCCGTAAATTTGAGTCGTATCGGGATCATGGTCATCTGCTCCGAAGACAGGCCCGTCATACACCTTGGACCAAACTAAACCATCGTTCGAAGTCGCAATACCGACTGCCCTTCCACGGCGATTGCGAGTCTTCCACGTTGCAGCATATCGCTGGCTATACGGGTCTTCAAAGAAACTGACAACATCTCCTGACGAGAAAAGTGGTTTCGGTTTTCCATTCTCGTTTACTGATTCGAGATAAGTCCAGTTCGTCCCGTTGGGAGAGAATGCAACTCGTGGTCCACCACTGGCTGAGTCAAATCCGTAAAGAGCATACCTGCGCGAGGGATCGGTTTCTCGACTTCGAAAGATGACGGACGGGTTGTGGCAGTGAACTCCCGCAAACGCCTCAGGCTGAAACGCTGATACGACGAGGTTCGTATCGTGCCCCTCATGACGAACGAGCCCGAGTCGTGGTTTTTGCCATCGAATCCCATCCGATGACTCGGCATACCCTACATGATTACCTTGATGAAGAACCTGATACCATAATCGAAAGCGATCTTCTTCTACACGTACCGTGCCATAGACGTAAGGACCGATAATCGCCGAGCGACCTTCCCACGGTTGATCGGCGACTATGATCGGCTCCGCGAGATGCTTCGTGAGCTGATGAAAGACTCGCTCCACGCCGCTTTGTTGTTCAACAACAGAACCATCCAAGAATAAACGGCGCCAGGGCCCGGTCCTGCTTCCGGAAAGTGGATCGTTCTCGAAACCGCTCTTTACCCCCTCGGTGCCCCAAAGGGACTCTCGGAAAAATGCCGCGCCGCTGCAACCAATTAGGCCTTTTAACGCGGTTCGTCTAGAATTCATTTTTCCTCAGAGGTCATCGAAGTATCTTGATCCAGCAATCGAACTAACTAGTATTCGGTATCCGTAACGATACCTGGCTGTGGAACTGGATAAAGTCCATTGGCAAGCGGTTGAAGAGGGGCCGGACTATCGAAGGTCAAGTTCTCGATGCCTGGTGCAAACTCGTGTTTGCAATTGAGCATTTCTTCGTAAGTCACTTCTTGTCCCGTGTGAGCTGCCATACGTCCCATGCTCGTGACAACTGACGCTTGCACGCCCCGCTCCACTTCGTTGTAAGGTTGATTGTCGCGAATCGCGGCGATCAAATGGTTCCATTCCAATTGATAAGGATTCGCTTCGGGTTGTGGGAACTCCCAAACGAGATCTTTCTTCGTACCAATTTTTTGACTGTTGTAAATCCGACACTTGGCAGGCGTATGCGCAGAACTCGAAATGACCGCCGACCCCTTGGTACCGTGGGCATAACTAGCAAACTCTGTCTTGCATCCGGGTATCGTTCGGCCATTGAGCAATAGTTTAGTGCCATCGGCAAAAGTATATTCAACGGCATAACTATCGAAGTTCTGATCAACACAATCATTTCGATAATGGCGCCCACCGATTGCATGTGCCTTTACTGGCCAAGCATCTTTCATCCAGCAACATTCGTCGATGTTGTGGATTAGGAAGTCGCTAAACCCACCGCCACTCGCCCACAAGAAACCGTGGAAGCGATTGATCTGATAGAGAAGCTCACTCATGCCCTCCGGTTTCTTCGTCGTAGCTGCAGAACCGGTTGGACCTTGGTTTCGATAAGCACGAAGTAACTGAATGTCGCCAATCGCACCATCTTTGATCCGTCGATAGAGTTCGCGTCGCGCGTCGCAATGTCGACACATCAATCCAATACCTACTTTGAGGTTCTTTTCGACAGACTTTGCTGCCAACTCCAGCATCTTCACGCTGGAAGGGCCGTCAACGGTGACTGGCTTTTCCATAAACACATTGACCCCTTTCGAGATGGCATACTCAAACTGTACCCATCGAAAAGCAGGTGGAGTCGCCATGACGGCGATGTCACCTGGTCGCAAACAATCGATCGCCTTTTTGTAGCCGTCGAAATCGATGAACTTCCGATCGTCGGGTACCTTGACTTTGTCTTTGTGCTGACCGACCAAACTCTCGTAACTTTGCTTCATCTTGTAATCAAAAACATCGGCCATCGCGACCAATTCGATCGGGCCATTATCGACGGTAAGCGCGTTGGATGCGGCACCCGTTCCGCGACCACCACAACCGATCAATGCGACTCGGATTGTGTTGTCTTCACCCGCGTGGACACTGCGTGAAAGGTTTGTGGCGAGAGCACCTGCAGTTGCGGCCACAACGGTTGAGGTCTTCAGAAAGCCGCGACGGCTGTCATTTTGCGATTCACGGGAGAGGGTCATAGAAGGCTCCGGAGGGAAGTTTGAAGGTTGAGGTGTGAAAAGTTTGAAGTTTAAGTTCAAGTTGAAGTTTGCACGCGAACAAGAAATTAGCGTTCCAAGGGGACGGGGCGTTCTTTCATGATCGGCTCGGAATGCTCCCAGAACTTGTCTTTCTCTTCTTGTGTCGGTTCTTCTAACGGGCGGACGACGCGGAAACCTACATGAAGTGCATCAGTCAAGTACCAGATACTAACAGGGAACTGAGGATCTTGTGCAATCCAATCCTCGGTCGATCCCTCTTTGGCAGCGCTTCGACAATCGACTGGGGATTTGTCCCAACCACCACCGCGAACGATCCGTGGGTAAAGTGTCATAGGAACCAGAAGCGGGTTCTTCGATGTGAGCTTTTCGAGTGGGAAACCTTCGGGCCGATGCTCATCGAGCACCCACTCCGCAACATTGCCATGCATGTCATAGAGACCCCACGGATTCGGTTTCTTCTTGCCGACCTTTTGATATTTTCCCTCGGAGTTGTCTGCAAACCATGCGTAGTCACCGAGTTGATCAGGATCATCACCGAACGAATAGGTGGTAGTGGTCCCGGCGCGGCAAGCGTATTCCCATTCAGCTTCTGTCGGTAATCGATAGTAGCGTCCTGTTTTGGCGGAAAGCCACTTGCAAAACGTCCTAGCTGCATGTTGCGTCATGCAGATGGCGGGGTAGCCTCTTTTGCCCATGCCAAAAGACATATCGCAATACGGCTTTGTTGGCTGACTCTTCTGATAAGCGTCTGCGATAACATCGCGCGTCGTCGCTTCAATTTTGTTCACTTCACGATTGAACACATCGAGGTCTGACATCCAGATGTCATAGGCATCCCAAGTGATCTCGTACTTTCCCATCCAGAATGGTGAGAGTTCCACATCGTGAAGTGGTCCTTCGTCTTTGCGTCTACCCGCTTCGGTCTCCGGACTCCCCATCTTGAATTTGCCACCGAGAATCGGCAGCATTTCGACGACGGCATTCGAGTGTTCAATTCGCTCCGTATACGGCTTCATTTCTGAAGCCGAAGAAGCATTCGCATCTACGATCTCGAGCACGCGATCCTTCTTATTGGATTCTTTGTCCGTCGCATACACAGTGCCACCAGCACTCCAATCGAGACAGGATGTCACAATGAGAGCAATGAACGCGCGTCGTGAACCGAATTTCGGAAGAGGTATCATTTTCGAAGGGTAGGACTATTTGGCGAGGGGCAAGATTTCAACATTGCGGAACCGAACGGGATCCGAGTGGCCTGCGAATCCAACATGGCCACTAGTTCTATCTTTGCCTGGGTGTGGTGTATTGGCCATATACTCCTTGACGGTGCTCAGATCGGCATCGAGAATCTGAGTGCCGTTGAGTTCTACGTTGATCTTAGAGCCTTCGACTCGAACGACTTGATGGTTCCATTCACCGGCAGGACGCAGAAATCCACGCTTCGCGGCGACCAGTCCATACGCGCTTCCATGCGCTTGGCGAGGGTCGATTTTTGCATACTTGGCATGCCCATCATCGAGCACCTGCAATTCGCACATGCCGACATAGGCTCCATCCTTATTCGATCCTAGCTCTTCTTTGGTTGGATAACGAATTGCCAATCCATTGTTGCCACCTGGTGGTAACTGAAAATCGACACGCAGGACGAAGTTGTCATACACTTTGTCCGTATGAAGTACGCCCCCTTTGCCCTTCAAGCACTGGATGGCACCATTGTCCACTTGATAGTTGTCGACCGAACCAGCCCAGCCGGTTAGATCTTTTCCGTTGAACAGCGATTGGAAAGAGCCGATCGATTTCGATTCGGATTCTGCAAGGAGATTGTTCGCTTCTTCGCCATTGAATGTATTCAGCGATAGATTGCGAAATCGAATCTCCGCACCGTGCGTTTGCAGTTGAATAGGACCGCGTGTCGGAAGCGGTTGACCTTTGGCGAAGTAGTTGTGCAATCGTACGTGATCGACAACACATTTGTCATTGAGCCAAACCGAGCAGCGTTCTCCGATCAATCGGATCTTCATTTTATTCCATTGGCCGACAGGATTGTCAGCGCGGACGAGCGGATCTTTTCCGGCCCAACCTGCAGGGTTGTTCCAAAGTCCGCCGCTACCTTTTTCTGCACCGTGCTTTTTGCTGGCTTCGGAGTCTGGATCCCAAATTTGAACTTGTGGGATTCCTCGCAAGTAAATTCCGGAGTCGCAATTGGCTACGATTTTGTACTCAAAGGCGAAATCAAAATCGCCGTACTCTTCGTTCGTCGTCAGATAAGCTCCCTTGCCATCGTTGACGATTTCCTCTCCATCGATGCTCCAGTGTTTTTTGATTTCTTCGTTCCAAGCAACTTTTTTTTCTTCAGCGAGTGATGCGTATGTTTTGGGGTCGGTCGTCGATCGACCGTGCCAGTTACTGAAATCTTTCCCGTTGAACAGCTTTACTTCTTCGGCCGACCCAAAGCTGCTGCATGCAGAAAGTGCCAGGCACGCCAGTGTCGTACGGGCAGAGGACCAATTCAAAATCTGAAGCTTCATGGTTTCAATATTAGGTAGGAGTGTGGGAGGTAGGAGAATGGGAAGCGGCGGACGTAATCGAGTAAACGGCGGGCTCCGTGGAGGTCGCCAAAGTAGGAGCATCGAGTGAAATTGGAAATCCGTTCGCAACAGGATTCGCGATAGCAGGATCGACCCAACTGTCAGGAATGAAGTTCCTAGTATACGTTCCGTAGTCATGGAATGCATACCATTTCGCAAGTCGATAGGCCCAAGATCTTTCAGGAATTTCCATTCCGGGCACGTATTGGCTTCGACGCGGCGTAATGTTTGCAAGCTCCTGCATGGCTGTTTGGCGTTGCGTCGTATCTTTTGCACCATGCTTTTCTGCTAAAGCCAAAAGCAAGTCGGGACGCTCCAGAACAACACAACCTCGCGTATTCTTAGCGACGGTCTCTCGGAAGTCTCGGAGAAAAGCACTATTTTGAAAAACTTCTCGAAGGGGTCGTTCGTCATGAATCGACTCTGTCGCAAGCTGGATAATTGGGCATGGCTCGATGTTGCCCGCAGGACCGATGTGGTGAGTGAATCCGGTTACCGCTGGACATAGAGCTTGGCCTGCGCCGTCATGATAGGCATCGATCACGATGATTGGTTTCTTGACTCGCGTATTCACCACGAACTCGCGCACTCGGCGTAACTCTTCGGTGTTCAGCGCCAAGTCAGGAGAGCTTTCCGGTCCGACCACTCGATAGACGTGAAACCAACAGTACATCACCCCCATCGAAACCAATCGGTCTACCCAGCGATCATTGAGGAGATCATCGATGTTCGTTTTGCAGACGCTGGTGCAGACACCTGTCATCACGTGATTGTTCAAGCAATTTTGGAGACCTTCCATTGTCTTGCTATAAACGCCGTCGCGACCTCGTCGTTGGTCGCTAATGATCTCGGAGCCCTCGACGCTGATCAACGGTGTCACGTTGCCCAGTTGGCGCAGTCGTTTGGCAACTTCATCGGTGATAAAGTGTCCGTTGGTGAAGACTTGAAAGTAAGCATCGGGATGAGCCGCGAGAATGTCGAGCAGTTCCTTATGCAGGAAAGGTTCACCGCCGAGGATGCCAAAGAACGAGTTCCCCATGGCTTTGGCTTCGTTGAGGGTTCGGTTCATCGCCTGAAGATCGATCTTCGTTTGCTTGCCGGCCACATCGACCCAACATCCTTGGCAACGAAGATTGCACGTGTTGATGATCGAGATGTAGAGAAACGGAGGAAAGAATTCACCTTTCTTTAGTCGCTTCTTGTGCTTTTGGACACTTCGCAGACCTTTCCAACCGGCCAAGTAGGCGAGCTTCCAAAGGAGCCGCTTGTCTGTTTCCGCCAAAAGACGTTTCGCGAGTCGAAGGTACATAAGTTCGGTGTCTCGAGTTTCGGTGCAGCGACGAAGATCGCTCCACGGGAGCAGGGATTCGAGCCCTAGTTTACCAAGAACGGGTAATAGTTGGCAAACTACTGCTCGGAAAAGTAAATTCGTTGGCGAAGACCTAACCATGAGCCGGCGGGCGCCAGCCTGCTAGCGCCCCGACGGCTCAGGGGGCATAAAAAAACCGAGGAGAGACATTCTTGCAAATGCCTCTCCTCGGCAGCCTCTTCTCTTCCTAGCCCACACACACTACCAAAAGCCAGAAAGAGAATTTTCAGATGGTTCGTTGGGTTATCCCTTTGTGCTATCGTCCGAAACTGCGGCGGTCGGAACGCCACCGTTAGGAACCGTTGGGTTCGGAACATTTGCATTGATCGGAACCGTTGCAGGTGCGTCTGCTTGAGCAGCCACCTTGGGCATTACTGCGTTCTTGGATTCAGCATCTACGGATCGCAGGTATTCCTGTGCGTTGATGTACTGCTCAGCGGACATAGAGTCGATGTTCTCTCGAAGCAACGCTGCCATCGATCGGATCAACTGGGAGAGCTTCAACTGAGTAACGCTCCCGTCGCCACTGTTCTCGAAGTTGCGTGATTCGAAAAGTGAATCGATCTCCACCTTGATCGGAGCATATTGCGATTGGCGTAAAATGTGCGGCCAGGTCAATTGCCCTGTTTCCGCATTAAACTGATCGGCTGTCAACTTCTTGGGTTGATAGAACTCGACCACCTTCTTGCGAGCTTCGCCCACGAACGGCTTGCGACCGTACTTTTCATAGAACTCGGCTCGAAGCTCTCGCTTTTCGTAGTAAGCTTTGGTGTAAGCAACACTGTTGTCGATCGCACGGCGATATGCTTCTTGGTAATTGATCGAAGCAAGACTATCTAGATACGCCAACTCGCCTGCAGCACTCATCACAGACGCTTGCCCACGCAATGCTCCTTCTGCGATCGTGCTGGAATGATTCATAAAATTCCAATTGTTGATTGGCGTTGCAATCGCAGGCCCTTGGGCTCCAACGACGCCTGTTGTTGCTGCAATGGCCAAAGCCAGAGCTACTGATTTGATTGAATTGCGTTTCATAGATTTCCCCTTTTTACCGGTATGAGTACCGGTCCCCTCTTTTCATAATCATTTAATGCTTCATTCAAATGCAACGTTCGTGCCAAACCGCTAAATATTTGATTCACGATCGTTCGCGACGAAATATCCTGGATTATCTCAACATTTCTATTTTCGCTGTTCGCTTCCGGAATCTGGAGGTTGCCATCGATTCAAACAAGTTGTCTCAAAACGAGACTCGTCCAAAGAGTCTATAATGTTGCGACGCCTTCATCGACTTGGAAAACAACCAAAGCTTTTGTTGCGAACCCCCATGGTCCCGCCAATGAACACAACTCCGCATCGTTCCATCTTCGTTGTCGAGATCGCTGTCATACTTACCTCTTTTGTATTAGCTGATGGACTCTTTGGTCAACAATCCTCCGATCGCGGCGAACCGACCAAACCCACCGACGCTACGCAATCGCTTCAAACGTTCCGAACGGGCAACTTGAAATGGGAACAGGTCTTGAGCGAGCCGACGATTACGCAGCCACTCTCCATTTCCTTCGATGATCAGGAACGATTGTGGTTGGTCGAATATCGCCAATATCCGGAACCTGCGGGACTCAAACAACAAAGTCGCGATGTCCATTGGCGAATCGTCTACGACAAGACACCGTTACCGCCGGGGCTCGGTGGAACGCCCGGAATTGATCGCATCTCGGTCCACGAAGATCAGGATGGCGATGGAATCTTTGAAAAGCATCACGTCTTCTTGGACAACCTGAACATCGCCACGGCGGTCGTCCCTGTGCCTGGCGGCGCATGGGTACTGAATCCCCCGTACCTCGTTTTCTATCACGATGCGGACAGCGACTTGAAGGCCGATGGCCCACCGGACATTCATCTCGAAGGATTCGGACTCGAAGACACACACTCCGTGGTCAACAGTTTGACCATGGGACCCGATGGTTGGCTCTACGCCGCTCAAGGAAGTACTGTAACTGGCAACGTCCGTCGTTATGGAACAGGCGATCCAACGATCAAGTCGCTTGGGCAAGCCATTTGGCGATACCATCCGATCACCAAACAGTACGAGGTTTTCGCCGAAGGTGGTGGCAATGCGTTCGGTGTCGCCTTTGACGATCATGGCGATATCTTCTCCGGTCACAACGGCGGTGACACTCGAGGGTTTCATTACGTCCAAGGGGGCTACTATCGCAAAGGCTTTACCAAACACGGCGGTCTATCGAATCCTTTCACCTTTGGCTATTTGCTACCCATGAAGCATGATCCTATCCAACGCTTCACACATGCGATGTTCATGCTGGATGAGTCGTGGCGACGCAATAAGAAGAATGGAATGTTTTGCATCGATCCACTGCACGGAAAAGTCATTCACACGGAACTTGAGGCCGTCGGTTCCACTTATCAAACGAACGACATTGCCGACGTGGTCTCCTCGGACGACAAGTGGTTTCGCCCTGTCGCGATTAGCCAAGGCCCAGATGGTGGAATCTATGTGTGCGATTGGTACGATTTTCAAGTGGCGCACCTCTACGCGCATGTCGGCCAACTGGATCGCGAACGAGGACGCGTCTATCGATTGTCTTCGGGCACACGTGCAGTTACTGCAAAGGCACGAACACCCTCAAGCTCGGCTTCATCGATCGACAGATGGATCGATGACTTAAGCAGTCCCGTTCGTTGGCAAAGGGATCGAGCACGCCGAATGGTTGTACAGTCGATGAGCACAGCCGCCCCTGCTATCGCAGATCGCTGGAAGTCGGTCTTGTTCTCGAAACTCCATTCGTCGAATGCGGATTCAACTACAAATTGCGTCGAGTATCTTTGGACGATTCATGCTTGTGGATGGATTCCTGGAACCATCCCAAACCAAACGACCACGTCGAACATCGCCGCAAACTCAAACCGTGCTGAGAATGAATGGCTAGGATGGTTTAGCCATCCACAGTCTGATGTTCGCAAGTGGATGATCCGTCTGTCGTGTGATGACGGAATCGTTGAAGCAGGAACGTTGACAAAGCTGATCGAACGATGCACCGCAGAATCGGATATTCACGTACTAGTGCAAATTGCAAGTTCTGCACGAAGGCTACCATCCAAACAGGCAATCTCTGTTTTGGCGAAACTTCTTTCAAGGCCGATTGATGATTCTGATCTGTTTCTACCCCATTTGATTTGGTGGGGGATCGAACAGCATGCATCAGAGAAGTCTTCGATCGTCGAGCAACTCGTAAGTTCGAAAGAAACCAGCAACGATCGCTTTCTCGCCACGTTCCTTTTCCCAAGGTTGATGGAACGCTGGGCTAACGAAGCGCAGAAGCCATCGTATGATGCGATGGTTCGTTTGCTTCAGTCCATCGACTCGATAAGTGATCGAGCACTGCGAGACAAAGCTTCGATGTTAGCGATCGAGGCGTTTGAACGTGCCTTCCAAAAGCGTTCGATCAAGAGCGTACCTAAATCGGTCATCGATGCTATGGCGAATCTTGGCGTGCCGACTCTCACCTTGTCGATTCGCCAAGAAGACGCGGAGGCGATGAAAAAAGGGATCGAAAAAGTAAAGGACGCGAAGTCGCCACTCCCGCTTCGCCTCTCGTTGATTCAATTGGCTGGCGAGATGAAAATCGAGTCCTTCGCGGCCCCACTTTTGGAAGTTGTTCGCGATCGTAGCGATTCTCGCGACAAACGCCAACAGAAAGAACACGAACAAGTGCTTCAAGCATCACTATCGGCATTGGCTGCTTTTGACCGTTCGGAAATTGCAAAGACCATTTTGGATGAGTGGCTACATTTCTCAGAAAACACGCGTTCGGTAGCGGGCGCTACGTTAGCGCGTCGTGCATCATGGGTACGGGCGTGGATTGCAAGATGCAAAGCGAACGAAATCGATCCAAAGACTTTACCGGTCGATGCTCAACGCGCGATGCGATGGATTGAAGACGAGTCGCTGCAACAACAATTGTCTCAACTCTATCCAGCTCTCGCCAGCATCAGTCTCGCAAGTGCCGATCAAGAGGCAGAGCGTTATCTCAAGATGGTGGATGCAGAACAAGGGGATCCCTACCGAGGCAAGAAACTTTATCGCACCCACTGCGGTAGGTGCCACCTGTTGTTCGAAGAAGGAGGAAACATCGGTCCAGACTTGACCGGCTATCAGCGGGACCAAACCAAAACGCTACTTCGAAACATCGTCGCTCCAAGCTTGGAGATTCGCGAGGGCTATCAAGCGTGGACACTCGCCTTAAGCAGTGGCTCTGTCTTGACGGGGTTCGTAGAAAATGAAACCGACGATCTCATTGTGATCAAGGGAATCGATGGCTCCTCGCAAACGATCGAAAAGGAAGAAATCGAGCAACGAAAACCGCAATCGTTGTCGATCATGCCCGAACGAATTCTAGATGCATTGAAGCCGAATGAAATCAGTGATCTTCTTGCGTACTTGCGCAGCACGCAACCCATCATGGATCAGTGATCTATTTCTTGGCCTTGCGTGCTTCGTCCGCTGCCGACTTGATCGCCTTTAAGCGATTCGGATTGTCCGCCTGGCCCGTCACTTCGTAGAGGAATCGACTTGGGAAGGTTGGTTTCGATCGGCCCCATTTAAAGCGTGACATCGGAAGAGTGAGCGATAGTTCATCTTGTGCACGCGTCACTCCAACGTAACAAAGTCTCCGTTCCTCATCGACCGCTTCGGCGTCACCTGTGATGGACTTTCTATGCGGCAGAATTCCTTCTTCCATACCCACCATGTAGACGATCGGAAACTCAAGCCCCTTGGCGCTATGGTATGTCATCAGGGAAATCGCGTTCCGTTTCAATTCTTTTTCTTTGGGCGAACCGAACTCGCGTCCTGCGAGTGTTACCGAAGATAGAAAATCATGAATGGACGGCGATTCTGCTTCTTGTTCGTATTCCGCAACGGCGTTGATGACTTCTTCGATGGAAGACAATCGCATAGCACATTCATCGGGGTCGGGATAAAGTCGTTCTACTTCATTGCGATACTTGATCGCATCGATCATGTCCCCGACAATGCGAGTCAATGTATCACTGCCGAGCATTTCTGGTTCCGACTGTTCTGATTCTTTTGAAGGACTGTTGGGAACACTCTTGGGTTGCGACTCCTTTTCAGTCTCTTGGTCGATAGTCTTCGCGAATGCGACGGTCCGACGTGCGAACTCAGCCTGCAGTTGCTTGAGCTTTGCGATTCCGCTTTGTGCAGGGGATGGCAAACCACCTACCATGGTCGGATCGTGCATGACTTTCCAAACACTCGAGGAGTCCCCCACTGCTTTTTTGAGCAATTTGTCTACGCTCGCGGCTCCCATTCCTCGCGGTGGGATGTTGATGATGCGCAGCAATGCCAACTCGTCATCCGGCGTATCAAGCCATCGCAGGTACGATAGCAGATCGCGAACTTCTTTTCGGTCAAAGAAGGACTGGCTACCCGTGATCACATAAGGCAATTTGCAACGTCGCAATTCCATTTCGAAAGGGCGAGGTTGTTCGTTGGTCCGAAAGAGGATCGCAAAGTCACCAGGTTTGAGAGTCCGATCACCATCCAATCGACTACCGATTTCTTCCACGACCCCTTTTGCCTCTTCGGCTTCGCTGGCGAACTGTAAAATCCGTGGTTGTTGACCGTTGGGACGGGCAGCGCGTAGCGTTTTATCGTGACGGTGTGAATTGAAGACGATCAATCGGTTGGCCATTTGGAGAATCGCATCGGTCGAACGATAGTTATCTTCGAGACGAACCATCGTTGCTTCGGGCCAATCGTTTTTGAAGTTCAAGATGTGGCGAACTTCCGCACCACGCCAGCCATAGATCGATTGATCGTCATCACCTACCACGCATAAATTGCGATGATCGATTGCGAGCGCTTTGATGATTCGATATTGGCAACCGTTCGTATCTTGATATTCATCGACGAGCACATGATCGTACTTTCCAGCTTCGACCTTGCGAACCGCTTCGTTATCTTGAAGCAATTGCTCGGCGCAAACCAGCAAGTCGTCGAAATCAAAAGCGGCTTGGAGTTTTAGTTGCCGTTGATATCGTTTGTAACCACTGGCGGCCAAGTGCTCTTTGTCGGACATGGCAGCCGCGTTCGCTTGTTCGGGCTTCACGCCGACATTCTTCCATTGACTAACGATGTTCAAGAAGTCGCTCGGTTTGAGCATGTCTTCGTGCACTTTGATTTCACGAAGGATGGTACGGGCTACACTTTCCGCGTCGCTGCGATCGTAGATCGTGAACTTCTCGGGGTAACCCAGTTCGCGAGCGTGCCGCTTCAAGATTTGAACACAGTGCGAGTGAAACGTACCGATAACGGGTCGGAGGGGTGCAGGTTGTCCCCGTCGAACTCGTTTGGGCAATTTCAGTTGATGCGAGACCCGTTCCTGCATTTCCTGCGAGGCTTTGTTAGTAAAAGTCACGGCCAAAATGCGATCCGCTCGCGTTCCATGTCGGATCAAATTTGCGATTCGAAACGTGACAACGCGTGTCTTGCCGGTTCCAGCCCCTGCAAGAACGAGAAGCGGTCCAGAAAGCGTGTCAACCGCATGTTGCTGTGGGGGATTCAGTTCTGCCATCCCAGCAATTTACAGTCGCTCTGCCACAACGAAAGTCCTATTCGATAGTTCGCGCTGAATGGAAGAGTTCAAGATTTCCACGGATTCCGGACACGCCGATTTTCGGAGGGGAATCGTAAAGAAATTCTTCACCAAGCAACAGGTAAGGTGAGGCTCGCATCGAAGTAAAAGAGCATGGCAGGAAAGTGGATAGGTATACAGATAACCAAAACAATCGCCATGACAACCACTTGCATAAGAGACAGAAAAGTTATCGAAATCTTGCGAGGCGGAGCTAACGAGGCATTCGCTAGGAAAGTAAATCCGAGAAAGATCAAAGCTAGCAGCATCACGGGGATTACCTGTACCAATTCTTCCCACACATAAAACGACGTCCAATATTCAAAATTCCTGAATCTTCGTAACGGAAGCAAGAACTGAATGAAGAATATAAATCCGGGAACCGTCATCGCTACCCCAAGGAACCGATTGCGCCAAAGAGACTCACGATGGACGTTCGCTTGGGTGTAGTTCTCTCGCAGTGCATTACGATCAACAACGCAGTACTGCACGAATGCGATGACAAACAATAAACCGACCAGAAGGGTGTTGAGCTGGAACGGTTGCTGCTGAATTGCCGACAGGGCTGCCCGCATTTGTGGAAAATCATCAAGAAGATGATACCAGAGAACAAATGTTGCAATGCAACTGAATCCGCAAAGAATCCATGATTTAAAAAACCAGCCACTAACGTTTTGTTGAACTCTCCGGACTACCGATCTTGCCGTGAAACACCAGAGAATGATCCCTAACGTTCCAATCCCCCCTTTGAGGAATGCAGAACCGAATGAGAGCAGCTCGGTGTTCCCCAAAATTCGTGCTGGATCCACCATGCCTTGCTCTATTCCTTTGCAGGCTAGGTAGGTGAGCCAGATGACAATGTCGAGAGAAAAACCATAAGCGACAAACAGGATGGACCGCAGTACAACTCCTAGCCTAACAAGCGATGGATGCGTAGGACGAAATGACCAGATCGGAACAACACCGATTGCCAAAACGACGGTTGACAAAATCGCTACGGATGATGGAGGAATAGACCGATAGTAGAAGGCCTTGTATTCGACATTCTGGGGCACAACTTTATTCATCATGCTCACAACTGCAGAAGAAAAACATACAGCCAAACCCACAAGCAGGATCCACTCTACCATCGGTGCGTTGGATGTTGTCGAACCCGAAGGCGCATCTGTACTCTGATCGATAGGTTCAGTCAGGTCGACTTGGTTTGTTGCTCGTATACGCGATCGGACAACATCTCCGCATCGCGCCCAGAGGAGCAACACTCCCAAACCCACACTCGCTATCGCAGGCCAGTCGTTGTGTCGCATCGTCAAGGTCGTGACCAGTGCAACAACCATGAAGGCGAGAAAGAGAATTCTAAGAGAGTACTTCATGCGATCAGATTCAAATCCTCAGTCCGCAACAATGAGTCGGCACCAGGAATCAACCGGGAATCGATGCACTGACTTATGCCATTCTATCCAGTCATTCGAAGGTCATATCAAGAAGAAGGCCAGATACAATTACTTTTTGGGCGCATCCAGACTACTCCCTTCGGTCCAGTCACGGTTACCAGAATTTATAGGCAGAGTTCTTCGGGTCGAAGTCTGAATCGGTCAATCCAACATTCGTTTTCACGTTCGAATAATAGTACTCTTCATCGAGGACGGGTTGGCCATCGCTTGATGGCCACAACCACGATACATAACGAATCGGCATTTTGTGTTCATCATCAAAGAACAATTGCGCGCGATGGAAATCGAATTGTGGCTTTGCAACGGGATGGACTATTTCGATCGCTGTACATTTTCGAGTCCCGACCGCCACGTCCCGATCATGATTGACTTCACAATCGCCGAGTTGACGCTCACGCATTCCCTTCTCCAACATCTTCTCGATCAATTTCTTCATTCCGACCTCGGTAACCGGGTAGCGTTGCCCACGCATGGCCATCGATCCGTTCGGGGCTAAATTCACTGTAAGTACATTCTTCAAA
>JAJTID010000119.1 GCA_021300155.1 Pirellula sp.
GATGAAAACCAAAGTGAATCAATTAGGAAAGCAATACAATCTGGCAAATCTAGCGTGACTGTACTTAAAGGTCGGAAAGTGACGATTGTACGGAACGCGCGTACAGGAAACTTTCAACGCCTTGAGACGGCTGGGTAGTTGAGATGAAAAATACAGGCAGCTTTTTTTCGAAAGTAACCTATTCGTCCGGATTGACTTCGACGATCGACTCGAATTGACCATCGCTGGAGCAGAATCTGCCTGCGTAGAACTCCGTGTTGAGATGTAAACCCATCACAGTGCGACGGGTACACGGGGTTAAGGAGCGATAGAATACCCATTGGTCTTTGTTGATTTGCAATCGGTATGCATCCGCGATATCTCGAGGCTGGATTTGAAGTTCTTCGGCGACGGTAAGCTGTCTCCAGGTGAAGGAGAGTGGTTTATCGAGATTGCGCAGTGGAACTACGAGTGGACTGTAGAGGTTTTTTGCAGTTGTCGATGCGGACAATTGCAATTGGTCACGATGGCAATCCATCGAATACCCCGTGGTACCGCGTTTCCATTCTGGCATTGCGACAGGAATCAATAAAGCTTTGGTAACGCCCTCTGCCGAGTTGTCTTCGTCGGCATTCGCACGCATCAATCGACACTCATTCATCTTTGGATCGTTCGTGAAGCGAACAGCATGGGAGAGTGTCCATGATGAACTGATCTTCCATTGAGCAGCTTCCTTGGCGATCAACGCATCGGCGAAAAAGATCATTCCTTCATCGCGAATAAGCATGATTTGGCGTTGGATTTTGCATTCATCACCGATGGAGCATTCCAGTTCTAGATAATCGACATCATCATCGGTGAACCAACATAGCTCCTGCCATGCATGGTCGATCAGAGCGGCTTTCCCATCGCGTTCCACGGTAACGTCCCAGTCGCCAGAGAAAATGCGAGTCCCATCATCCGCCATCACATCGAGCCAAATGACATCGGTAGAGAAATCGATGGCAACTCGACAGCCGTGATCGCGCCAGGAGCGACGCATGGTGGCGACCGACGATTTCTCCCAGTATTGGCTGTGTTTTGTTAGTGTTGCATCGATCGTTTTGTCTTTGCGCAGTTTCTGAGGTTTCAGTCCGAGGCCCCGACCTACTTCATTTGGCAGAGCGCAGGCGAGTGTCGTCGCAAATTTGGCATTCTTTTCGGACAGCTCGTAAATGGCTAGCCAGAAATCGGTATCCAATCGCGTATCGGCCTGATCGAACAAGAGTTGTTGTCCGAACGGATCGGTTAGTGCGAGCGCCTGAGTAGCCAGTTTGATGATGGCTTTGCGTTGTGGAGGGAACCATTTCCTCGCTCCAACTTCGGTTGCAGACCAACGACTCCGCACTACTGACGCGAGTATTGCACGGAGATCTTGGCCACCACGGTGCATGATCGGCGTTGGGTTCTCGGCCGACTCTTCCAGCAGTTGTGCGATTCGATTCAATGAATCACTCACGATTCGGTCTTTACCGCCCAGGTGCGAAAGATGCTTTGCCAAGGCGAGAGGAATCTCGCAGCTCCAGATAATCCAAGGGAAAAGCCCATCTTCCGGTCCACTTTCCCAGCCGCGATCCACCTGCGTCATGATCGACTGCAACACTTCGAGCCAGAGCGTTGGGGAGATCTCTCGACCCATGCTCGGTAGTGCGTGTACCCAGCCAGCGCACGTTAGGGCGACATACGGATCGTAACTAGCGCGAGGCAAGTTTTGCGTAATCCAGGTGCCGATTTTCTTTGCGTGCGCAATTTGGTTGGGAGCGATTTGGCCAAATTGGACAGTGCGGTTTGTTTTCGAACGCATGGAGTTCGTGCCGAAAGAGTGCACTAAATCCTGCAGCATGCCCAACCCGGTATCCGACTCTGTTTCCCACAGACCCGTTCCCCAAGCGACGGAATCAACATAGCTTTCCGTAGTTAGGGAATCTTTGGTTCGTTTTTGTTTCGTGTTACCGTTTGGCAGAGAAGCCTGAAGCAGCGCAACTTTATCTTCACAAAGCTGCTGCAACCAAGCACCAGCGGCTATTTCGTTTTCAGGCTGCTCTTTTTTCTTTAGCTGCCTAGCACGATATTTGGGTTTAACCCAGTCCATAGGTCTCTCGTCCCGATTCGCGAATAGTGATAAGATGTTGAGGGCCAATTGTTGTTGCCGATTTTCAAGATGCAAGCGCCGAGTTAGCTATTCTGGCCACAGTTTCGAAAAAGAAGTTTTTTCGCCGAAGGGTATAGACATCCGTGAAAAATTTGTTCCATGAGCTGAACGCGAGAAAGCGAATGTTGAAAACGGAATTTCGATGGCCCAAGGCAACCCTCTCTACATGCCTCGTAGTGGTTGGCTGCATCGTTTTTTCCAGTGTTTCCCATCGAGTTGAAGCCCAGCCCATCACCCTACAACAACCGTCCGTTATTGCGCCATTGGCTGATGAGCCGTCCAAAGCAACCAATCCCGAGGAGCCGAAGCCTGAAGAACAGCAGGAGGGGTGGCTTAACGCGACGCAACTCAAGGAACGTGTCACTAAAGCGTTTGCACCCCCAAAGGAAGCCAAGTCCCTTCATCCCACCAACCGCGTTTGGATCAACCGGGAGGAACAAATTGTCATCGTTGATGGAGTCATTGCGCAGCGAGAGGCTCAACTCGAGATGTTTGCTTGCCCATCTGGGACGAAAGAGCACGAGTCGATCGTTTCGGTTTTTTCCAAGTCGCAGTTGGTCCATGCAGCGTTGCTAGCGATCGGTGCCAAGCCTGGGAAGCCGGCATCATTCGAGCCTTTTCGTCCCGCTTCAGGCACCACGGTTCGTGTCTATGTTCTTTGGTTGGATGCCAAAGGGGAAAAGCAGGCAACCGTTGCACAGAAGTGGGTGCGCAGGACTGGTACCAAGGACTGCTTGAAATGGGATTGGGTTTTTGCAGGTAGCAAAGAGTATGTCGATGAACTCACCAAAGAACGCCAGTACATGGCCGACAGTGGTGAACTAATCTGTGTTGCCAATTTTGGAACGTCCACGATGGATTTGGTTGTCAAGAGCGAGCAGGCGAATGCGAACCTCGTTTTTGATGCCTTCACCGAACGAATACCTCGGCGCAATACACCGGTCCGTCTTGTGTTATCGTTGTCGGACGAACCGCCCTTTGGTTCGGAAGCGGATCACGACAAGGAAACACCTTTCTTTTTGAAGGAAGATGTTCCGAAGGATATCTTGAAATGGCTGGAGCCCATGCCGAGTGACAAATCCACCCGCTAGCAAGTAGACTCGCCAACAATGCTTTTTGCAGAACCATTGCTACACTTACAATCTGACGATGTTATGACTTTTGGTGAACGACTTACGCATGCGGTGTTAAACAAGAAGAATCCGGTTTGTGTTGGCATCGACCCTCGGCATGATCAATTGCCTGTACCACTTCGCGTTTCGTCGGAACTTGGTTTCGAGGCAGTGGCAAAAGCGTTTGAAGCGTTTTCGTTCTCTATCATCGATGTCGTGGCATCTTTGGTTCCAGTGGTCAAACCGCAGAGCGCATTCTTCGAGGAGCTAGGGCCGCACGGAGTTTTCGCGTTGGAGCGTGTCGTACGCTATGCGTCGTCCAAAGGACTCATCGTCATTCTAGATGGCAAGCGGAATGATATTGGTACTACCGCGACCGCGTATGCCAACGCCTATCTCGGCAAAGACAGCCCGTTTGGCGCGGATTCGCTCACGGTCAGCCCTTATTTGGGCGCAGACTCGCTTGATCCGTTTGTCAAACGATGCAATGAATCGGATGCGGGCATCTTTGTTCTGGTCAAGACTTCTAACCCTGGGAGCGGCTTTATTCAAGACCTGGTGTTTGAAGAGAAAACCATTTCCGAACGAGTTGCCGATTATGTGCAATCTCACGCACTCAAGACAGCCAAGGACGCGACCGGCTACGGCTCGATCGGTTGTGTGGTGGGTGCAACCTATCCTGAGCAATTGATTGCGATGCGAAATCGAATGCCCAATGCATGGATTCTTATACCGGGTTACGGAGCCCAAGGGGGCGCGGCCCGCGACGTCAAGCATGGAATGGACAAAGACGGGTTAGGAGCTGTGATCAACAGTTCGCGAGGCATTATCTTCGCTTACGAAAATCCCAAGTACGCGGCAGCTACGAATTGGCAGGATGCCGTGGAACGAGCGACAAAGGACATGATCGAACAACTCGCGTCCGCTTGACATTCGGCTAAGGCACAACTTCAGGAATACACGGATGGGGCGATTTGTAGCCATAGATTTCGAGACTGCAAACAGCCGCTCTAACTCTGCGTGTCAAATCGGAGCCGTCTGGGTGGAAGACTGGAAGATCGTCCACGAGCAAGTCTGGTTGATTCGTCCACCCAGAATGTATTTTTCACCGCTGTGCGTCAGTGTGCATGGAATCACGCCGCGCGATTGCATGGAAAGTCCAGGTTGGGATCGCGTTTGGGCAGAGTTGCAGCCGATGGTCGAAGGCCAACTGATCGTCGGACACAACGTGGGCTTCGACGCGAATGTACTGCTCGGGTGTAACCAGCATTACGATATTGCCATTTCCGAATTGGAGATTCAATGCACGAGGTTGATTGCGAAGCGCGCATGGCCAAGCAATGATGGCCATGGTCTAGCCAAGATTACGCAGCATCTCGGTATCCTATTCAAACATCACGACGCACTCGAGGATGCCCGCGCTTGTGCGTTGGTTGCAATTCAAGCAGCGGAGAAACTCAATGCGAGATCGATGGAAGAGCTTGAGGAATCGTTAGGGCTGGTGCGAGGCAAGGTTCGATCCGACATCGTTCGAAATCCACGGACTATCCGACAACGTCGTACAGATCGCATCGATGAGCCAATGGGTAGAATCGAACCTAAGCAGTTTCGAACCGATGGTATTCCAACGCGTGCTGCCGCCAAAAGACCTAATTTGGTTGTGGACTCCATTTTGCAAAGTTGTCGCAACGAGAAACCATTGGCCAACAAGAAGATGGTGTTAGTGAATACGATATTGAATTTGGAACGGCAGGATGCAATTGACTTTTTGACGACGCTAGGCGCGGTTGTGCAAACCAGTGTTAACATGCAAACGCAATTTGTAGTGCTCGGTGCTCTTGCGCAAACGTCTCAGCAACGATTCTTGTTTCAGGATCTCGAGTTGAGTCTTGAAGAAGAGGATGGCGAGTCTCCGTCGGAACGAGCGGTCGCGGAAGTGGCGAAGCGAAAGGAGTTGGGGCAGCCCATTTATTTGCTTAGCCCACGCCAATTGATGGCCATGATACCGGCCGCCGCGGCGATCGTTCGCGGAGAGTAAAACAAACAGCGATAGAAAGAGAAATGCAATGAATTCCGTTTTAGCGATTTTTGCGCATCCTGACGATATTGAGTTCGTTGCTGCGGGAACGTTGCTCCGTCTGAAGCAGTTAGGTTGGGCGATCCATTACATGAATGTAGCGAATGGTTGTTGCGGTTCGACGATCACCGATCGAGAACAAACGGCCGGCATTCGGCTTGAAGAGTCTCGCCGTTCTGCTGCACTGTTGGGGGCGACGTTTTATCCGCCGATTTGCGATGATTTGGACGTCTTCTACAATCGTCAAAACTTAGCAAAGGTCAGCGCAGTCGTCCGGCTTGCGAAGCCGAATATCATTCTGACGCATGCAAGGCAGGATTATATGGAAGATCACATGGAAACCTGTCGGCTAGCGGTGACCGCCGCGTTTTCGAGATCGGTGCCAAACTATAAAACGGAACCGCCTGTTCCGACATCCGATCAAGATGTCGTTATCTACCATGCACAGCCTCATGGAAATCGTTTGCCCGATGGAACGGTCTTTCATCCTCAATGTACGGTCTCCATTGATGAAGTTATCGAAACGAAGCTTGCCATGTTGGGATGCCATGAGTCACAGCAACAATGGTTACAAAGTACGCAGAAAATGAATTCCTATTTGCAGACCATGCTCGACCTATGTGGTGAAGTAGGTTCGATGTCGGGCCATCCCATACGATACGGGGAGGGTTGGACCAAACACTTGCATCTGGGATTTGGACCTGTCGATTTTGATCCGCTCAACCTCATAGCGCTGCGCAAGACTACGTAGTCGGTAAAGATGCCAAAGACGCTTCGGTAGGCACGGATGTTTACGCGGTCTACACAAAAATGTTTTGTCTTCATTTGCCAAACCATGATTCGCGGGCAATCTTTCTACAGCATGAGATTGCATGGGCGAATCCCGCTGCGACTTAGTCTCGCGGTCAATGTGACTAAACGTTGTCACCGTAACAGGGTAGCTTCGCCCCCTCTCATTTTTCTCGCAAGGATTAACCCTCCTTGTAGATTTTCTTGAAGAAACCAAATGGACTGGTTCTTCGTTCATGGATGACACTTTCACAAGGCATAAATAGACTATGCGGCGCATGATGCACTCGCTCTTTTTGATCGTATGTTTCGGGGCACCAGCCTTCGCTCAACAAACGACCTCATCCCTTTTGTCTTCAGATAATCCATCCGGGAACACTATTCATTCCCAAACAGTAGCTCCCGTCGCTGAATCGGGGTATGGAAATAGTCACTTCTCGCAACCTGCATGCAATGGGCCTTATTCCCAGTTAGGGGCCAAGATGAACTGCAGTGATGCGAGTCCGAATCTATGGTGTGGTTATGCCGCAGAACGCGCCGCGCTCGCTGCGAAAGTAATGAAGCACGTGGACATGCAGTGCGGGTGCTGTGCGGCAGGTGGCTGTTCGACCCTACATTCCGCACCTTGCGAATCCGGTTGTGGCGAAACAGGTTGCGCCGGAAAAGATCGTGCCTGGACAACCAAGGCTGTAAAAATCAATCGATACAAAGAACCGTTCTCTTCGTTGTATGCCGATCCATGCGTGCAATGCAGCAGCGGAAAATGCAGGCTTGGCCAGCGGCTTCACAATACACTGCCTGGCATCGGTTGCAACAGTTGCAATAGCTGCAACAGTTGCGAGCCTCAAGCTGCTGTGGGCTATTCCGGCCAGTCCCATTGCTCCAGTTGCGCTAGCATTTCTGCCCCGGCAGCCAGCATGTCCGTTCCTGGCAGCATGGTAGCTCCTATGAACAATACAGTTCCTGGCAACCATGCACTTGCAAACAGGATTTACGTTCAGCCGAACCCAATCAACGTGAATCGATAGTTCTATCTGGGTTGACTGTAGGGGCAGAATGGAAACTTCTTCTCGATCTGTGTGGGGTGTTCCGATAGAACCACTAGCACGGATTGGGAAGTCGGATCATTCGCACCCACGGATCCTCCGACATAATGGTCATGGTGTGACGATGGAGCGGCATACCATGACCTTTTTCGTTTCTTGCACCGGTGAGTCCCTCGCACTAGTGCCTCTTGCCAATGCAGTACGTCTCATCCCAACTGGGTTGTATGCAATCTCACCGTCTAGTCAAATCGTGGCGTAATTCGTCCGATTTGTAGGCAGATTGACAGGTAAAACCCCACAAGCCGCACGTGCATGGTGAGAATGGTTTGTGCTATAATCCTGAAGCGGGCGTCGGATCCGGTTCGAAACGAAGACGATTGCTTGCCGCTGCATACCATTTTGGATGTGGCGGAAGACTTCTCTATCAATTCCATCAGAATGCAGCGATTCCTAACCTCGACTGTTTGTAAGTTCCTTTTGTTGGCTGCTTTTCTTATGAGTGCCACTACGGCGTGGGGACATCCGGGGCATGATGCTAGCGTGCCGCAAGAAGGCCTTTTTCACTGGTTGTTAAGTCCAGTACATTGCATAAGTGTTGCGTGTGGTGCATCGTTAACCGCATTCCTAGTTGTAATGCTTCGGAAAATGTCTTTTGTAATTGCAAAATGGAAGCTCACTGAGCATCTATAATCCAATCGAGTTTTTTGGTTCTCAACCACATTCTGTTGTAGCTCCTTCCATCCCCACCCTCCGAGCGTTTGATCATGCGTTTTTCTTTACGTTTTCTTTTCGCAAGCTTTACTTTGTCGTGGTGCGCTATCTCGGCTAATGCCGACAATTGGCCGCAGTGGCGAGGGCCGAGTAACGATGGAATCTCGCAAGAGAAAAACATCGCCACCAAATGGAGCAAGGAAGAGAATGTCCTTTGGCGAACACCATTGCCTGGCCCTGCCGGCGCGACGCCATGTATTTGGAACAATGTGATTTATCTTACCAGTTCTGAGAATGACGACCTCGTTGCGTTGGCAGTATCGACGGCAGACGGGAAAGTCATTTGGAAGACCAAAATCGGCACCGGGAACCAAAACGCTCGCGTCAGCGAGGGGAACTCGGCCTCGCCATCCCCAGTCACCGATGGCAAGAACATTTGGGTGTTCTTTGGTACTGGCGTTCTGGCATGTTTGGATACGAATGGCAAAGTAGTCTGGAAGTTCGATGTCGGTGAACGCTTTGGCAAGATCGACATCCAATTCGGAATGACTTCCACTCCGGTGTTAGATGGTGATGCGATCTATTTGCAACTGATTCATGGTCGCATGAAAATGGATGACAAAACACGTACTGGGCAGGTAATCAAACTCAACAAAGACACCGGTGCGACGGTTTGGTTACAGGATCGAGTCACCGACGCATTGTTTGAGTGCAAACACTCGTATGCATCGCCAGTGCTTTACCGCGATGGCAAGAATGAATTCTTGGTCTGTCACGGTGCCGACTGCGTCACCGGACATAGCTTGGTAGATGGCAAAGAGCTATGGCGATTCGGCGATTTGAATGGACCGACCAAATGGAATTCCAAGAAGAACGATCCTACCTTTCGATTTGTAGCTTCTCCACTTGTGACCCGTGGAAAGGTCATCGTACCCACGGCCAAGGAAGGTCCACTTGTCTCCTTGACGATTGACGCTTTGTCGGGAGACTGCTCTGCCAAAGAGGCTGCAGTATCTTGGGTATTGCCTCGAACGCCGGACGTTTCGATTCCGTTAGCTGTCGACGATTTGCTTTACATTTTGCACAAGGACGGGAAACTGCAGTGCCTCGAGTGGAGCACGGGCAAAGAGATCTACATGGAACGAACGCACACGGCCCAACACCGAAGCAGCCCTGTCTATGCGGACGGACATATCTACTTTACGTCGAACGACGGGATGGGAACGGTTGTCAAAGCAGGCCGCAATTTCGAGATCGTCTCGTCCAATAACCTAGGAGAGGCGACAACCGCATCACCTGTCATTTCCAACGGTGTTTTGTATTTGCGATCGTATGAAGCACTTTATGCGATCGGCACAAAGTAGAACGGATCGATCGGCGTTGCTGCGTAGAACGCCAAAGCTGCGGACGGTAGGGTCAAGCCCTATCCGTCCTACAACCCAGTCCGGATCGGGCTTGACCCGACCGCCGTGCTTGATTGTCCGGATCGGGCTTGACCCGACCGCCGTGCTTGATTGTCCGGATCGGGCTTGACCCGACCGGACACCGCTTTGGCGGCCTACTTTAGCCCACACTACAACTGAAATACCCCATAATGCAACGCTTTTCATTGCTAGAATCGTTGATGGCGGGCGGGATCATGTTCTCTGGCGCTAGGGTGATCCTGCGCGCGGTCGCGAAAGATGATCCCAAAAGTCGAGCGCGAGGGGTACCGATTTGTTTTTGGGTCGCCACTGGTCTCGCATATGGTGCATTTGCCATACCCTATGGAGCAGGCATTGGACTTTTGGCTGGCCTACTAATAGGTCACGTTCACGGAGCAATTGCTTGCGAACTCGTGGAAAGCACAAAGCCTGATTTGGTTCCTTCCAGCATCGAATGGTCGACCAAGAATGAGGCAATTCCCGAGAGCGATGAAGCCATCGATGCGAATCCTTACGGTCCTCCCCGACGCTTGAACACTTGATCATCGCGTCTCGGAGTATGCTACAATTTCATTATCGACCTGTTGCGAATCGCCTTCCTCTCCATTCGATCTACCAACCTATGAAAAGAAATCTAATCGCCAACGAGGCCATTTTCTGCTTGACATTACTGGCGGTTTGTCCATCTTACGCGAACGCTCAGCAGAGTACTCAGGCTGCTACTGCAGTTGCAGCAGCCACCGACGGGCAATCGGACAAGAAGCTCGAGGACGGATTCCAGTGGTTGTTTGATGGTAAGTCGTTTGATGGCTGGGAAGGAAACCTGCAATGGTTCCGCATCGAAGATGGAGCAATCGTTGCGGGGTCGCTGAAAGAGAAAGTTCCTCACAACGAGTTTCTCTGCACGAAGAAGAACTACGCCGATTTCGAATTGAAGCTTGAAGTCCGATTGCGAGGCCAAGGAGACAATGCTGGGGTTCAATTCCGAACCGTTCGTATCCCGAACAGAACGGAAGTCAGCGGATATCAATGCGACGTTGGGCGAGCTTGGAATCGCAATGTCTGGGGTTGTCTCTACGACGAATCGAGACGAAACAAGATGCTCGCTGAGATCGCGGATGACAAGCTGAAAGAATGGGTCAAGCCGAACGACTGGAATGAGCTTACCATCAAGGCCGTCGGAAACAAAATCCAGTTATCCCTCAATGGCCACGAAACAGTCTCGTTCGACGAAAAGGATGACAAGATCGCCAAGACAGGGGTTATTGGGCTCCAGATTCATTCCGGGCCACCGACCGAAGCACTCTATCGCAACATTCGAATCAAATCGCTCGAACCCAAGTGAAGTTTTGCCCATCTCCCTTCCTCGAAAAAGAAAAGAATCTCCATGGATCGAAGAACCTTTATTGCATCTTCCGCGGCGACCAGCATGCTTTTGGCTAGCTATCAGTCGACGCTCGCAGCTCTTCAGGATGGACCAGCCAAACGTGTAGGCCTCATCGGTACAGGTTGGTATGGCAAATGCGATCTCTACCGATTAATGCAAATCGCCCCGGTCGAGGTAGTATCTTTGTGCGATGTTGACAGCAAAATGCTCAAAGACTGTGCCGATACCGTTCAATCGAAACAAAAATCTGGCAAGCGTCCGAAAGTTTACGCGGACTATCGAAAGATGCTTGCGGAAAAGGACTTGGATATCGTTCTGATTGCCACGCCAGACCATTGGCACGCGTTGCCGATGATCGCCGCCATGCAGGCAGGAGCGGATGTCTACGTTCAGAAGCCCATCAGTGTGGATATCATCGAGGGGCAAGCGATGCTCGCGGCGGCTCGCAAGTACAATCGCGTTGTTCAGGTCGGAACGCAGCGACGAAGCACTCCGCACTTGATGGAAGCGAAGAAAGAGATTATCGATTCGGGGTTGCTTGGCAAAGTCTCACACGCGGAAGTCTATTGCTATTATCACATGCGAGCCAAAGACAATCCGCCAGATGAGGCACCGCCCTCGAATTTAGATTACGAGATGTGGACAGGGCCAGCACCCATGCGACCGTACAACAATCTTTGCCATCCACGGCGTTGGCGAGCGTTCAAAGAGTACGGGAACGGAATCGTGGGCGACATGTGCATTCACATGCTCGATACCGTTCGATGGCTGATGGACTTGGGTTGGCCAACCAAGGTTTCATCGCATGGCGGAATCTTGGTCGACAAGAATTCAAAGGCCAATATTCCTGACACTCAGACAGCCACCTTCGAGTTTCCTCAACTCAACGTGGTTTGGACCCATCGAACATGGGGCGATGCTCCAGATCCAGACTACCCTTGGGGCCTGACTCTTTACGGAGACAAAGGGACGTTCAAAGCGAGTGTTCAACGTTGCGACTTTATTCCGCGTGGGAACAAGTCGAAGACCGTCCATCGTGATGTCGTGATGGAGCTAGACAAGTATCCCGAAGACAAAACCGAGAAGGATCTGGAACAACATGTTGCACCTGCGATTCGCGTACACATGTTGGATTTTCTTAAGGCGATTGCGCAGCGTTCCAAACCGATTGCGGATATTGAACAAGGGCATATTTCTACCGCTTCGTGCATATTGGCAAACATGTCTATGGAACTGGGCAGAACGCTAACTTGGGATGCGGAAAAGCATGTTGTTGTGGGGGATGAACAAGCGAACAAGATGTTGCGTCGTCCTTATCGGGAGCCTTGGGTTCACCCCGAAGTCGCGAATGTTTAGGCGAGAAGCGAATGTATAGGCGAGAAGCGAATGTATAGGCGAGAAGGAAGAGGAGTTATCCCAACCCGAAGCGTGAGCGAGGGATTCTGTGGGGTCGAGTGTCCCTCGCTTACGCGTCGGGTTGTGGTGGGGCCTTTGCCTTGCGGCAAATCCGTTCAATCGACAAGTCGATGGATATCGGGTTGGGATGGAATGATCTCATCCTTTGCAGAAAGTGTTTTCAGGCATGGGTTCTGAGGATATCCAAAAGCCTGTTCCGCGTAGGCAGATAGCAAGATTGATCGGTAGTTCAGTCTTGCCAATGGTCGTTTTGAGCGAGGAAGACATCGTTGTCTTTGTTAACGAAGCGTTCGAGAAGCTCGTTGGGTTTGAAGGCGATCGATTGATCGGGCTGGATTGTTCGTTTCTAGGTCGATCGACCACGCAACAGAACCCAGCGGCGAGCTTGGGCGATGCGGACGCGATCGATTCGGTTTCGGTTCGCATTGCTCCGCCCACGATCTGGAGCAAACAGAATCTTTGGGTAGCATCGGATACGGAGCCCGAATCCCTCCGGCTCTTTGTACCGTTGGATTCGGTTGCTAACGATTCGCTTTCATCGGACAAGGGATGCGTTTTGGTTCTTTTCGTTCCAGAGTCCAAATCGAATCTATTTCGGCGGCATAGCGAAACTTCGAGTTTGGTGGATCCTCTTCTCCAACGTTGGTTTAGCACGAAGGGAGATGAGCCGTGGTATCTGGCTGGCGGATCGTTGAAGTCGAAATTGTTACGGACACAGATTGCGATTGCAAAGCAGACGAGTGGATCGGTTGCCATCCTCGGCATTGCGGGGAGTTGTAGGGATGAATTGGTGGTTTCAATTCATCGAGCAAGATTGGCATCTACGGCAACCTATCAACCGAGTTCCATGGTGACGATCGATTGTCGATTGATGGACAATTCGTTGCTCGACAGCATGTTTGAAGTAATCGAAGAGACCGTGAAGTCGCACGGCAATAAGGCCGCGTTACTTCTGAGCGGACTGGATCTATTGCCAGTGGAATTGTTGACTTCGCTTGATCGTTTTCTTGCGGAGCAGCCGAAGCTGCAGTTGTACGCGACACTCGCAGACAATTCGTTTTCAGCGAAGGATCCGGTGGGGGCGCGGTTGTGGCTGCGACTTTCGAGTTTGACCATCCCGCTTCCATCTGTCCGTGAACGGTTGGAAGATTTGGAGGCACTACTGGTAGCTTGGTTCCAAGATTGGCAGTGGCGGCAATCGACGGGATTGCGTGATTCTAGCATGCGGCAAGTTACGCAAATGCCGATGACGCAAGATTTCAAGGATGCAATGTTCGCCTTTCCGTGGTACGGTGATTTGGACGAACTATCAACGACTTTGGAGCATGCAATGAAGGCGGCCGGTGGACAGGAGTTGAGCTTTGACCACTTGCCCGTTTCTGTACGGACTGCCGCATCTTTTATCGAAAAGCACCAAACGATTGAGCCGGTAGATTTGGATTCGGTGTTGGAAAGCATTGAGCGCAAGCTGATTTTGGAAGCGATCGAACGTTGCAAGGGAAATCGCAGCGCTGCTTCGAAATTGCTGAATATTTCGAGAGCGAGAATGATCCGAAGACTTCAGCAATGGGGGATCGCTCCCGCGGCTCAGGACAGCACCGAAGATCCTGATTCGCCCCTATTTGAAGAGATCGAATAAATCGTGCACGTTGATTTTGAGCTATGCTGGGGTTTAGGAGGCAATCCAGCGAGCCGGTCAATAGTCCCTATTCTCTTCGATTCGGGAGATGAATCGGTATCCCGGCTGCGGTATAATGGGGCGAGGCGCAGCCAACCACCTAACTGAGGGCGAAATGTAGAATGGGTCCATCCATGAACAATGATGACTCGCTCGTTCCCATCGAACCAGCGAGTGACAATGCTCCAATGGCGGAATCTTTGTCGAACGCATCAACATCGTCCACCGAACCGAATGCACCTGCACTCGCTCCCACGGTGTCAACTTCAGCAGCGTCAACTTCAGCAGCGTCAACTTCTGCAGCGTCAACTTCAGCAGCGTCAACTTCTGCAGCGTCAACTTCAGCAGCGTCAACTTCAGCAGCGGCACCCTCTACAGCAACTTCTCCGACGTCTTCATTGTCACCCACGGCAGCGTCATTAGTCGCCTCGACGTTGCTGAGTCTTTCGGTAGTATTGGCATTGCTTGGCGCGTTGAGGTTACTGCTCCCCGTTACGCTCGAGCAATCGAGATACTCATGGTATCGCGGTCAATTGAGAGCGGAATATGAGGCATCGGGCGACCAGTTAAAACAAGTGTCCATCGAAGGACTCTCGACGGTTTCGCAAATCGTCTCACGGCGCGTCTTGCCAAGTGTTGTGCATATTACAACCAGTGACCAGTTTCAGGGCTTGGGTTTTCAAGGAAAGAAGATGACCACCGGGCATGGTAGCGGAGTCATCGTCGATTCTTCTGGATTGATCCTGACGAATAGCCATGTGCTGGAAGAAGGGCAGATCATTAACGTCTATCTCGCAGATGAACGTTCGTGTGTCGCGGAGTTGCTCGGAAGCGATCCGTTGACGGACCTTGCGGTACTCAAGATCAACGCCGAAGAGTTATTGCCGATTAGTTGGGGCGATAGCGATCTAGCCGAAGTCGGTTCACCTGTTTGGGCGGTGGGTAGTCCATTTGGTTTGACAGGCTCGATCACGTTTGGCATCGTCAGCAGCAAGCATCGTCTCGACTTAACGGGCACTCAATACGACAACGCCAATCCACTCAACAATCGAGGAAAGTCTCGCAAGGCTGGTCCTGTAGCCCGCTACAGCGACTTGATGCAAACCGATGTCGCGGTGAATCCAGGAAATAGTGGTGGCCCGTTGGTCAATGGCAAAGGGGAATTGATCGGTATCAACACGGCGATTGTTGGAGAATCTTATCGCGGTGTCAGTTTTGCTATTCCTAGCAAGCTCGCGAAGCAAGTGTTTGAAGAGATCGTGCAGTCGGGCAAAATGCGACGAGGTTGGTTAGGAGTCGAGTTCGTTTCAGCCAATCGATGGAACCTGTTAGCACAAGGAGATTTTGAGCTAGAGGTTGGGAATCAAGAGATGATGAGCGAACGAAAAGGGGCGGTCATCAATCGCGTACTTCCAGAATCACCGGCGGAGGAAGCTGGACTTGAGATTGGCGATCGTGTCATTGCAGTGAACGGAGTGCCAGTTAAAGGTGTCGATGACACAATCTTCCGAATCGGTAGCAGTCCACCAGGATCCACTGTAGAACTGGAACTCGAACGAAACGGCGAGAAACAAGCCATCAAAGTAAAGATTGGCCAACGTCCAGAATAGCTTCCCCTCCTTTGTTGCACACCGTAGTTTGGGACCATCTCCCCGGACAATTAACCAATTAACCGTAGTCTGGGACCATTGTCCCGGACAAATGCGAGCCTATTTTCGACGCCCCGTCAATAAGACCGACATACCCACGGGTTCTAGTGAGTCGTCCTCCGAAAGCCTTTCTTCCGCGATTTCCCGGTCTTCTTCTACGGACGTCAGGTCTTGTCGCTCAACAACCGGTGGCTTCACGCGAAACAGAATGACATACAGCGATGGGAGATTGATTAGCGTCAAAAATGTGGCGACGGAGAGCCCTCCCATGATCGCCATAGCCATCGGCCCCCAGAAGACACTTCGCGTCAACGGGATCATGGCCAAGATCGCGGTAGCGGCTGTCAGGATGACTGGCCGAGCACGTCGAACAGACGATTCGATCACAGCATCCCATTCGCTCAACCCGTTCTCCATATCTTGATCGATTTGATCTACCAATATCACCGAGTTTCGCATGTCCATTCCTGCCAGCGCGATTACACCGAGCAATGCCACGAATCCGAACGGTGCATGGAACACATGCAATGCAGCCACAGCTCCGATCAACCCCAAGGGGGCAATGCCGAAGACCAAAAACATCTTCTTGAAAGAATGTACCTGAGACATCAACAAAGTTAACATAATCAAAATCATGACGGGAAACATAGAAAACAAAGCCTTGTTCGCTTTTTCGCTCTCTTCGATGGCTCCACCGGTCTCGATCCGGTATCCAACGGGCAAACTGGCACGCAAATCGACCAGTGCCTTGTTCAATCGAGCGCTCATGTCGGGCGCTTGAACGCCATCGGCGACATCGCATCGAACCGAAAGCGTTCTCTCTTGATTCCTCTTCCACACGATGGGTTCTTCAAACTCATGGCGAATCGACGCAACCTGACTCAATGGTATGACTTTGCCTGATTGTGTTAAGAGTGTAACGTCGCTCAGTGCCTCGAGACTCAGACGCTCACTCGCGATAGCACGAGCAACAACGGGAATCGTCTCCGTACCGTCTCGAAACTGAGTGATGTTCGTTCCCGTCAAAAGAGTCTGCATCGTCTGTTCGATTTCTTGAGGAGTTAACCCTATCAATCGGGCTCTATCTTGATTGATGTCTAAACGGACTGCTTTGGCAGGTTCGTCCCATTCCAGGTTTACATCGATCGCTGCTGGATCCTTTCGCATGACTTCGCGCACTAGCTTTGCAATGCGACGCACCTCGTTGGCGTCTTCGCCAATGACTCGAAATTGGACAGGGAATCCGATGGGCGGCCCAAACTCAAGACGCAGAACACGCAGCGTCGCCTCCGCAAACGTTCCATCCAACTCAAACACTTGCTTCAATCTCGTTCGTAGTTCTTCGCGTGCGAAGACGCTAGTCGTTTGAATTACGATCTTGCCAAAGCTCGTGTTAGGCAAATCGGGATTGAGTGCCAAAAAGAAGCGAGCAGAACCTGCTCCGACATAGCTAGTGAAGTGATCGACGAGTGGCTTTTCCCCTTCATGTTCGGCGATCAAATAGGGTTTGATCAATTCTTCGACTTTGGCCATCATCGAATCGGTCGAATCAATAGCTGCGCCTTCGTGCATACGCACATCGACCAATAGTTCGGTTCGCGACGAAAGCGGAAAGAATTGTTGTTGAAGCTTCGTGAAGCCGAAAATAGCGGTGATGAACATGGCTAACGTCGCGCCAACCACGAACCATGGGCGCGCAACACTTGCCCCTACGATCCGCCGTAAGGTACGGTGAAAGAATGATTGAAAGGGAGCATGACCCGCATGGTTCGCGTGTGCGGCGAAGTTCGGTAAGAGCAATACACCCAGATGTGGCGTAAACGTTATAGCCACAAACCAGGACACAATCAGCGTAATGCCAACTACCCAGAAAATTCCACCCGCATACTCTCCAGCAGCCGACCGTGCGAAACCGACGGGAAGAAAACCAGCAACTGTGATCAACGTTCCGGACAGCATTGGAAACGCCGTGGAACGCCAAGCGAATCCGGCTGCATCTATTCGGCTCCAACCCTCTTCCATTTTGACCGCCATCATCTCGACGGCGATAATGGCATCGTCGACGAGCAGTCCCAATGCTAAGACGAGTGCACCTAAAGTGATGCGGTCCAAATTCATCCCCATCGATTGCATGATGACGAGAGAGATCGCTAACACCAATGGAACACTCAATGCGACAACGATCCCAGTTCGCAATCCTAAGCTCAGAAACGAGACCACCAATACGATGATCAATGCCTCGATAAACGATCGAAGAAACTCGCCAACCGATTCCTCGACAACGATGGGCTGAAAGGCGATCTTGCCAAGCTTTGTTCCTGCGGGTAGCTCCGATTCAAACTTCGACATCACCCCTTCGAGGGCAGTGCCTAAACGCAAGACGTTATCCCCCTTGGCCATCACGACTCCGACGGAGACAGCGGGTTTGCCATCATGACGCAGTTTGAACAACGTCGGATCCTCGAAACCTCGCTTGACTTCTGCGACGTCCTTTAGTTGAAAGACACGGCCATTCCCTTGTACGGGGACACGTTCGATCTGGCCGACGCCATCAAAATCTCGAGACATTCGAACGTGCACGCGATCCGATGGAGTATCGATGCTCCCGGAAGGCATCAGAATGTTTTGCTTTTGGACACTCTCAAAAATTTGTTGAGGAGACACACCCAACGTCGCTAGTTTGCGATGTGAGAATTCAATGTAGATGCGCTCATCTTGATCGCCGATGATGTCGACTTTTTCCACCCCGGGGATTCGCAGCAATCGCTTTCGTGCGTCTTCTGATAAACGCTTCAGATCGGCGTAAGTATAGTCGTCACCCTGGATGGCATAGATGGCAGAGTAAACATCGCCATACTCATCATTCACATAAGGCCCAATGACACCTTGAGGCATGCGAGGCTGGATATCACCCAGCTTTTTTCGGATTTGGTACCAAATATCCGCTACTTGTTTCGGAGGGGTCGAGTCCTTTAGCTGTACTAGGGTCTGCATCCGGTCGGGTAAGCAGTAGGTTTGCAAAAAGTCCAGATAAGGAGTCTCTCGAAGCTTATCTTCCACCTCTTCGGCGACTTGTCGTTGCATCTCTTCGGAGGTGGCTCCTGGCCAATACGCGGTAACCAATCCCGTCTTGATGGTAAAAGAAGGATCCTCGGCTCGCCCCATCTGGAGATACGCCTGCAGTCCAGCAACACTAGATGCGATGATGAGAAAGGTGATGAAAGCTGGATGTGTTACAGACCAATGGGACAGATTGCCAAACATGCTGTCTCCAGATGTCTTGGGCGGCTTTGATTGCGAGTGCATGATTATTTTGCATTCCAGATACGGACGGAAACGTTCTCATCGATGCGCTGAACGCCCGCACTAACAATCTTGTCACCCGCACGCAATGGTCCGCGTACGATGACCGTGTTGGCGCGATACTGAATTACTTCTATTGGGCAAGCCGTAACTTTGCCTGATTCTTCAATCTTCCACACACTCGCTCGATCACCTTGGTTCGTTATCGATGTGATCGGAATACAAAAACCTGCCGGTTCATGAGCAGAAAGATGCACCGTTGCTGTCATACCGATGGTTAATAATGGCGAATCGCTAAGCAATCGAAACTTTGCTGCATACATTCGAGAAATGGGATCTGCGATTGGCGATAGTTCTCGCAACTCGGAAGGAATCTCCAAGTCTGGATGGGCCCAAAATCGAATGCGCGAGCTCAGTGCCTTGATATCGCTCACGCGATTTTCCGGTATGTTCACGACTGCTTCGAGTTCAGTACCCTTGGTGATGAGAGCGATCGACTGACCGACATTGACGACTTGCCCCGCTTCTCCAGAGATCGATACGATCAATCCATCGGCATCCGCGACGAGATCGCAGTATTCACGTTGATTCTTCGCGAGTTCCAGCCTTTTTTCAGCCGACTCGACTTTTGCCGCAGCGACGTCGCGACTAGCCAATGCTAAATCATACTCCGATTGGCTGATCGATGCGGAAGTGCGAAGCTTTCGCAAACGCTGTTCTTCAGCATCCGCTTGCGCAACGGTGGATCTGGCGGAAGCTAACTCCGATTCGGACACGCGCAACTGTAAGTCGTAGTCCGTCGGATCCAAGCGAAACAAAACATCGCCCGCTCGGACACGATCACCTAGTTCTACATGTCGTGATGCGATTTTTCCGGCAACACGGAATCCTAGTTGTGATTGATAACGCGGCTCTAGAGTTCCCGTGAAGCCGTTGGAGGTACCCTGCAACTGCAAGTCCGATTCAATCGTAAAGGCTCGCACGACCAACTGAGTACCATTCGTTGCAAGTGTTGGTTCAAACTTGGTCGGCACGTGTTCGCTGTTGTGGCCGAAATTGTGGTACGAGAAAACGGCACCCGCAGCCACTAATCCTATCACTGTTGCAGCGGTTGCGATTCTCTTCTTGAGGATGCTCATTGGGACACCATGTTCCTGTCTGAGTTTCTATCAATCATTTTGTTTCGATCTGCACAAATCGTATGGAAATCAGATTCGAGGGCCGGTCCGATCTGAGCCATCGTCGACTCATACTCTTGCCAACTCATCATCGGGGCCCATTGAAAACCATTTAGCAGAGTTAAACAGTGAACTCGGATGGCCTGCACGGGATTCAAGACGCCGACCGACATCAGGGACGGGCTCGAATGAGTCAGGATCTGACTACCGTAGTTGATGGCCCAAAAACCGAATACAAATTCTTGGGGAGAAATCGCTTCGGGGATGACCAAGTCTCGATTCTCGATCGCTTGCCGCACGACGGATGACACGATTTGCATGCAACAACCCTCGCATTGGCGAATCAGATTTTGTCGTTGCTCGGAGGACTTGTCCCAGATGTTGTTGTTTCGAATCCACTGCTCTACGAGAAAATCGTCGGTGCAGCTCTGCGTAAAGAACTCGCAAGCATAACCGATTGCCATCAGCCGAACTCGGGTCGGCCCGTCGATGCGAGCAGCACGCTCAAAAAGAGCCCGCCGGAGCTCCATCGCCTCGACCGCCAAAGCCAGGACGATCTCTTCCTTGTGAGGGAAATGGTTGTAGATCGTCCCCTTGGCGTACTCCATCTGCGATGCCAACCGCTCCATGCTCAGGGCCTGGAATCCCTCCCCGACGAGGATCGGTCTCGCAACTCGTAGTATTTCACGAGTTCGTTGCTCCATCTCGCGCTGTTTTCTTGTCATTTGTGTCATGGTGTCAATTTTTGACTCCGCGTCAAAAAAGTCAATGGGATTTTTTCCAGAATCTGACCAAGGGCTTGAGCCTGCGATAGAATTCCGTGTGCAGAAAACTCGAATTCCACGAAGTCAATCATGAAACAAACCATCCACTCATTCGCTAAGTTAGTTTTTGGACTCTCAGTACTCACAGGCCTTTCGGCCTATGTTGGAGCGCAGGACGCGCCGGCCGTCAAAGCAGGTTCAGCCCTCGAAAAAGAGGCTCAAGCCAAGAAAGATTCGGATAAACCCGTTTTCCTGCGGATTGACCGCGAAGGCAAAGAGCCACGTGCACTTCAGGTCGCGATCGCTCGTTACCAGATCATGGCCGGGCCAAATCAAGGTGCGATCGTGGATTTGGTGGGAGCCGTTCACATCGGAACGAAACAGTACTACAGCGACCTAAATCAAAGATTCCGGGCCTATGATGCAGTTCTTTATGAGTTGGTAGCAGATCCTGAAGTGAATAAGCCTTCGCAGAGAGCCGAGGGTGGTTTCAATCCGATCGGTGGGTTGCAAAAAGGGATGAAGGGGGCGCTCGAACTGAGCTTTCAACTGGATGAAGTGGACTACAATCCCAGGAATTTCGTCCATGCCGACATGAGTCCCACGGAGTTCGGCGAGGATATGAAAAAACGAAATGATGGGTTTCTCGGCATGTTTGCCCGTATGATGGGTGCAGGATTTGCCGTCCAGAGCACCAAAAAGGGACAGGAACAGCAAGCGGAAATGCTCGCAGCCATGCTGTCGAAAGACCCAATGAAAATGCGTCGAGCCATGGCAGAGCAGTTTGAGACCATGGAAGGTCAAATGGCTGGGCTTGCAGACAAAGACGGCAAAAGTACGCTTTTGACAGAGCGAAATCGCAAAGCCTTTGAGGTTCTAGAGTCGGAACTAAAGGCTGGGAAGAAGAAGGTTGCAATCTTCTACGGGGCAGCTCATTTGCCGGACATGCACGAGCGATTGCTTCGAGATTTCCAAGCGAAGCCCGTGGAAAACAACTGGATCGACGCTTGGCCCCTTCGTTAGAAATTGTCGTTGACCGCTCCCACGGTCCTTGATTCTTTATGTTTTTCTGCCAACCACTGTAGCTGGAATCTTTGTCCCGTGCCGATGAATCCTCCAACGAGTCACGGTCGGCCAGGTCAATCGTTCAAGCCAGCCTCAACTATGGTAGGCTTTTGCCCACAGTGCCCGAATTCGGCTGTATCTAGCGCTTCAAGTTCCGAATACAACGCTTCGGAGCCCGAAAACTCCCAAAAACTGTTGCTTGGCACCGCGGCTTGCCTTGATTGCTCATTCATGGACTATGTACCATGGGCATGCTGTCAGAAACCCTAGATTCGTTCTCTTTTTCAGTTTAGCCAATGCCATCCGCACTCATCACCGGGATTACCGGCCAAGACGGTTCTTATCTAGCAGAGTTCTTGCTCGAAAAAGGCTATGAAGTGCACGGAATCAAGCGACGTGCATCGTCCTTCAATACCGAACGAATCGACCACATTTACCAAGCACCTTACGTTGAAAATGCCAGCTTCAAACTGCATTATGGGGATTTGACTGACAGCTCCAACTTGACTCGGATCATTAATCAAGTGCAGCCAGACGAAGTTTACAATCTTGGCGCGCAGTCGCACGTAGCCGTGTCGTTTGAATCCCCAGAGTACACGGCGGACGTCGATGCGCTGGGTACTTTGCGAATGCTCGAAGCCATCCGTTTCTTGGGGCTAGAGAAGAAGACTCGCTTCTATCAAGCATCGACTTCTGAACTCTTCGGGCTTGTCCAAGAGATCCCACAAAAAGAAACGACCCCATTCTACCCGCGTTCTCCTTATGCGGCAGCCAAATTGTATGCGTATTGGATCACAGTGAACTATCGCGAGTCGTATGGCATGTACGCTTGCAATGGGATTCTGTTCAATCACGAGTCGCCGCGACGTGGCGAGACCTTTGTGACTCGCAAAATCACGCGAGGAATCTCGAATATCGCCCAGGGCCTGGAGGAATGTTTGTACCTAGGAAACATGGATTCCTTGCGAGACTGGGGGCATGCCAAAGATTATGTCCGCATGCAATGGATGATGCTTCAACAAGAAGTCGCAGAGGATTATGTAATCGCGACTGGCAAGCAAATTAGCGTTCGAGAATTTGTTCGCATGTCCGCTCTCGAGGCCGGTATGGAATTGGTTTTTGAAGGCGAAGGTGTAAAGGAAATCGCAAGAGTTTCGAAAGTTCTCGATAAATCCAAAGCACCGGAAGTCGCAGTCGGCGACGTAATTGTGAAGGTTGATCCTCGCTACTTCCGACCTGCGGAAGTCGAAACCCTATTGGGCGATCCCTCCAAAGCCAAGGCTAAGTTGGGTTGGGAGTGTGAGATCACGGTCGAAGAGATGTGTGCCGAGATGGTGGCATCCGACTTGGATCACGCTCGCAAACACGCACTTCTCAAACGACACGGCCATAGCGTTAGCGTCGCAAAAGAGTAAGAGACAGAGACGACAAACTCAAAGTAGTAGGCACACCTTTGTGCCGCCAACCTAGAATACTAATCAATGTAGAAGAGCATGTAGCTTGGGACCATTGGACAATTGTCCCGAGAGGTTGGTTTTTCAACGGAGTTATTGCAGGCCGAGACAATAGTCCCAGCCTACTTCGACTTTTGTCGGTGCTCGAAATTGGTAAGCTCGGTCTCTATTGTTGTTGCTATTCACTGCCACTAGGTTCTTCATGATTGCTGTTATCGGGCTTGGATACGTCGGCCTACCGCTCGCATTGCAATTTGCCAGGAACGGATGCGAGGTTCTCGGACTAGACATCGACCAATTCAAAGTCGACTCGATCAACAGTTCGAAGTCGTATATTCATCACATTTCAGATGATGCGATTCAGGAGCAAATTGCGAGCAAACGCTTTACTGCGGATACCGATTTTTCACGAGTATCCGAATGCGACTCCGTCATTATTTGCGTGCCGACTCCGCTAAATAAAAATCGGGAGCCCGACATTTCGTACATTCTCAAGACAGGAGAAACAATCGCGCCTTCGTTGAGAATTGGAATGTTGGTAGTGCTAGAATCGACGACTTATCCAGGCACGACCGACGAAGACCTTTTGGCAGTTTTGGAGAATGGCTCAGGCTTAGTCGCTGGAAAAGACTTTCATCTAGCCTTTTCCCCGGAACGTGAAGATCCGGGCAATCCAGACAGCAAAGTAGCTAAGATACCCAAGGTCGTCGGTGGTTTGACGCATGAATGCCTCACGAAAGCCACAGAGCTATACGCGAAAGCCGTGGATCGCGTGATACCGGTTTCAAGTTGCAGGGCAGCGGAAGCGACCAAGTTGTTGGAGAACATTTTTCGCAGTGTCAACATCGCTTTGGTCAATGAGCTCAAAGTGGTGTATGGCGCGATGGGTATTGATATTTGGGAAGTCATCGACGCAGCCAAGACCAAAC
This sequence comes from Pirellula sp., assembly GCA_021300155.1. Taxonomy (GTDB): domain Bacteria; phylum Planctomycetota; class Planctomycetia; order Pirellulales; family Pirellulaceae; genus JBKCUI01. The sequence continues at coordinate 24,153 of JAJTID010000119.1, forward strand.
CGTTTGGCTACATGCCTTTTTATCCAGGGCCCGGGCTGGGCGGGCACTGCATTCCCATTGATCCGTTTTATCTTACCTGGAAAGCACGCGAGTACGGACAACCTACACGGTTCATTGAATTGGCAGGGGAGATCAACACCTCGATGCCACAGTTCGTCATTCAGAAGCTAACGGAAGCATTGAACAGGGTTCGCAAGCCGCTTCACGGCAGCCGCATACTGTTAGTGGGTTTAGCGTACAAAGCAAATGTCGACGATGATCGCGAGTCCCCAACTTATGTTTTGATGAACTTGCTAGAGCGGGCTGGCTCGGAGGTTTCCTACTACGATCCCTATGTCCCAGTCATTCGGCCGACGCGCGAACATTCGCAATGGGCCGGGACCGAGTCTGTGAGTTGGAATCACGAAACAATTGGCAATTTCGATGCCACAATCGTGGTAACGGCACATAGCAATGTCGATTACCAACAGCTCGTCGATTGGTCCAAAATCGTCTTGGACACGCGGAATGCTACGAAAGGATTCCAAGGAAAAGCAACCGTCATTAAGGCCTGATGATGTCTTTCAACACCGTCAAACCTAACATCTGCAATGTGAACAGGTAGACGTACACCGCCTACCGAGGACTGTGCCTTGACGATGCTTCTGACAATCGCGGATATTGCTGAGGAATGGGCAATACGGCAGCGATAGCCGATTGGCATAGAGCTATGGTTTCCGGAGTTGCGCTAACATGGGAGTTTGCAATGCTCGCTCCGATTTCGTGCAATGCGATTCTAGGGGCTTGTGAGTTCGTTGCGATTCGAAGATTGCGAACCGCAGCAAGGATGCGGTATCGTTTCCCTTCGTTTGTGATTTCTTCGCCAAGTCCAGTCCACAATAGCCCTTGGTCGTTAAGATCGAATTCCAGATCCAGTCCTGCCACGTTTTGCGGCTCGTCTGACAATTGTTGTACACCAGCGTCGGTAGCCCAACCGAATTGTCTCACAATCCGTTGTATCCAATCGCCATCGACCGACTCAGCCACTTGCACACGACCGGAAGCGTATTGAATATGGCCGTTGACGATGCGCGATTTCCGGATCCCGATCCGCGTCTCGCCTCGCATAGGGCTGCCCAGCGAAGTCGTTAGCGACTCCCAACGAGCTCGATCCAATTCACCCTCGATTTCGCATCCCCAATCGCGAGAGTCCTGCCAAAAATCGGCTGTGCCTCGGAACGCTGCACGCGGACCGAGATATTCTAAAGCAGGCATCCACTCGATCAGCGGTTCGCAGGGGATGCTCGTTTCTTGTGTCTTGATCGCCCAATCGGTTCGAGGGTTGGCGGCAAAGTGATTGCGACGAACGTGAACCTTGGCCGGGGACTGTTTGCCAGGACCAATGGCAAACTGAAGTTTGAGCTCGGATCGATCGAGCGATGGCAAATACTCGACAATGATCTGCTCAAGCTTGGGCCATACGGACGCCTGAACTTCACCCCTTGGTCCCGTCGTTGGCGATCGAACGGAAAGTGATCCAATGGAGAGCTTCAGGATAGGAACTGCATTGTGCGGTCGACAGAGAAAGGAATCATGAACAATCGTCGCTGCTAGGTTTGTCTGACTCGAAACAAGCTCTGCTGTTGCGAGTTCAAGCGACCAGCCTTGGCTCGTCATTTCACCTTGCACGCATGGAGAGAACAGAATGGGCTGTTGCGTCTCGGGGTGAATGCACATGAACTCCTGGATGCGAAATCGGCTAGGAGTCGGAAACTCGATAGAGTCAAAGACAACATCCAGTCCCAGATTGTTGTGAATCCGTTCACGCCAGGCTGCTTTTTGACGCAGTGTATACCACGAAGTTTGGGAAACGATCGCGAAACCGACACAGAGCAGCAAAGGGAGAAATCCGAAAAGGAACAATGCGAATCGACACAACCGACGTTGTGTTGATTCGTGGAAAAGTAGCCTTTTTCGTCTCATAAAGGTTGCGCAGTAAATGCTTGAAGCCACAGGAGTTGTGGGCATCTTCTAGCCCAGTATCGATAGCAAATCTCGATTTTTATCGCAAGCGCGCTTCGGAGCGAGGCTGCTGGTTTCAGCGGATTGCATTCCCTGGTATAAATGCACGCATTCAAAGAGTTTGGGTTCTCCCACCCAAAGCCCCACGCAAGAATGATGTCATTATGCCTACAGAGCCAGCATGGCAACGAGAAAATCGCCAACCTCGCGTCTTGATCGTCGATGATGATTTCGAGATTGCAGAGCCAGTCAAATACGCACTGGAGGGGCTCGGCTATACCGTAACCCATGTTTCCGACGGAAATAAAGGGGTCGATGCGATCGAAGTCGTCAATCCTGATCTGATGGTCCTCGACATGATGATGCCCGGTAGAAGCGGATTCCTGGTGCTCGAGCATCTTCGAAAGATAAAACGCGATAACGTACGCGTGATCATGGTGACGGGAAACGAAGGTGAACGGCATCAAGCGTACGCCCGAATGTTAGGGGCGGACGACTACATGCACAAACCGTTCGCGATGGAAAAGCTAGTGGCGCGAGCCAAGGAGCTTTTGGCGTTGCCATTTGTCGATGCGTTGGAATGCAATAGCACCGACGATGCCCTAGGCAAAGACTCGGAGAATCCAACGGAGTTGCCGTCATGAGCGAAGTCGTATCCGTTGCGTGGAAGGGTGATGTCGATGGGCATTTGGAGTTGCTCGACCAAACGATGCTTCCGCTCTGCGTCGAAGTAAAGACTTACCAGGACACTGCGACATTGTTTGAAGCAATTGTCTCTTTGCGAGTTCGAGGAGCACCGGCCATCGGTATTGCCGCCGCGTATGGTGCTGTGTTGGGGGCTCAAAAAGTTGCCCATCTGCCGATTGCAGAATCGTCGATGGAGATTCTAAAGGAGTGCGACTATTTGGCGACCAGCCGACCGACAGCGGTCAATCTTTTTTGGGCGCTCGATCGTATGCGAGGGGTCGTTCGCAGAAACCCGGGGCTTCGCGATACCCACGAATTGGTCCGGTTGCTATTGCGAGAAGCGCGGCTCATTCACGACGAAGATCGGCAGATGTGCCATGCCATCGGTGAGTTCGGTGCGGCGCTTCTTCGCGAAGCAACCGGAGTTCTCACTCATTGCAATACCGGTGGGTTGGCAACGTCGGAATATGGTACAGCCCTTTCCGCGATTTTTACCGCGCAGGATCAAGGCCACGTGTTGCAAGTCTATGCTGACGAGACTCGGCCGCTTCTCCAAGGAGCTAGGCTTACAGCTTGGGAGCTACAACAGCGACAGATTCCATGCACGTTGATTTGTGATTCAATGGCGGCGCAAGTGATGCGAGAGGGTCGTGTCCAGGCGGTGATTGTGGGTGCCGACCGAATCACAGCGCGGGGTGATGCCGCCAACAAGATCGGCACCTATGGATTGGCCGTGCTGGCCAAGTATCACTCGATTCCGTTCTATGTCGCGGCTCCGCGAAGCACATTTGATCTCTCGATTGTCGATGGTTCTCAGATTCCGATCGAGCAGAGAAAGTCCGCAGAGATCACCCATGGGCTTGGAGTGCAAACGGCACCGAACGACACGACGGTTTACAACCCCGCGTTCGATGTAACACCTTCGGAGTTGATTACGGCGATCATCACAGAGCGTGGAGTCATTGCACCTGTTTGCGAAGACCGCGTTCGCGCTATCATTTCCAGTTAAGTTCAGCCTGCTCGGCTGATTCCTCCGCTCGTAGGACGGGACCATTGTCCCGCCCAAATGTCTTTTGAGCAGCGACCGAAATCTAGTTTCAAATCCACCTCAGCCGTGGCACCATTTCAATCTAGGCGCGACACCTTTTACTGCAAGCCGTGGCACCATTTTTTCTGCATGAATCTTTTGACCCTGTTTTTTCGGATTTTCGCGTGTTGTCGGCGTTTCGGCTGATGGAATGAGCTGAAGAGATTGCATCGATGCCGTTGATGTGCTCTACTCGTAAACGCCTTGGGGAAGCGGATGCGATCGCTTTGTTTACAAAGAGGAAAGTCCGGGCTCCGCAGAGCAGGATGGTCGATAACGTCGACCGGCCGCAAGGTCAGGGAAAGTGCAACAGAAAGCAAACCGCCGAGGCAACTCGGTAAGGGTGAAACGGTGGGGTAAGAGCCCACCAGAGCGGGTGGTGACATCCGCTGCTTGGCAAACCCCATCCGGAGCAAGGCCAAACAGAAAGCCGGCTTGCATGCAAGCCAAACGTCAGCTCGGCGTGTCGTGTTTTCGGGTAGGCCGCTCGACGCGCCGAGCAATCGGCGCGCTAGATAAATGATTGCAGCGCAAGCAACAGAACCCGGCTTACGAGCTTCCCCAGGGC
>JAJTID010000066.1 GCA_021300155.1 Pirellula sp.
ACGGTGCATGCAATCGCGTTCAAAGTATGAAAAGTAAAAACGGACTGGCATAGCAAATTGAATTTTTCAATTGAATATTGATCGAAACACGGGAGAAGCAATCGCCAGTCCCTCCCACCCCTGCACGAGCAGCATCGATTGTGCGCAAAACGTTGAATTCTTGAGGTCTTTCAACCAATACAAAAAGCGTTGGTGCCGTTAGAATAAAGCATTGGGGAGCGATCTCTATGCGCCGTTCGACGAGAGTCGTACGACTCCATGGAATACTTACATTCGTTTTCACTTATTTCGATTCAAGGCACTGTATGATTTCAAGGCACTGTATGATTTCTAGGCACAGTATGATTTCAAGGCACTGTATGAAAAAGTCGTTTGGTTTTACGCTAGTGGAGCTGCTGGTAGTGATTGCCATTATCGGCATTTTGGTGGGTTTGCTTTTGCCGGCAGTGCAAGCGGCTCGAGAAGCAGCACGACGTATGCAATGCTCCAACAATATGAAGCAACTGGGGCTTGCCGCCCATAACTATCACGACGCGCATAAAAAGTTCCCGATCGGCCAACACTTATTTGGTACGACGACAGGTGGGGTTTCGCGTGGATTAGGATACAATTGGAGCTTTGGCTTGCTACCATTCATCGAGCAAGGGAATCTCTACAATCAGTTTAACAATCAATTTCCTGTCTACGAAACAACAGTGACCAGAAACGGAATCTTGGCAGGTACGCCTCTTGCTTCGTTCAGTTGTCCTTCCGACAAAAAGCCACCGACGATCGATTTAACTTCCGAAAGAATCCGCCCTAGCGCCACATCGAGCTACAAAGCAGTGAACGGATCTTATAATAATGGATTCTCGACTTTAACCTTCAACGATTCTGCTGCATTCAACGGCACGTTTGAAAGAGACTCCAGGGCTATCTACGGCATCAACAATTTGACGGATGGCACGAGCAACACCATCATCATTGCCGAAACGCGATGGGGAATGAATGCGAGCGGCCGAACTCGCTCCTACATCTACGGTGCTTCGGATCCGTCATCGAGTATCTATGCCTCGGGTGCAAGTGAATGCAGTTTTCTGAACGGCCAGACGGCAATGAACTGGGTAATCACGGTCGCGACCTCGAGCGCCAATCGCACTGCGGGTAGTTTTCATCCAGGCGGGGCGCAATTCGCATTCGGTGACGGATCAGTCCATTTTCTAAGTGAGAACATAGACCATACGGCCTCCGCCTACTTTGCAGCAGCACCCTATATGCAGGGAGCTACAGCACCTCGAAATACGATGCCATTCGGAACGTACCAACGACTGTTCGCTGTCGGAGACGGTCAAGTGGTGAATCCGTTCAACTAGGTCACAGCCGAAAAAGTCACGCTACTATCGCTTGGGACCGTTTGTCTCGAGCCTGATGGATTTGCAAAGCGTTCGTGGCGGTTGGGGGGAGATGGCTTTCAATTGTCCCAACCCACCTGGTTATCTCGAAAGGAATTATTGAATGTTGAAATCTGTTGTTGTCGTTGGTTGCGTGATGATGGCTCTTATGCTTCAGGTGGGCTGTGGACCGAGTGGCCCCGAGATCGCTCGCGTCCAAGGAACCGTGACGATGGACGGAAAACCACTTCCGAACGCCATCATCATGTTTGTTCCGGTAGGTGGCCGACCGTCGGTTAGTGAAACGGATGCGAACGGAAAGTACGTGTTGGAGTTCAGCGGTGGCAGGAAAGGAGCAATTCCTGGGATGAATCGAGTGGAAATCAATACGGGTCGATTGGCTTACGAAAAAGACGGGAAAAACTATCCTGCCGTGAAGGAAAGTGTGCCAGCGCAGTATAATCGCCTCACAACGCTTGAGTTTAATGTCGAAGCTGGGAAGAATAACACTGCGGACTTCGCTCTCAAGTCTGGAGGAAAAATCATCGAGGAGTGAGGATAGGAAACGATGAACCACCGTGCGAAATCGGTTGAGACCAATAGACCCGATTCCGTTCAATCCATCGAACTGAAGTTGCTTGAACAACTCTTTGATAACGCTCCCGACATCGCTTTTTTCGTTAAGGATTCCCTGGGAAAATACCTGGCGGTCAACGACTCCCTCGTGAATCGCCATGGTTTAAGTACGAAACAGGAAGCGATCGGAAAGTGCCCTTGCGATATCTGCCCTGGTGAATTCGGACGAGTTCCGACAGAGCAAGATACTCGGGTCTTGGAGACAGGACTGCCGCTGGTCGACCATCTCGAAATGCAATGGCACAAACCGAATCAGCCCGTCTGGTGCCTTACGACCAAGCTTCCGATTCTGGATGCCGCAGGTCAGGTACAGGGATTGATAGGATTCTCTCGAGATGTTCGATTGCAAGTCGAGAGCCACGAGATCCCGGAAGCGTTAGCGAACTCGTTAGACTACTTTGAAAACAATCTCCAGGAACTCGATTCGCCGTCCGCGCTTGCAAAACGATCGAACATCACACTTCAACGTTTGACACGTTTGACTAAGCGTCTCTTCGGCTTAACGCCGGGACAATTGATTACCAAGATTCGAATTGCAGCCGCGTCTCGAATGCTCATGGACAGTCAAACCCCGATCGCCGATGTTGCGATTGCCTGCGGATACTACGATCAGAGCGCGTTTACTCGAACGTTTCGATCTGCAACGGGCGTGACGCCTTCCGATTTTCGAAAGCATTCTCAGGCCGTATTGATCAGTCACATTGCAAGCGGTTTGACGAACTCTTCGATACCGAAAATGGTTGATTGAAGATGCCCGAAGATGCGAAACTCATTGCCGGCTGTCTCTCGACAGTGATTCCAATCCTCTTGGTATAGCGAGGTAGCGGCAAGTCGATAATACTCAAAGTAATCAGAAATCAAAAAGATCATACCGCATACCGCAAGCGACCATGAGGTCGACTCGAGCCAAAAAGTCTTTCAGGTCGATCTCGCCGTTGGCCTTCCGGTTTTTCATCGTGATTTCAGCGAGTGTAATCAAACCCAAAACACCGAACTGCGTCGCATGCAGCTCTTGACATGGGCTGAGATGTTTTGTCGTTACTGATACTATCGCATTGAGGGTGGCATCGAAAGCGAAGCGGCGCAGGCTTGTCGAACGAACTCTTCGTATTCCCAATTGCCACTTTGCCCGGTTTGTCGTGTGATCACCATGTCCAGGCTGGGCACAAACGCGATAACTTGCCCGCCCGATCCAGGTTTGTAACGCGCGTCTGTTGGGATTCCATGAACATCCTCTTTCGAAAGTGCCGGTAATTCCCAACCATGCGAAAAGCTTTGCGCATGTCGTTGAAACCGCAACTCTTTGGTCGTTACATCGTGGGTTGCTTTGGCTGTTTGGTCAACAAACCACTTCGGAATCACCTGTTGATTCTTCCAACGTCCATTCCGTAGCATGCAATATGCAACACGAGCCAGATCCCGAGCCGGCATACCAAGCCCATGGGATGGGTGCCGTCCTATTTTCTCACCACCCTCGTAGTATTGAAACCACCAGTGCTCGCATCCGATCGGTTGGAATAACGACTCGATGGCGAATTGATCATAGGGTTTACCGGTTACCGACTCGCATACGAGCGAAGCATGACACAATGCATGGGAAGAGTAACCACAGGCCGTACCAGGAGCGAATGCAAGTTGGCTGGTCCGTAAATCACCGCTATGTCCCAGCAAATATTCCCAGCTTCCATCATTCTTCGCTCCAGAAGCTTCTGGAGTAATGCCGGAAGTATGGTTGAGCAATTGCTTGACGGTGATGTCCGCTTTGCGAGGATCGCTCAGTGGGTTCGCCCACGGGATAAAGGTGAATGCTTTATCATCGAACGTCATCCGCTGGGGCGTGCGACCTTGTTGACTTCGTTCGGAGGCAATCGCAAGGACGGTTGCACATACTGCTTTGGAAACGGAGGCCACGCGTCGCGCGTCGGTTTTTGAACTATTGCCACGCTCCACTTCCAAAACAATATGACCGTTGCAAATCACGACAGCCGCAAAATCTCGATTGTCGCTCTTCAATAGCCAAGCTTTTAACGCATGAATCTTCGCTGGGTCCACATTCCCCAATCTACGAAGCTCGTCATCATTGGTTAACGTTCGCCATCCTCCGGCCGACTCGGGTGGAGGAAAATAATCATTGTCGATTGCCCATGAGAGTTTTTGCCCCCCCCAAAAGCAAATGCAAATTACAAGCAATTCAATTGAGACAAAACAAACTCTTGTTAAAGAAAACATAACATTACGGTGCCACACTGGGCGTCTAAGTTTCTTCGAACGATTCGCTTAACATTGATAAAATTTCGAACAACTCTCGGTTGAGAAACAATGTTACTGTTCAGATTGTACCTGGACGAGGCTCCCGGTTCTTGGGACTGCGGCTAGAATACAGAGTGAAGTGCCACATCGCGGTTTGTTTATTTTATCTATCCGAGGCGGGTCAGAAACCCAATATTTTATGCATCGACTTAGTATTTGTTGTCTGCTTGTATTGCACTGTGTCACCCTACTGCACTGCATCACTCTACACGCCGACGATGCGATTGTCGCGGATATCAAAGCGTCCGTGGTCAAGCTGAGTATCACGCAACGCAACCCAGACTTTAATCGGCCTTGGAACAAATCGAATCCGAGCGAAGTTTCAGGTACAGGATTCGTGATCGCTGGGAATCGCATTTTGACCAACGCACATGTGGTCCGATACGGTTCGCAGATTTATGTGCAACCAGACCGTTCCGATGAAAAATACGAAGCGACCGTGGAAGGGATCGCGTATGGTTTGGATCTAGCGTTGGTGAAGCTCGATAATCCGGAAGCGATCGCTGCCCTCAAGCCACTCGCATTCGAAGAGTCGATTACCCCCCTGCGTTCCGAGGTGAATGTCTACGGTTATCCTGTTGGTGGGGATCAAATTTCGATTACCAAGGGAATCGTCTCGCGAATCGAGAACGCTTCTTTGGGACCGAATGGTTATGGATTGAGAGCTCAGATCGATGCGGCCATCAATCCAGGCAACAGCGGCGGACCTGCGATTAGTAGCGATGGAAAAGTTGTCGGTGTCGCATTTAGCGTCGCGAAAGCGAACAACATCGGTTACATCATTCATGCCATAGAAGTCCTAGCTTTTCTCAAGGACATTGAGGATGGAAAATACGACGGCAAAGCCAATATCTGGGACTCCTTTCAAACGGTTGAGAACCCCGCGTTGCGGGCCAAACTCAAACTGCCCAAGAACGACGGCGGTGTCATGGTGAACATGGTACGAGATCCCTCGAATGACTATCCACTTCGTATCGGAGATGTCGTGACGAAGATCGGCCCCCACCCAATCGACTCGCAGGGTAATGTCAAAGTAAACGAGTTAACTCTGTCGTTTAACTATTACTGCTCGTTGCTCGTCAAAGATGGGAAAGTGCCACTCACTGTTTGGCGCGACGGTCAAGAGATGGTCATCGATTGCCCTGCACCGACCAAGGCTCGAACGGTTCTTCCGTTCCTCGAGGGAACCTATCCGCGATACTTTATTCTTGGTCCTTTGACCTTTGAGGCGGCGACCAGTGAGTTTGCGTTAGGGATGCTCAACGATAGTCGACTGACGATGGCGCTAGCAACCCGAAAGAGCCCGTTGGTTTCGCAATTGCAATCGACCCCCGCGAGCGATGATGATGAATTCGTAATCATCCCCCCTGTGACTTTTTCTCATCGTATCATGAAGGGATACCGTGTTCCGATTTTGAGTACGGTGCATTCGATTAACGGAATGAAGATACGGAACTTGAAACATCTCGTGGAGGTGTTTCGCGATTGCAAGGACGAGTTCATCGAGATCCTCTTTGAAGACAAGGGGGTCGAAAAGCTCGTCTTCCTTCGGAAAGAGTTTCTTGCATCGACAGAGGATATTCTAACGGACAACAATATTCGAAAGCAGTTTTCAGATGACTTAGAGGATGTTTGGAACGATGGCAAGCCAAAGTGAAACAGCCAACAAAATCGAAGTAGGCTGGGACCATTGTCCCAGCCCAGATAAATCCTTGCAAAATCCACCAGCTCGGGACAATGATCCCAGCCCTTTGAAGGTCATTTTTACTTGGGCTTTTTCGAATTGGCTTTCTTTGAAAGGGCTTTCGCTGCTTTGCGTTTCAACGCTTTCTGCTTCTCTTTTCTTTGAACAAGAATGTCGTTAGTTGCCGCATGAACATGGCTTTGCCGTTTTACAGGTATCTTTTTCTTCTTCTTACCACGC
>JAJTID010000107.1 GCA_021300155.1 Pirellula sp.
AAACGCGGAGCCGATTTCAAAGACTGGATCCAAGAACGGATAATCGGTTTTGGTCCGAAGTACCTACCAAAACTTCTGTTGCCAGATGAATTCTTAACGCAAATCCAACTAAACTGAAAAAGCTACGCGGTAAACACGTACATCGTTTCTTGCACATTCGAGCGATCAACGTAGAAAGCTCTTTCTTTGATACGCAACAAAATCGTCGAACCACGACAGTCTTTTTTTGAAATTTCACGACTTTTTTTGGTGCCTTTCAACAGGATTGTTGCCACGAGTTCCTTGGGTGCGGTCTTTTGGCTGTGCTATCCATGCGCCGTCTATTTTCGTACAGTAACACCTATATGCCAGGTCATTAGCAGTTTGCTTCCACCCTTTCTGCTTTCTCGCGTCCTTTCGTTTCTTTCGGCCAACGGATTTTCGTAGTAAGGAAAAGGGGAAAGATGAAAAGATGCAAAGGAGAAAATATTGTTCAATAGTTTTCTCGACCTTTCCTAGCGTCTTTGCGACTTTGCGTATTCCTTTCGATCGGCACCAATCTGTGAGTCTCTCAAAGATGGGGCAGAAGAGTGAAGTCAGGCGGACAAGATACGAGCGAGGGACAAAGAAAAATCGTCCCTCGCTTACGCTTTTTGAAGTTGCGCTGTTTGAAGAAGGGCTTAAGAAATCGTGCTCGTGCTCAATGAAATGGTGCTCGTAATCGTACTCGAAAGCCCGGACTCGAGCACGAGCACCGTCGTCGACTGAGCAGGAGTACGAGCACGGAAAACACAAGAACGACGGATCTCGAATCCCTGAATGCGCAACTTCAAAACTTACGCTTCGGGTTGGGATTCTCGCGTGTCTTCCTGGATGTCCTCTGGCGATTGCTGTGCGACTTCTTCCATCGATCGGTATCGTTGCAGAAGATCTTCTACCGCAGCTCGCAATCGTTCCGATGTCGCTGTATTTTTCGATGCTCCCTCTAGCAAGGGGCGAAGGCCGTCGTACAGCAACTGAAACTGGCTTCGAATCAACTCGGTCATCACGCGTGGTACTGCATGCTGCACGATTACTCGTGGATCCTTTGGCAACTCCGCCTCAGCTGCAGCCTTTGCCAAAGCTTGGGATGCCACGGCCGTATCGAGCACGCTTCGAATCGACTCGAGACCATCTTTTAATCCAAGCAACGAGCTCAAGAACTGCGCCGTTGAATCCTCACCTGACATCCCTTTCAAACGGGTCTTCTCGACAAACGTTTTCTTGATGTCGTTCCATCGCTTCTGCTCTGCGTCTGTCAACGTTCCCAATAACTCTGCAAACTTGAGTAGATTCGATTCGCTATCCCGCGAGAGGGTCTGTGCATCTTGTTGATAACTGGATTGAATGAGTCGCTCCAACTCCGCATCGTTCATCACAGGCACCACCTTCTCTGCGATGCGATTCATGTTCCGATAGCTTCCTTGTAGTTTAAAGGCTGGCTCGGTTCGATAATCGTCTGACTGTGCTGCACTTCGAATGTAAGCTTGATTCATCGTTAGCACGACATCGCGAACTCGTTGTAGCTTGCGCAACACGACGAACATCTCACTGACCGTATCTGGGGAGAGATTGCTTTCGAGCTCCAACCCATCTTTCGAATTGCTTCGAGAAGCGGCCAGTAGTTTGCGTTGATCCGCATTCGAACAACGGGCCAACGGTTGCAACGTCGGGTTGCTGGTCAAGCAGTTTTCAAGATACGATTGTTCAAAAGCTTCGGCACTGTTTCCAATGATCTCGCCCAAGTTATAAACATCGGCGCGATTCGCGAGCATGTCTGGAATTTGAAATCGATCGCCCGTCTCGGTATACGGATTCCCCGCCATCACTACAACAAACTTGCGACCTCTAAGATCATAGGTTTTTGAAACACCATTCCAAACACCTTCGATTCGCCGTGTAGCATCGCACAACGGGATAAACTTCTGCAACAACTCCACATTGCAATGCTGAATGTCATCCAAGTATAGCATCGTGTTGTCGCCCATTTCGAGCGCCATATTGATGCGATTGACTTCTTCACGTGCCGACGCATTGGTCGCTTCGTTCGGATCGAGCGACGTGACTCCATGCCCCAGAGCAGGGCCATTCACCTTCACAAAGACTAACCCTAGTCGATTGGCGATATACTCCATCAACGTTGTTTTGCCATATCCCGGCGGACTGATCAAAAGCAACAGCCCCATTCGATCTGTTCGCTTGTTTTCGCCAACCGAACCCATCTGTTTGGCCAAATTGTCTCCAACACGAGGCAAGTAGACTTCGTCTATCAGTTGATTGCGAACGAAGCTCGTCAGCACTTTTGCCTTGAATTCATGCGACTTGATGCGACGGTCCGCTTCCGTAACGAGCCGGCGTTTGGTCGACTGCAACGCTTCCCAACGCGGTACGACATGGTCGCAATACAGCCGAAGTCGTTGACGCAGCTCATGGTAGTGGAGCGAAATGGATCCATTGGAAATCTTCGCATGGTCGCCGCTCAAGCCTGATGCGATACTGAAATGGTTTGCCTTGCGATCTAGCGATTTTGCTTTCCCTTCCACGGCGTGATCCATCGATGCCAAGAGCATGACTGCAATCTCTTCGCGATAGAGACTCGCTGGATCCAAATGCCTTTCCGAAGCGACGTTGGTCTCCAATTCGGAGGCTGAATGATGCTGATGAAACGCCAGAAACGCATCGACCGCCTTCAATGCTGTGACCCATAATTCATGCGGCTCGGGGCGATGTGATTGCAATGTTGTTTGCAAAGTATTCCACGCGTCCGATGGCATATGCTGACGCATGGCTTGAAGCAAATGAACAGCGCGCGAGCTGTGGCATGGGATATGCAGGTTCCCTTTCTGCGAGCGGAGCTCCTGGATCAAGTACTCCGTCGCGTCCGATGCAAAGGATGCTCGGAAAGAACTCTCTAGATTGAGTCCATCACTCGCGTTGACCAGTTGTTCTCGTACAGCCTCAGCACACTCGCGACTTTGGGAGTGATTAGGCAACAGGCGATCGATCGTAGCGATCGACTGAACCCAACGCTCCAGAGGATCTCTTCGTTGACTGGACACAAGATAATTCCAAACGAACCATGCCACTCCTCGCAATTGGGGAGGATAGGCGAGCAATCCAAGCGACTGCTCCATCGTCAAGAATTCGGTAAGGATCTTCGTGCCGTCTTGGTCGTGGACGCCTCGAACATACCCTTCCTGGAATCGAGGTTGCATACGATCGCGCACCCAGTCCAATTGTTCCTTAGGTTGGAGTGCCAAATACTCGCGTACACCGAATGTCGCGGTTGCTCCACGCAGTTCGTTGGCCAGTTGATAGGCCAGATATTCCCCACGGTATACATCGGGCGATTCGCTCGGCAATGGTTGGTCCCACAAATCGCGAGCGACTTCTAGTGCAGGATCGTGAAGCGGTTGAAAGTACTGTGTTCCCGTTAAGTGTACATTCAACGCTCCATCGCGAACGACCGTGGTCAACTCGATCGGTTGATGATTGACGCTGAATCCATGTTGTCCAAGCTTGATGACACGGTTGCCATCGCTCAGCAATTCACGGCGGTCCCGTTGCTGGCGCATTGCGTCGTCGGAGATCGCTTTCAATTTCGACTGCACATCGTCCGACCGAACGGAATCGCCAAGCTCCGCGAGTTGATCCGCAATCTTGCGAACCTTTTCTACCATCAAGTCTGATGCGAAATAGGCGAGCAATTCCTCCGGTGCATCGATGCGCACCGATCGGGATGCAACGCCCGCGAGTATTCGTTCCGCAGCCGAGACGAGCGAGTTCGCTCGGCGAGTTTGCACTTCTACCAGTTGCTGACGCTTCGCTTCGAACAAATCGCACAGCGTTTGTCGTTTCTCTGTTAATCGCATTAACAGTTCTTCCGAATCCGCGTAACGACCTTCCAGCTCTTCGATCTGCATCAAGATTCGTGTGAGCGCGGTGTCGACCCCTTCGGGCGTTTCGACAACATCGATCGCACTTGAGGTCGCTTGATCCAGCAGTTTGGACTGCGATGCGAAATCCGACTCTAGTTCGCGAGTCGTTAAGTCGCGCATCCGCATCTTCAGCGTAGATCGAACTCGATTGAGTTGTCCTAAACAATCGCCGACGCGATCAACAATGTTCGTGCGTTGAGCGAGATCTTCGATTTTGAGTTGCGAGACGGTCTCTATCAACAACTCTAACGAACTACCAATCTCCGCGAATTGAACCTCTAGTTTCTTGGCCGCGGACGTGGAATCCACCTTGGGAACTTCGCTTCCCAATTGATCGATCTGCAATGCATACGGTTGCATGGCTGTCGGCTCTAACAAAAACTGTATGCAACGAACACCGACGCGATCGGCGGATTCGGTTAGTTGTTTCTCTATCGCCTCGACACGGGCTAGGTCGATGTAACGCAAACTCTTCAGTTGGATCGCATTGCCGCGTTGAGCGCGAATTGCAGCAAGCTTCTCGACAAAGTCCGCTACCTTTTCGAATCGAGATCGCTCGATTCCCTTGATGATTTCAGTCGTTTGTCCTTCGGCTCTGTCAAGGCTATTGTTGGTTTCATTGCGGACGCGTACCACCTTGTCAAACTCATCGACGGCTGCCGAGGCCGTATCGCGGATTTGTTGAATCGGCTCGGAGAGCTTGAACGATTCCTCGCGATCTAACCAAAAGTAGCTGTCGAGCAAATCGGTTGCTCGTTTCGATAAATCTGCATACAAATCTGCATACGATTCATCTTTGTCGACGAGGGTCAACAGTTCTTGACACTCCGCCATGCCTCGTACGAGGTCATGATTTCCGATCTTGAACAATAGTGAATCGGATTGAACCGGAGGAACAAAATTAGAACTCGTGAAAGGAGTTTGCCACACTTGCAATGCATGATGTTTTTGCGGTGTATCGCTCGCTCGCATCGTCAACATGTTGCCATTATCGAAGAACGCTTGACCGTGACAGACCAGCGGCGTATCCACTTCTTGTCGGATGAGGTTGTAGCGAAGCTGTAGAAGCGTTCCGCTCTCTGGTTGGAAGAACAGGAACAAGTAGTCTTCGCCGTTGGGGGACTTGATCAAGCGATCGAACGACAAATCGTTCAAACCATGGTCAAACAGTTTGACTTCCCCGGTTTGTAAGACAAAGCCGTTCGGGAAAATGATCCCATGATCGTCCGGCAATAACACACAGGCGGTACCGATCGAATCAAGTCGATGCACCTTCGATCGCTTTGCGCAAAAAACGAGATAGCGAAAATCTCGTTCTTGATACGGTCGAATCTTGAACAAAATCAAATTTCCCAAGATCGCGTAATAGGTCTCTGCATCATCGAGTGTTTGGTCTGGGCTTTCGACGGGCTCTCGATAGATCCCTAAACCGTCCTCGGTGTTGTCCTCAACCTTGATCGTCAAATCCCCATGAACACACTCGACAAAGACTTTGTCTTCGATGGAGATATGCGGATGCTTGCCGTGCCGGTGACTGTCACGGGTTGCCCGTTTCCATTGGAAGGCATGTTGGCTGGGTAGCTTGACCTCCGACTCGCTCCGATTGTCGAGGTATTGGAATCGGTTGCCGGCGATCGCCCACTTGAATGCTTTGATGTTTGCGGCGGTCTTCCCGATTTGGAAAACCATGTAAAGCATCGGACCGTTCTGAAAGAACCTCGAGAATGTCGCACCTCGATAGTACTTATAAAGCTCCTCAAAATCGCGAACGAATTCTTTCGAGGTTAGAGTGTCTAACGATTCGTGACGCGCATGTTCACCGTCGTAACGAAAGAGCGATAGTACATCGCTCGGAGCAATCTCCGTCTTCAATCCAAACTGGACGTTATAGCCCAGCATCAATTGATTTTGGTTCGCGAACAGACCGCGAGGAATACAATTGTGCTCGGTGGTCACATGGATCGTGGCTAACAACCGAGTCTCAACGTTGCCAAATACATTGGAACGCGCTTCGTTTAGTTTTTGAAACCTCGCACGCAGTTCGGCCGCAGACTCGCGCAGCCGATTGCGCAAGACTTCGTAGGTTCCGGTGGCTAAAGCGGTTTCAGTCATAGATGTTTGGATCGGGAAGTCGACGGTAGTTGAACATGTTGAAGGTATCGATCGATGGTCGGTCACCGAATGTGAATTGGCTTGTTGCTTTCATCCCAACCCGCTGCGTGAGCGAGGGACGGTCAACCCCTCGCTCACGCTTTGGGTTGGGATGACTCACTTGCCTCGCGTCGTGTCATTCGACTTCTACTTCTTCTCCAACAGTCCGCTGATTGGTTTGTTTGCCAAATTCAAATTGCCAGCCAGCCCCAATAAATTCACCAGTTGAGATTGAATATTCGAATCGCCATCTCCGAGCATTTTCGCAACGAATGCTGCGACACTCAGATCGCGAACATCGTTCGATTTCAAGTGCAACTGATCGAGCAAACCGGCCAATTGTTCTTTAAAGTATTCAGGGCTTCCGTTAAAGAATGTCTCTTTGATGTCCGTCGCCACACTCGACGAGAGTACGTAGCGATCGAGCGCCTTGCCACCTTGAACGGCCGAAGAGACTTGTTTGAAGAATTCTCCATCGCCACCGACGATATCGATCTTCGCTGTCTTCAACGCTTCGCCAATGACGAGCGCTTGGCTTTCGGCGATCGACTTCTGAGCATGGATGCCTGTGATCTCGATCTGCTTTTCTTTATCCAAGCGAAGTTTGAACTCTTCGTGTTCACGACCGACGCCATCCATTTCCTTCATGGCTTTGGCTTTCTCGGTGATTCCTTGCGCTTCGGAGGTATATTTTTCGCGTAGCACGCGTGCTTCGGCTAGCCCTTGTTCTTGGGTGGCACCGGCCTTCGCTTGCATGACTTCCGCTTCCGCGAGTCCCGATGCAGCGTGTTCGGCTCGTTTCGCTTCCGCCATAATTTTAATGGCTGCAGCGTTCTGTTCTGCTTCGTCTCGGTGTGCTTCGGATTCGATACGAACCTTGGCAGCAAAGCTTTCGGACGCTTTCTTGGCTGCTTCGGCAGCTTTGATTTCTCGTACGAGCGATTGTTCGGCAGCCATTTCTGCCGCGGTCACTTCGACTCGTTTCGTTCGATCGGCGGAAGCAAAGGCCTCTGTGTCCTTGATCTTTTGTTGCTCTTCGACCACCGAACGTTCGACGATGACTCGCTCCCGAATCACTTCTTGAATATTGCGTCGTTCGGTCTCAAGTGCCTTTTCTTTTTCAACGGCCGCCAGTCCCACGACTCGTTCGCGTTCGGTGGCTTCGAGTGTCTTGTCTCGGAGGATACGTTCTATTTCGACCGCATCGGTACGTTCCTTATTCCGCTGTGCCACGAGAATAGTGCGATGTTTGTTTTCTGTTGCAATTCCGATCTCTTCGTCCGCAGCGATCTTTGCTCTTTCAGATGCCAATCGATTTTCTTCGACTACTTTTGCAGCGGTAGCATTTTCGCGAGCTTGAATCTCGGCAACTTCTCGTTTCTGGCGTTCGAACGCTTCGATACGTTGCCTTTCCAATTCGAGGATCGCTTCCGCCGCCTCCACATCTTGCTTCTTCAATGTCTTTTCGCGTTCGCGTGTAAAATGATTCTCTTTCACTTTTTCAGCAGAAGTGAGCTCGGTAATTTTCTTGATCCCCTCGGCGTCGAGGATGTTGTTCGGGTTGAGCAATTCGAGCCGGGTTTGTTCAAGGTAGTCGATCGCACAATCGTCCAGCCGATATCCATTCAAATCGGTACCGATGACTTTCAGAATTTCGTTCTTGAATTTGTCCCGTTTGTCATAAAGCTCGACGAATTCGAACTGTTTGCCCACGGTCTTGAGCGCTTCGGAAAACTTGGCATCAAACAACTCGCGCAGTGTCTCGACAACACTCGCGCGTTTGCAGCCGATCGATTGCGCCACTTCTTTGATTTCTTCGGTGGTTTTGTCAACGCGAATGAAGAAGGCACATTTAATATCGGCACGAATGTTATCTTTACAAATCAATCCCTCGGACCCTTCGCGTGCGATCTCGAAGCTCTTTAACGTCAGGTCCATTTTTTCGTAGCGGTGAATCACAGGCCAAACGAGCGCACCGCCATCGATGATGACGTTCATACCACCCATGCCTGTCTTGACGATCGCTTCGTCGGGTCCAACTTTGATATAGAACTTGCTAGCGACCACGATAAAGGCCATGCCTATCACTAGGATGGAGGCAAACAAAATCAGCAAACCAATGGCGACTTGCGAAGTGGTCGCTGCTAATACAAATGGACTCATGAGGATTCACCGTGCGTTGAGAAGTTTTTTAAATCGGTAGTTGTTGGTGATACGTGGTAGACTCGTTTTGCCGAGTCATAGTGTGTTATCCAAACTCGCGTTCCCTTTTCGAGTCGTGGCACATCGGTTCGTACGTTTAACAACAGAGGTGATGCCCCTGTCTTGTACTTGGCCTGTCCACTTTCTGGAGTAGCTTCGTACGAACAGATTTCTGCTTCTTGACCGATCAGTGATTTCGAATCCACGCTTCCGTTATCGGCAAACCAACCGATCATGGGCTGTGTGATCATTTTGGTAAGGGGCAACGCACAAGCGAGATTTCGAGCGATCAATAGAATTGTCATGCCGCGACTAGGCATGACAATCAACCATTCGTCCAGTGCCATCCACCAGGCTATAGAGAGCGTCCACCAAACAATGGTGAAGATGCCCATCCATACCAGAAAGGGAACACTCCGCATGTTCAGCCACTTGGTTGGTGCTAGTACAAAGGACCCGAGCGTATCTCCCAAGAAATGGGCGATGGAATGTCCCATGCCACTATGAGTGTCGCCCCCCAAAACGCTGCTGAGCGGATTGTGAAAGTGGAACGACCAATGGCCCTCCGCTCCCAGTCCTGATCCAATCAGGACCATGAACAGGCTCCAACAAACCAGAACGGCCAACATGACTGTTGCTGGCAAAACTGGCGCGGCGATGATAGGTTGAATCAGTTCGAACACGGGGCTTTTCGCATTAAAACATCGGGTTCAGGCATTTTCCCAACAGAGTTACTCTGATTCGGCCTGCCGAATATTGCAAGCCAAATCATTTACCCAAGAAAACAAGGCTCGATGGGACGAACCTCAGGGCGCTCTCTTTTTTCGATTGCGGCGTGTGAGCAAATCTTCACGTAGTTTGCAATCCTGCTTACAACAAATGCCCAGCGATGGGTTTTGACTAACATGGGAGAATCGGAAGGAGTTAAAACCAAAACCCCATTTGGGGGTGATCCCGAATAATGGAAAAAGCCATGGTTGGCATCCAACTGCAATGCGGTCGAGTCTGCGGACGAAGTATTGTGAACGAATACTTGTCCCGGCGTCCACGTTGCAATGGCCCAACCCTCACAACATTGCCACGTCGAGCCGAGGAAGTCAGCTCCTTTCGAAATCTTGCAGGCGTTGTCGAAATGCAAGCCGAGTCGGCTTTCGCTGGTGCTACCTTCGGAACCGTTGACATGCTTTCTGTCGATCGCGATAGACCAGTGACCGTTTCCCGAAAGTCCAACACCGAGCAGTACGTCTTCACCATTTGGACCGACCGATTCTTGAACGATCTGTTGCCAAGGAGGACTCTGGGGCCAGGCATCAGCTGCAGTCCCTTCGACCGATTCGAGTACGGGCAGCCATCGATCTTCGCATCGAATCAAAATTCGATGGGCAAAACGATCGTTGGACTTGACGTGTTCTACTCGAACGCCGTCCGTTTCTAAGTGGAGCATGTCGCGTTTACTCTTCGGTGGAGCTAACCATGCGATGCTTCAAGAACGATTCCAAGAACCCTTGGATATCGCCCCCCAAGACTGCGTGGAAGCTACCCATTTGAAATCCGGTGCGAGAATCTTTGACCCGCTGATCTGGATGAAGGAAATAGTTGCGTATCTGCGAGCCGAATCCAGTTACCGATTTGTTCTGGTGTTTGGCTGCGATCTCGGCTTCTCGTTTTTCTTCTTCGATTCGAGCCAATCGCGCACGCAACATCTTCCACGCTTGCGCTCGGTTTTTATGTTGGCTGCGATCGTTCTGGCATTGAACAACGATACCAGTGGGTACGTGAGTCAATCGAATCGCTGAACTCGTCTTGTTCACGTGCTGACCACCAGCTCCCGAAGCGCGATACACATCTTCGCGAACATCTTTTTCCTCGATCTCAACCTCGACGGAATCTTCCACTTCAGGCGAAACATCGACGGCTGCGAAACTCGTTTGTCGTTTGCCTTCCGCATTGTAAGGACTGATACGCACCAAGCGATGGATTCCTTCTTCGCCACGCAAGAATCCGTATGCGAACGGACCGCGCACGATGATCGTCGCTTGGGTGATTCCAGCCCCTTCGTTGTCGCATCGATCGACAAGTTCAGCGTTATAGCCATTCTTTTGTGCCCAAGAGGCATACATCCCTATCAGCATCTCCGCCCAATCGTTCGCATCGAGACCACCTTCGCGAGCATGCACAGACAGGATGGCACCGCAATTGTCCAATGGACCATTGAGGAGAGACTGTAGCTCCAATTGCTCGACCGCGTGCTCGAGTTGACTCAACTCGTTGAGTACCTCAGTCTCGGCGGAAGGATCATCGTCGAGCATCTCAGCCAGTTCGCTCAAATCATCACAGGCCTGAACCGCTTTCTTCAATGGCTCAATCACGACCTTCATCGATTTGAGTTGCTGAACGATTTGCTGGGCTTTGTCGCTATTGTTCCAAAAATCCGGTTGGGCCATCATGGCCTCGAGCGATGCAATGACATCTAATTTGGCAGGCAAGTCAAAGACCGTCTCGCAATGGTGCGAGCCTCACACGGATGTCTTCGATCCGCTTCAAAATATTGCTGTCACTCATTAAAACCAGGCTATCGTTTTTGAGAAAATGAACTTTGGATGCGAAATGACTCAAGAATTCTGTGAGGAATTGAATTTGCCCTCACGCTTGGTCGCTCCACTTGCCGATGCCAGATTGTAGCATATGAGGTAAATCTTGGTCCACCGGTGATATCATGCAAATTCAATCATCTCGCTTCGGAAAAATTGAGATCAATCATTCGGATATGCTTTTAATGCCCCACGGATTGATCGGATTTGAAACCTGTCGTCACTGGATCTTGCTTTCCACCGACGATGATAGCCAAGTCGCTTGGTTGCAATCGGTGGCGTTGGCCAACGTCGCATTGCCGGTTATCAGTCCGCGACGCTATTTACCGGAATATCGGGCTCATGTGCACAAGCGAGATTTGGCTTCGCTGCATTTGCACTCCGATGACTTGCTCTATTTCCTTTGCATCGTGAGCAAGAGCGGTTCGACTCTAACTGCCAATCTCAAGAGCCCGATTTTGCTGAATGCCACCCGACATTTGGCCATCCAAGCGGTCGTGACCGACGATCAGCCACTCGCATTACCGCTGGGCTTGACCGAGATAGTCCCAAACCGACGGGCGGCTTAGTTGTTGCAACACAAGAGGTCGCCGGAAAGCTTTGCACCCAGTTTACGATGTTTGCTGCTTTGACCTCAACCCGCAACGGAGAAGTAGCACTACTAATCTGAAGCGATTCTACCGGTAGTTCTGAATGCACGACAGATCTATCGGAAAAGTTTCGCTGATTGCTTCCAATCGAAGCTCATCGCATCTGTTCGTGTCCCATGCTATTTGGCCAACTCTGTCCACTAGTTTTTTGGGATGCTCATCAATGTGCGTCGATCGCTCGAACAACTTCAATCGCCCTAACACCGAACAAAAAGCGCTTGCGATCAACCTAGATCCACGTCGCTATGGTAGTTTTGCCGAGATCGGGGCAGGCCAAGAAGTCGTACGATGGTTCTTTCGAGTAGGTGGAGCCGCGGGCACGATTGCCAAGAGTATGTCGGCCTATGATATGACCGTGAGCGATGCCATTTATGGACAATGCGAACGCTACGTGTGTCGCAAGCGATTGGAGGATATGCTTGACCATGAGCATTCGCTCAACCTTGCTCGATTGAAAGAAAGCCGCGGCGATACGACCGCATTCTTTTCGTTCGCTGACACTGTTTCCGCTCGCAATTTTAAGGGAAACAACGATTGTCACGGTTGGATGGGAGTTCGCTTTCAAGCGCATCCAGGTGACCAAGATAGCCAAATCATCATTCACGTCCGTATGCTGGACACGGAGAACGCAGCGCAACAAGAAGCGATCGGAATCATCGGCGTCAACTTGCTGTACGGTGCTTTCTTCCTGCACCACGAACCAGAAAGGCTTGTCGAATCATTACTGGACAACCTCAACACACGTCGCATTGAAATCGACATGATCGAGTTCTCGGGTATCGCATTCCGTCACGTCGACAACCGAGTCATGAGCCTGCGTTTGGTCCAACTCGGTTTAAGCAATGCTGCTATGTTCTCAGCCAAAGGAGAAGTCCTCCAGCCTTCCGAAGTGCTGTACAAGCGACCGATTTTGGTCGAACGTGGAAGCTTCCGTCCTGTCACCAACGTCAACTTGGATATGCTCCGTTCGGCTCATGAAAAGTTCTGCCAAGAACCGGATGTCGAAGCCGACCAAGTGGTTACACTCGCGGAAATCACAATGAAGAACCTGAAGGCAAATGGCGAAATCGACCTGAGAGACTTTTTGGCTCGAGTCGACCTCATGGCCGCTTGCGGTATGACCGTGTTGATTTCAGATTACTTTGAGTATTATCGACTTGCTGCGTACCTTGCTCGCTATACCAAGAAAAAGATTGGTATCACTATGGGAGCGGGGAGCGTGTATGAACTGTTCGATGAAAAATACTATTCAGAACTCGACGGTGGGATCTTGGAGTCATTCGGCCGATTGTTCAAGAACGATCTGAAACTTTATGTATATCCGCTGTTGAACCAAACGACGAACGAGTTAACACTGGTGGATAATCTACAAGTTGCACCGGAGTTACGTAAACTCTATGAGTACCTGGTCGACAAACATTGTATTGAACAACTCGATAACTTTGACCCTCGCCACCTGACCACATTCTCTCGCGAAGTTCTACGGCAAATTCAGGCTGGCGATTTCAGTTGGCGAGAGCATGTTCCCGTCGAAGTTGCCGAAGCCATCGAGCGGCGCGCTTTCTTTGGCTATCGAAAAACACCTATCGAGAGACAGCCAGCACCGAGTTTCGCATCTTCGGGCATCTTGAATCAACCATTTTCGGTATCGAAGAGTTAGTCCAACCGCTTGCAATGGATTGAGCAGAATCGGGTCTATTGGTCTCAACTGATTTCGCGCGTTGGTTCAACGTTTCCTGTCCTCACTCCTTAACCAGTCTCCCCCCAAGCCTGAGTGTAAAATCCGCAGCATTATTCTTCCCAGTTTCAACAGCAAACTCACGCGTCGCGGCGCGATGATACAGGTTTCGAACCGCAATGGATCGGATTGGTTGTCGATAGAGGGTAAGCTTGAAAAATCTCAGCGGTTCGTTTTTGGTCCGCATACGAAGCCAAAAGGCTTTACCCTCCAGAATGAACGAGGGGTTCGAGGGGCTGCTGAGCTCCTAAAATTCCTTTGCGGACCCGTACTACAATGGGTTGTCGAACTCCGACGGAGTTTCGAATGAACGATCGCATGCGGTGAATCATCGTATCTGTAAGTTCATGTCCGCTCCTTAGCAAGACCTCACCGTTGCCTGTAAGGACATCGTTTTCGAGGATCATACCTTCGAGAAGTTCAGTAACGGACAACGACCGACGCTCTTGAGCCCCTAGAACAATCTCCGCAAAAGCTTCAACTGCCGCTTCGTCATAGGGCGTATTGAATTCCTGTAGGTACCGTATCGATTGTGCGGGCGAGCGATTCTGGATCAGCACGTCATACTCGATGAGCATACGAAGCATGCGCGCCCCTCGCTCGATGTTTTCCGGTAGTTGGTCTGGTGGATTGCTTGGGTATTGGCCCCGGATCATTGCCGCTATCATGTCGAGCCTCGGAATCTTCGCAATGAGAGCACTGCTCGCTTCTGCCTGCTGTCGAAGATGCCCTATTTCGACATCGAGATCTCCGATGGTCGCGTTTCCCGTAGATGTGCACATAATGCTTCCCACCTGAGAAAGCATGGCTGCAATTTCATTCTGCCACGCGTCCTTCAACTGTAATTTGGCGCAAATCAATCTTGTCCATTGTCGCAACCTGCCACCGCGCCCAAACGCTTTTGGGCTTGCGATGGAAAGCAGTTCATTGATCAGCCCAATACATCCCGAAAGCGTTTTGGACAGCAACTCACGTTCGGCGGTAATCAATTGGTAGTGTGCAAGACCATCGTCGATTACCCCGGATAGCATTTCTACTGGACAGGGTTTGTTCAGAAATCGAAAGATCGATCCATCATTGACCGCATCCACAGCAGTTTGTTGATCCACATTTCCCGTCAGCATCACACGCACGGTGTCTGGAGTCAAACTGCGGGCCGTCGACAGAACCTTGAGCCCATCGATTTCTGGCATCTGCATATCGCTGATCACAAGAGCGAATGGACCGTTCGTCGAAAGCTGCTCGATTGCAGCAGCACCACCTTCGGCTAAGACCAGGTCATACTTTCCGCGCAGACTTCGGCGAAATCCTTGCAGTAGGTTGGGTTCATCGTCGACGAGAAGGACACGATTGTTCATAGATTTACTCGCTCGCAATCTTCGATGTACTGCGTTGAGCGATCGGCAATGCTAGGTGAAACGTAGTCCCCTGGTTCTCTGTTGAGTCAAAGGTAATCTTGCCTCCGTGCATGTTCACCACGATGTTGTAGCAGATCGCAAGCCCTTGGCCTGTTCCTTTTCCAACTCCTTTCGTTGTAAAAAATGGATCAAAAATCCGATCTCGAATCGCTACTGGAATGCCCGTTCCTGAATCTTCGATGTCGATGATGACAAAATCATCTTCCACGCGAGTGCTGATAGTGAGCTTTCCCAGCGAGTCCAGTTTTTTGGCTTGGATGGCATGTGCACCGTTCACGATCAAATTGAGGAACGCTTGGTTGAGTTCCCCGGGCAAGCACATGATTCTCGGTAGATTAGGGGATAAATGGGTCTCGACGGAAGCGCAATACTTCCATTCGTTTCGAGAAACCGTAATCGTACTTTCTAGAGAACTGTTCAGGTCAACCTCTTGAAACTCTTTTGTTCCTGGGTGCGAGAAGACTTTCATGGCTCTCACAATGCGCGCAACACTGTCGGCTCCCTGCAGTGTCTGATCGATCGCCAGAGGAATCTCTTCGCGTACGAAGTTTACGTCGTGAGTTTTGTACGTTTGCTTGATGGAGTCGATTGTCTTCTGTGTAGTTTCGCTTTCAGAATCCGCGAGCAGGATTTGATCGATCGAGAGTAAGATTTCCTCGATTACTTGGAACGACTCTTTGAGAAATCGAGTGTTATCGCCAACGAATTGAATCGGCGTGTTTAATTCATGCGCAATTCCTGCAGCGAGCTGACCAACGGACTCTAGTTTTTGTGCGTGGGCTAGTTGAGATTCCAACGCTTTCCTGCGTGTGAGATCCCTGACAATACCGCTGTAGGAGGTTCGGTCGCCGTGATGAAACGCACTTACAACAAACTCGACCGGTATGCTGGCTCCATCTGACCGCTGTCCCAGGATTTCACTTCTCTCGCTGGTGAGAGCCATGAGATTATGGATAAAGCATTCACTATTGTCAGACTCGCAAAACGAGGATTGTGGCAACAGGGAGCAAATATTGAGTTCGGTACATTCGGAGCATTCCAAGCCAAAGATGACTCGAGCAGCCTCATTGAGTGCTTCAATCTTGCCGTCATGTTCGAAGATGATGATGCCTTCTGCGGCCGTATCAAAAATGGCTTTGGTTCGCTTCGCTTCGCGCTCCAAAGCTTTGGAAGATTGAATTAGCTCGAGGTTTGCTTGGTAGAGAAGCCGACTCTTTTCTTCCAACAACGTCTCCGCTTGTTTTCGAGCAAATCGCTCACTCTCTAGCATTCTCGTCAGAGCATCTGCAGAATCATTGGTCCCAGCCGTAGAAGTCGACATCGAGATTGCAGCCCTCAAGTTTGTTTTGCATATTGAAGATGGAAAAGATAATGCATGCTTGGTTCTCCATTCATGTCGGTCCGACGAACGATGAACGATTCGCCAAAGTGATCTATAGACGCTTCTATGTGACCCTCCGCTAAATCGGCGAAAGGTCGAGACGGGCACCCTTTGGTAAGGACTTTGTCGACTGTGGTCAGTCCACGCTTGTCCTCGACTAGTTCTCGAAACTTCGTGAATACAACACCTTTCACGAGCCGTGGCCCCTTTTGTTGGCGTTGGAATCGGTCGGGGGATACTCACGCTTCTCCACGTGAACATACTCAGCAATATGACTCAAAAGCGCATCGAATTGTATTGGTTTCTCTAGTACCGCAGTGACTCCGAGCGACTTCATTCGCTTTGACAGCGTAACACCGGATCGGCCGGTGATGACGATGATCGGGACACAACTTGTCTTTGGGATATGCGAGAGGCACTGGATGAGTTCCTCGCCGCTAGCAAAGGGCATTTGCAGATCGGTAATAACCAGGTCAGGTTCCCATGCAAGGGCTTCCGACACGCCTTGGAACCCATGAAATGCCACATGCAAATCAATATTGTAGGCATGAAAATTCCGCTGTAGACCTGCGATGATCGACGGGTCATCGTCTACGAGAAGAATCTGGGGACGACGAGCGTCTGTGCTACGGATGCTGTTGGTAGACTCTGTGATGGATGACACAATGAACAAACCTCAATGTTTCTGACATGCGTTGGCATGCGGCGAAGAGAAAGAGACGCCATCTAAAATGTATGTCACGAATCAGAGGCGAGTGTTGAGTGTTAGTGAGTTTTTTCTAAATTCGAGAACTGCTCAGCGAGTTCTGACCAATGCGCTTCGTTTGGATTGAGTTGCTTCAGGTATGCTCGATCCCACTTTGCTTCCTGAACGACATTCCCGCTCGGTTGCATGAGAGCGTTTGCTAAGTGAACAGCGCTCAATGGAGAGAATATTGGTAACGGCATGAGCGAAGGTTGGTGGTGCCATGCGACGGCTTCGACAATAGAGTTGGGAAATCCCCAAAGGGTTAGCAAATAAGCTCCAATCTCAGCGTGAGAGGTACCCAACATCTCCATCTCCAGTTGCCAAGTGCTCACCTTGGCATCCCGAGCACGGAATAATATTTCTTGGTATCGCTCACGCAGATTGGCTGCAAGAATTAGCTTTCCAATATCATGCATCATGCCCGCGATAAAAGCATCGTCGATGAGTTGGCTATTGGTGGATTGGGATGCGGCGATCTTACGCGCCAGCGTTGCTACCGAAAGGCTGTGCTGAATCGATTTCTCAAGAGAGTAGCCGTCTAAATCCGGATTGTCGCATTGCGAAAAAGCACGTTCAAGGAGAACGAGGGGGCGAATCACGTTGAGACCTAGGAGGGCTACAGCATGTTTCGGACAACTTACATGCTGAGCCAATCCGAAGAAAGAAGAGTTGACTAACTGTAGTACCTTCGCGGACATAGCAATATCGCTGCTGATCATATCACCGATTTGATCCATAGAGCTCGAGTCGGACTCGAGTTCATGCACCAAGCTCTGATACAAAGCGGGAAGGCTGGGCAGGAAGGAGATTTGGGCCACCACCTGCCGAAGGGTTGGGTGTTGCAATTGAGTCTGCAACCCGCACGCGCGATGGATCGTTCCGATAAGAACATCAGGATCACAGGGTTTCGACAAAAATTGGTGTGCGGGACCTATCGAGCGAAGTATCTTTTCATTCTCTGATTGCCCACTAAGGATGAAGCGAACTGTTTTGGGATAATCCTTGGCTACACGCGTCAGCAACTCTGCACCGTTCATTTGCGGCATCCGCATATCGGAAACGATAACATCGATGGGATGTTTTGCCATCAAGGCGAGCGCTTCAGCCCCACTCGATGCAAACTCCATTTCCCATTCCGAGCGTTGTCCCCTCAAGAGACGTCTTAATCCAGATAATACATTGGAGTCGTCATCCACAAATAAAACGTTCATTCCCATACTTTTCCGGCGCTTCCGTGAAAGCGCTATGAAAACTATTAAAGACAGAAATTGCTCAATCGTTGCTCAATTTCAACTCTGCGTTGAAAACCTAATAAAAGCTTGAATCTAGTTGGCCAAAATCGGATGAAGAACCGGATCGTGTTCACCTTTGAGTTGTGTGACGGTTAGGGAGGCTAGGAGGACAGGGAATCGAAAATCAGGTTTCTGATTTCTACAAAATCCGATTCATGGTCTCCAAAAAAGATATGGTTCAAATTGCCTGTTGTTAGGGCATTTACGATACAAGGAAACCAATGATTAACGTTTTGCTAGTTGATGATAGTAGGTTTGTAGTCCACGCCATGCAGGAAATCCTGGAAGAACTCAACTACAAGATCGCGGGGGTCGCGCATGACGGTCTACAGGCCATCGAAAAACACAAGGAATGTTTACCCGATGTGACACTTCTCGATATCACGATGCCAAACATGGATGGGCTAGAATGTCTATGCAAGATCAAGGAGGAATCTCCAGAGGCTCGCATTGTCATGTTGTCTGCGGTTCAAGATCCAGAAACGATCGAGAGATGCTTGGCATCAGGGGCCGCAGGTTTTCTTCAGAAGCCGATTCACAAGGGAAATCTGGAGGACCTCGATAGACTTTGTGCTGCTATCGAAAACGCGGCCGGGAGAACCATTTAATATGAAGCAGCTTCTGGAAAATACCTTGTACTTTCGTTCGAGTGCAAGCCGTGTGCTCGCAGATATGTTTGGGTTGTCGGAAATTGCAATGTCCGACGCAATAGAAACTCCCACAGTAGATACCGACAAGTCTTTCATCGTATCGATCTATTACACAGGGACAGTTTATGGGGAGTATCAACTGGCGATGAATCAGGAGACGGCAGCTCGAATACTCGGGATCGAAGAGCCGATGGATGACTCCAACCGAGAAATGATCCAAGAACAGATAAGCGATGCGTTTTCAGAAATTCTAAACATGATTGTCGGTGAGAGCTTGGTGCATCTGCAGTCCACTTATGCCAAGCTGACGCTGACGCCCCCGCGAATTTTTTTTGGGAAGATTCGCTATCCTAAGTTTCGGACAGGCAAGTCAGTTCTTACGACGCCCTTTGGCACCATTGAATGCCACTTTTGCCTCGATTTGATGCGATTGGATTTGGCGACATCCTATAACGATGCATTACAGTCTCTTCTTGAGGTGAATAGCAAGCTCAAGCAAGCCAATGAACATTTGGCTGAACAGCAATCCCAGCTCGTTCATTCGGAGAAGATGGCCACAGTTGGAATGCTCGCTTCGGGGATCGCTCACGAGATCAACAATCCGCTATTCTTCGTTGACGCAAATCTCGCGACTCTCAACGACTATGTGGCTGTCATCGAGTCCATGGTAGGACTTTACGAGAATCTCTGCATCTCTATTCGATCGGGGGCACATGATTACCAAGAAGAACTAGCCGCCCTGCGATCTGAGGGTGAGCAACAAGACCTTGAATTTGTTTTGCAAGATACCCATACGTTGGTTAAAGAAACTCGCGAAGGAGTTCACCGTATTAAAACGATCGTTAAGGGTCTGAAAGACTTCTCCCACACCGATGTCGATGGGATCGCGGATGCTGATTTAAATCAGATTGTCAACAACACGCTGTCATTGATATCGCATGAGTGGCAAGACCGATGCGAATTCATAGTTGACTCACAGGAACTTCCGCGAGTCGTCTGCAATGCAGGTGAGATCGGCCAAGTATTGCTTCATATGATTCTCAACGCAGCTCAATCGATAGATGATAAAGGCAAGGTCGCAATTACTACCTATGCGCTCGACTGCAACGCGGTCATCGTCATCGAGGATTCGGGGCGTGGTATTCCAAGTGAAGTACTGGATCGAATCTTCGATCCATTCTTTACCACGAAAGAAGAGGGTAAAGGGGTTGGGTTAGGTTTGTCGATCGTTTATGGGATCATCCGAAAACATAACGGCTCGATTAGCGTAGAAAGCAAATTAGGCCAGGGAACGAAGTTTACCGTTAGACTCCCGATGCTGCCGCAGTACACGCTAGGTGTTCTTCCAAAGCCTGCGCTGCAATAACGCGATGGTGATAATTCCTAAAAAGTGAACTGCCGACGAATTCCTGCAAGGCAGTAAAGAAAGGCAGGTCAACCTTTCGCTAAAATGTTGAAGACTCTCGAGGTCGGCGTTTGCGAAGAAAGAGGGGTGACAAGGCGGTGAGAACAAATAGAACAGAAAAAAAGATACCAACGAAACCAGATCGCCAGCTTTCACGTGGCATAAGAATCAATCCACCAACCATCCCGATGATCGAGAGGAATAGCAATTCCCATCGACGAGGTGTGCGTCGAACAGAATACCACAACATCATCACCCAGAATCCCAAGACGATTCCGCCGAATCCGCAACCGATGTAACCGAACAATGTCAGCAACATCGCAGCGATGGCATTGTGCACGAGAGTGCGTTGAATCTTCATCACGGTTTCTGTCGCTCCATCATTTGGCTTACCATTCCGATTGAAAAGGTTTCGTAATCAGCAGGATGGCAGCCAACAATACGCTGCAGATGCCAGCCGCACACAAAGCCCGCACCCAAGGATTGGCGAATCGAGTAAAGATGATATCGACCAACCATACAGCCGTCGGCAAAACGAGAACACTTCCTTGAAGCCAGAGTGAAAGCGGCTGCGATTGAAAATAGGGAGACAACAACAACGACACGCCTGAAGCGATCGTCAAGGGAAAGACTATCGAAGACAACTGCCAACTCGCGAACGTTGGTGGTTGCGACCCCTTGATCAAACTGCCAATAGACAACCCAACGGTTGATCCGATGCACGCGAGTGTCCATTCACCTAGACTGGCGTAAGATTGCAAGATAATCGCAGCTACGCAACCCAATTGGCCAACCAACACGAGAGGCGTCCAGCGGGCGGCACCGGACCTAGCCAAATTGTCGAGCGTGGCGATATTCAATAGGATGGCTGCGGTTCCCACAGCGATGCGCCACAAAAGGGACTTCAATTCCTCTTTCCACTTTTCCTCCTTCAACACGTCCGGTTCCATCAAGGAAACAACCACCGTGCAGGTTGTGAGAATGGCTAACATTGGCCACGCGATGTTTGCGATGGACTTAGGAACAGGCAGCGACGATCGCAGTAATCCCAGCACCACAAAACTGGATGGAATGAGTATCGCCATCCATTGCCATTGATAGGATGCTTTCCAACTTAGCCAATCCTCGGGCTTGAGTAGCAAGCCTCTCTGGAGAAGATCCGAGGCTAGCAGTCCTGTTCCACAGAGGACTGTTCCGAGCAGGGTTTTAAGAAAGATGCCCTGCAGAGGTTCGTCTTCGTAGTTTTCCGTACACTCTTCGGTGGACAAGAGGATCCATCCACCGACAAGAGACGCTACCGCTGGAATTGCGATTCGCTGTAAGAAAACTTGGATCTCAAAGTTCATACGACTCGCCGGATGGAGGATTGGTGTACTACGTCCCCATGCTAACACAGGCGAGCCTGATTGACTATTTCCCAGTAGAGAGGATGTCTACTTCTTCTTTGTCTTAGTGACTTTCTTGGCTGCCTTTGGAGCTTTCGTAGCTACCTTTTTCGTGGCAACAGCCTTCTTTGCTGCGACAGGAGCAGCAGTCTTTTTCGCCGCGACTGGAGTTGCTTTCGTTGCCGTAGCACTTTTCTTCACAGGCTTAGCCGCCTTCTTCTCTGTCTTTGCGGAAGACTTGCTGGCTGAGGTCTTTCCCGTACCACCACCGAAAATGGAGTCCCAATTAGATGCGTACTTCTCGTTAGTTCCAACTCGTGTAATCGTCACAAAATCACCTTTCAAAAATGTTCACCATGTGGACTCGATATGCGTGCATCGATCTCTATCAACGTAACGGATACATTCCGATTCGGTCAATACAACTTCAAGGCTTTCGAGTTACAGAAGTCAGTCGGGACTCTTCCCTGTCCAGTTCTCGCTCCAGTTTTTGGACCGTCGACTCGTCGATGATCGAGTCTCGAGCCATTGGATGCCGCCGGTGTCTTTGCCGGTGCAGTGTCCGTAAGTACGCGCTCTGGCAAATCCCTGACTGGTTTTCGATCAATCCACTCTCCTCCTCTAGCCCCAATCGAGACAGCCAAGCATCGGATTGCGTGCGGAAGTGGGATCGCAAGTAATCGATTTCTTCGGAAGACACACCTGCGGTTGGTTACATTTTCAAAAACACGCTTGCCTCTGCCAATAGAGCGAGCCTGGCATCGATATCTTGTTCATTCCGGACCGACCGCCCCCAGCGATTCCTAACGCGCGAACTAAGAATGGAAGCGATATTCCCTGAATCACGATCGTCCCAAAAGTGAATCGACTCGCTCAATAGGTACGCAGCGTAGGCTGTCATGAGCATGCAGACGGTCTCGATCACTGGATCGTCTAGTCGTTCGTGGACCTGCATCACCAACCAGCCAACAATGCACCCGATCGCGAGCCCACCCACGCAGACGATGACGAAATAGGACAAGGCTCCTTGCCAGGAAAACAGCTCGCCTGCCGCGACCGCGAGTGCCAAGCGGTAGGCAACCAAACCGGATGCGAGTCCAAAACGCCAAAAGCGCCACGAACAACAACAGGACGGTGGAGACCTCAAAGATGGCGGCTGTAGCTAGCAATTCGAAAGAGACCTGCGGGTTAAATTTTGCCGACTGTAGCGAGAAAAATAGCGATTCATCGAACTTTTGATTCGGGACTTGCCGATAAAGCCGGTGGTATCGGCTGTTTCGATCGTTCTCGTTGTAGTAGGCGGTCGTGTTAAGCCGATTATTCCATGGCGAAAGCATATTTGAATGCTGCCAGCAGATGCTTCGGCATCTGATCCAATCGGGGGGAATTACAGGAACTCAGTCCTGGGTTGTTGTGATCGCATATTTGCGTTGGAGATTATTCGATGAAGTTGCTTAAAGGCTGGAAGATACGTTTACTCGCTGGATTGGCGATCGCCACAACTAGCGGGCAAGTAGATGCACAGATGATGCCCGGCAGCCCGTATCCCGACGCCATGGGACCGCAAAGTCCGATGATGTATGCATCGCATACCGAATCTGGGACGCAAGGCTACGGCGAGGGTGGCTCCGCGCCGATGGTAGTCAATCCGTCCTGCGGGGTCGAAAACTGCGGACCTGGTGGCATGGGCGGTTGCGGACCCGGCTTCGGCGATGGCTGCGGTCCTGCTGGCTGCGGTCCTGCTGGCTGCGGTCTTGGCTTCGGAAATGGAATGGGCGGCGGCATGGGTTTCGGCGGTGAGGGATGCGGCCCGGGCTGCGGACCCTACGGATGTGGACCTGGTTGCGGACTCCTCGGTGGAGGAGGTGTTCTAGGCCGCTGGGGTGAAGACCGTTGCGACATCTTCGGGCGCTCGAAGACCGGTTTCCGAAGAGACATTTTCGGGTGGCTCGCCTCGAAACGTGGGTGCTTGCGTCCTTACGGTGAGGGTGGAGTATCCACACAACGTTGGTTCGACATATCCGCCGAGGCAATGTTCTTGGCTAGAACGAAGGGGTCATCCGACTTTGTTTTCAGCAGCGATGGAATCAACGGACCTAGAGTCCTCAGTGGGGACATGCTCGAGTTGGACGACCTCAAGGCGGGACTTGCTGTTCAAGGCAATATCCAGACCGGCCCGGGTTCCAACCTTGAAGTGCTATACTTCGGACTGAACAAGTGGGACGATTCCGCAGAAGTGACAAGAACGACTCCGAGTTTGTTCTCGTTCATCAGTAATTTCGGAACACTTCCAAACAATGGATTCGACGACTCGGACCGATCTTTCGTGCATCGTCTCGATTACGAAAGCGAACTGCATAACGGCGAAGTCAACTTCAGACGCCGATGGTCTGAGCCCTACGGATTTTTCCAAGGTTCCTTCCTTGGTGGTATCCGGTACATGGACATCAGTGAAGGTGCTCGATTCACTGCACGCGGTGAATTCAACGACACCTTTGCGAACAATAGTCCACGTTTCTTCGACTATCGAGTCAACACGACTAACTCGCTCGTCGGGTTCCAACTCGGTGGAGATCTTTGGTACAACTTTTTGCCAGGTGTCAAACTCGGTAGTGAATTGAAGTCGGGCGTGTTTAACAACAATTCACGTCAAACCAGCGTGATAGATGGTAACTCGCTTGCAGCTTTCACTGAGACCATAGAAGACGACAAAGCAGCCTTCATCACCCAAGGATCAGCTCAGCTATGGTATCGACTCAATTATTCGTGGGCCTTCCGGACTGCCTACCAAGTCATGTATATCGATAACGTGGCACTCGCAACGAACAACTTCAATGCAGTACCACCAACCACGTTCGGTGTGAACCGACCAAGGACGTTGTCAGTCAACAACGAGTCGAATGTTGTCTACCAAGGGATAAGCTTTGGTGCCGAGTACACTTGGTAAAGTTAATCTGCGATAAAATCATAAACTCCAGGCAACAACCTGGGGTTTTTTTATGAATTGTGCGCAAACAAATGGCCTATCGTGCCGCATCGACAATCGTCGAGACATCGATCAAATAAACTTGTCGGCCTTTGCCATCATGCGTGGAATCTAGCACGACTTGACGACCGCTTCGGCTGGCACTCGGATGGTTATCGCATCGATATTCTGCACGATAACGATCGGGAGATAGCAAATCCGCGATCGGAACTTTTCGATTCGTACTTATTTGATACAGGTAAGGATGCTGAATACGCCCCTTGTCGGGATAAGTATCGTTGAGAATCCAATCGTTGTTGGTAAATGGCATATACGTATTGTGCCCATTCTGTGTCATCGCATCGACGCCCACGACAGATACGCGATTGGATTGATCTTCGTAGAGATAGAATCGCTCCCGATGCGAGGGGTGCCATGCCCATGCGCAAATCGAGTTGCTATCGCGCCAAATAAAGTGCGAAGTTTTGCCATAGGGATCGACAATATGCAGCGACGATCCATCCGCGTTGGCCGTGAACATGCGTGTTGAAAATCCTGTCGACGCAATCTTCTCTCGTGAAGCATCTTCCGGTGTTTCTCTCCATCGATGCAAAAATAAAAAACGTTTTCCACCCGGAGCTACCAGTAGATGATTGAACCAATGCTTCGATTTTTTCGGATCGAATTGCAACTTGACATCGCTTGCGTATTGGATGGCTGCGATTTGGGCATAACTCAGCAGCAATTGAGATTCGCCCGTTTTTAAATCCACTCGCGATATACCTGTTTGTTCTGGAGCAAGATCTCTGGAGTATGGATCAGGGATCCCTGCATAGCCATAACCCGGTCGGCAATCGTTGAGGCGGCGGAAATCGATACTCAATCCCCACTGTCCGTTGGGTGCTACACAATAGATGGGAGCAGGCAGTGTTCGAACAATGCGACGACTTTCGATATCCAGGATGCGACAGACGAAGCGATCTCCCTCTCGATCGTTCCAGAGAACATGTTGCTTTTCACGATAATCGTCTCCTGGTATCCACTGCAACATGCAACCTTGCTGCCAATTCCAAGCGGTCGAAGTACCTAAATCAATCCACTCATCTTGCTTTTGAAGATCGATCATACCGACCGAAATCCGGTCGCTAGGCTCGGGACTTCGTCCTTCGAAATCAACCTCGTTTGCTAGCACATAACGATCGTTCGCATCGAATAGGTCTTTGTCATAATAGCCGCGCCAATGAAACTTCGGTCCACGAGTGATGGCGCGAATCGGCGGCAGTTCGGAACTGGTGCTCGCAATCGTATCGCCGGCGAAACTGGCCAACGAAATGGTCGCAGCAGTCGAAGCACAAAATTGTCGACGCAACATCGGATGGGTGCCTTACGAGAGAATTGTTCGATCCACTTTGCCCAGCGCAAGCTCGCGTTGTGGAAAAACACAATCTGCAAGTATACACGCAAGACCTCTTAGAAACACGCGAGACATAGCCGATCTCGCGGTTGCGGTAGAAACCAAAAACGTCCAAAATAGATGCGTGTCAAGTTTTGGCGAATTGCCGCACGGAGATTTGGTCCTCAGCGTTCGCCTGTGCAACTCTCTGCAAAGAAAAAGTATCTCGATTGGCGGACAAAAAACCAAAGTTTTATGTTGTTTGGCAAGGACGGGAGCCAGGAGTTTACTCTTCGTGGGATGCTTGCCAAAAGCAGATCAGCGGATTCTCAGGTGCCAAGTACAAATCGTTTGATACGCTAGCCAAAGCGAAAGTTGCATTCCAACAGGATGCCGATGAGCATTGGGGCAAGGGAGATGGTGCACCCAAAAAAGCTACCACCCCCGTCGTTGATTTCCACGAACTATCAGGATTGGGTGTCAACATGTCTGCATGGTGCGTCGATGCCGCGTGCAAAGGGAACCCAGGTCAGTTGGAATATCAAGGGATCGATCTGGCGACCGGTACCAATATGTTTCACATGGGACCTTATCCCGAAGGAACGGTTAACATCGGCGAGTTCTTAGCGATCGTGCACGCACTGGCTCTACTTCACGAAAAGGAGCCAGACACCCCGATCTATTCCGATTCCAAAATCGGAATCACCTGGATTCGACAGGGGAAGTGCAAAACGAAACTGCCCCCTTCTTCGGATAGTCAACGATTGTTCAATCTGGTCGCTCGCGCCGAAAAATGGTTAGCGGGCCATTCCTGGAAAAATCCGATCCTCAAGTGGGAGACTAGCCGTTGGGGGGAGAACCCTGCAGACTTCGGTAGAAAGTAAACCAACTCCCGCCTACCTAGGTCCAGCCGGAAGATTCTCTAACAAATATCGAACGATGAGCATTCGAACATGAACGTTCGTTCCGTTTCCTTCCCGAAGACCATGGTCGCGATTCGGATAAACCATATAGTCAAAGGGTTTGCCAAGCTCGATGAGCTTGTCGACCAACCCTTCGATTATTTGAATATGCGTGTTCGTTTCTCCAGAACCTGTGATGATCAATAACTTGCCTCGAAGTCCCTCTGCATAATTGATGGCAGCTGCTCTTTGATATCCCTCAGGATTCACTTCCCGTGTTCGCATGAAAATCTCTTGAAACCAAGCATTGTACAAATGCGGCTGTGGTTTCGGTACGACTGCAATTCCAACATGATACGAGTCTGGTTTTCGAAACATAGCGTTGAGTGTATTCGAGCCACCGCCGCTCCAACCCCAAATACCGACTCGTGATAGATCGACATAAGGTCGTGTTCTGGCAAGCTCTTTTAGACCAGCTTCTTGTTCTTCGGTGGAGAGCGGCCCGAGACTCCCGAAGATGGAGCGCCGCCATGCTGCACCTTTCGGAGCAGGTGTACCACGATTGTCGATCGAAACGACAATGTAACCGAGGTCTGCTACGGCACGATGAAAGTCGATGTGAGCTGCTCCCCATTCATTCAAGACCGTCTGCGCATGGGGCTCGCCATAAACGTAAATGAATACCGGGTACTTTTTGGAGGCATCAAAGTCCTTTGGCTTGATCATCCATGCATCCATGGAGATACCGTTGGCTATATCGAGTTGCACAAACTCGGTTGGCCTGGCCGCGATCGACTTCATTTTGGAGCGAATCTTCGCATGCTCATCGAGCACGCGGATAACGCGATGTTCTGGTAACGTGACTAACTCTACGCGTGGTGGAGTGTCGATGGTCGAATATGTATGAATGGCCCATTTCGCATCGGGTGATATATCGTACGTGTGTGTTCCCGGTTCATTAGCAGGTGTGATTCGTTCAGACTTTCCAGATCCATCGAGCGGTACTCGGAATAGATGCTTTTGTGTTCCGTTGTCAGGCGAAGCATAGAAATAGTACCACCCACCTAGTTCATCGACAGGCCCGCGTTCGATCACGTCATAGTTGCCCGGAGTGAGCAAGGCCAATTCGTTTCCTTCTCGCGACCAAAGAAAGGCATGCCGCCAGCCATCTTTTTCACTCACGACAATAAACTCCTTGCCATCGCGGATCCAAGTGAGTCCGGAGTTTTTTCCTTGGCTGGACTCAGCCCATGCGTCGTTGATCTCGTGGTAGATTTTCTTTACGTCACCATTGACTTTGGCGAGGAAGAAATCGCGTTGATCTCGGAATCGACTAAACTTTTCGACAAGCAACTCATCCGAGTTTCCAGCCCATTCCACTTGTCCTAAGTAGATCCCTTCGGCAGGCGTATCCATCGACAACCATTGAAGGTTTGTGCCGTCAGGATTCACGATCCCGACTCGAAGCTTTTCGATTGATCCGCCAACTCTAGCAAAACGATTCTTTTGAACACCTGGGTAGGATGGATCTTCTGGAACCAACACGGATCGTTGTAGTACCTCCGTGACATCCGATTCGATAAAAGCAACTCGACTTCCATCCGGGCTCCATTGGGGATTGCGGTACGAGATCTCTCGATCGGGCGTTTGCTTGGTCAATTGGGTTCGTTGGTCTGTCTCGATGTTCCGAACGAAAAGCTCTCGGTCGCGAAATTCCAAAACGTGTTTCCCGTCGGGCGAACGAAGCGTTCGGCGTCCTGTCTGCTGGTCATCGCCTTGCTTGGATTCAAGTCGTTGGCCGGTACGGACGTCATATCTTACCCCGACCGTTTTGTCAGAGGATGGATCCCGTTCTTGAAGTGTGTAGCCATTACTGTCAGGGAACCAGTCGACTTGAATCTTGGGTGCCCGAAACTCACCGCGATCGTAAATGTCCTTCAGTCGATTCTCCGTTTCGGCAGGCCACGAGGATGGGATTGCCAATTGAGCAGAAAGTTCAGAACCACCGAAGACAAAGGAAAACACGATGGACAAATAGGCGACAGCGAATCGTGGACATCGAATCATGGTTTGAAGTAGGTCCGAGTGATGATCAGAAAAGGTATAGACTACTTCAAAGTCGTGTCATGGTGTGCAAGAAATTTTTTCAAGTCGTTACCATCTTGGTTGAGACGACGCCTACGGCTGATTCCAACCCTGGCAGACGTTCGATTGGGCGGATCGAACAGCACCCTTAACAGAACAGGACTTTGACGGCTAGGAAAGAGAAATCGCGGCACAGGAATTTTCTAAAATTCCTAAAACAGATTGTCGATGATGCAGACTCGCAGGAAGGCGAAAAGTCCGCTACCGTTGTGGACTGATTTCTATGGATGGGCGGTTTCTCACTTTTTGCACGAGAGGTCCGACCTTATGTCTATCGA
Organism: Pirellula sp.; assembly: GCA_021300155.1. Taxonomy (GTDB): domain Bacteria; phylum Planctomycetota; class Planctomycetia; order Pirellulales; family Pirellulaceae; genus JBKCUI01. Next base: position 29,251 of record JAJTID010000107.1, read on the forward strand.
ATTTCTAAATACCGCGATGGCATCACTCTTTGTGGGAGTATGGCTACTTGTCGGCCATATCATTTCGGTGGATCATTTTTAGTTCCCAATTCCGGTCGTAACGGCCAAACACAAAATGATTCAAGTTTGATGGAAGTCCGAAAAACGAGTTGCCCGAAGTTGAAGTTCTGTGGCTTTACACGCCACGAGGATGTTCGGATTGCTATCGACTGTGGAGCAGAAGCGCTGGGTTTCAATTTTTACCCAGCAAGCCCGAGGTACGTTTCCACCGAGCGAGCGGCAGAGTTTTCTGCCCTCGCGGATGGTAGAGCATTGCGTGTTGGTGTTTTTGTCAATGAAACACCAGAGCGCGTGGCCGAGGTCGTTCGAATGTGTCCATTGGATGCCATTCAACTTCATGGTGACGAATCGCTGAGTTGGGCAATCAAGGCTTCGACTTTTCCGGAATTGCGAATCATTCCGATTTGGAAAGCGATTGCATGGCGAGGAACGCAACATCCCGAAGATGCGGCCATCGCAACGCAATGGACTTCGCATGTCACCACATTCTTGGTGGATGCGCACGACCCAGTGCAACGTGGCGGAACGGGCAAAACCGCGCGCTGGGATTTGCTTTCGCCTCGTCCAGCGGAGTTTCAGTCCGTACCCTACTTGCTCGCGGGGGGGCTGAAGCCGTCGAATCTAGCCGAGGCTATTGAGATAGCATCTCCCGACGGCATCGATCTGGCATCCGGGATCGAAAGTAGCCCCGGGATCAAAGACCCCGTTCTCATGAAACAGATGGCACAACTAGCCAAGCGACTGCTAGGTTAGGACTTTATCACCGAAGGAATAAGAATGTTGCAATCACCCTGGGTACAGATGTATGACCCGTGTGGAAACGTGTTTCTTTCGGCATTGGTAGCTGCGTTGCCTATCTTTGCTCTGCTAGGACTGTTAGCTCTTCTTCATGTTCGTGCCCATGTTGCAGCGACAGCCGGTTTGGTCGTATCGCTGGTTGTTTCGATCCTCATCTTCAAAATGCCGATCAGTTTGGCACTGGCTGCTGCTGCCAATGGTGCAGCCTATGGATTATTCCCTATCGGTTGGATAGTACTCTCGGCGATGTTCGTCTACGACATCTCCGTTGCCACTGGGCAATTCGAGGTATTGAAACGTTCGATTGCATCGATTGCTGAGGATCGTCGACTCCAAGTGTTGTTGATTGCATTCTGCTTCGGTGCATTCATCGAGGGTGCGGCTGGGTTCGGAACACCTGTTGCGATATCGGCCGCTATGTTGATCGGTCTCGGGTTCAAGCCATTGTCGGCCGCAGGTTTGGCATTGATTGGCAATACGGCACCGGTCGCGTTTGGCGCGTTAGGGACTCCTATGATTGTCTTGAATCGAGTCACCGAACTGCCGATCGAACAATTGAGCATGATGGTGGGCAGACAGCTTCCTTTGTTCTCCTTGATCATTCCCTTTTGGTTGATCTGGGCGATGGCTGGTTGGCGCAGCATGTGGGAAGTCTGGCCCGGATGCTTGACGGCTGGTTTGAGTTTCGGAGTTCTTCAATATACTGTGAGCAATTTTCATGGCCCTTGGTTGGTAGACGTGATTAGGAATAGTCTGGGAATAAAATCCGTATTTGAGAATTGACCGGAATCGTTCATGATAGCTTCAGCCGTAAGGCAGGAGGAAATCATGGATGGATATTCTACGGCCTTGGAAGGCCAAATGCTGCGATTCTATCGTTCACT
>JAJTID010000196.1 GCA_021300155.1 Pirellula sp.
CTGACATTCATTGTCCCCATTCTTTTCTTTAGCATCTTCGCCGTTATCTTCGGATCGCGCGATGCCTCATCGACAACGCCCAAAATCAAAATCGTCGTTTGCGATGAACAGCACAGCTCGCTTTCGACCCGTTCGATGGAACGACTCTTGGAACAAAAGTCTCTCCGGATCACCAACAAGAATTCAACCGATACGATCACCGCAATCACACGGGCACAAGCCGAAGATCTCGTCCGCCGTGGCATGGCCTCTGCCGCTATCGTGTTCCCCAAAAACCACGAGAAAAAAGAACAACCCGATGCACCTAAAGTCGAAGTGCTCTCGGATTCCTTCGATCAAGTCGCGTCGCAAGTGATGACAGCGGTCGTCCAAAAGTCCGTTTTGACGGCGCAAGCGGAGATTGCAAAAGAAAAGCAAGCGGCGATGAGAGCCAACAACCCTGTCGTTCTCGCTTCAGGAGTATCGACCAGCAGCCCATCGCAGAATCAATCGCCAAACGATGGCAACATTATTGCTGGTCCCGCACTCGAAGACGTTGGGACCAAGGTTCCGTCAATGTCCGCCATGCCTGAAGTGGTAAACGTTGACTTGATGGGAGGGAAAAAAACGAATCCTGTCGTAGCGATGTATGCCGCCGGTATCGCCGTCATGTTTTTGCTGTTTAGCGCGACAACGGCAAGCGGTTCGCTGCTAGAAGAGCGGGAGAACTCTACACTCGATCGGCTCCTTTGCAGCCGATTGACCATGGATCAACTGCTATTGGGAAAGTGGACCTATCTCACGATGATCGGGTGCATTCAGATGCTTCTGATGTTCACATGGGGAGCACTCGTCTTCAAAATCGATGTCCTCCGACATTGGGAAGGCTTCGCGGCCATGACTCTCGTGACCGCAGGTGCTTCTTCCAGCTTCGCCCTATTGCTCGCGTCTCTTTGCAAATCACGAATGCAACTCGGTTGGGTCTCGACGATCGTTATCCTCAGCATGAGTGCCTTAGGGGGTAGCATGGTTCCTCGCTATCTGATGAGTGAGACGATTCAAAAGGTGGGACTATGCACATTCAACGCATGGGCACTTGAGGGATTTAACAAAGTCTTTTGGCGTGAACTGCCTCTCGACCAAATCGGTACAGAGTTGGCCGTGCTCACTGGTTGCGGTGCGTTGTTCATCGTGTTGGCTAGGGTTTTTGCGATTCGCTGGGAACGTTCATGAGTTCGGATGAAGTGGTGAACGATGTTTCCTCGGTGTCTTTGGCGGAACTAGAACCCTCACGACTACTTCGGCGACACTATCTACGGCTAAAGCACCAGCGGGAAAGGATCCTCAAACAGCCGGCTGGCAAACGTCGCATGCTAGATACAGAGCGTTGGAATCACGCGCTCGCAGAATGCCATGAGTCGTTTCAAAAGAGAGAGACGCTACCTCGAACGATCGAGTATGACACCGACCTTCCGATTACAAACTATCGGGACCAGATCATCGATTTGCTGGTCCATCGGCAAGTGCTCGTGTTGTGTGGTGAAACCGGTTCCGGAAAAAGTACGCAACTCCCCAAACTCTGTTTGGAAGCAGGACTAGGCAAGACTGGCTGGATTGGGCATACGCAACCGCGCCGGATTGCAGCTCGTAGCGTTGCGGCTCGCATCGCAGAAGAACTCGATAGCCGTATCGGTGATGCCGTCGGTTTCAAAGTCCGCTTCAATGATCAAACCAAACCGGAGTCGTTGATCAAACTGATGACGGACGGTGTCTTGCTCGCGGAGATCCAACGCGATCGTTTCCTTGACGCTTACGATTGCATCATCGTCGACGAAGCGCACGAGCGTTCGCTCAATATCGATCTGTTGATGGCATACCTGCAACGGTTGTTGCCGAAACGTCCCGATTTGCGAGTGATTATCACCAGCGCAACGATCGATGCAGAACGTTTTGCAGAACACTTTGTCGATGCTATCGGTCCTGCACCCGTGGTCTTGGTCGAGGGCCGTAGCTATCCCGTGGAGATCCGTTATCGTGGCGCACAAGATCGACGGATTGCAAACAGAAACGACCTTGCTTGGGCCGACGACGATAGCCAAATGATTCGCTTCTGCGATGCTGTCGATGAATTGTTCAGCGAAGGTCGCGGCGATATCTTGGCGTTCTTCCCGACCGAGCGCGAGATTCGGGACGCGGCCAAGCAACTTCGCGGGCATTTGACACAGCGTGGACGATTGCAGGAAGTGGAGGTGTTGCCACTCTATGCGCGGCTCACTGAGGCTGAACAACAACGCGTCTTCCAACGGCACTCCAAAGTCCGCATCGTTCTCGCCACGAACGTCGCCGAGAGTTCGTTAACTGTCCCTGGTATTCGTTACGTGATCGACACAGGCACTGCTCGTGTTTCGCGATTTGCCGCCAAAAGCAAAGTGCAACGATTGCCGATCGAGCCCATTCCGCAAGCTTCTGCGAATCAGCGTTCAGGACGTTGCGGACGACTCGGGCCGGGTATCGCGATTCGGCTTTACGATGAGCAGGACTATTTGAGTCGCGCTCCCTTTGCGACTCCTGAAATACGACGAAGCGATCTGGCGGCGACGATCGTTCACACCAAATCGCTCGGGATCGACGACTTCGAGGCCTTGCCCTGGCTCGATCCACCGCGGCCTGAGTCTGTTCGCGAAGGAATGAACGTGCTTCGTGAATTGGGTGCGATCGATCTTCAAGAACGACTCACGGAAGTGGGACGCAAAATCGCGCGTTGGCCTGTCGATCCTCGCGTCGGTCGCATGATTATCGAAGCGGATAAGAACGGATGTCTCAACGATATGCTCATTATTGCAGCCGCGATCGAGACGCAAGATCCACGCATACGACCTCCCGAGAAAGCCACTGCGGCGGACGCGGCTCATGTCAAGTTTCGCGATCCGACAAGTGACTTTCTGTCGTATCTGCGCATTTGGGATTTTTATCAATCCCTTCGAGAACAACTCGGCCGCTCGCGACTCGAACGAGCATTGCAGGAAAATTTTCTTTCAATCGTTCGATTGCGTGAGTGGGCAGATGTCCATCGACAACTTCTGGAACAATGCAAAGAGTCCAGTGTTCGACTTGGCAAACGTACTGTGCAATTGGATCCGATCGAAGAGGAGACATCGAAAGCAGCATCGCCAGCGAAACGGACTAGCGGGTATGCGAGCGGGTATGACCAGCTCCATTTGTCATTGCTTGCAGGAATGCTATCTGGCATTGGCATGATGGAGGATACGGGCAAGTATCGCGGGGCTCAGAATTTGGAGATGGCTCTTTGGCCTGGATCTGGTATTCGGCAAACCAAACCGAAGTGGATTGTCTCTGCGGAACGGATCGAGACCACACAGAGGTATGCGCGCACTGCAGCGAAGATTGAAGTTGAGTGGATCGAACGTGTTGCAACACATCTGATCAAGTACGCTTACGATGATGCGCACTTCAGTAAAAAACAAGGGAGTGCACTGGTGATGCGGCGAGGTTCGTTGTTCGGATTGCCCGTCGCACCTCGCATTGCGGTACCGCTGGCTCCATTGAATCCAGAACTGGCACGCTCGCTTTTGATTGAACATGGACTCGCTGAAGGTGAGTTGGTGTCTCGCGCCAAATTTTGGGAGCACAACATCAAGCTCATGGAGCAAGTCCGTTCGTTGGCGGACAAAACGCGACGGCGCGACCTGATTATCGACCCGCAAGTGCTCGTCGCATTCTATGAAGCTCGTATCCCCAAAACGGTTGTCGATCGCGCGACCCTCGAACGCTGGGATCGAACGCTTGTTCTGAAGAAGGACGCAAAGCCCGACAAAACCGCTGGTACAACTGTCATTAATCCCGAAATGAGCCCCTATCTCACTTGGGACGATATCGTATTGCCCGTCGATCGCAAAGAAATCGATCGCGAGTTCCCGGAGCAAGTTGCCATTGGTGTAACGAAGCTGCCACTTCGCTACCGATTCGAACCTGGACACGAAGAAGACGGCGTGAGTGTGACGGTACCTCAAGCGGTCGTGCATCAACTGCATTCCGAACGACTGGAGTGGTTGGTCCCTGGACTATTGGAAGAAAAGTTAACTTATCTGATCAAGTCCTTGCCCAAGAGACTGCGCCGTCAATTGGTGCCAGTCCCGGATACCGTCCGAGAGTTGATTCCTGCGTTGACGGCGTTGGGCGAGTCGCAAGCTCCGTTTTGGAAGTCATTTTGCGATGTACTCACGAAGCACATTCGCGAGCCGGTTCAACGAGAGGATTTTGACCTCGCTTCGTTGCCACAGCATTTGCGGATGCGCGTGGAGTTACAAGATGAGAAAGGGGAATTATTGCAATCAGCTCGCGATCTGAGCGATTTGCAACAATCGCAACGAACGAGGATCAGTGAGGCTGTCCACCAAAACCCACCGTCGACCTCCACCCGATACGATTGGGCGCGGACCAAGATGGATACTTGGGACATTGAGCAGCTTCCGAGTTCCGTGGTCGAGGTGCGAGGTGGAGTAAAGGTAGAACTCTTTCCGACATTGGTTGTGGTCGAGGATGCGATCAAGACTGCGGTCATCGATCATGCAGCGATGGCCGAGCAGATGCTGCGTGTCGGTTGGATTCGATTGTTTCATAAAATCGAGCGACGAGAGATTCGCAGTCAGATCCAACACCTACCCCAATTCGGAACGGCTAGTCTTTGGTTGTCCGATCGCTTTCCTGGAGATCGATTGCGAGACATGTTGGGTGATTTGATGGCTCGCATTGCATTCGTCGATACAAAATGGCACGCAGAAGCGTTGGAGCCAGGCTTCCGTTCGAAATTAGACTTCGATCTGAGTCGACTGAAACGTGTCGAACGAATCGGAATGGCTGCGGGCGAGTTGGCCAAGTGGTTACCGAAACTGGGTGAAGCCAATCATCGCGTTCGATCGTTGTTGGAGAAAGCCCCGAGTGCCTGGGGAACGAGCGTTGAGCAGATACGGATGCAATTGCAACAACTTTGGGACGACTCATTTGTTTGGAACGCACCGTGGTGTGTGATCAAAGAGTTCCCACGTTACTTGCAATCGTTAGCCGTCCGTGTCGAGCGATTGAAGGCAACGGGATCGAGCAAAGATCAAGCGACAGAGAGTTCAGCGAAGAAGTTTTGGGATGACTACCAACAGCGATTGGCCAAATCGCAACCTGCCGCAGCAACGATTCAATCGATTGCCCAGCTTGGAAAGAATCCAGTAGGCTGTCAGTCCCTTTATCCGACCGGCAAGTTGCTTGAGTATCGATGGGGAATTGAAGAGTTGCGAGTCTCACTGCACTCGCAACAACTCGGGACGCGCATTAGTATTTCCCCGAAGCGACTAGAGAAAATTCAAAGCGAATGCTAACAGCAAACGCATCAACCGTAGGCTGGGACCATTGTCCCGGCCCAATGGGTTTTCAGTCACGCAACATCCATTAGTGACCGTATTCTCCGCTAGAACTAAAAGATTCGCACCGCTCGGGACGATGGTCCCAAGCTACGGGTGTGTCGCGATGGCGGTGCGTTACGGTGGATCTTGAAATTTCCATCCTCCCCGTTCCCACGCTGGATGGATCCAACGATTCCATTGCTCTTTTTCAACCCCGGCCTTGATTGGATTGTTCCCGATGTACTGAATGACGCGGTACAAATGCTCTTCGTCGCGAATGATTCGATCGTAACTCTCTTGGCTCCATAAGGCTCCGCTCATTCCCTCACGATCATGGATGAATCGCGAAGTCGTTCTCTTGATTGCACCTACCAACTCCTCCAGCTCGTTACCTTCGAACGGGCGAATGACCAAGTGGCAGTGATTCTTCATGACTACGAAACAACCAATCTCGTAACGTTGCTCCTGAAAATGCAAAACGGAACGTATCAATTCTTCGACGTACAATGGCTTCAGAAACCAACAGTCACCGAATCCTGCATCCAATGCACGCTCGGCTATGTTGTAGACCGTCTTAGCGTACTCTTGCCAACTATGTTCGCTGGGTTGTTGCGATTTCTTGCACTCCCACTCTCGTCGGATCGACTCGATTTCCCGTTGCTTGTGGGCTGGAATGGCATCTACGAGATTGAAGGTTACGAAGTAAGTCGCTCCATCTTGACGCCAATGTGGCAAATAGCGTTCGTAACGACGTACGGGCAGATTCTTGTTCAGCCCTCGAAAGTTCGGAGGAGCAGGAAGATTCAGGGCCATAACAACACCAATAGGCGAAGACAGTAGTTCGAAATTACATTAAGCCGTCCGCAGAGACCATAGTCGCAGCCAAACCATAAGCTGGAACCATCGTCCCGGCCCAATCGTAAGCTGGAACCATCGTCCCGGCCCAATCGTAGGCTGGGACCATTGTCCCGGTCCAATCGTAGGCTGGGACCATTGTCCCGGCCCAACGGATCTTCGCTTTCGAAGCTTCTATTATTGCGGCAACTTTCACTGCAAGAAACAGAAGATTCGCACCGCTCGGGACGATGGTCCGACGATGGTCCCAAGCTACGGGTTGTCGCGACCGCATCATCCGTAGCCGAAACGAATTGTTCAGGCCAAACCATAAGCTGGAACCATCATCCTGGCCCAATCGTAGGCTGGGACCATTGTCCCGGCCCAACGGATCTTCGCTTTCGAAGCTTCTATTATTGCGGCAACTTTCACTGCAAGAAACAGAAGATTCGCACCGCTCGGGACGATGGTCCCAAGCTACCGGTTGTCGCGACCGCATCATCCGTAGCCGAAACGTATCGTTCAGGCCAAACCATAAGCTGGAACCATCATCCCTGCCCAATCGTAGGCTGGGACCATTGTCCCGGCCCAATGGATCTTCATCCGTCAAACAACTGACGCAATCCATCAGTCCGGGATTGGTCTCAAGCGACCGACACTGACTCATTTATGCATCTAGAACAACGCAAAACAAATGGGA